>JAVBLJ010000063.1:0-29159 GCA_031553615.1 Eubacteriales bacterium
CGTCGAGGCTGCGAGTGCGGTAGATAACATAGTGCTGTCTGGATATAGCGTAATGCAAAACGAACCGAATACGCTGCAATATTCCGTAGGAAATCCCTACGGAGAGGGCATCACGGAAAAAAGCGACCGCATTGGTACGAAACAAAACCTGCTTTTCACACCAGCTGATGCGGATTGGGAGGTCATCGCGGAGGATTGTCCTATGTCTTTAAGGGACGCGATGGCGCTTTGCCGTTCTGAGATCGAGAAGTGCTTGGGGAAAGCGATGGCGGGGAACATCGTTCTTTCGCATGCCGCCGTGCATGGGAGAATCTATCAACACAACAAAGCAACCGGTGAGTTTGGGCAACCGCTGACGAGTTCCGGCCTGTATGAACTGTACATTCGTCAATGCCTACAGGGAATCCCTGTGCTCTTATCCCGTGGGGGTGAGTTCATGGCATCGCCGGCGGATGTCAAAACAGAGCGGATGGTTGCGCTGAGTAGCGACACCACATTTTGGGCGAAATCTCCTCAGGATTTTTCGCTTTTCGCAGCGTTTGTGCAGGTTCAGGACGTGAAGCACGCCGATGTTCCGCTGGCATCCTTCGCAGATGTCAAGCGCGCGCTAGAGGCGATGATCGCGGAAGGGAAACTCCGCAGCATACAAGCCTTGAGCCTGGGATATGTATTGTACTATGACCCTGCACGGGACGATATCTGCTGGGCGGTGCCGACTTGGGTTTGTCAAGGCGATGTCTTTGAAGATGAGAAAGCGGAAGCGCCAACCCTGGCGATGGAGGACGGTGAGATGGAGACATATCCGATGGAGAAAAATCTGTTAGTGCCCGCCCAGCACGGTCAAGTGGTCGATCCGTTTTCCACAGATCCAACCCGCCGCAATGCGCCGACGATCATTGCGTGGGATGAGGTAAAGTAGTGGCGTCACCTATCGGCACCTCGATTCTTATGAATCACGGTCGCACTTGACTGACGCTGGGAGTAGAGTTAACATGTCGATCGAGCGGGGGAGGCAACTCCCCCATATGGGCCTTTAGCTCAGTTGGTTAGAGCACCTGGCTTATATCCAGATGGTCCGGGGTTCGAGTCCCTGAAGGCCTACCACCTCAGCAGCGGGCAGATCGCAATGACTGCCTGCTTTTTCTATATTACACGAAAAGGAAAGATAACTGTTACCAAGAATCTGATATGATACCAATTCCAATTAGGTTTTGCCAATAAGCCAGCGAGAGATTTTTACGTTCGACTAGGAGTCCGAAGGAGGCGTAGCCAGCAGCTACGCTGACCGAGGCACGACAACGCCGATCGGAAAAGATCCGTTGGATTGTGGCAAAACGTAGTTGGAATTGGTATTACAATGTGGCTTACGAGATGGCGCGACGTTGCCCGACGGCGGTGCATTTCGCCCACGGGGTTCTACCCGGCCACAAGCTCCGCTTTCGTGGGCTGAACGGTTCGGCGGTAGCCACGGTGGAGCGGGCGGAAAACGGACAAGTGCCGGTGAAGATCTGGGCGATCCAGCCGGACGATTTGGAGAGCCTGGACCATTACGAGGACTGGCCCACGCTTTACCGCCGCGAGACCATGCGATTTCGTCTGAAGGGCGGCGGCGAGACTAAAGCGCTGGTATATATCATGAACCCCGGCCGCAAGCTGGCGCGCCGTCCCTCGGATATTTCCGTACCATTCAGGAGGGCTACGCCTCTGCTGGGTTGCCATCGACACGCTGGTTCGGGCGGTCCAGCGTTCCATGCCGGAGCAAAAGAAATGACTTGCTTTATATCTCGACTTGAGGGATAGATAGAAAATCCGATGAGGAGGCGAAATCATGAACCCCCACAACGGATATTGTCAGTACCGCCCAGGCTATGGATTTTCAGAAGGAGCTGCTGGCCGATCGCATCGCCGCGCGGGCGTCACGGTATTAGGGAACGACGGCCTAGATACAATTTGTTTTTGCACTTCACCTAAATCTGCATTTACAGTATGGTATCAGGACCATCCGCTAACCTCTGTTTACATATTTCACGATAATCCTGACGTGCCGTATCCATCAAAGAAGGAAGTCTGGAAAATACTATAAAACCGGGCCTGACGGGTCTTCCTCTTTTATCTTCGAACGCAACGTTTAGCATAAGCACTTTTCACGCTTGCGCCCCGCCATCCGACCGAGCGCAAGCGTGAAAGCGTTTACTAACGAAGGTCATCTGGTATTCTTGATAACATTACCATGGTTCTAAAACTGTTCCCGTTATGTTTGTAGTGACAAAAATTGCGTAGAGTGCCTTCTTTAGAAAACCCTGCCTTTTCGAATGCTCGTATTGAGCCAATGTTCTCAGGAACCACCTGCGCCTGTACTCGCCTTAGATCCATATTGCTTAAGGCATATCGACTTGCGCACTCAATTGCTTCTGTAGCAAAACCTTTGCTCCAGTAGTTATGCGCAATGTCTATACCTATATCCATGATCCGTCCCGCAGAATCGTTTCCTTGCGGCAAAAAGAGATAAACGCCGCCAATCATTTTGTTTTCAGCTTTGAACACAATGCCCCAGCGAATGAACTGCTTGGAAGCATAGGCATCATTTCGCCACATATCGACAACGAACTTCACTTCTTCATATTCATGCGGAAACCCATCCGTATAAATGAAGTCCTCTTTGTTCTTTGCATAATCAAAAATATCATCAGCATCAGAAATTTCGAGTTGACGTAGTAATAGCCGTTCCGTCTCAAGAGTCGGGAAAACGGCAAATGCATTCTCGTACATGGCAAACCCTCCCGCACACAATGCAGATACTGTTCAAACTATGTGGCGAGTATACCATAGCTAGGCTACAGAGGCAACAGTTCACCCCATCGCCCTCGCAATCTGCCGGAACTACCGCTTCGCCTTCCTCCGCATGACCTTGATGCCATGGGGGTGAAAAGCGCTTTTCGTCGAAATGTGTTTGACGTGGCCTCAGGTGAGGTCGCCGGTGCCTTGATCGTGCTTTAGCACAATATCTACCAGTGCGCCGATCGCAATGCTGCCGCGGTTTTGTCCGTTCATCCGATCCCCTCCGTTAGCAGCCGCTCCAGCATCCGCTCAAAAGCAGCATCCTGATCCGGCGTTCGTTTGGCCGGGCCGCGCAATCTGCCGCCTCCGCGCCGAATCTTCTGCGCCGTGTGCCGCGCCAGCAGCAGGGCATCTATATTCTGATCGCTGTATACCATACCGTCCTGGCTGACTGGGATGGCCCGCTTCGCAAGGCACATCGCAGCCAAGCCGTAATCCTGCGTCACCGCCACATCCCCGGGATGCAATCGGTTAACCAGTGCAAAATCCACGCTGTCCGCGCCCTTGGAAACGGTGATCGTCGTTGCGCCCTGCTTTTCGAACACATGCGCCGTATCACAGAGGATGACGCACGGGA
Organism: Eubacteriales bacterium; assembly: GCA_031553615.1. Lineage (GTDB taxonomy): Bacteria > Bacillota > Clostridia > Christensenellales > Aristaeellaceae > WQXF01. The sequence continues at coordinate 3,416 of JAVBLJ010000063.1, forward strand.
TGCTATGCCTTCGGGCGATTCTCACCGTTATGTCTACGACAGGGCAACCATCCGCGTCGATATAAACTGTCATTGCCCCCTCCGATCCCGGCCCGCCACAAAGTATAAAACGTGGCGTTCCCTACTGCCATTTTAGCATGGTGAAAAACAATAGGCAATTTGTTTCAGCCTTTGCAGCTTTGTGGGACTACTATGCCGATCCGCTTATTCACATCGCTCAAGCGATCGCAAGAGGCTTCATGACCAGGCTGGAAATCTGCAGCGCCCTCCATTGCGCGTCTTTACAACTAAAGGGCATGAGATTGCTGGAGTCAACACCTCAAAGCTCCGAAAAAGCTCGGCTTTCGATGACCTCCGTCATCGTTGTCATATCGGATAATGTATACAGAGCTTGTGCTGGCTTGCGCCAGTTCGTCCGTCAGCGCCGATAACGTCATCTGCTTATTCATGCCTTCATTATACAGTTCTTGGCTCGTTTGTTTTGTGCGGTGCTGCCCTTGATTTCTCAAGATTTCCGGCCCCTCTAGGGCTGTTCCAAATGGACTGATTTCCCGCATTATTCCGCATCGTTCCCCGAAGGGTGAAAGACTCGGAAAGCGGCATTCCAAAACAAGCTTTTGTGCCAGGGCAAAGTATGGTACAATTACACCATTCTTCGGAGCCGCTGAGGAGGGTTTATGGTTATCATATTGTGCGTCGCTTGGAGCCTCATATACCTCATCCGCCTGGGGCAAGGGCAGAAAAAAATCCGCGCGGCGCTGGATGCGACGGTTTGTTTTAGCACGCTAACGGTGCTGGGCTGTGAGGGGCTCAGCCTGCTAAAGGCATGCAAGGCCCTGCCTTTGTTCCTGTTCTGGTTGGTGATGTGCGCCCTCCTTGCCGCGATCGGATACAAAGCGCTGATCGCAGGCTGGCAGCGGCTCTGCGAATCGCGTACGTCGCGCATCCGTTGGTATGCCTGGATCGGCGGGGCGATCATTGCCGTGTTCGCGCTGGGCACGCTGCTCTGCGCCGTGCTCTACCCACCCATGAATTACGATAGCCTAACCTACCACATGACCCGCGTGTTTTTCTGGTTCAAGAACAGCTCGGTGTTCGGTTACCCGACCCAGGCTAAGCGGCAGCTCACCGGCGGGCCGCTCAACGCGATGTACATTCTACAGCTGGTATTGCTTACCGGCGGAGATCGGCTTGCCAACCTCGCGCACTGGTTTGCCTACCTGGGCGCGATCCTGGCGGTGGCGGGTATCGCCGCGGAGCTGGGTGCGGGCCCGCGCGGGCGCTGGATCGCCGCCATACTGGCTGCAACGACGCAGCTCGCCATCCTGCAGGCCTCCACGACCCAAAACGACCTGCTCGCCGCCTTCTGGGGCCTGGTGCCGCTGTACTACCTATGCGTATACTGGCGCGGCTTACCCGCCACGCGAGGCGCACGCCTAGGTTGGGCGGTGGGCATAGGCTGCGCGGTAGGCTTGGCGATTGCAAGCAAACTCACCGCTCTCTATGTGCTCGCACCGTTCGCGCTGCTGACCTTCGCGCTCATGCTCAAGCGCCGTGCGTGGAAGGACATCGGCACGCTGGTTGCGCCGGTCCTGATCTGCACGCTGCTGGTGAGCGGAGGTTCCCTCCTGCAAAACGCTGACTTTACCGGGGGCGATGCCCTCATGCTCAACTCCTCTGGATTGGTCAAACGCGATCAACAAGTCGTCCGTCCGCAGCAAACGATTATGCAAGGAAGCATGATCATCGCCAACAGCGTAAGCGGCTGGCCGGTGAATCGGCTCAACAGGTTCATCGACCGCGGCATAGCGAAGCTCAGCGACTGGCTGGATGTGCCGACGGACGATCCCGCTATTTCTTCGGGAGTATTTGCCGCGGCGCTCCAAAACGCACAATCGCACGACACGCGCACTTCCCCAATGCATTCGGCCTGGGTGTATGTTTCATTGGCCATCTTGCTGCTCTATGCACTATTTCGCAGGAAGGGCCGAACCTTTTGTGCCGCGTATGCCCTCGCCATCGTCGCCGCCATCCTTGCTTCTTCGCTGCTCAAGCGATGGTTCACCTCCACCCCCCGCTACATGCTGCCTGTGCTGATGGCGGCGCTTCCGCTAATTCCGATCGTATGGCGGAAGGGCCGCGTGATGCGAGGAATGGCCTGCTGCGGCCTTCTGGCGACGCTGACATTGGGCGGTATGTCGATGCTGCAAAACACCGCTCAGCCCCTGCTTCCCGCTGCCAATCCCCAAGAGGCCGGGCGGCACACCTATTCGTACGACGACCTGCGCGCGGTAGGCATGGGCTCGGACCCTGCCAAGCTCGAAGCTTTTGAAGATCAGGTTCGCACCCTGGGCGCGACCAGCATCGGCATAGAACAGTACCGCAAATCCGGCGCGATCTATCCGTTCCTCACGATGTGGTGGGACAGGAAATACGACGTGCGGTACATAAACGCATCGATATTGCCCGAGCGCGAGGACCCAGCGTTCGTGCCCGATATTATTCTGGCTATCGACAAATGGGAGGGCGCGCCCGAAACCATGGAATACCACGGCACCACCTACGTGAAGACATTCTATGTAGGAACCATGATCAACTCCGCCTACGTATACATCCCCAAAAAATAGTAGTATATACGCCGCGTTTGCTGCATCACAAAGCCCGCATTCCCGCTCGCATGCAGGAAACGCGGGCTTTTGTGTGCGGTCAGGTCACGCGCTCAGCTTCCCGCCCTCGGTATCGATGATTTGCAATATGTTGATCTCCTGCCCGCGCACCGCGTCGATGTACACTAGGTAATACCGGCCCGCCCAGGTGCCGCCGAACTCGTAGCAGAGGCGCTCGCCCTGCTCGGTGGGGATCACGCACATGCGGGTGCGGTCGATGGCCAGCCGGTCACTGACCATTTGGGCGGCCTCCTCCTTGGTGATGCTGGGGCGGGTGAGCGTGCGTGCATGGTGGTTCATCAGGAAGTTGTTGGCCTCCCAGCCCACGACGGCTCCGGTATCCATGCGCACCTGCACCTTGATGAGGTCCGGATAGAGCAGTACCTCATCCTGCGAGGCCGCAAAGTTGACAATGGCCAGCCCATCGTATGTCTGCCAGTAGTTGGGTTCCATGTGTCCAAACCCGTGCAAGCTCAGGAATTCGTAGGCCTTTACCGCACACTCGCCCACGTCCAGCCCACCGCCGAAATTCGCCATCTCCGGCATGATCCAAAGAATCTTACCACCCTGCTGGGTTACCTGCACGTTGAGCGTCCCATCGTTGGTGAGCAGGGAAACGCCAAAGGTGGGGATGATGCCTTGGGTGTTGATGCCCTGACCAATCTGTTGCACGCGCTCGCGGCCCACGAAGTCAGCGGCGATCTCCAGCGCTTGCTCCTGGGTAATGCTCTCTAGCCCCGCTAGCGCCAACGGCGGTCCCTGATGCTTCCCATCGGAGAACGGCCCATCGTACACCAGCGAAGGGTAGTCGATGCCGTTGCTGTTTCCGGCCATCCGCTCGATGGGCGAGGCTCCCTCCTGCGGGTCCTGCCAAAAGAGCTGATCCGTTGATTCCATCAAGGCCTTCCCGCTGGCGATGTCGGCCTCGGCGTCGCGCATCTGCTGGTTGAGCTGCGCACAGTTGTTCATCATGGATTCCAGCTGCATCAAATCCTGATCGGAAAGCGGCCGCCCCTGCGTGATGTTCTGCGAAAGCACCCCGGCGTAATCGCCCAGCTGGTTCACAAACTTGATGGTGCCGCTCACCGCCTGGTGTCGAAGCGGAAGCTGCGCCAGGTTGGTCTGCACGTCCTCGGCCTGGCGCTTGAGGTCGCCAAGCAGCAGGTCGCCCTGGCTCGCCCCCGAGGAGACCAGTAGCTTGCCCAGGCGCACCTCGATGTCGGCCATCTTGCCCACCACTTCATATACCGCGCGCTGCTGCGCGGTAAGCACCTGCTGCTGCAGTAGACGCACCGCCCGCTGCTGCTGGATGCCCCATATGCCCAGCCCGATGGCTGCCGCCGCCAATAGCGCGATGACCGCCCCGGCCACCCACCTCGTGCTACGCTCCCCCGCCAGGCTTTGCCCCTGCTCGTCCATGTCCAGCCCTCCTACACCGCAAAGTTGTGTTTGCCTATGCTCAGCTGGATCTTCCGTGACCAAATCCAATCGCTGGTGGCCGTACTGGGGTTGTAGTAATAGAGGCAGCCGCCGCTTGGGTCCCAGCCGTTCATCGCATCCCGGGCGGCGCGCAGCGAATCGCTATCGGGCTTCAGGTTGATCTGCCCGTCGGCCACGCAATCGAACGCGCCGGGCTGGTAGATGACGCTTGAAATGGTGTTGGGAAAGCTGGAGCTGCGCACGCGGTTGAGCACCACCGCACCCACCGCCACCTTGCCCGTGTAGGGCTCACCCCGCGCCTCCCCGTGGATCAGCCGCGCAAGCAGCTGCACCTCGTTGGTACTGTAGCCGCTAGCGGGCACCACCTGCTGCGCGCTGCTTCCGCCCGAAAGCTGCACGCCCATGGCAGCCGCCGTAGAGCTGCCCACCACGCCATCTGCGGTCAGCCCGTTCTTGCGCTGAAATTTCACCACGGCGTTATAGGTGCTCTGCCCATACACGCCATCCACCGCACCCTCGTAGTATCCCCACTGCTTTAGCTTGCGCTGCACCGCGCTCACGCTCTCGCCGCGCGAACCCCAGTAGAGGCTTTGCGCCGCCTCCACCCACTGCATACTGGCGCAGAACAGCGTCACCATCAATACAATGAACGCGGCAACCCGCTTTCCCCGTGTCATGGTCTGCATTGCGTTCCCTCCCGCTCGGAATCCATTTGTACCCTTCGCGTAACCGCTCTACTCAAACAGCGAGCACAGCCAACCCCACAGCGCGCCAGTAAATTGCGGCTCCGCCGCAGGCTCCGGCGCGCCGGATACGGGCAGCGCTTGCTGCTGCGTGGCCGTGCAGTCCGCATCGACCAGGCAGAGCGCCGGGTACATCACGCACCACCAATTCCGCCCCGCCCCGCCGCCGATCACCACGCGCAGCGCGGGGTAGATACCCGCCGGAACCACGGTATCCCCATAGACCCGCGTGGGAAAATCGTAGGGGCCGAAGGTAACCGTCACCTCGCCCATCTCCCCCATCGCACGCGCCGTGTCCCGCGCCGTGTGCTCTATCTCCCCCAGGTTGGCCTCGATGGCCGCTGATGCCTCCTCAAAGGAATCGGCCTGCAGGCGCGCGCCAAACTCCTCCAGAAGCGCATCGCGCACCGCCAATTTGATGCGCTGATCGGCTTCACCATCGCTGCGCGCGATCACATGAAAGCGAATCATCTCGCCCTGCCAAAGCGCCGCCTGCGCCTCACCCGCCCCAGCCCCCGTGTTCAACCCAATGCCCAGCGCGCACACCGCGCCGATGATCGCAAAAAAAGCGCGACCCCTGTGCATACCATCCCTCCTCGATATCGGATGGTAACAGTGTCGCCGCTTTAGCAAGTTTTATGCATTTTCCCAGGCCGTATCCCAGCCCCGTCAAAAAGCGCTATTCCTCCATCAGGATGCCCTCCCGGGCGCTTGAGGCGATCCACACCGAACGGTAGCTCTTCCGAAGCACTTCGAGGGCGGTGCGTGCATCGCGCGCCGTGGCGTACACGCCAAACACTGCGGAACCGCTGCCCGTCATCTGTGCGCGCAACGCCCCGGTTGTGGCGATGCGATCGACGCACTGGGCTATCTCGGGCCGAATCGCGGCGGCCACCGGCTGCAGCGCATTGCCCATAGCGGTGGCCAGCTCCTGGATATCCCCGGCCTGCAGCGCCGCCATGGCTGCATCGTTGCGCGGGCGATCACGCGGATCGATTTGGTCGGCGCGCAGGCTGGTGAACACATCCTTGGTGGAAAGCCCCCGGCAGGGCTGCACCACCACCAGCCAGTAGGTGCGCGGGGTTTCCAGTGGGCGCAGCACCTCGCCGACGCCGCCAGCGCGCTGCAACCCGCCCTGCACGCAAAAGGGCACATCGGCGCCGATGGTCAGGCCGATGCACTCCAGCTCTTCGGCGGAAAGGCCCAAGCCCCACAGCCGATTGAGCCCCACCAGCGCCGCCGCCGCATCAGCACTGCCGCCGCCCATGCCCGCGCCCACGGGAATGCGCTTCTCCAGCGCCATGCGCGCGCCCAGCGCCGTACCGGTCGCCTCCTGCAACGCGCGCGCCGCGCGGAGCACCAGGTTCTTCTCGTCCACACGCACGCGCGGCCAACCGCGCATCTCCAGGCTCAGCTGCGGAGCCGGTTCCACAATCAGCGTATCCTGCAGCGTCACCGATTGCAGCAGCATGTCCATTTCGTGGTAGCCATCCAGCCGCTTGCCCAGCACATCCAGCGTCCAATTGATCTTGGCCCGCGCCTGCACGCGCAGTTTGCCCATAACCCTCACCTCATCCATCTCCAGGCCTCACCTATTTCCAGCGAAAAGACCCTGCGTGGACAAGCCGCGCAGGGTCCATAAAGCCAATCTCTGAAAAGGATTATTCGTCCTCTTCGTCCTCTTCCTCGGACTTGTGCGCCTCGATGATCTTGCTCGCCACCATGGCGGGCACTTCCTCGTAGCGCTCGTACGTCATGGCAAAAGAGCCGCGCGCCTGGGTCATGGAGCGCAGATCGGTGGCGTACTTGAACATTTCGGCCAGCGGCACCTCGGCCACCACCTGCTGCATGCCATCCACCTGGTTCATGCCCAGGATACGGCCGCGGCGCTTGGTGATATCGCCGATAATATCGCCCATGTTCTCATCGGGCACCATGACCTCGACGTGGTTGATGGGCTCCAGCAGCACCGGGCCAGCCTCCACGCACTTTTTGTACGCGAGGCGGGCAGCGGTCTTAAACGCCATTTCGGAGGAATCGACTGCGTGGTAGGAACCGTCGTAGAGCTTGGCGCGCAGGCCCACCATCGGGTAGCCCGCGAGCACGCCCTTGGGCAGATTCTCGCGCAGGCCCTTTTCCACCGAGGGGATGAAGTTGCGCGGCACCACACCGCCGACCACCGCATCCACAAACTCGAAATCGGTCGAGCCATCGCCGATGGGCGAGAACTCGATGCGCACATGACCAAACTGGCCGTGTCCGCCCGATTGTTTCTTGTGGCGGCCTTCGGCCTGGATCGTCTTGCGAATGCTCTCGCGGTAGGGGATGCGCGGATCCTTCAGCACGGCCTCGGCGCCGAACTTGCTGGCCAGCTTTTGACGCACCACTTCCAGGTGCAGCTCGCCCTGACCGTTGAGCAGGGTTTCGAGGGTCTCGACGTTCTTTTCGAGCGTGAAGGAAGGATCCTCCTCCTGCAAGCGATGCAGGCCGGAGAACACCTTGTCTTCCTCGCCGGCCTTCTTGGCCGAAACGGCCAGCGCAATGGCCGGAGCCGGGAACACGATTTCCGGATAGCGAATCGGTTTACCCGCGTCGCACAGCGTATCGCCGGTGCTGGTGAACTGCAGCTTGGCCAGCGCGCCGATATCGCCCGCATTCAAGGTCTCGGCGGCGGTCTGCTTCTTGCCGCGCATAAAGGAGAGGTTGCTCGCCTTTTCCGGCTTATCCTGGTTGGCGTTGTAAATCTGCAAACCGCTGGTCAGCGTGCCAGAGAGCACCTTGATCAGCGAAAGCTTGCCCACAAACGGGTCGGCCAGGGTCTTGAACACCTGGGCGGAGAAGGGGCCTTCGTTGGCGCACACGCGCTGGGCTTCGGCATTGGTCTTGGTGTCGATGCCCTGGTGTGTGCGGCCCGCCGGGGAGGGCATGTACTGGGCAATGGCGAACATCAGCGGCGCAACGCCGATCCCGTTCAGCGCCGAAACCGGCGCAACCGGCACCACCGTTCCATCGAGCGCACCGGCGGAAAGGCCCTGCAGCAGCTCCTCGTCGGTCAGCTCGCCGCTTTCAAAGTATTTTTCCATCAGCTCTTCGGAAGTGCCCGCGGCCGCTTCCTTGATGCTCTCGCGCGCCGCTTCCACCGCTGCCTGCATGTTGGCGGGAATCGGCACTTCCTTCATGGTTTTGCCCGCGCCCTCAAAGGCCTTCATGGCAATGACGTCCACCACGCCCTTGAGCGCGGGGCCCTGGCCGATGGGCAGGATCAGCGGCACGACGCTGGTGCCGAAATGCTCGCGCAGGCCCACCAGCACCTTGTCGAAATCGACGTGCTCGCGATCCATTTGGTTGACGGCGATAAATTTCGCCAGCTTGTTTTTTTCGGAGAGCGACCAGGCCTTCTCGGTGCCGACCACCACGCCCGAAGGCGCGCCGACCACGATAAGCGCACCTTCGGCGGCACGCAGCGGGCCCATCATTTCCCCAATGAAATCGAAGTAACCGGGCACGTCGAGGAAGTTGAGCTTGCGCTTGGCAAACTCCACCGGCACCACCGAGGCGCTGATGGAGATATGACGCTTAACCTCTTCAGGATCAAAATCCGAAACCGTGGAACCATCTTCGATTCGGCCTTGGCGATCCACGGCGCCGGTGGCGAAAAGCATCGCTTCCAGCAGGGTCGACTTGCCCTCGCTGCCATGGCCGATTACTGCAATGTTGCGGATGTTCTCTGCTTGATAATCCTTCATACCTGATCCTCCTATCCACGTCATCCAATTCCACGCTCTTTTTGCGCCTTGGTATGGATGCGAAAATGCACGGAAAAACCGCACATATGCTCGCAGGCTGGGTATGCGTTCCCCCAGCATGCACTTGTCGACCATTATACCTGAAATGGTGCAAAAAGAAAAGATTTTTTTGGCATCATGCCGATAATACGCCCAAAATGCCCCCGCAAAAATGCAGCCGGTTGCCCGGGCAAACTACTCGCCCTCGGGCTCGTTTTCGCGGCGGCGGTAGGTGTCCATCAGCGTTTTGAACAGCGTGCCGTTGGAGGGGGGCGTCCAGGTGATGGCGTTCGCCCCGGCCTCGATGGTTTCGAGTATGGTCTCCTCGCTGGGCCCGCCAGTGGCCAGTATGGGCGTGTGAGGATGCTTGGCGCGTATCGCGCGCACAATATCGGCGGTCTGCTGCGCGCCGCTCACGTTGAATATGCTCGCGCCCGCTTCGAGCCGGGCCTGGAAATCGGTGCGATCGGATACCACGGTCACCACGATGGGGATATCGACCATCAGCCGCAGCCGCGCAATCGTCTCGTCGCTGGTGGGCGCATTGACCACCACCCCCATCGCGCCCTGGAATTCGGCATCGCGCGCCAAATCCACCACCCGCTTGCCGCCGGTAATGCCGCCGCCCACCCCGCAGAATACCGGCATTTCCGATACCATCATGATGGCATGGGTGATGGCCGGTTGCGGCGTGAAGGGGTACACGGCGATCACCGCATCAGCGTTCACGTTCTTGATGATGGCTACATCGGTGGAGAACACCAGCGAGCGAATCAGCTTGCCGAATATGCGGATGCCCGATGCCTGGGCGATCACCGAAGGAACCTCCAGGCTATGATCGCGCAGCTGGCCACGAATCTCCGGAATATGCATCGTCATTCCTCCCAGCGTGCGGAGCGGCGGAGCGCTCCGGCTCTGTTTTTTCCTGCAAAGCATTCGGCTCGACGCGATGAAACGCGCAGTAGACCGCATAAGAAAAGAAAACATATGCCGCAAAAATGAGCGAAACCTGCAGCGAAAACCAATGGGTATTGCGCGCGATGCCGCGCAGCAGCAGCTCAGGCTTCAACATATCCCAGGAGTTCAGGCGCAGGTACCGCCCCAAATACATGGCGTATCCGCTGCACAGGCTGATCCACCCAATCACGATCCACGAAGCCACCGCCCCCAGGCGCCGCCGCATGCGCAGGTGCACCAGCTGCAGCGAGTACAGGCCCATCACCGTGCCAAAGAATACGCCGAGCGCCAGGTGCATCAGCACAAACCACGGCCGCCAATCCGAAAGGATGCCGCCGGGTGTGCTGCTATAGAAGCGCAGGTAGGTGATGTGCATGAGGTCGGTAACCAAGTAGGGCGCGTTGGGAAAGAAGAAGAACCAGCATACGCCAAACAGCGCCGCCAGCACACCGCGCTCGCACAGATGCATTCCCAGCGCAAATAGCAGCGCCACCAGCGCTAGGAACACGTTCCACACCAGCAGATGGTGAATAAAGAACGCGTTGTTGCGCGCAATGGGGATGCTTACGGCAAAGTAGAGCGCGATGCCCAGGGCCATCCATCCCGCGTTTTTCGGCAGCCGCCCCAGCAGGACACGCGCCGCCTTCATGGGCGCGGATGGTTGGCGGCCAGGTAGCGACAGACCGCTGCAACCAGCGGCTCGCACACCGTCTCATGCTTGCCGCCCGCGCCGCGAAAAATCGCCTGCTGATCGGGGTCGCCGAAATCCTGCGCGCCCACGATGCCCCGGCAATCCGGCGCGTCGCCCCGCTCCACGATGAACGTGTACAATGCCTTGCAAGCCGCCACGCAGGGCGCGCGATCGCCGCCCACCTCGCGGCCCATGAGCATGCCCAGCACCATCGCGCCGCCGGTATACGCGCCACAGGTGTACTGCATGCCCGCGATGCCCCCGCCGAAAGCGGTGGCGATGCGCGGCACCGCCGGGTTCTGCCAGCCGTAATAATCGGCCATGATAATCAGCACGCTCTCCGCGCAGTTGATACGCCCCGCGTGAAAATCGGCGATGCGCCGCTCCAGTATTTCCTCCAACGCTTGTCCATTCGAATGCCCCGCCTGTTTATCCGCGCTCATCTCTCGCGCCCCCTTATCCCTTGCATTCCGCCCGGCGGTCCACCTTTCTATCGCATGCCCGCCGATTGCACGCCCAGCTCCAGCAGGCGGCGCATGAGCGGCAGCACCGCATCCTTGTTGCCCGAGGTGTCCAGCTGTACCGTGCCCGGCGCATCACCGCCGCGCAGCAATCCGCGCTCGGCCAGCAGTCGCTCCATCTGCCGCGCCGTGCCCAGGTTGCCATCGACCAGCAGTGTTTCCGGCGGAAAGAACCGCGCGATCGTTTGGCGTAGGTACACGTAATGCGTGCAGCCCAGCACCACCGCGTCGATGGGCTTGCGCGGCCAATCGCCCAGCAGGCTTGCCAGGTGCGCCTCCAGCGCTTCGCTTTGCATCTCGCCGCGCTCGGCAAACTGCATGAGCCCCGGGCAGGGTACCGGCACCGCACCCTCGCCGTAGCGCTCCATGAGCAACGCAAACTTAGGCAGCGCCAGCGTAACCGGCGTAGCCATCACCAGGATATGGCCGCCGTGCCTGTGCTCCGCGGCCACCTTGAGCGCGGGCTCCATGCCGATGACCGGCACGTCCAGCTCGTTGCGCAGTGTCGCCGCTGCCACGCTGGTGGCCGTATTGCAGGCGATGATCAGCGCCTTGACCCCCTGGCTCAGCAGATGCTGCGCCACGACCCGCACCCGCTCCAGCACCTGTTCCGGCGTGCGCGTGCCGTACGGCGCGTACGCGTTATCCCCGTAATACAACAAATCCTCAGCGGGAAGCAGCGCGCGCACCTGCGCCAACACGCTGATGCCGCCCACTCCGGAATCGAAAATGCCGATCGGCTGACCCGCCTTGATGGCGCTATCTTCGCCCAAAAGAGCACCTCCACCATTCAAAAAGCGCGGGAGCGCATCGCATCCCGCGCAAACGATACTTCATTATAGCGCGAAGTATTCTTAAGGGCAATACCTTTCGCCTACCGCCCCGTAGCCCGCTCCAGCGCTCGCGCCAGGTAGGGCATGGCGGCCAGCGCCTGCTCGAGGGTATTGTAGTTGTTGCCCACCTCGATAAGCACCGCGTTTTCCGAAACGTGCTGGTTAAAGCGCCCGCTCTTGGTGATCACGGGCCGCGCCAGGTCCTCCACCTGCGAATTGAGCTGATCGGTGATGCGCTGCGCGAGCTGGATGTTGACCTCCCAGTTGGGCTTTTGCTCGAAGCCCGCGCCGGTCTGGCCCGTGCCCTTGCCAATGAGCACCGATAGGCGCGCCAGCTCCTTGCCGTCTACCGTTACGATATTGGTGTTCTTCATGCTATCGTTGTAGGCGTCGCGATGCAGATCGATGTAACAATCGAAGGTTTCACCGCGCTGGCGGTACTGCTCCAGCAGCTCCAGCGAGCGCGTGTACGCGGTGGAGAGGTTGGGCGGCTCCAGGTCGGAAACGTCGTGCACCACCTCGATGCCCAGCAGGCGCAGCTCGCGAGCCAACGCCTCGCCCACGCGCACCACGTTGTGCTCAGGGTCCTTGGTGCGCCACTTCTGCGTGGGCTCATAGGCCTCCTGCGCGGTGGGCTCGTAGGCCTCCCAGGTGTGGGTGTGGTAAATAAGCACCCGCATCGGCCCGGTAGGATGCGGCGTGCGGCGCACCACCTCGATGCGGATATCGTCCGCCGCCGGAATCTCTTCGGGCTCGATGGGCGGCGGCGTATCGGCGATGTCCGGCGCGCCGGGCACCGGGGCGAACATGTTGACCGGGGTGGTGAGCACGCTGGTGGGATCGATCGTGGCCGTAGGCTCGGCTGGTAAAGCCTGCGGCTCGATCACCGCCAGCGCCGCCAGCACTGGCTGTGCGGCCTCCGCCGCAAGCTCCCCTCCGGTCTCCTTCGCCCCCGTCGCATCGCCCAAAGCCGGAGCATGCGCCGCTCCCTCGCGTTGCGCGCTCTCCCGCGCCAGCATGGGCACGGCAAACACCAGCAGCAGCGCACCCGAAAGCAGCATCAGCAATGCCAAATAGAGCAGCGCTCTGGTTCCAGAAATCACCCAAAAACGCCTCACGCGCTCACTCCTCCGCCGTACTCCCAAACTTTTTCCAAGCCTGCAGGACAAGCTCTCCTAGCATTCCAGGACAAGCTCTCCTAGCATTCTATGATGCGCATCCACATCGTATGCAGGTTTACTGCATCAATTGCAGAATTTCTTCGCGCTGGAGCGCAGGCTGCAGCGCTTCGTTGATGCCGCTGGCCAGTATAGCCGCCATGTGCTCCACCATGGCGTCGACCTCGCGCGGGGTCACCACCAGGTCGCCCAACTGCTCGCTAACCACGCGGGCAATCAGTGCGTCCAGCGCCTGCTCGTGCCCGCCGTCCTCCAGCTGCAGATCGTGGATGAGCAGGCTGAGCGCATCCCTCGCGATGGTGGATGCGTACACCACCATGGGCACGCCCACCGCGATCACCGGCACGCCCAGCGTCTCCAGCGTCATGCCGCGCCGGTGGTTGCCCACCCCCGAACCCGGGCTGATGCCGGTATCGGTGACCTGGATGGTGCAGCAAATGCGCTCCGATTCGCGGGCCGCCAACGCATCGACCGCCAGCACCGCCACCGGCTGCACGTGCGATACGATGCTGCGCACCATCTCGGCGGTCTCCATGCCGGTGATGCCCAGCACGCCCGGGGCCACGGCGCTGACCGAGCGAAGCCGCCCGCGCAGCGAACCGGGCACCACCTCGCCTAGGTGGCGCGTCACCAGCACGGCATCCACCACGCGCGGCCCCAGCGCATCCGGGGTGACGCGGCGGTTGCCCAGCCCCACCACCAGCACGTCGCCCTGCGAGGGGATCATGGGCTGGATGGTCTGCGCCAGCAGTGCGCCCAAGCGTTCAAAGAGCGCGGGCTCGGGCTGCACGAACTGGCGGCACCCCAGGGTGACGTAGGTTCCGCAAGGCCTGCCCAGCGCCGATGCGCCCTCCGGCGTGGTGATGCGCACCACCGTGTGCGTGATCTCGCCCTCGCGGCTTTCCTCTACCTCCACGCCCGGCAGATACCCCGCCTGCTGCGAGGCACGCGCCTCCAGCGCCAAATCCGTCCGCAATTGCCGCATGCAGCCGCCTCCCCAGGATTTTGAATCGGTCCCGTCCAATTTGTATCATTTTGATCGATTCGGCCCCGCACTATTCGCGCGCACAAAAAAAGACGCGCAAAAAAAGCGTAAAAAAGAGCGTAAAAAGAACGCGAAACCCGCTCCGCGCTATTGCAATCTGCGTTCGATCGTGATAAAATACCTTTTGCTGACTTATCCATGAGGAGGTGAATGGTTTGCCGAATATCAAGTCTGCCATCAAGCGCGTGAAGGTTAACGCGACGAAGAACCTGTGCAATCGCCGGGTGAAATCCGCCACGAAGACCGCCCTAAAGAAGTTTGAAGTCGCCCTCAAGACCGACACGAACGCCGCCACCGCTCTGCTGGCTGCCACCTCCGGCGCCGTCGATCGCGCTGTCGCGAAGGGCGTTGTGCATAAGAACGCCGCGAATCGCAAAAAGGCTCGCTTGGCCCGCGCGCTGGCTCGCGCCGCCCAGTAACATACGAGCAACATTTTTCTTGCAGACGACGCTTTCTTCGGGAAGCGTTTTTTGCTGTCTGCGCACAAAAGTACCGCCCGCGATCAACGCAGGCGGTACTACTAGTGCTCGCAGGCCCCCGGCAGAACACACCGCAAGATTTGCAAAAGAGCGCGCGGAAATCCCGCAGGAATCCTTCGCCTAATCCGCAATCGCGCCGTATACCGTCTGCGCGAAGTAGGGCACAAACTCGTAGTGGCGGCCCGGATTGGTCTGCACCAGGAACACGGCCACCATCTCCTCGGCAGGATCGACGGCGAACCACGTCCCGGCCAAACCATCCCAGGCAAACTCGCCCACGGTGCCGTAGCCGGCGATCTCGGGGTGCATCATCACCCGCACCGCCAGACCGTAGCCGTAGCCGCGCTGCGTATCCCAATTGTAATCCTTAAGCTGCTGCTCGGTGAGGTGATTGGTGCGCATGAGTTCTACGCTCTTGCGGCTGAGGATGCGCACGCCCTCCAGCTCGCCTTCGCCCAACAGCATGCGCGCAAAGCGGCTCACGTCGTGCGCGGTGCTCAGCAGACCGCCGCCGCCGCTCTCCATGGAAGGCTCGGCGTGGTAGTGCGCATCCATGCGCGGATTCGCGGGCGCAAACGCGCCCTTCGCATCAAACTCATACATGGAGACCAAGCGGTGCGCCTTCTCATCGGTCACGAAGAAGCCGGTATCGTGCAAGCCCAGCGGCTCGAAGATGCGCTCGCGCATGAATTGGCCCAGCTTCTGCCCGCTGATGATCTCCACCAGCACGCCCAGCATGTCGATGGACATGCCGTACCACCAGTGCTCGCCCGGGTGGAAGGTGAGCGGCACCTTGGCCACCTCGCGCGCAAAATGGCGTGCATCCCAGGGCTTTCCCGCCCGTTCATCGGCCTCGGCGCGCTGCATGACCTCTGCAATGCCGCGCTCGCTGGGCGTGCCCTCGCCAGGGTACGGTATGCCCGAGGCCATGGTGAACAGATCGCGGATCACGATCTCGCGGTGCGGCGTCACCATCTGCAGTTGGTTGGCCGCGTCGTATTCCGCCACCTTGGTATCCTTAAATTCGGGCACGAACTTGCTTAGCGGATCGTGCATCTTGAAGCAGCCTTCCTCGTGCAGCATCATCAGCGCCGCCGAGCAGAACACCTTGGTCATCGAATAGATGCGGAAGATCGCGTCGTCGGGCAGCGGCTGCTTCTTCTCCAGATTCGAGAAGCCAAAGCCCTTTTGATATGCGGTTTCACCCTTGCGGTACACCAGCGCCTGCACGCAGGGTAGCTTCCCGCCCTGTACCCAATCGCCCAGCAACCGATCCAGGTTGCGGTGCAGCTTCTGCTCATCGAAACCATGCTTTGCCATCATACGACCTCCTCTGCATTCGTGCCCATCTCGTGCCCCATGTCCCTGTGAGCCTATTATAGCCCTATTCCGGCAGTCCGGCAAGCCTGAGCAGGCGGGTATCCACGCGAAGCTCGCCCAGCGCGTAGTGCACGCCCTCGGTATACTCCGCGAAGCTTCCATGGTCATCGCCGCCCGCCGTGATGCACAGGCCGCGAGCGATGCAAAATGCGATCAGGGCCTGAATCAGCTCGGTGCTGTGCGCAGGATAGTAGCATTCCACGCCGTCGATGCCCAGCGCGGTCAACCGCTCCACGTGCGAGAGCAAGCCTTCGGCGGGCAATCGATCGCCGGGATGCGCGAGGATGGCCACGCCGCCTGCCTCGTGAATCAAGCGCGCCACCTCCTCCACGGGCTGGAACGCGCTGGGGCCGCAGCCGTAGCGCCTGTAGAGCGCCATACAGCCCGGGTACTCGATCTTGTAGCCCTTGCCGCGCAGGTAATCGACGCCCTTCCAGCCCCCGCGCGAGGGATTGCGCAGGAAGCCCGCGTACTCCGCCGGATCTAGGCGCGGATCGTCGGCGCGCATGCGCTCGATGAGGTCGATGCTCACCTGCTCCATGATGCGCAGGTTTTCGGCCAGCAGCGCGGCCAACGGCGGGTGCACAAAATCGCAGCCGTAGGCCAGCACATGCTGCGTCCCGGCCTCGTACGCCGCGTCGATCTCCACGGCCGGCAGGTAGAGGACGCCCTCGGCAGCGCAGGCCACAGCGGCGCGCGCATGGGCCTCCACCGTGTTGTGATCGCAGGTGGCGATGCAGCCGATGCCCTGCTCTCGCGCCACGCGGGCCACCTCCTCGGGTGAACGGGTGCTGTCCGAAAAATAGGTATGAACGTGCAAATCCGCGAGCATGCGCTCCCCCCTAACCCGATATCGATTCTGCGCAGAAAAGTTTTTCCTATCATACCATCGCAGGCAGGCGATTCGCAACCTATGGCGAATTCAAAGCGGAGCAAGTTTGTGCAAATTTTTGTAAGGCTCAAGTTCTTGCAAGGCTCAAGTTCTTGCAAGGTTCTAAAGCCTTTTCGGCCCGGCTTGCAATACATCCTTTGCTATGCGGGAGGAAAATCCATGCGGTATATGATTAACCCCAAGAATGGCGACAAACTCTCGGCCCTCGGCTTTGGCTGCATGCGCCTGCCCGGCGACGAAAAGGCCGCCGAGCAGCTGATTCGGCGCTCCATCGAAGCCGGCATCAACTATTTCGACACCGCGTACATCTACCCCGGCAACGAGGCGCTCATGGGCCGCATCCTTGCCAAGGGCCTGCGCGACAAGGTGCTCCTCGCCACCAAGCTGCCCCATTACCTGGTGAAGAAGCGCGGCGACATCGAGCGCATATTTACCACCCAGCTCGAACGCCTGGGCACCGATCACATCGATTATTACCTCATGCACATGCTGACCGATCCGCAGGATTGGCGGCGGTTGCTCGACCTGGGCATACTCGAATGGATCGCCGAGGAGCGCAAGCGCGGACGCATCCGCAACCTGGGCTTCTCCTTCCATGGCCGCGCGCAGGCGTTCATCGAGCTGGTCGACGCGTATGATTGGGATTTTTGCATGATCCAATACAATTACCTCGATGAGCACAGCCAGGCGGGCGCGGACGGCCTGCGCCACGCCGCCGCCAAGGGCATGCCGGTAATGATCATGGAGCCTTTGCGCGGCGGCAAGCTGGCGGTGGGCCTGCCCAAGGAGGCGCGCGCCTTGTTTGCAAAGGCCGATGCGCAGCGCACCCCCGCCGAGTGGGCGCTTCGCTGGGTGTGGAATCACCCCGAGGTGGCCACCGTGCTTTCCGGCA
Organism: Eubacteriales bacterium; assembly: GCA_031553615.1. Lineage (GTDB taxonomy): Bacteria > Bacillota > Clostridia > Christensenellales > Aristaeellaceae > WQXF01. The sequence goes on from JAVBLJ010000063.1 coordinate 20,918, forward strand.
TGCGGACCGATGCCATACTGGAGGAGAACCTGCGCATCGTTGAAGATGCCGCGCCGGGTGCGCTGAGCGGCGAGGAGCTTGCGCTGTTTGAGCAGGTGCGTGAAGCGACGCTGGGCAAGGCACACGTGCCCTGCACGGCCTGCGCCTATTGCATGCCCTGCCCGCGCGGGGTCGACATTCCCATGTGCTTTGCCTACTATAACGATATTGCCCTGCTGGGGCGCTGGGAAGCCAAGCTGAACTACGCGCTCCACGTGGGCGATCATAACGCTTCGCAGTGCACGCGCTGCGGCAAGTGCGAGCAGCATTGCCCGCAAAGCATCGCCATTCGCAATCACCTGGAGACCACAAAAAAAGCGCTGGAAGGCTTTCCCTACCGCCCCATGCGCTTCGTGATGCGAAAAATGTTCCGTATGTCTTAACCGATCATTCGCGCGGGGTCAGCACGCTCTTCCCCGCGTTGTACCCGTACCATTTGGGCATGCGCCGCTTGTGGCGGCTACCCGAATGGTACCGCTCCAAAATGGCGCGGTCGGCCTGGCCCGCCTCACCCTCCAGCAGGAAGGTGTCGATGGCGCGGTAGGTGATGCCCATCTCCTGCTCGTCGGTCTGGCCTTCGAAGAGCCCGGCGGAGGGCGCTTTGGTGAGTATGTTTTCCGGCGCGCCAAGAAATCGAAGGAACTCGAACACCTCGGTGGCGGTCAAATCGGCGATCGGATTCAAATCGCACGCGCCGTCGCCCCACTTGGTGAAGTAGCCCATGTAGATTTCGCTGCGATTGCCGGTGCCCGCCACCAGCCTGCCCTCGTTGGCGGCGATAGCGTACAGCGCGATCATGCGCAGACGGGGCGCGATGTTCATATCGGCGGAACGGCTGACGTCGGTTCCCAGCGCGCCCAGCATGCTTTGCTTCACGGCGGTCAAATCCACGATGCGGCCGGCGATGCCGTACATGGCGGCCAGCGCTTCACCATCGGTCTTGTCCTCGCCCAGGTTTCGGGCCGAGGTGCAGGGTAGGATCACGCCCAGCGTGTCGTCGCAGGCTTTTTTGCACAGGATGCCCACCAGCGCGCTATCCTTGCCGCCGCTGTTGCCAAACACCAGGCCCCTCGCGCCCGCCTCCGCCATCGCCGCGCGGATGTACTCCACGCGATCCTCCAACTCTTGCCGATAGTTGCGCATGCTCGTCCTCCTTTAATCATCGCCAATGATCGCCAATATTCGCGACGGATCGCCGCCCGATGCTAGTATGCACGAACGGACTCTATGATCATTCGAAGCGGGGTTGCGCACAACCTCGCTGTTTTGTTCTGCAGCATTTTCTATAGCATTTTCCGCACGATGTGACCATGCGCGAACTCGCGCACCGGCGCAAAGCCCGCCTTTTCATACATGCGCAGATGCCCGTGGTAATTGGCAAACACGTCGCACGAGCCCTCGTGCCCGCAGTTGGCCGGGTAGGCTTCCACGCAGGCGTAGCCCTCGGCGCGCGCATCTGCGCAGACCCGCTCCAGCAGTGCGGTGGCAATGCCTTGGCCGCGCATGGCAGGAGCAATGGTGAAGCAGGTCACGGCCTTGATGCGCTCCGGGTCGCCCTCACCCAAAAGATCGGCGTGCTCCACGATGCGACGGTAGGCCGATTTATCGTTGGCATTGCACCAGCCGACCACCGCGCCTTCCCGGTAGGCCAGGTAGCCGCGCATGCCGCCCCGGGCGATGAGCTCGCCCGCATAGCCGCGCAGCGCCTCGCGCAGCTTCTCCTCGCCGCAACCGTCGAGCTCCCGCTCAAATGCGGCGTCACAATGATAGAACGTGCAATAGCAAAGGGACCATTCCTGGTGATCGCTAAACGCGGTATGATCAAAGAAATCCATGTAATCCGCGAGCAAATCCGGGGTCAGGGCGCGAATCTCCACCATGCGCGGCACTCTCCCTTCGTTTTGCCTTCGTTCTTGCCGCGATCCTGCGGCGCTGTTCTCTGCATCAAAAAAAAGCCTTGCAGAGGAACCTGCAAAGCCAATTTGACATACGTCCTGTGTTTTCCTGCTTTTACGCCTTGCCGCTCGCACGCGGGAACAGCCGTTTCATTTCCTTCATCACCGATATGCGGTACTGAAAGCGAATGGAAGGGCTATCGCACACCTGATAAAAGGCCCGCTTCACGCGCTCCATGACCATGCGGCCCCGATCGCAGGTATCGCAGCTGAGCACCAGCGCATACTTCGATGCGCCAAACCGCGCGATGATATCGCCTTTGCGCAGGTTTCCGCTCAGCACCTCCTGCAAATCCTTCATGGTCTCATCGAGCCGCAGCGGTTCAATGGGCTGATAGTCGGTGGAATTGACCATGATCAGCGCCAGGAACACCACCTGACCGGAGCGCTCCAATGCGCGGAGCTGCAGGTGATAGAATTCCTTGAACACCGAGTATTCGCACACGAAGGCCGTGTCCGGCTCCTCATAATCCTGCAGATCGGCGGCGATGCCGTCGATGTCGCTATCCAGCGTTTGCCCGGTGCGCACAATCTGCTTGTAAAAATTGCGGATGCCTTCGGGCGGCTGCACGTCCAGGTAGCGCATGTGCATGTTGGTCACGTGCTTGTATTGCAGCAGGGCTTCGTTGTTGCGATTGGTTTTCACCAGCGCGTCCATGAGCGCCACGTGCAGCTCCTCGTCGAAGGCGTCCACGTCCAGCGCGGTGCGGCACACGCGGATCACCGCATCGTACGCCTCCCGCTCCCGCAGCAGCGTCACGTACTGGTGCGCCATGCGCAGGTATTCGTTGTGCAGGTGCGCGCTGCGCGATACCACCCATTCCTCGTGCGCAATGCCGGAAAGCAAATCGCCGGTATACAGCTCCTGGGCCTCGTCGAACTTCTTCGCCACCTGATTGGTCAGCTTGCTAACGTTCTTGAGCTCCTTACACAGGCGTTCAAAATCGAACAGGTCCACGCAAATATCCAGCTCGTTGTTCCAGCGGTAGGCCGAGCGCTCGGTGATGATGCAAGCGCCCAAGCGCTCATCGCAGCTGGCCAGCAGGGATCGGACACGGCTGACCAAGGTTTTCAGCGCATTTTCCGGGTTGCTGGATTGATCCCCGGGCCACAATGCTTCGCAGAGCTTATGATTGGGCGTAAGCTCTTGACGATGCAGCAGCAGGTACTGGATCAGCGCCTGTCCTTTCTTGGTTTTGCCGAGCGATTCTTCGATGCTCTTCTCATTAATGCGAATATCGAACCGCCCGAGCATCTTAATGCGGATGCTTGGTGCCATGGTATCCCTCCATTTTGATGGGCGAACGCAAGGCGTTAACCCATGAGTCTGCGTTCCAGCGTATCGGGGCTGGTAGCGTAGAGCAGTGCGTTTTCCTTGCTTATCTTCTTCTCTTTGTATAGGCGAAGCAGGTCGCCATCCATGGTGCGCATGCCCTGGGCTGCGCCGGCAAAAATCGCGTTGTCGAGCTGATGCCCCTTGCCCTCGCGAATGATGTTCTGGATGGCGCTGTTGGAGATCATGATCTCGAACGCGGGCTCCATCTTTCCATCGAGGGTGGGAATGAGCTGCTGGGAAACGACCGCCTGCAGCACCATGGAGAGCTGAATGCGCACCTGCTGCTGCTGGTTGGCCGGGAACACATCCACGATGCGGTCGATGGTCTTGGCCGCCCCCACGGTATGCAGGGTGGAAAGCAGCAGATGGCCAGTCTCCGCCGCGGTCAGGGCGGTCGCGATGGTCTCATGATCGCGCATTTCGCCCAGAAGTATGACGTTGGGAACCTGGCGCAGCGCCGCACGCAACGCCTTGGCGAAGGATTCGGTGTCGTTGACGATCTCGCGTTGGCTCACGATGCACTTCTTGTGCGAATGGATGTACTCGATGGGGTCCTCCAGGGTGATGATATGGCCGCTGGTCTCGCGGTTGATGCGATCGATCATGCAGGCCAGGGTGGTGGTCTTGCCGCTGCCGCCCGGCCCGGTGACCAGGATCATGCCGCGCTTGATCGAGGAAAGCCCGAGCACCGCGTCGGGCACGTGCAGATCGTCCGCATTGGGCAACCCAAACGGAACAGCCCGCAACACCGCAGCCAACGAGCTGCGTTGCTTGTATACATTGCAACGGAAGCGCCCCAACTGCGAAATGGAGAGCGAGAAATCGTCATCGCCACGGGTCAACACCTCGACCATGTCGCGGCGGCCGGCCAGCGCGTAGAGCTCGGTGATCATGCGCTCGCATTCGCTGCCCGAAAGGCTTTCCTCGTGCACCGGCACCAGGGTGCCGCGCACCTTGGCGGTGATCGCGCGGCCGGGCACAATGTAGATATCCGATCCGCCCATTTCAATCGTTTTGGCAAGCACCAAAAGCAAATCCATGCCTGTACTCCTCCGTTACCGTGTACTGATTTAGAACGAGGGGTAGAGATCCATCGTCTGCCCGCTTTCCCAGGCCGCGTTGTCCACCACCGTATGGCTAACCATCGTGTAGCGCGGCCCCGCCAGCGCGCGGGCCACGTTTAGCTTGGCTATGAGCAGATGATCCTGCCCCATGGGCACGGCGATTCGCAGTTCCAGCACGTCCCCGGCAGCCTCGCCTTCGAACTCCTCTTTGTGCTCATCTTCGAGCCCATCCTCAAGCCCATCCTCTTCGGCGCTCTCCTCATCGAGGGCAAGCGCTTCGGCCTGGGCTCGGTATTCGCTTTGCATGGCCAGCACGCTCTGTGCGTAGGCCTCTATGTCGCCTGCCGCGCCGGTTCGCGCGTCGATCAGCCGCTGATCGATGACCGCCAGCACGCCCTGCATCTCCGCCGCCGCCGCATAGTAGCTTTGGGTGGTCTCCACGTTGCGCTCGCTCAGCGAGCTATCGTTCTGCGCGCTGGCCATCGCCAGTATCGCTAGCGCAGCCATCAGCAGCGTCACCAGGATCATCAGCAGCGATGCCATGCCCGGCCCAATCCGGAATCCGGTTTCGGTCTTCACGGCTGTACCTCCTCCAGCGGAATGTAGTTCTGCACAGGCAGCACTACCAGCGGTTCCGCCGCTTCCCCGGGCTTGGCTTTGGCGCGGTATACGCTCACCGTCGCCCCCAGCATCCGGCCCGCGCCGGTGGGAACTTCGGGTTGCACCTTGGCCTCTACGGTCAACGCGCTCCCCTCGCGCACCAATGTATACAGACCCTCGTCGGTTTGAACGAATCCTGCCTGCAGCAGCACGCTCTCCGCATCGCGCCCACCGTAAAGGCGTTCGGCGCAATCCTGGGCGGCGACGAGCGCGCGCTCGGTCAGGTTGCTGCGGTCGCTCTTGTTGTGGGCGGCGACAAACATCTGCACGACGGTCACAGCGACCAGGGAAAAGAAGAGCACGACGATGATCAGTTCAGTCAACAGCACGTCGCTTTTGCTTCGGTTGTGCAAGTCCTCCGCCTCCCCTCATCGCGCAGCCTGTGCGCGCAGCTGTAGCCACATGGCTTCCTCGGTACCGTCCGGCATGGTGACGCTCAGCTCGACGTGACCATCCTCGGCGCGCACGTCAAACGCGGATACATCGGCGATTCGCTCGCCCGCGCTCAGATCCAGCTCCTCATCGGCCACGGTAAACAGCTCGCAGATCGCGCCGCCCTCACCAGTCTCGTTGGGCTGGTAGAAGATAAACGTCTTGAGCATTTCTCCCTCATACTGCTGGCTGAGCACCAGCATGGGGTTGCCCTCGTAGCTCTCCACTGTTACCGCGCCCGCTTCATCCCCGGCGCGCACCTTGCTGGCGATGTAGCTGAGGGAGGTGCGCCGCTGTGCGTTATGATCGGCGCTATCGGCAATGCCCTGGTACACGCCGGCGCCAATCAGCACCAGCAGCAGCGAAAACAGGGCGTACATGCCCAGCAACAGGAACACGAACATCCCGCTGACGCTTTGCCCGGATTTGATGTTTTTTCTAGCTCGCATTCGGTTCCTCACCCCCGATCGGGCTGACCATAATGTCCGGCATGATATTCTTGCCAAATGCATCGTAGTGCACGATGAACTTGTCTGCGTCGACCACCACGCCGTAGTGTTCGGTCAGATATTCCAGTGTGGGCGGATACCGCCCTTCTAGCGCATAGCAGGTCACCGATGCGCGGCGCAGCGCGTTGCGCAGGGTGGCGAGCTGTTGGTTCTGTACGCGACTATCGGTCTGGTTAAGCAGCACAACGGTCACCACCAGCACCAACGCGAACGCAAGGATCGAACCGATCAGCGCGCGGCGCCATCCGGTGTTCAGCCGATAAAGATGCATACCGCTTGCTCCCTTCGCATTTACAGGATCGAGGAGATGATGCTGACCATGGGCAACATGACCGAGAGGAGGATGGCGCCGATGATCACGCTAAGCAATATAACCAGCGTGGGCTCGATGAGCGCAACCAAGCGCGCGATGTCCTGCTCGTTTTGCTCCTGGTAGATGACGGCCAGCTTCTCCATCACGGTGTCGGTCTGGCCCGTCATGAAGCCGATTTGCACCATCTTGTTGTGCAGATCGTCGAAGATGCGTGCGCTCGCAACCGCATCCGGGAACGTCGCGCCCTCCAGCATCTTGTCGCCGCAAGCCTTGACCTTGCCGCGCGCTTCCGGGTCTTCCATGACGCCCTCGATCAGTTGCATGGCCTCTTCCAGCGGGTAACCGCTCTTTAGCATCATGGCCAGGTTGGCAGCAAACCGACCGGCGGCGATGCGCTCGCTCATCCGGCGAACCGGCTTAAACACCTTGCCCAGCCATTTGGTGATGGCCGCGCGCTTGGAGGTACGCATCAGCAGCGCAAGCAGGAGCGCCGCCACGATGAGCACGCCCACCACAATCAGCACCGCCATGCCCAGGCCCATGCCCAAGCCCATGAGCGTGTTGGCCGTGGCGGAGACCTCGGTGCCCAAACTCCTGTACACCTGGTTGAATATGGGCAGCACCTTGACCACCAGCACCACGATGACCACCGCCATCATGGCGATGAGGCAGAGCGGGTAGGTGATGGCGCTTCGGATCGAGTGGCTCGTGGCCTGTTCGCGGGCGTAATAGCTGCTGAGCGAAGCCATAACCTCGTCGAGCTTGCCGGTTCTTTCGCCGATATCCACCATGCGCACCAGGTAGGGCGGGAACACTTTGTTCTCGCTCAGCGCAGCGTGCAGCGAGCCGGTACGCTTCACCGCCTCGTCAATCCGGGCGAAGGCTGCGCCGTACGCGGTATCCTTGTAGTTGCTGCAAAGCGCCTCGATGCCATCATATAGCGCTACACCCGAACCCAGTATCAGCGCGACCTGCTCGCAAAACATGCTGATCTCGCCGGCCGGAAGATACCGCGCCTTTTGTTCTTTTACGGCTTCCTGAAGGTGTTCCATCCCCTGGTCCTCCTTAAGCTTTTGTGCATCGGAATTCCAATGCGCAGTGAATACGTTTGGGCAAATTCGTCGGGGCGAATCAGTAGTGGCGCTCTTCGCTATATGTCTGCGCCTGGTTGCCTGTGGCGGCGAAGGTGGCGTCGTACCGGTACCATTTGCCATCCACGAGCACATTGTTCCAGGCGTGATACGTTCTGTCGGCATAGCCGATAACCAGTTGCGTGGGAATACCCTGTACGCGCAGCATGCAGGCCATCACCGCCGAGTAATCGAAGCAGATACCCATTTTATCGTTTAGGACCGAATCGACATCGGGCAGGTAGCCGCTCTTGGCGCTGCGGGCGCGGGCGTAATGATAGGTGATTTGGCGCGAGCAGAAGCTGTAGACCGCCTTGACCTTCTCCGCGTCGCTGGTGAGGCCTTCGCAGAGCTCAAAGGATTTTTTGACTGTTTCGCTCTCCGCCGTATAGTTTACATATTGGCTCGGATAGAGATAGGGGATGTTTTCCTCGTCCAGCTCTGCGGTGATGGTCTTGCTGGCGAGCGTGGCGTACTGGCCCTTCTTCGCCTCTTGGAAAAACTGGATTTTGTATTTGCCATCGCCCAACTGGAGCGGGAACACCTCGTATTCGCCCTCGCCGTTCAAATCGTACGTCAGGGTTTCCTTGCCCTTGGTTACGCGAACTTTCAGACGTTTTTTGCTCTCCTTGTATTTGAGCATGATGTAGCCCTGGTTGGAATTTCCATAATTGATCACGACGCCGCCCTTGTCGTAAATCATCTTTTTGTTTTCGGAAAGCGTAGGAATCTTTATATCATCGGGGGTCGCAGCAAAACAGACAAGCACAAAACAGAGTAGCAACATGCTTATCAGTACAGACC
>JAVBLJ010000050.1:0-62141 GCA_031553615.1 Eubacteriales bacterium
GCATGTAAGGTAAACCTGACTCATACCAATTCCAATTAGGTATTGCCAATAAGCCAGCGAGAGATTTTTTCGATCGGCTAGGAGTCCGAAGGAGGCGTAGCCAGCAGCTACGCTGACCGAGGCACGACAACGCCGATCGGATAAAGATCCGCTGGATTGTGACAAAACGTAGTTGGAATGGGTATCAAAGCCTTGCAGAAAGGCAAAGCGAACGAGGTGATGTGCGGTGCGAAACAACGTGAAGGAATGGCGCGAGCAGCGCGGCCTGACGCAGAAGGAGCTGGGCGAACGGGTGGGCGTATCGCGGCAGGCGATTAACGCGGTCGAGACAGGCAAGTTCGATCCCTCGGTCTGGCTCGCGTACGATTTGGCGCGCTTCTTTGGGGTATCGATCGAGGCGCTATTTCTGTTTGAAGAGGGGGACCGAAAATGAACAGTTTTTTGAATGGATTGCTAAAAAAGCCGTGGATTAACGCGGCCTGCATCAGCGTGTTTTCCGGGTTCTATGCGCTGGTTTTCCTGTGCGCCGCGCATTCAGAGGAATTTGTGCACAGCCTGCAAACGTCGCAGGCAACCCAGTCTGCGCCCCTGTTCTGGGGCGGCTGGGCGCGCTTTTTGGCCGGGGGAGGGCTGGTGTACTTGGCCTGCGTACTCCTCGCGTTTACAGTGGCGCTGGTGGCGCTGCTGCTTGCCCGCCGCCGCCCCTACGATGAGTACCATACCGTGCGGCTGCTCCATTGCTTGGCCATCGCGCTGGTGTGCGCCCTGATTGCCATCGCGGGGTTCCTTCTGCTGGTGCTGCACGACCCCACCGGGATGCTGGAGAAGTTCATGCTGTTTATCGCCGTGCATTGGACCACGGTGGTGTTGGCCGATTGGGGCTACGTGCTGGCCAGCCGCTGGAGGTAGCGCCATGAGAATCCTGCTGATCCAGCCCCGGATGAACAAGCGCCCCATGGATACCGATCTTAAGACCCGCATGGCCCCTTCGCTGGCGCTGCTCACCCTGGCGAGCCTGACCCCGCCGGAGCACGAGGTGGTGCTGCTCAACGAAAACGTGGAGGAGATCGACTACGGCTGCCGCGCCGATCTGGTGGGCGTTACCGTAACGCTGGACGTGATGCCGCGCGCATCGCGCATCGCCGAGCGCTTTCAGCGGCGCGGCGTGCCCGTGGTGGCGGGCGGCATCCACGTCACCTGCGATCCGAACGCCTGCATGCCGCATTTCGATGCGATCTGCGTCGGGGCGGCGGAGCGCGTGTGGGTGCGAATGATCGAGGATGCGGCCAGCGGAGCGCTGCGGCGCGTGTACCGCGACATGGAGGATTTTCGCGGCGAGGAGATCGCTTCGCCCGCTTACCATGCGCCCGGCATGGAGCGTTACCTCTACACCAACGTGGTCACCACCAGCCGCGGCTGCCCCAATCGCTGCGCCTTTTGCTACAACAGCTGTGCGAACCGCGCGTATGTGCGCCGCCCGGTGGACGACGTGCTGCGCGACATCGCCGCATTGGGTACCCGCCACGTGCTGTTTATCGACGACAACCTGATCGGTGAACCGGCGTACACGCGCGAGCTGCTCGAGCGCCTCCGCGGCCTGGAGTTGCGCTGGAGCGGCGCGGTGACCGCCAACATCGCCGATCACCCGGACCTGCTAGATTTGATGGTGGAAACCGGGTGCCAGAGCCTGTTCGTGGGGTTTGAATCCATCAACGATGCCTCACTGCGGGGCGTGGAGAAGCATAACCAGGTGAGCGGATACGAGCGGCTGGTGGAAGAGCTGCACAGCAGGGGCATCATGATCAACGCCAGCATGGTGTTCGGGCTGGATGGCGATGGGCCCGACGTGTTCCAGCGCACCCTCGATTGGCTGGTGCGCCACCGCATCGAGACGCTCACGGCGCACATCCTTACCCCGTATCCGGGCACGGCGCTGCACCGCCGCCTGGAGGCCGAGGGGCGGATCGTGGAGCACGACCTTTCGCGCTACAACACGGCGCACGTGGTGTTTCAGCCCAAGGGGATGACCGCCGAGCAGCTCCGGCAGGGGTACCTGTGGATCTACCGGCAGTTCTATTCCTTGCGCAATATTATGCGGCGAATGCCCGAGGGCGGTGCGCGCCGGAAACCCTACCTGCTTTTCAACCTGCTCTACCGCAAGTATGGCAAGCTAACAGCGGCGCTGGCGCGGATCGTGCCCATGCGCGCGGTGGGGCGCTTGGCGGCGCGGATCGCATTCCGGGTGAAGGAATAGCGTCCGTCAAGAACGGATTGGCGGCAAATTTTTGCGCCCCGGCGAAAACTTCACCGGGGCGCATGCGGCTGTGTGTGAATTGCTTACGAAGGGATCATCAGTCGCCGATGGGGTTCTCGATCAGGGAGGTGAGGGCGAACTTATGGCAGTGTCCATCCTCCGTCGAGGTCTGGGCAGCGGCGAAGTGTACGTGCTTGCCGTTCCCCACCGGGATGGCAGGGCCGCTGGTTCCGCAGATCGCGTGGAAATGATCCTCGTAGAAATCGGTGCGGGTCAGCAGGCGGTGCACGTGGTTGCCATCGGGGAGCAGAATGGCCTGGCCGGAAACGCCCGCGAACCGGTGATTGTGGGCGCAGCGGCAGGCTTCGGCGATGTGCGTGCTGCCCACGAACTCGTGCACGTGGCGCTGCGGCTCGCAAGGCTTGCACTCACAGGGCTTGAGTTCTTTGTGCTCCGGCCAGGGTTTGCACTCACAAGGCTTGCATTCACAGGGCTTGCACTCACAGGGTTTGCACTCACAAGGCTTGCACTCACAGGGCTTGCGATGTTCATAACGATCCTTCTGGTACCAATCGCATTCGCACTTTTCCGGGTGCGGATACCGGGGCTTTTCTTCGCGCCCATGCGCGGCTTTGTCCTCGTACTCGTACCCGCCCTGCTCCTCGTATTGAGGAGACATATGGCCGTCATTGGCTTCGTACTTATCTTCGCAGCCGCAATGCTCGGGCTTGTTGTAGCAAATTTCACGGTAGTTATACATGCTGAAACCTCTCGATTCAATAGTTGGGAGGCGTACCACCCCTATATCGTATGCGAGAGGCCGGTGCTTGCTACGAGGCTATTGCGGCGGTGCGGGCGGGAGCAACAGCGCGAATACGCTCGCCATGTCCTCCGCATCGAATATGCGGGGCACCGGATAGAGCGGGTTGGCTTCGCGCAGCGCGCTGGCGATGAGTTCGGGAATATCCTCACCGCATAGCTCGGGCAGGTAGGTGGGGATGCCCAAGGCGCGGTTGAGCGAGCGTATGCCTGCAATGAACGCCCGGGCACGCTCGGCATCCGACATGCGCGGGGTACCGATCCCAGCCGCGGCGGCCAGATCGGCCAGCGGGCGGTGTGCAGAGACGCCGTAGGCGTCCAGCACGTAAGGCAACACCACCGCATTGGCCAAGCCGTGCGGGATGTGGTAGCGGCTGCCCACCGCATGCGAAATGGCGTGCACGTAGCCCACGTAGGCGCGCGCGAACGCCCGTCCCGCAAGGTGCGAGGCCCGCAGCAAGCCGGAGCGCGCCTCCAACTCCTCGCCGTGCGCATAGGCGCGGCGCAAGTGCGCAAATACGAGCCGCACGGCCTCCAGCGCATCGCGCCGGGTGCGGGCGGTGTTGCTGCGACCCGCGTATGCCTCGACCGCATGGGTGAGCGCATCCATACCGGTGGCGGCGGTGGTATGCGGGGGCAGGCTGCGCGTTATTTCGGGAATCAGCAACACGATGCGCGGGATGAGCACGGGATCGATGATGATGAACTTCATCCTGCGCTCCGGATGGGTCAGCACGGCCACCGGTGTCATCTCGCTGCCCGTGCCCGCAGTGGTGGGGATGGCGGCCAGCACCGGCGTCTTGCGCCGCACCTTTAGCGGCCCGCGCATGCGGATCAGGGGTTTCCTGGGCCGCGCTACCCGCGCGCTCACCCCCTTGGCACAATCCATGGGCGAACCGCCGCCCAGCGCAATCAAAGCTTGGCAGTCGGCATCGCGGTATCGCCCGAGCGCGGCCTCGACGTCGTCTATGCTGGGGTCGGCGGGGGTATCGCTGAATACCTCTACCGCAATGCCCTGGGTGGCGAGCGCGTCGCGCAGTGGTTTATCCAAGCCCATGGAGAGGATGTGCGGGCCGGTCACCAGCAGCGCGCGCGAAATGTGCAGGGCTTTTAGGCGTTGCGCAAGGCGCGAAGGGCTATCCGCACCCCGAATGACCTCGGGCTTGGGCCAGTGAAGCGCAAAGGCGGCCAACCTGTACACCGTTTGGTAGATTCTGCAGTAGGCGCTGTAGAGCCGGTGTGCGCGCATGGGTTGCTCTCCTTTTGTACGCTGCGTTGTGTGGGGCCTTGGCAAAGTGGGCGGATTGGTGACAATTCTGACGATTATTCGCATACCCTTGCAAGGGATGCATTCAAGGGACGCATTGCAAGGGCGGATGAAGGGGGGAGGGCCTTGGCATATGACCGTGCGGCGGCGGTGGAATATGCGCGCCGCTGGGCCTATGGCCGCAACCCGGCATACCTGGATTTTCAATTGCTAGGCGGCGATTGTACCAATTACGCCTCCCAGGTGCTGCATGCGGGGGGAATGCCCATGGATTACACCCCCGTGTACGGCTGGTACTACATCGATGCTGCCAGACGCTCCGCCGCGTGGACCGGGGTGGAATACCTATACCGCTACCTGTTGGGCGCGGATACCGGAAAGCCCTGCGCCGTGGTGGCCCGATTGAGCGAGGTACGCCTGGGCGATATTGTGCAGCTAGCCTTCGAAGGGGAGCGGTATCAGCATAGCCCGGTGGTGGTGGCGGTGGAAGGAGAAACGCCGCAGGAGGTGTTCGTAGCGGCACACACCAACGATGCTTACCGTCGGCCTCTTTCCTCGTACGCGTACACGGCGATGCGCCCTTTGCACATACTGGGGTAATGCGAATCCTCGTTTGACTTCATAAAACATAGGAGGAGTCGCATAAAGCGCTACTTGGGCGGATCGCAGACGGGGCAAGCCTTTTTCCCATTGGCCTTGGCTTCGGAGATCGCTATCTCTAAGGCTCCCTTCATGTTGGAGCAATCCTTATCGCTGTGGTAGTACTTCCCGTTGGCGGTGGCCCACACGTAGGGCTCGTCCAACCGGGTGGGCTCGGGCGAAGGCGTGGGCGCGGCAATCGCGTTGGGGCGGAACAGCATTTCGACGGTGTCCTTGCCCGCCAGGCCGTCGGGGCTGAGGTTGGAATTATCCTGGAAGGCTTGTATCGCCTTGATGGTAGCTCCTTCATACTTGCCGTCCACCTGGTCGGCGGTCAGGTAGCCGAGCACCACCAGCTGCTCCTGCACTTCGCGCACGTAGTCGCTGGCCATGCCCTTTTTGAGCAGGGGCACCTTGGTCACCTGCGGCGTACTGGTGACGGGCGCGACAGTGGCGACCGGGGTGGGCGAGGCCAATTCCTCGTTGATCGCAAATTTAGCTTTTTCCGCATCGAGGTAGGATTGCGGAATGCGCGTGGGCAACGATTCGGGATCGCCCATCAGGGTGCGAGGCACCAGCGTATCGTTGATAGCGCTGGCCTTGGACGCAGCCCAGTGCTCCGAATCGGTGCGATTTTGCTCAATATTGATGGCGAAAAACACCAGCGCGGCGGTAAGCGTCACGAACAGGTAGAGCGGCCAGCGGCGCGGCTGCTTTGGGTTGGGGGATACGCCGCCCACTTCCCGCTGCTCTGCCGAAGTGCGCTTGCGCTCCTCGTATACCTTGCGCGCAGCCTCCAGGCCGGGGCGGTCGACTGGCCCTCGCGGGGGTCGCTCGTAGGCGCACTCCTCCTCGGAAAAATCGGGGGTTAGCTCCTTGGGCGGTTCTCTGTCCATAAAGGCGCGATCCAGATCGGATTCGTCGCGCACGGTGCGGCTGTGCTTTTTGGCAGGCCGGGCAGACTTGCGCTTGGTACCGCTTTCCCTGCGCGCGTAACCCTCGGGACGGGCGGGGGGGTATAGGTCGTCCTCCGGATCTTCGTCGAATAGAAAATCGTCGTCAAAGGTACTCGCCGGGAGATCCTCGGGCGCGCGGCGACCCGGGGGGAAATCCTCGCCATCTTCGGCCTGGAAATCCATGGAGTACTCCGGGCCGTAGTAGGTGCCGCTATCGCTTGTAAAGGAACCGTGCGGTTCGCTGGACGGCTTCTTGTATACGCTCAGCGCGTCCGCTTCATCCGTGCGGGCTCTGCGCTTTCGTTTATCCATGTAGCACGCTCCTGTCGATGGATTGCGGCCTCTACCGCTTTCATGGCCTCCATAGGGCGCACCTATCATACCATAAAACCATGGACAATGGAAGGCACGCACTCCCATATCCATGGTGATTGCATTTGAATACAGTAACTGGGAATTGCGGCCGAAGGATCCCTAAGGGCGAACGGAAAGCCCTTAGGTCGCCCTCGCAAGGGCGAAATTCTCTAAAAAAGCAGGAGGTTTCGCTCCCCTGGGAGCGACCGGAGGGCTTTGCGGTCGCCCTCCGGCCACCTTCGCAGCGCATCTCCCAAGTAGTAGGCGGCAAACGCAGTCGCCCTGCTCCCATATCGAGAGGCGCAATGGGCCCTCTTTTCTCTCTCAGCACCCGCAAGGCGCGACAAAGCGCGCCCGGAGTGGAATTGCCGGACGCGCTTGTGCGGAATGATCCGAAGGGAACGGTCAGTGCCCGCTCTCGATCCGGGCGGCTTCTGCGGCGGCCTTCTCTGCCTCGCTCAGGTAACCCATCAGGGTCAACACCTGCGCGCTATTGCGGAGGTACACGGCGTTGCTGGGCTCCAGCGCCAGCGCGGCCTCGTAGGCCTTGTAAGCCTCCAGGTACTTGGTCTGCCGGTAGAGCGCAAAACCGCGCCCATTGTGGAAGGATGCTGTGTTGGGATCGAGTATCAGGGCCTGATCGTAGGCGGCGACCGCCTCGGCATAGCGGCCCAAGCTCTCCAGCACGTCGCCCCGGTAGCTGTGGTAGGGTGCGTAGGTGGGGTTGATTTCGATGGCGCGCTCGTAGGCGGCCAATGCTTCCTCCTCGCGGCCCAGCGCATAGAGCGTGTTGCCGCGGTAGCAGAGGAACAGCGCGTTGCCCGGCTCCAGCGCCAGCGCCGCATCGTGATCCTGAAGCGCTTGCTGCGCCTGCCCCAGCGAGTAGAGCGCCACCGCCCGGCCATTGTATGCATCCACATCCGCCGGGTCCATGGTGATTACCGTGCCGTACGCCACCACCGCCTCCTCGTACCGCTCCAGGTGCAGTAGCGCGTCGGCGTAGGCGTAGTATGCGCCCGCCGAGGGGTATTCGATGAGCGTCAGCGCGCGCGCATAGTCGGCCAGCGCTTCGCCGTACCGGCCCAAGTCGTGCAGCGCATCACCGCGATCGCAGTAGAGCAGGCCCACGCGGTCGCGCTGCGCAAACTGCGCCTCGCCCGGCTCGGTGGGTACTGCGCGCTCCGCGAGCAATATCGCCTGCGCGTACTCCTCGAGCGCTTGTTCGTATGCGCCTTCGGCGTAGAGAGAGAGTGCGCTGTTGCGGTGCGTCGAGGATGCGTCGTCGATGGGGATCGGGGTGGGGGAGGTGTTGCCAGCGCCCGCTTGCGCAAGCGTGGCGCACAGGAACACCATCAGCAGCGCCGCCACCATGCGCAGGGGCCACGAAGCGATGCTGGTGGCGCGCGCCCTGCCTTTATTCGCTGCTTGGTTCGTCGACGCCTGATTCTTCGATGCCTGATTTTTCACGGCCTGATTCATAGTGCCATCCTCCTAGCGATCATGCAGTGCCTGTATAGCGTGATTGTCCTAATCGAATGTATGCGCCAAGCCTGCGGGTTATGTATGGGCTGTGAATGCGCTGTGGATTTGGGGAGGATTTGTAGGGAAATGTTGTCTTGCCGCTGCGGACACTGTATAATAGAAGCGGCGTGAACCGCCCGTTGGGAGTGAATGTATGGACAGTGCACATAAGGACAAGCCTATGCACAGCCAAATGCTTTCGGTTGTGATGCCGGTATTCAACGAAGCGCGAATCATCGAGCAGGGCGTGCGGCGCACGGGCCTCGTGCTGAGCGAGGCGGGTATCCCTTTCGAGCTGATTTTGGTGGACGATGGATCGTCCGACGGCACGTGGGAGCGGCTGGCCGCGTTGGCTGGCGAGTTGCCCTGGGTGCGCTCGGTGCGCCTGAGCCGCAACTTCGGCAAGGAGGGTGCGATGGCCGCCGGGCTGGATCGTGCCGCCGGAGCGTGCGCCGTGGTGATGGATTGCGATATGCAGCACCCGCCCGAGGTGTTGATCGAGATGTACCGCCTTTGGCGGGATGAGGGCTTCCAGGTGGTGGAGGGGCTGAAGAACACCCGTGGCAAGGAGAGCCGGCTGCACGCCTGGGCGGCCAACACATTCTATGGTGTGCTCAAATCGTCCTCGGGCATCAATCTACACAACGCTTCGGATTTTCGGCTCATGGATCGCGCCGCCATCGAGGGCTGGAAGCGCATGCCCGAGCGGCGCACCTTCTTCCGCGCGATGTCGACCTGGGTGGGCTTTTCGCGCACCCAGGTACTGTTTGATGTGGCGGACCGCGCCGAGGGCGGCTCCCGCTTTTCCACGCGGCGCTTGATCGCCCTGGCGGTCGATGCGATCACCTCCTTTTCCGCCGCGCCGCTGCACTTGGTGACGGTGGCGGGCGGCGTGCTGCTGGCGCTGTTCGTGCTGCTGGGCGTGCAGACGCTGTACATGAAGCTATCGGGCAATGCGGTGGAGGGCTTCACCACGGTGATTCTGCTGCTGCTGATCATCGGCGGCGTGCTGATGGTCGCGCTGGGCATCATCGGCATATACATTGCCAAAATATACGAGGAGGTAAAGGGCCGTCCGCGCTACCTGGTGCGGGAAGAGATTGCGAAAACGATCGGGCCCATGAGTGACGATTGATATTCGGAACGCTGACGCTGATTCTTTTTTGGTTGTGTGCGCTTTGCTGCTTTTTGGCATTTCATAGGGGGGCGCAGCGGTGGCTGGGCGGATTGCGCCCGGTGCGTTGGGCGGAGACCACCCTCGACCGGCCTTGGCTGACCACGCTGGCGCTGGTGCTTGCCCTTGCGGTGGGCCTCTTTATGCGGCTCTACCTGTTCCCCGCCCATCCATACGGCATCAATCAGGATGGTGCCATGGCCGCCGCCGATGCGCGCGCGCTGGTGCAATATGGTACCGATCGCCTGGGCACGCCTTGGCCCGCCCACATGGAGGCCTGGGGCTTTGGGCAAATGAGCTCGCTGCTCACCTACATGATGGCGGGCATGTTCAAGCTCTTCGGCTTTTCCAAGCTGACCATGCGGCTGCCGCTCCTGCTGGTGAGCCTGATTTCGATCCCGGTGCTTTGGGATTTTGCACGCCGCACGCTGGGCAAGAAGTTCGGCTGGCTGGCGCTGGCGCTCCTGCTCATCAACCCCTGGCACATCATGCAGGGCCGGTGGGCCATCGATTGCGCGCTGTTCCCGCACTTCTTCCTGTTCGGTGCGTACTGCCTGCTGCGTGGCTATGGGCACAGGGGGTGGTATTACGCCGCCATGGTGTTCTATGCGCTGAGCATGTACACCTACGGCGTGGCGCTGTACACCGTGCCGCCCTTCCTGCTCATCGCCGTGATCGTGCTGCTGTGTCAGCGGCGCATTCGCTGGTACGATGCGCTGCTCTGCACCGCCCTCTACCTGCTGATTTCTGCGCCCTTCCTGGCGACGATGATCTTAAACTTCGTGGGCGGAAAGACGTTCAAGCTCTTCGGCTTTACCATTCAATATTTCGAAAAGACGGTGCGCACCGCCGATATCGCCCTGCTTTCCGAGCAGTTCTACCTATCGCTCATGCGCAACGCGGGCTACCTGCTCAACGTGGTGCTGTTCCAATACGATGGGTATCTTTACATGGATTTGCCGGGTTATGGCTCCAATTACCTGTTCTCCATGCCGATGATCGTGGTGGGCATATCGGCGTTCATTTGCGATTGCATCCAGAAGCGCCAGCCCTGGCTTGCGCTGGAGGGCGGCACGGGCGTGCCCGCCAAAGCGCATAAAGACCACAATGAAAGCGCGGCAAAAAAGCCCGAGGAGGAGACCGAGCGCAAGCTCACCGCGCGCTGGGGTATGCTCCTCATCGTCCTGTGGTTCCTCGCCGCCATCTGGATGTCAATCAACACCATCAACGTCCACCTGGGCCGCGCCGCGCTGATCATGTACCCGGTCATCCTGATGATCGCGTATGCGGTCTGCCTGGTAGGCAAGCGGCGGCGCGTGCTGGCGTGGGTGCTGGTGGCTTGCTTTGCGCTGGGCACGTGCTGGTTTGGGCGCGATTACTTCTCGGCCAACTACCAGCACAAACTGGGGCGTGCCTACTACTACGAGATGGTGGAGGCGCTGGAGGCTACGCGCGGCCGCCCCATGGATACGCTCTACATCACCTATTCACTGCCCGATGAGAACATGTACGGTATCCCCGAAGAATCGCTGATCGAATACGCGCTGGAGCTCGACTCGCGCTACATGTATGGCGACAAGGTGATCACCGATCCGGATGGGCGGGTGTGGAAGCCATTCGCGGAGCGCTACAAGCTGGTGAAAAAGCGCATAGGATTCTCGGTAAATCCCAACGAGGAAGCGCTGTACCTGATCTATGGTGCGGACAAGGAGCTTTTTGATCCGCAGCACTTTTCCTTCGAGCAGTTCGGCGAGTATTATCTGGCGACGCCGAATGTGCTTAAGCCGTAATCGACCGCGTATAAAGAGCATAGCGAGTGGGAGGGATGGACATGAATCGGCAACGAGAGCGTGCGGATCAACCTTACTCCATACTGCAGATCGACCCCTGGCTGGAGCGCTATCAGGGCGATATTGAGCTGCGCATGGCGCGCTACAAGGCCACGCGGCGCGCGCTGATGCCCGAAGGGGGCACGCTGTGCGATTTTGCCAACGGATACCAGCATTACGGCATTCATCGCACGCCCGAGGGCTGGGTGTACCGCGAATGGGCCCCCGGGGCCGAGGAGCTGCACCTGGTAGGCGATTTCAATGGCTGGGACCCTTGCGCTCACCCCATGGAGAAGCAGCCCGACGGCAGCTTCGTGCTGTACCTGCAGGGCAAGGACACCCTTCGGCACGGGCAGCGCATCAAGGTGCGGGTGACGGCCGGGGGTACGGTTCGCGACCGCATTCCGCTCTACATCCGCCGCGTGGTGCGCGACGAAGCCACCTTCGATTTTTCCGGACAGGTATGGGATCCGCCGCAGCCCTTTGCCTGGACCGATGCCGGGTTTTCGCCCAAGAGCAACCTGCCGCCGCTCATCTACGAGGCCCACGTTGGCATGGCGCAGGAGCGCGAGGGTTTGGGCACCTACCGCGAGTTTGCCCAGACCATGCTGCCGCGCATCCAGGCCGACGGCTACAACACCGTGCAGCTGATGGCGATCATGGAGCACCCGTACTACGGCTCGTTTGGCTACCAGGTCAGCAATTTTTTTGCCGCTTCCTCCTGGTTCGGCACGCCCGAAGACCTCAAGTACTTGATCGATACCGCGCATTCGCTGGGCCTGACGGTGCTGCTTGATCTGGTGCACTCGCACGCGGTGAAGAACACCGCCGAGGGCATCAATCGATTTGACGGCACCGAGCACCAGTTCTTCCGCGGCGATCACCCGGCCTGGGATTCCAAGATTTTTGACTATGAAAAGCACGAGGTGCTGCACTTCCTGCTCAGCAACGTCAAGTTCTGGCTGGACGAATACCACTTCGACGGCTTTCGGTTCGATGGTGTGACCTCTATGATCTACAACGATCACGGCCTGGGCACTGCCTTTGATAGCTACGATCGCTACTTTAGCATGAATACCAACACCGCAGCGCTCACCTATCTGCAGCTGGCCACCGAATTGGCCCATGGCTTTAAGCCCGATGCGCTGACCGTGAGCGAGGATATGAGCGGCATGCCGGGCATGTGCCTGCCCATTCAGGCCGGGGGCATCGGATTCGATTATCGGCTGGCCATGGGCGTGCCCGATTTCTGGATCAGGATGACCCAGGATACCCCGGATGAGTATTGGGACATCGGCAAGATGTGGTACGAGCTGACCACGCGCCGCCCCCAGGAGAAGAACGTGGGCTATGCCGAATCCCACGATCAGGCACTGGTGGGCGATAAGACGCTCATGTTCCGCCTGGCCGACAAGGAAATGTATTGGCACATGGATCGCGCCAGCCAAAGCCTGCTCATCGACCGAGCGATCGCGCTGCACAAGATGATCCGGCTGGTCACGCTTTCGCTGGCGGGCGAGGGCTACCTCAACTTCATGGGCAACGAGTTTGGCCATCCGGAGTGGATCGATTTCCCGCGCGAGGGCAACAACTGGAGCTATCGCCATGCGCGCCGCCAATGGAGTTTGGCCGAAAACGAGCTGCTGCGCTACGTGCAGCTGGGCGATTTTGATAAGGCGATGCTTGCGCTTGCGTGCAAACATCGCCTGCTGGATGCCCCTTTTGCGCGCAACCTCTGGCAAGAGGAGCCGCGCAAACTTTTGGCCTACGAAAAGGCAGGGCTGGTGTTCCTGTTCAATTTTCACCCCACGCAATCGCAGCCGGATTTCTTCCTGCCGGTGACGCAGCCGGGCAAGTACCGCGTAGTGCTCGATACCGACGCGACGCACTTCGGCGGGCAGAATCGCATCGACAGGGAAGTGCTCTACGAAGCGCGGCCCGGCGAGGGCGACATGGTGGGCTTTTGCATCTATAGCCCCGCGCGCACCGCCATGGTGCTGGAGCGGGTGAAGGGGTAGCGCAGGCTTCGCGGATACGGCGCGCAAAGGCAAAATGCTCGCCGCGCAGGGGGGGCGCCTTGCGCCTTAAAGCGACTGGAAAAAGGCCCGCAGATCGGCCTTGACCTCGGCGGGCAGCAGGGTGTCCCGCACGCCCTCCACCGCGCCCTGCAGCCCGTACAGCATTTGAATACACGCGCCCGGATCGACGACGGCGCGAATGCGCAGGAAGGCGTCCTTCACGCCCGCTTCCCGCAGCTGTGCCGGGGTTTCGATGCCCACGGCGCGCAGGTTGTGCGCCAGCACCTTGCCCATGTTGGGCAGCGATTCCAGCGAGCTTTCTTTCTTGGCCCGCTTTTCTGCGTCCTCGCGGATATTTTCGGCTACGCAGAAGGCCACGATTTCGCGCACCAGCTCGGCGGGGAGCGGTTTGTTCAGCGGCAGCCGCACCGTGCCCACCGAGCTCGATGAGGATTCGTATCCTTCCAGCTTTTCCGCGAACGCCTCCACGGCGGCGGCGCCGGGGAACAACCCGATATGCTTCTTGGCGGCGGCAAAGTGGATCAGGTTCCCAAGATACACGAAGGTAGGCATGCCCCAACTGATCTTTTCGGTGCACTCCGGCGCGACCTCGCGGATGATGGCGCGCAGGTCGCGCATCATGGGCTGGGCCTCGGGGGCGCATTGGGCGATGTATTCATCGATTGTGCTATAGGGGTGCTTGGTTTCGCTCATGGGGAATCCTCCTTTGTGTGGCCTGGATGAGATTGTGATATTCTTCCCGTAGCATGCCGCATTTTCACGCTTTTGTCAAACAAAACTCGATGAGGATAGCTTGGGTTTCAAAAACTCCGCCTGTGCAGCTGCACGGGCGGAGCATTTTTGCATCGTCGTGAATCATTCAATACCGGAATCATACTACTCCTCGTTAGATTTCACGCAATAGATCGCGGAAGATTTTTTCGAATGGCTAGGAGCCTGAGGGCGGCGTAGCCAGCAGCTACGCTGACCGAAGCGCGACAACGCCATTCGGAAAAAGATTCGCGAGATATGCTGGAAATCTATCGAGGAATAGTATCAGGATTGCGGCGCGGAAGTCGGCCTCGGGGGCCTGCGCTGTGCTCCGCTATCGTTCTTCAACGTGATGACGACGTGGCGGTTGGGTTCCTCGCCCTCGCTGTGCGTGGTGACGTGCGGATGATTCTGCAGCGAGGCGTGGAGAATGCGGCGCTCGTAGGGGTTCATGGGCTCCATGGCGACCTTGCGGCCGGTCTTGTAGGCACGGGTGGCCATGCGGGCGGCCAAGCGGCACAAGGAATCCTCGC
Organism: Eubacteriales bacterium; assembly: GCA_031553615.1. GTDB lineage: Bacteria > Bacillota > Clostridia > Christensenellales > Aristaeellaceae > WQXF01. Next base: position 14,136 of record JAVBLJ010000050.1, read on the forward strand.
GTTTGGCGCGGTAATTTTCTGTATCGAGGGTAACCCGGATGTAATCGTTGCTGTCCTTGTTGACCTGCAGGCTGGTGAGGTACTGCAGCGCATCGAGCGTCTCGCCGCGGCGGCCAATCAGGATGCCCAGGGTGTCGCCCATCATTTGCACAAACAGGTTGCCTTCGGGATCGGCCTGCACGTCGACCTTGACGGGCACGCTCATGAGGCGAGTGAGCTCGGAAAGGAAGTGCTGCGCGCGGCCCAGGGTGGTGCCCGGTTCGTGCAGCGTGGGCTCCTGATCCCGTTCCAGCGGAATCGGCTTGAAGCCGGAATCCAACGAGACGGGTTCGTGCTCCCGTTCGGCGCGCTCCGAGCGCGGGGGCCGGGGCGTGGCGGGCTTGGGCGGGCGAGGCGCCTGCCTTTCGGTCTGCGGCCGGTCGGCCTGCCCTTCGGCTTGCGGCCTATCGGCAGCACGCGCATTTTCGGATTCAGGTTGCGGGGCCTTCTGCCGGGGTTGCTCGGCAGCAACCGGCTTCTCCGCGCGCTGAGCAGGTTTCTCGGCGCGGGGTTGCGCGGGCTTCTCGGCGCGCGGCTGCTCCGCGCGTGCGGGCTTTTCGCGGCGCTCGTCGCGATCGAGGAAGGAATCCAGCGTCATGGAGCTGAGCGAGGAGAGCAGCTCGTCCTTGGTGTCGTCCATGGTGAAACGCACGCGCGCCTGCTTGCTGCCGAACAGGCCAAACAGGCCCTTGGCGCCCTCGTCGAGCACTTCGACGCGCACATCGGAAATGGTGCAGCCCAGCTTGCGCAGGCCCTCGCTGATGGCTTCCTCGGTGGTTTTTCCGGTAAACTCATGCTTGCTCATTTGATGCCAACCTCCTCTGCGACGGCGGCCTTGCGATCCTGCCAGGCGAAATAGCGGTTAAAGGTGACTTGCTGCACCGCCGCGATGACGTTGGACGTCACCCAGTACAGCGCGAACGCGGCCGATGAGGTGGTACAGAACCACAGCGACATCAGCGGCATTAGCATCATCATGGTTTTGCCGGTATTGGGGGCCGGTTGATCGCCGTTGGCGGTAGGGGTCGGGGCGGTGTTGTTGGTGGGCGTAAGCTTTTGCGAGATGTACTGCGTGACCACGGCCAACAGCGGCAGGATAAAGTAGCCGTTCATCTGCACAAACACGGAGAATTTGAACAGCAGCAGGTTGAAGTTCGAGAGGCTGGGAATGGTCTGCAGGTACTGCTGGTAGGCCGGTGCGCTTTGAATAGCCTGGGGAATGGCGTTGATGAACGCCTGGAAGGCCGCGTCATCCGCAAAGGAGAGCGGCGTGATGCCGGAAAGGGTCGCGCTCACGTTGACCCAGAGATCTTTGGGGATGATGCGCAGCGCGTTCATGTCGGGCATGATAGGCGAGGCAAAGGTGTCGGGCATCCACAGGTTGCGAATCCACAGGAAGGGTTCGACAACCACGGGCTGGTTGTTGACCATCTGCAGATACTGCTTCACCAACTGCTCGTTGGCGATTTGGCGCATGGCGCCGAACATGGCGAACAGGATGGGCAGGGAGAGCAGCATGGGCAGGCAGCCCGACAGAGGATTGATCTTTTCCTCTTTGTAGAGCTCTTGCGTTTTCTGGTTGAGCTTTTCGCGATCGTCGCTGTATTTTCTTTTGAGCGCCTCAAGCTTGGGGTTGAGGTCGGCCATGCGCTTCATGGAGCGGCGGCTCTTGAGATCCAGCGGCGTGAGGCACGCCTTGACTAGCACAGTGAACAGGATGATGGCCACGCCGTAGTTAGGAACGATCCGGTAGATGAAGTTGATGATGCCCAACAGGAAATCATTGAAGACGTTCATAGCGCGGGGGTCCTCCTCGATGTTACCGCGGCGTGCGCGGGAGTTCGCGAATGCAAAGAGCCCGCTTCGCCGGCGGGGCGTTACGGCACCGGATCGTATCCACCATGGTGGAAGGGATGGCACTTGAGTATGCGGCGCAAGGCCAACCAGCCGCCCTTGGCCGCGCCATATTTTTCGATGGCTTCCGCCGCGTATTCCGAACAGGTGGGTGAAAAGCGGCAGGAGGGCGGGGTGTGCGGGCTAATCTCCCGCCGATAGAAACGGATGAGCCACAAAAACAGCTTTTTCATGCTAAATTCTCCGGCGAGATCGGAGCCTGTCCGTTCGCCTGACCGGGCTTGGGCTGGGGGCTGCTTTGCGCGGGCGGATCGGCATCCACCCAGAGCCCCTGCTTGCGCGCCAGGTAGTGCAGGGAGCGATCGAGCGCTTGGTAGGGTGCGGAGGCGGCGGCCTCGCGCGCGACGATCACGTACTGGCCGGGGCGCAGGTGCGGGATCATGGCGCGGAACGCCTCGCGCATGCGGCGCTTGGTGCGGTTGCGCACCACGGCGTTGCCTACCTTCTTGCTGACTGAAAACCCAACCAGCATCCGGGGGCCGCGTACGTATAGCAGCACCATCTCGCGGCAGGCCATGGATTTCCCTTTGCGGAACACATATTGGAACTGGCGGTTCTTCCGCAGGCGGTAGAGACTATTCAACCAGGTCACCCACCCTGCGTGCGATTTTGAGCGATGCTGGGGAGCGCTCGTCCCCATTTTGCGAAAAGGACGCCCTTCGCATACAGCTTTCTGCGAATAGGCAAAAAGCCCGCACCCGGCACAGACGCGTAGCGTAGGGCCGAGCCGGGCCGAAGGTCGGGCGCGAGGGAACCGATTAGACCGTGAGCGTGGCGCGACCGCGACGACGGCGGGCGGCCAGCACGCGGCGGCCATTCTTGGTGGCCATGCGTTGACGGAAGCCATGAACCTTGCTGCGCTGGCGCTTCTTGGGCTGGTACGTTCTGAACATGCGGAACACTCCTTTTGCATACCGTCCGCCGCGAAGAAAGCCTGCGCGCGACGGGGAATATTGGATCGTGCAGCCTGCGCGGCACGCTGCTCCACGATAAGCTATTCTAGTATACAGGCCATCACAGGCGCTGTCAAGATGAACTCTCGCGGGTTTTCTGCGACTATTTTGAACATTTTCGAGTGCTTTAAGACTTTTTGGTGACAGAACGCGGTAGGCTTTGGCACGCGGAGGCCTGCGCCTAGCGCAGCACGACGCACTCCGCGCCCAACCGGGCGGTCAGTGCGGCCATGAGCGCCGGGGTGGCTGTGATCCAAAGCGCGCGCTCGGCTTGCAGCGCTTCGCCGCTATCGGCCACGCGGATGAGCACCGGCGTGCCGCCGGGCACGTTGCGCAGCAGCGGAGCCAGCGCCTCGAAATCGGCGCGGGTGGGCACCTTCAGGCAGAGCTTTTGGGTAGGTTGTGCGCGCTGGAACACCTCGGGCATGGGTGCGGAAGGATTCGCGCCATTGGTCGCTGCATTCGAAGGGGCGAAAGGGCCGGCAGGGGTAAGCAGCGGCGCATCGGTGAAAGCGGGAAGCGAGGGGGATTGCGCGTAGGGGCGGCGCTTGGCCGGAGCGGACAGTAGATCGGCCTCGGTAACCGAGCCCAGCGGCACGGCGCTATCCAGCAGCAGCTTAGGCGCTTCATCCTCGCGCACCGAAAGCTTGCCGTGCAGCATCAGCATGGCGTCCACCGTCAGGGTGGCGAGATACTGTTCGAATACGCGCGGGAACACCAGCACCTCGATCTGGCCGGTCAGGTCCTCCAACGTCAGGAAGGCCATCAGCCCGCCGCTCTTGGTGGCCTTGGTGCGCAGCTCCACCACGATGCCGCCCATGTGCGCCTGCAAGCCGTCGTAGCGCAGCATCGTTTCGGGGCTATGTTGGATTTCCTCCAGCCACGCGCTGTTCACTTCCAGCTGCTCGAGCAACCCGCGGTGCGCGTCCAGCGGGTGGCCGGAGATGTACACCCCGGTCATCTCGCGCTCCATGGTCAGCTTGGCGGGCTGCGGGAAATCCTCCAGCGGGGGCAGCCGGGGCGGCGCGGCCACCTCCTCGCCGCCATCAAACAGCGAGACCTGGCCCTGCACGTTGTGCTTGTTGCGCTGTCCGGCGCTTTCCATGGCCGCCTCGTATACCGCCAGCAGCTGGGCGCGGTTGGCGTTGGGGAAGGGCATGGCCCCGGCCTTGATGAGGCTTTCGACCACGCGCTTGTTGACCTGATCGGTATCCACGCGGTCGGCGAAATCGTACAGCGAGGTGAAGGGCCCGTCCTCCCGGCGCGAGGCGACGATGGCGTTGACCGCGCCATGCCCGCAGTTTTTAACCGCGCCCAGGCCGAAGCGGATGCCGGACTCGCCGCTCTCACCGTGGTCGACGCCAAAGGCACGAGCCGAGCGGTTCACGTCGGGCGGAAGCACCTGGATGCCGTGCTTGCGGCAATATTGGATGTACACGGCGATCTTGCCGCTGTTGCCGGTGACGCTGTTCATGAGCGCGGCCATGAACTCCACCGGGTGGTGCAGTTTGAGCCACGCGGTCTGCACCGCGACCACGCCATAGGCGGCGGCGTGCGACTTGTTGAAGGCGTAGGAGGCGAAGGTGCTCATTTCATCGAATATGCGGGCAGCGACTTCCTCGGGCACGCCTCGGCGCACCGCGCCGGGCACCACTACCTCGCCGTTTTCCACCAAACCGTGAATGAAGTAAGCGCGCTCCTGCGCCATCACGTCGTGCTTCTTTTTCGCCATGGCGCGGCGCATCAGGTCGCTGCGGCCCAGGGAATACCCGGCCACGTCGCGCACGATCTGCATCACCTGCTCCTGGTACACCATGCAGCCGTAGGTGACTGAAAGGATGGGCTCCAGCAGCGGATGCAGGTACTGTACCTTCGATTCATCCAGCTTGCCCTCGATGTAGCGCGGTATGGAATCCATGGGGCCGGGGCGGTAGAGCGACACGGCGGCGATGATGTCCTCAAAGCCGCTCGGTTTCATGTTGGCCAGGAAGGTGCGCATGCCGCCGCCTTCCAATTGGAACACGCCGTCGGTCTCGCCTGCGCTGATCATATCGTACACGGCGGGATCGTCCAGCGGGATATCGTCGGGGGTCATGTCGATGCCGCGCTCGCGCAGCATGTCCAGGGTATCGCGGATCACGGTGAGGGTGCGCAGGCCCAGGAAGTCCATCTTGAGCAGACCTAGCTTTTCCAGCGTGCCCATGGGGAATTGGGTGGTGATGACCTCGTCGTTCTTTTGCACGGGCACGTAGTCGGTTACCGGGCGCGCGGTGATGAGCACGCCCGCCGCGTGGGTGGATGCGTGGCGCGGCATGCCCTCCAGCGCCATGGCTGTCTTGAGCAGCTTGGTCACGCGCGGGTTTTCATCGTGCATGCGGCGCAGCTCGCCGCTGAACTCCAGCGCCTTCTTCAGCGTCATATCCAGCGCGAAGGGGATGGCCTTGGCCACCGCATCGACCTCGGCGTAGGGGTAATTGAGCGCGCGGCCCACGTCGCGCACCACCGCGCGCGCCGCCATGGTGCCGAAGGTGATGATCTGCGCCACGTGATCGTCGCCATACTTGCGCGCCACGTAGTCGATCACCTCCTGCCGCCGCTCGTAGCAGAAGTCAATGTCCAGATCGGGCATAGAAACGCGCTCCGGGTTCAGGAAGCGCTCGAACAGCAGGTTGTACGCTAGCGGATCGACGGTGGTGATATCCAGCGTGTAGGCCACGATGGAGCCCGCGCCGCTGCCGCGCCCGGGGCCGACCATGATGCCGTGATCCTTGGCGTACTTGATGAAATCCCAGGTAATGAGAAAATAATCGACGTAGCCCATGCTGGAGATGGTGTCCAGCTCGTAGCGCAGCCGGTCGCGCGACTCCTGCGTGATGGGGTCGTAGCGCTTTTGCAGGCCCTCCTCGCACAGGCGGGTGAGCATTTGCAACGGGGTCTCGGCGCCGGGCATGGGGTAGGCGGGCAGGTGGATCGATTTAAAATCGAAATGCACCTCGCACCGCGCGGCGATCTCCTCGGTGCGTGCCACGGCATCGGGCCATTTGGCGAAGAGTGCGGTCATCTCCTGCGGTGATTTTACGAACAGCTCGCGCGTGTCCATGCGCATGCGGTTCTCGTCCTCCATGGTCTTGCCGGTCTGGATGCACATGAGGACTTCCTGGGCCTCGGCATCCTCGCGCTGGAGGTAGTGCGCGTCGTTGGTGGCCACCAACGGGATGCCGGTTTCCTGCGAAAGTTGCACCAGCAGCGGCAGCACCTGCCGCTCCTCCGGGATGCCGTGATCCATGATTTCGATGAAGTAGTTTCCCGCGCCAAACAGCGCCTGCATGTTCAGCGCGTGAGTGCGCGCATCGGACAGGCGGCCTTCGAGCAGCAGCTTGGGCAGATCGCCGGAAAGGCAGGCCGAAAGCGCGATCAGCCCCTCGTGGTGCTGGGCCAGCAGCTTGAAGTCGATGCGCGGCTTATAGTAGAAGCCCCGCGTCCAGCCCTCGGAGACCAGCTTGGTGAGGTTGCGGTAGCCCAGGTCGTTTTCACAAAGCAGGATGAGGTGGCTATATTCGCGGGCCACAGAATGCTTTTCGCCCATGTCCTCGCAGGTGTAGACTTCGCAGCCGATCACCGGGTGAATGCCCCGCTTTTGTGCTTCGCTAAAGAAATTGACCACGCCATACATCACGCCATGATCGGTGATGGCGCAGTGCCGCATGCCCAGCTCCTTCACGCGGTCTAGCAGCGGCTCGATGCGGTTGGCGCCGTCGAGCAGGCTGAATTCGGTGTGCAGGTGCAGATGTGCAAAGCCGGGAGTATTGCTTTCGGGTTGTCCGATTTCGGAGGGTGACATGCCGGTATTTTCCATGCCGCGGTCGCCTCCCTTGCTGTTTTTTTAATGCATGAATGCAGTATGCCGGAAGGATTTTGAAGGGGACGGGTTAAGGCTGCCCAGTGGGCGAAAAGCCGAAACACCTTTCATCATAGCAGCCCATTCCGCTTCGCGCAATACGCAGTGCGATATCGAACGAAAAAAGCGGTATTTTCGCGCGCGACTGCTCATGCGCATAGTGTATTGTGGACCCCGAATGACCAAAACCCTGTAGGACCGAAAGGAGACTTTGCATGTTTAGAAATTGCATGCCCGAGGTGTTTACGCTCAGCGGCGTCGTAAGCGGCGTGGGCGGACCCGTCGCGGGCTTTACCGTTTTCTATTGCTTCGATGGCATCAACACCAGCGTGGTGACCAACGAGTTTGGCGAATACTTCATCCGCATTCCGGCGTGCGCCAGCGTCGTCATCACGCCCGGGCCGCTGGTGGGCGTTACCGCCTCGCCTTCGCGCTACGTGTTCAACCCGGTCTGCGATGACATGTTCCGGCTGGATTTCACGCTCACCCCTGTGACCCCGGGCGGTACCGTCACCCTCACCGGCACGGTGAGCGGATTGATTGGCGCTGCGGGCATCGTCGTTAACTACACCATCAACGGCGTGCCCGGCACCACCACCACCGACCTGTTGGGCAGGTACTCCATTACAGCGCCGGTGGGCAGCACCGTGGTGATCACCCCGGTCGCTCCGGCGGGCGCGACGCTCACCCCCACCACCCAAACGATTACCAACGTGACCACCGATACCACCATTCCTCCCTTTGTGGTCACCAGACGGCTGTTCGTCAGCGGCATTGTCACGCGCAACGGAGGTCTGGTCAGCGGCGTGACGCTCAACTACACCGTGGATGGCGTTCCCGGCGTAACCACCACCGACGCCAGCGGCGAATACACCATCTTGGTGCCCGTAGGCAGCGATGTGACGATTATGCCGGTGACCACCGGACAGACCAGCGTTCCGCCCTTCATTTCGCTGATGGACGTGGTGAGCGATATGCCGGGCCAGAACTTCGCGCTCAGCGCGGCCACGGGCTTCGCGTTGGTTGAAGGCTCCCTCTCCGGGCTGACCGCGGTCGACGGTTTGCCGGTAAGCTACACCGTCAACGGCGGTTTGACGCAAACCGTGATGACCAACGCGAGCGGTTTCTACTCGTTCGTGGTGCCGCTCGCCACCGCCGTGGTGGTTACCCCGCCCGTGCAGGCGGGATTCACGCCCACCCCGCCCAATGTTACCATCCCCAATGTGACCGCGCCGATCAACACCGCTAACTTCACCTACGCCTAACAAGCACAGGGGGAGGGAGGCATAGCGCTTCCCTCCCCAAGCATATAAAAAAGCGTTGTGAAAAAGTGCTGTGCCTGCATTTTTGCTTATAAGCGCAGCAAGGAATGCACTTTGCCGCATTTATATTCTCCTTGCCTGCGCGAGGGGCGCATGCTATGATGTTCAATATATCCGCTTGTGAATTCATGTTTTATTAGGAGCATTTCATGGCATTTTGCAGCTTTGGCGAGAACTACGCGCTCTTCGACATCACCCCTGTGGAAAACATGTTTCTGCAGGAGTATATGCTGCGCGCGCCGGGCAACTACGTCAAGGTGTATCTATATGGGCTCATGCAGTGCTACCACCCTGCCGAGGCCATGAGCCTGGCGCGCATGGCGCGCGATATGGACATGAGCGAGGATGAAGTGTTCCAAAGCTTCCAATATTGGGAGCGCATGGGGCTGGTGCGCCGCGTGGCCGATTCGCCCGCGCGCTTTGTGTTCCGCAACCTTAAGCACAACCTGATGATGTCGGCGAGCGAGAATGAATCGGTCTACCGGTACAAGGATTTCAACGAAGCGCTGCACAACCTGTTCGATAAAAAGCGCAAGCTCTACGAGCAGGATTACCGGCGGGTGTACGAATGGATCGAGGTGCTCGGCCTGCCCGAGACGGTGAGCATCATGCTCATTCGCTACTGCATCGATCAATACGGTCTGCGCTTCTCGTTTGAGAAGGCCGACGCACTGGCCCGGGAATGGGCCGAGCAGGGCGTGCGCACCATCGAGGACGCCGAGGAGATGACCCGCAGCTCGAAGCAGCTGGCCGAGGATTTAAAGCGCGTGCTGCGCAGGCTGGGCCAGCGCCGCGCCCCCTCCATGGATGAGGAGGAGCTCTACCGCAAGTGGACGCACGATTGGGGTTTTACCCTGCCCGCCGTGCTGGAGGCCTGCAAGGAGACCGTAAAGGGCGCGCCTACCATGGCCTACCTGGGCGGCATACTGGAGCGCCAGCACAAGATGGGCTTCCACCAGGCCGAGGAGATCGCCGGACAGTTTCAGCAGGAGAGTCAGCTCGCCGCGCCGGTCAAGGAGATCTACCAGGCGCTGGGGCGGCGGGGCATTTCGCCCACCGCGGAGGATCAGCGGCTGGTGGGCGGCTGGCAGGCCGAGGGGATACCGATGGAGCTGGTGGTGTATGCCGCGCAGGCCGCGCACCGCAATGGCGGAAACAGCATGGAAAGCGTACGGCAATGGCTGGACGTTTGGCTGGCGAAGGGGCTGACAACGCGCGAGGCGGTCGATGCGCACTACAACGCGGTACGCCGCGACAATGCGCAATTGGCTACGCTGTTCGAGGCCTGCGGCGAGCAAAAAAAGCCCTCGGCGGCCGACCGAGTACAGTTGGCGGTCTGGCGCGATTCCTGGGGCATGCCGCACGAGCTGATGCTGCTGGCGGCGGGCTATGCCGTCAACGCACAGGTCAAGATGCCCTTCATCGAGCGCGTGCTTTCCCAATGGCACGAAAAGGGCATACGCACAACGGAAGCGGCCCGCGCCGAGCGTGCGCAGCACGTGGCCGGGGCGGCGAGCGCCGCCGCATCCGCGCAACCCGCCGGACTGCCCGCCCAGCCGCGCCCGGTGCGCGAGGTGGCGCAGCATCGCTATACCCAGCGCCAGTATACGGCGGAGGAGCTCGACGCGCTGTTCTTCGACCCTTACCGTGAAACGGGAGAGGGGGAGAAGGCGAAATGATGCGAGATCAAGCCATCCGGGAACTGATGACGGAATACGATGCGCAACGCGTGCGCAATCGCGCAGAGGAGCAGCGGCGGCTGGCCGAGGTGGGGGAAAAGACCCCGGAGATCGTGGAGGCGTTGCAGCGGCGCGAAGCGCTGTTGATGGGGGAAATGCGCAATGCGTTCCTGCATCCGGCCAACGCGGAGCGGATATCCGAGGCGCTGCAAGGCCGCATGGAATCGCTGCACGCACAGGTGCGGCGGGTGTTGGCAGCGCACGGCTACCCGCCCGATTACCTGGAGCCGGTGTACACCTGCCCGCTCTGCCAGGACAAGGGCGAGGTGGGGGAACCGTTGCACCGCTGGTGCACCTGCTTTCAGCAGAGGCTGATCCAGAAGATGTGCAGCGACGAGGGCATGGCGGCGCTCCGGGTGGAAAATTTCGAAGCCTTCGATGAAAGCCGCTTCCCTGACGAGCCCCTGCCCAGCAGGCCGGTCACCCAGCGCGCGCACATGCGCAACATGCGTGATATCTGCGAGCGCTACGCCGACGAATTCCCCTGCAATGAGCAGCGCAATTTGCTGTTCTGCGGCACTTCGGGGCTGGGCAAGTCGTTTTTGATGAACTGCATCGCGCAGCGGGTGCTCTCGCGCGGCTTTTCGGTGGCGCGCATCACCGCGCCCAAGCTGATCGAGCACATGCGCCGTTACCACTACAACGGGGAGTACGCCGAGCTGGTGGAGCAGTGGACCAATGCGCCGCTGCTGCTGCTAGACGACCTGGGCGCGGAGCCCATGATCGAGAACGTGACCATCAACTACCTGCTCAACCTGCTCAACGACCGGATGGTGGCGCGCCGCCACACGGTGGTAAGCACCAATTTCACCCCCCAAGAGTTGCTTCATGCGTACACGGAGCGGTTGGCGTCGCGTCTGCTGGATACCAGCTCCACGCGCATGCTGCGCTTTGAGGGCCGCGACCTGCGGCTTATCCCCCGGCAATAAAGCCGATCACACACAGGGAGGGATACCATGTTTCGCGAGACGCGCAGACCCCAACTGGCCATGACCGAGGCCGAAACCTGGGCGCTGGTGGAGCGCGCCGAATTTGGCGTGCTGGCCATGAACGGTGCGGAGGGCTACCCCTACGCGGTGCAGATGAACCACGTAGTGGTGGAGGGCGCGCTCATTTTCCACGCGGCGGTGGTGGGCCATCGGCTGGAGGCGTTGCGCGCCAACCCCAAGGCTTGCTTCACCGTGACCGAGGGGCCCGAAGAGGCCGCCGATGCGATTCCGAGCGGCACGCGGGGCACCTACCGCAGCGCCGTGCTTTTCGGCGAGGTTTCCGAATTGCCGCCCGAGCAGCACGAGGCCGCGCTGGATGCGCTACTGCGCAGGCTGGTGCCCGAGCGCATCGGTCAGGCCGAGCAGTTCATTCGCGGGGGCGGCAAGGTGACGATCTTCCGCTTTGCGGTCGCCCATATCAGCGGCAAGAAATTGCTGGTGAAGTAGCGCCGCGCCGTGGGGAGCGTCGAACTGCAGGGAGGGTTGCCTATGCCCGTTGCCCGTATCACCTTTCCCGCCAGCCGGGAAGCGCTGGCCTCGCTGCGCGCGGGGGATAGCGTGCTGCTCAGCGGGCGCATACTGACAGGGCGCGATGCCGCTCACAAGCGCCTATGCGCCCTGTTGGACGAGGGGCAAGCGTCGCCTGGGGGGCAACCTTTGCCCGGGGGGCAACCTTTGCCCGGGGGGCAGCCTCTGCCTGTGTCGTTGAAGGGGCAGGCGATCTACTATGTGGGGCCGTGCCCGCCCATGCCGGGGCAGGTGATCGGCTCCTGCGGGCCCACCACCAGCGGGCGCATGGATGCCTACGCGCCCCGGCTTTTCGAGCAGGGGCTGTTGTGCACCATCGGCAAGGGGCAGCGCTCCGCGGCGGTGGTGGATTCGATGCGGCGGCACGGCGCGGTGTACCTGGCCGCCACGGGCGGTGCGGGCGCGCTGATTGCTGGATGCGTGCGCTCCTGCCGCGTGCTGGCCTTTGGCGATCTGGGCACCGAGGCCATCCACGAGCTGGAGGTGGAGGATTTTCCGCTGATCGTGGCCATCGACAGCCTGGGCGGCGATCTGTATGCCGAAGGGCCTTTGCGGTACAAAAAAGAGGAGCTTTAGGGGCTCCTCTGGTGGGTCAGTCCTCGGCGGAATCGTCCTTGTCTGCAGGTTGCGGCGCCTGTTTTTGCGCGGCTTTGGTGAAGCGACCGTTGGCATTGCGGGTCGGCGTTTTGGCAGGGGATACCTTTGCGGAGGAATTTGACATGATGGCGCTCGGTCCTTGCTCCTTGGGCGCGCAAATGACCGGGTTTTCGCTGACGCGGAAGGGTTGGTTAGAGCGCTCGGCCTCGGAAACTGCGTAGCGCATGAATAGTTGCAGGTAGCGGGTGCCAAAGGTGACGGTTGTGATTTCTTCGTAAGGGGTGCGTGTGAGTTCGCTGTCGATATAGCCATTGACCCCTACAGCTGCGATGTGCAGTTTGCTTTTGCCCAATCTGTGGATTGCACCCAACAGGAAGCGATTCCCCTTTCCTTCGACGATCACTGGAATTTTGTTTTTCATCAAGTCTGCGAGCAAGGCTTGAAAGTTGTCCAGCGAAAGCGGCGTTTCGATGGGTGCCGGAAGTATCTGTTCCTGACGGAAGACCCAATCGAAAAAACCGTCGCCGATCCCGGTGTGCAGCTGGTTTATGTCGCTCTTGCGAATCACCTTATAGCCATCGAAGCAGAAATCGTATTCATTGGCGATCAGCAGGAGGTCCTCTCTCTGCGCGATTGGGATACCGTACAGCTTGAATTGGTCTATTTTTTTTCGAAGCAAGTCGATGAGCTTCCGCTGCTCAATGGCCTCGGCCAGCAAGGCAGAAATGGCTTCCTTTTTCATGCTACGCAACCGTCCTTTCCCACGATCAGTGCCTATGGGTGCGTATGTTTCGTAGTTCATCTCTTTGTACCCATCCCAGTACCATCATAGCAACAGTGTGTGGATTCGTCAAGAACGGTTGACAGCCGCGCCTCGCTGTGCTATGATCACCGTGCTTTGAAGTCCAAACAAATATGGAGGCTTATATGAATCGAGCAGAAAAATCGATCAACCACATGCTGGTGCGCTTGTTCAACGATATCCTGGCCATCGAGGAGCGTGCGCTCGCTATAGGTGATTTTTCCGATGCCTCCGTACGCGAGATGCACGTGCTGGAGGCTGCGGGAGCCGAGCACGAGGAAAACAGCATGTCGGCTATCGCGGCGCGATTGGGCATCACGGTCGGTTCGCTGACGGTCGCGGTTACCACCCTGGAGCGCAAGGGCTACCTCCTGCGCGAACGCGCCACCGACGATAAACGGGTGGTACGCGTGTGGCTGACCGAGAGAGGAAAGCGGGCGAACGAGCATCATGCGCAGTTCCACACCCAAATGGTGAATGAAGTGCAAAAGCAGCTGAGTGAGGAGCAACTCGATGTGTTGGTCGATGCGCTCGATCACATCACCGGCTTTTTTGAGCACTACATCGAGGATGAGGGCGGAAAGCGCGCGTGATGCGGCGTATTCCGGACACATTTGTCTTAAGGAGATGAGGACGCGGGTATGGCGATTCGCATCATTGTTTGCAGCACCAGCGATCTGCCACAGGAAACCAAACAGGCTTGGGGCGTAGTGACTGCGCCCATGGGCGTTACCTTTGAGGGCAAGCATTATCGGCAGGATATCGACATGACGCTGGAGGAGTTCTACGCGCGCCTCGCCACCTCCTCCACGCTGCCCACCACAACCCAGGTGAACCCGGAGTCATTTTCCGAACTGATAGCGCCCATCGTGGCCGCCGGCGATCAAGCGCTGGTGCTTTGCCTCTCCTCGGCGCTGAGCGGTTCCTACCAATCGGCGCTGATCGCGCAGGAAAACTTCCCGCTGGGCAGCGTGTTTGTGGTGGATACCCGCACCGTGACGCTGGGCGAGGCCATTTTGACGGCGCGCGCCGTGGAGATGCGCGATGCAGGCGCCACCATTGTGGAGATTGTGCGCGAGATGGAGGAGCTAAGCCGACGCGTGGTTCTCTACGCCATCATCAACGACCTTACCTACGTGTACAAGGGCGGACGCCTTTCGGCGGTGGGCATGCACGTGGGCGGTGCGCTGAAGCTGAAACCGGTGGTCAGCATTTGGGAGGGCGTGGCCAACATGGCGGGCATGGCGCGGGGCATGAAGGGCGCTTACCGCTGGATCGCGGATCGCGCGGCCAAGGAGGGCATCGACGAGCGCTACTGGGTAGCCCTGGGCGATACCAACGCGCCGCAGCTCACGCCCGATCTGGAAGCCGCTGTGTTTCCCAGGGGCACCTCCTTGCGCACCATGCGGCATGCGATCGGCATGGTGCTGGGCACGCACGCCGGGCCGGGTTCGGTAGCGATTGCCTACGTGAAAAGAAGTAAGGAAAATGCGGAGCCGTCGCGCGGATAGCGACCAAGACGGATACCGAAAAGGATGTATGCCGCAATAAATCAAAGCCCTTGCAAGCTTCGGCCTGCAAGGATTTTTTGAATGCAGGTTTGGCCGGGCAGCAACCCAGGATTTCCCCCGGCTGCTTCGCCCCTCTTCGCGCATCACCAGTTATCGCGCATTGCATAGTATTACGCAATTCTAATGTAAATCCCTTTCAACCGCCGGGACGCTTTGATACAATGCGTTTAGACACCTGCGGAAAAGAAAATGCGGAGTTTCACCTCCGCATGAAAGCAAGGGAGGGACTGCCTGGATGCATCGTTTCTTGGTGCACGATTTGGCCGAGACCGAGGCGGCCGATGTGTTCGGCGCACTGCCGAAGGAGGTAATCTGTTTTGCCGCGCGGCCCCGTGTGCGGCACTGCGTGGGCTGCTTTGGCTGCTGGATCAAGACGCCGGGGCACTGCGTGATCCGCGACCACTGCCCCGATACGCCCGCCATCCTGGGCGCGAGCCGCGAGCTGATTCTGGTCAGCCGGAACCTGTACGGCGGTTTTTCGCCCGAGGTTAAGGCGGTGCTGGATCGATCCATCGGCTACGTGTTGCCCTTCTTCCGCATGGTGGAGGGCGAGATGCACCACACCCTGCGCTACGAGCAGCCCCTCACGATCACGGCGCACTTTTACGGGGAAGAGATAAGCGAAGAGGAGCGCGCGATCGCCACCGAATGCGTCCGAGGCAACGCGCTGAACCTTGGTGCGGAGGCCCACCGAGTGGTCTTTCACGAATCCTTAACTGCGCTAAAGGGGGCTGTGCTATGAATTTTCTCTTTTTGGAGGGCAGCCCCAAGACGCAGGGCAGCGCGTCCGCGTACTTTCTGGAAAGCTTGAAGAGCGCGCTGGGAAAGCCCCATGAATGCACCTGGCACAATGCCCGAAATGGCGACGCGCAGGAGACGGCGGAGGCCATCGCCGCGAGCGACGGGCTGGTCGTCGCCTTCCCGCTCTACGTGGATGGCATCCCTTCGCACCTGCTGGCCTTTCTGGAGGATTTGGAGCGCCACTTGAGGGAACGCGGGCCGGGAACCAGGGTCTACGCGCTCTGCAATTGTGGCTTCTTCGAGGCGCGGCAAACGGCCACGGCGCTACGGATCATGAGGCGCTGGTGCGCCAAAGCGGGCCTAACCTGGGGGCAGGCGCTGAGCATTGGCGCGGGCGGCATGGCGACCATGGCCCCCATGGGCCGCGGCCCTATGGCCAGCGTGGGCAAGGCCCTTACCGACTTGGCGGAGACCATGATCCAGGGTAGGCAAGGGGAGGATCGGTTCATCGGGCCCAGCTTCCCGCGCTTGTTGTACAGGATGGGCGGCAACTCCGGCTGGATTTCGCAGGCCCGGAAAAACGGCCTGGAGCGAAAAGCGCTGTACGCGCAACCGCCTTATATTCCCGCACCGTAATACCAAATCCAATTAGGTTTTGCCAATAAGCCAGCGAGAGATTTTTTCGTTCGGCTAGGAGTCCGAAGGAGGCGTAGCCAGCAGCTACGCTGACTGAGGCACGACAACGCCGATCGGATAAAGATCCGCTGGATTCTGGCAAAACGTAGTTGGAATTGGTATAAGCAGCAAAAAGGGGGCTGTCACGCCCGGAAAAGCGTGGAGCCCCTTTTGCGCATGCAATTTTCGGGCGCGAACGAATCAGAGCCGCAGCTGTATGCGGAACAGCAGGTAGTAGATCACGGGCAGCCCCACGACGACGGAGACGGCGGCGATGGCGATGCGCGCGTTCTTTTCGCCGCGAAACACGAGCACGAAGAGCTTGTAGAGCAGCAGCCCGGCCCATCCGCCCAGCGTGTTTAGGATCAGGTCGTCGATATCCGCCGTGCCGATCACCAGCAGACCCTGGAGCAGCTCGACGCCCAGACTGATGAGGAAGGCCCACAGCAGATTGGGCAGCACCCGCTTCTCCTTGCGCAGTAGCGGCAGGAAGAGGCCAAGGGGCACAAAGAGGATCACGTTGCCGACCACATTGCTGAACGCGAAGCGCTGCGCGTTCTCGGAGCCGCTAAACAGGAAATTTCCTATGCTGCGCAGCGGGAGGAGGTTGATGGAGCGGGGCTCCTCCCTGTGACCGCTCAGCAAATCCGCAAACGATACCCTGGATAGGAACAGGATTTTGAGCAGTAACGCGACGTAGCAGAGGAAAACTCCCCAGAGTAAGATGTTTACGAACCGTTCTTTTTTGCTCATAGTACCTCTACTTTCGAGTGTATGCCGACGAGGGTATGACACATACAATAGCATATTTCTCGCATAGAAACAACCAGAGCCGCCCTTTTGAGGCGACTCTGGCTCTTTTTCGAGGTGACTCCGGCTGCACTTGCTTTGCGAAAGTGCCCGTGTTACGCCTTGCCAACGGAGCCGAAGAGCTCCATCTTTTCCTTCACCGTCTGCTGGATCGCCTTCACGCCCGGGGCCAGCAGCTTGCGGGGATCGAAGCCCTTGCCTTCCTTGTCTTTGCCCGCCTCGATGTATTCGCGGGTGGCGGCGGCAAACGTGAGCTGGCACTCGGTGTTGACGTTGATTTTCGAAACGCCCAGCGAGATGGCGCGCTTCACCATGGCATCCGGGATGCCGGTGCCGCCGTGCAGCACGAGCGGAAGCCCGGTCTTGGCATGGATGTTTTCCAACGCGTCGAAGGCCAGACCCTTCCAGTTGGCCGGGTAAACGCCGTGAATATTGCCGATGCCCGCCGCCAGGAAATCGATGCCCAGATCGGCGATCTTCGCGCACTCATCGGCATCGGCGACTTCGCCCGCGCCAATCACACCATCCTCTTCGCCGCCGATGCTGCCCACTTCGGCTTCGATAGAAAGGCCGTTCTTGTGCGCGATGCCGACCAGTTCGGTGGTCTTGGTGATGTTTTCGTCGATGGGGAAGTGGCTGCCGTCGAACATGATCGAAGAGAAGCCCGCTTCCACGCACTTCAGGCAGGCATCGTACGAGCCGTGATCCAGATGCAGCGCCACCGGCACCGTGATGCCCATGGTCTCGATCATCGCCTTGACCATGGCGGCCACGGTCTTAAAGCCGGTCATGTACTTGCCCGCGCCTTCGGACACGCCCAGGATCACCGGGCTGTTCAACTCCTGTGCGGTGGCGAGCACCGCCTTGGTCCATTCCAGGTTGTTGATATTAAACTGCCCTACCGCGTAGTGCCCATCCTTGGCCTTTTGCAGCATTTCCGTCGCGTTAACCAACATTGCAATTCCCCTCCTACACTATGCAAAAAATAACGTACCTTTGTAGCATACCATAAATGGGCCCAGGATACAACAAAAGCCCCTTTCTCAGGGGCGATTATCAGGCGCGATTAATCCACGTCAACCCACTCCACGGTGTAGGCCTTGCCCAATGCGGCCCCTACCTTTAGGATGTATTCCTTGATGACCTTGCGCGCTCTTTCTTGCCCCTGGCTCAAAAGCGTCTCGTTTAGCCGCACGGTTTCCTCCATGTCGGCCTGCGCGAAGGCAAGTGTTTCCGTCTTTTCCTTGGCGGATACGCTGGCCAGCATTCCCGTTTCGGTGACCTCTGCGATGGAGTTTTCGTCAAAGTCGATGTCGAGCACCTTCACTTTGGGAAGGGTGACGCGGATGAGCCCATCCTGATCGGGCTTTGAGGCCGCTACCTTGCTTGCATCCATGCCGATGGTGACGATGCCCGAATACTCGATCCACATTTTTTTGTAGCCAAAGCGAAACAGACTGTCTTGCCCCTCTTCGTAATTAGCCACGTTGTGGTAGTAGCAGCGAAGCGTCGCCAGCTCGCAGATGGCGTTGACCTGCGAAAACTCGGCGTCACGCGGCTGCAGATTACATCCAGCGAATGAAAACGCGCTGATGCACACAAGAAAAAGCAGGAGAAAGCGCTTGCGGGGTTTTAATGCGCGGAGCTTTACGGTGCCAAGCTTCATTCTGTTTCGTTCCCTCCCCGGTTGCTGGGCTTGCCCAAAGGGGCTTACCACTTGATCTGGTAGCCCGCATCCTTGGCGATAGGATATAGCAAGGCTTCAATGATCGATTTTAAGTTCTCCTCGGCGGTTTGAATCAACGCGGGCGATCTCTCGGCTTCCTCTTGGGCATCCGCCCGGCAAGCGGAAATGACGTCCTTTAAGTCGGCCTTGGGGTTTTGCGGAATGAAATCGATGGAAGAGGGATCGACCACCGGGTTTTGAATGGTGATGTCGGGCAGGATAGGCGTTAGCGTTTTTTCGAGAGTGTCGGTTTCAAAGCGGACATCGCTCATTTGGATGCCGACCTTCACGGTGGAATCGTACTTGATCGAGTAGAGGATTTTTTCTCCATCGGTATCGTACACGTCCACAATCCCGTTATAGATTAATTCGGAGGTCGAAAGCTCGGCAATATCCAGCGCATTCACCAGCTTTGAGGTGAACGCGGTCTCCGTCTTGCTTTGGAAGGTTAGCAGGTAAGCCAAATAGACCAGCAGCAAAACCAGCGCCACGCAAATGGTCACGGTTCTTACTCTGGCCAGCACGGTTCGGATGGCGATACGTTTAAGGGATGGGCCTTCCATTCTTTGAACCTCTCTGCTACGGATTTTCAGGAAATGATGTGTTTCGTTGCAGGCTAAGAGCGCGTTACAAACGAAAGCTGATTTAAATACAGCAGCGCCGCCGCCAGCAGGATGATTCCGATAATGAGTACGATGAACACCCGTTTGCGCCTCTTCATTTTCCGTTACACCTTTACCATTTCGTATATTCTTGCCCCTTGCGGTGGCACGCCAATAGCCTCCCAAATGCACCATAAGAGCCTACTCAATGTAGCATAGCAGGCCCGAAAAGTCCAGCAAAAAGAGCCAAATATCAACAAAAAGCGCCATAATTAATAGTGCCGGGTCGATGGCGTCGGAGCCGGTGCGGCGCGGCCTCGAGGCTTTTGGAGAACGACAAAAAAGCGCGCCCGCAATGCGGCAAGCGCGATGCGCGGGAACCTTCGCCCTAGGGCCGCAAAAACTTGTTGCGGTATTCCTTGGGCGTGATGCCCTCGTTCTTTTTGAATACGTGGCTGAAGTAGTTGGGCTCGTTGTAGCCGATCTCCATGGCGATGGTGGCCAGCTTCATATCGGTCTGGGCAAGCAGCTCCTTGGCCTTCTCGATGCGCATGGAGGTGAGGTGGTTAATAAAGGTTTTCCCCAGGGTCTGCGAGAAGATGGTGCTGAAATGCGCGGCGCTCATGCCCACGTGCTTGGCGACGCTGATGAGGGAGATGTTCGGATCGCAGAAGTTGTGGGCCACATACTCCTCGGCCCGGCTGATGACGTGGCGGTGCTTGAGGAAGCCGAGGTTGTCCTGCTTCATTCGCACCGCTTCCTGCAGGAGCGCCAGCGCCAGCTTTTGAAAGCTATCCCGGCGGCCGGAGGCGGCGAAAATATCGTAATCATGGCTGAACCGGGCGGCAATATCCTTGGGATCGGCGGTGGCTTCCGCCGCTGACACGATGCGAACCGCGATCTTCAAAATGTCCACCAAGGTGTAGTAGCGAAACAGCATGCTGTTAAATTGGTTGCCATCCGGGCCACCCAAATACCCATCCAACAGCGCAGGAACATCCTCGATAGCGGCATAGAGCAGCTTTTGCTGAAACTCTTCGCCAAAGGGGCTGGTGAAGCTGACGATGTCCGCCGCGATTTGGGCGGTATCGTTGACGTCGATAACCTGCCCCCCCGAGACGCTATGCACCTTTTTGAGCATGGCGACCGCCGTATCATAGGCGTCCTTGATGGAGCTTATGCGCTCGGTGACGTTGCCGACCACGGTGGTGATGACGATGGATAGGTCCTTGAGTTCGTGGCGGACGATGTGGATCATGCGGTAGACCTCTTCGTTCAGGGCCTCCTTATCGGGGCCGCAGAGCAGCAGGGCCAGCTGATCCGAGCCATTGAAATAGTATAGCGAAAGGGAGGGATTGTTGAGAATGGCGGTGATGGCCGCGGGCAAATCCCGGCGCACGGCATCCTCGCGATCGAAATAGAAGAGGACGACCTGGTAGAGCGGATGCACCAGGCTCAGCTCCAGCGCCCGGGCTCGCTCCAAAAGCTGGCCGGTAGGGGCGCTGCCGTGAAACAGCTGCTGCATAAAATGCTGATGGAGAGCCACGCGCAGCTCGTCCTTATCATATCCCGAGGGCAGCGCGTTCGTAGCCTTGCCGTCGCTTATCTGCGCGGCAATCTTGCCAATGGCCTCGGCCAAATCAGCGGAGCGGATGGGCTTGAGCAAGTAAAGGTCCACGCCCAGGGAGATGGCCCTTTGCGCGGATTCGAATTCGCCGTAGCCGCTAATGATAATAATTTTGAGCCAGGGCATCATGGCCTTGACGTGGGAAATTAGCTCGAATCCATCCAAAAAGGGCATTCGGATATCGGTGAGCAGAATGTCTGGCATGAGGTCCTGCATCATCGAAAGCGCCATTTCGCCGTCCGAGGCTTCGCCACAGAACGCGTAGGGGCCGTTCATGCTCTCGATGATGTTGCGGATGTTTTGCCGAATCAAAAGCTCGTCCTCTACCACAAAAATCTGGTACATGGCCTTCACACCTCCTGCCGGCGAATTGCCAACGGCCCAAAGCCGACGATGCGCGATCAATACCCCCGGCTGTCGATGATTGCTTGCGTGATGGTTTGGGCGTCGAAGGCGGTTTCTTCCACATAGGTGAACTTTTGCGGGGACTCGCCGGCCTCCAGCTGCTCGATAATGGCTTGCACCCGCGGTCCGTGCAAGGGGTTGCATTCCACGTTGTAGCTGATCTCCCCGGCCAGCGTCCTGTTCAGCGCTGCGCGGTTGGCATCGAAGGAGACCACCACCACCTCGGCGCCGGGTCTTATGCCGACGGCTTTTAGCGCGTCAATGGCGCCATAGGCCATGTTGTCGTTTTCGGAATACACGACGTTGAAGGCGACCTGCCGGGCGAGTAAATCCGCCACCAGCTCGCGCCCCTTGGCCTGGGTAAACTCCCCGCTTTCCCGGGCGGCCAAGGTCCAGCCGGGGTTAGCGCTCAGGCCGGTATCCAGGCCCTCGGTGCGGCCGATCTGCGCCGAGGAGCCGATGTTGCCCTGCAAATGGACGATGCGAATGGGGGCATCGCCAAAGCGCTGCTCCAGCCAAGCCACCGCCGTTTTGCCCTCCTTGTGAAAATCGGAGCCGACCCAGCAGGTGAACAGGCTCTCGTCCGAAACCTCGATCATGCGATCGACAATGATGACCGGGATGCCCACCGCCTTGGCCTCGGCCAGCACGGTATCCCAGCCGGTTTCGGTGGTGGGAGCCAACACGATGTAGTCCACCTCTTGCTGGATAAAGTTGCGAATGGCCGTGATTTGCCGCTCCTGCTTCTGCTGGGCGTCGTCAAAAATGAGCCGGTAGCCGTGCGCTTCCGAAAAGGCGGCCCGCATGCTCTCGGTATTGGCAGCGCGCCAATCGCTTTCCGCCCCCACCTGCGAAAAGCCGACCACAATAAAATCCTCGAAGCGCTCATCCTCGATGTAGCTTTGGCCGGAGGTGTTGCGGCCGCAGCCGCCCAGAACCCATAGGCAGAGCACGGACAAACATACCAAAAGGGATCGCTTCACCCGGGTTTCCTCCTTTGTCAGTCGGCCTTGATGTTCTTGGGCAAAAGGACGGAGACCGTAGTGCCCTTGCCCAGCATGCTTTCGAACGTAAGGCCGTATTTTTCGCCGCAATACAGCTTGATGCGCTTGTGAACGTTGACCAGGCCGAGGCCGGTGTGGCGATCCTCATAAACGCCGGATTGCAGCGTTTGAATCTGCTCCTCATTCATTCCCGCGCCGTCGTCCTTGACCTGGAGCAGCATATCGTCGCCAAGGTTCTGCCCGGTAATGAAGATGCTGCCCAGACCGCGCTTGTTCTTGGTGCCGTGGTACAGCGCATTTTCGACCAGGGGCTGCAGCACCAGCTTGGGCACCATGCAATCCAGCAGCGCGTCGGGGATTTGGATTTCGTAATGCAGTATATCGCTGTAGCGAATCTGCTGGATTTCCAGGTAGCTGGTCACCTGATCCCGCTCGGCCCGCAGGGTGATGATATCCCGGCCTTTGTTGAGCGAATTGCGGAAAAATGCCGAAAGGCTGGTGACCATCTGCACCACCTCTTCGTTGCGATGATTCTCGGCCAGGATGACGATGGAATCCAGCGTGTTGTAGAGAAAGTGCGGGTTGATCTGCGCCTGGAGCAGCTCCAGCTCGGCCCGGTGCAAGGTTTTTTGGTCCTCGATCTGTTTGCCCATCAGCGTATTGATGCGGCCGACCATCTCGTTAAACCCCTTGTCCAGCGTTTGTAACTCGGTGCTGTTGGTTTGAATGGGCGTTACCGAAAAATTGCCTTCGCCCAGCTTCTGGGCCTTTTCGGCCAAAGCGGCGATTGGCCCGGTGATGCGCCGGGCAAAATGTACGGAATAAAGCAGGATGATGATGGTCAGCAGAAGAACGCCGACGATGGTGCAAGCGATGACCACCGTCACCTGCGTGCCGATTTCACCCTGCAGGCGGGCCAGCTCGCGCACCTCGTCGTCCACATACTCGTGCATGTAGGTTTCGATCAGCAGGGTCAGGCCGGTCTCGCCGCGGATGTTGCGCTCCAATAGCTCCATCCGATCGTCGTAGCGTTCGGCCTTGGCGATTTCAACCATGTAGCCCCGCAGGTTTTCGCACATGTTCAGCATGCTGCGGATGCGCCAGCGGTTGTCACGCAGGGTGGTGGTGGCCTCCAGGCGATGGAGCACCCCCACGGCGTCGTCCAGCTCGCTCATGGGCAGCTCCTCGACCGATTGATCGCTGCGGGCCCTGATCACGTGGTTGTACATTTCCAAATCCAGCGCTTTTTTGAATTCCATATTGAAATCCGCAGCGGTATTGGCGTTTTGCAGCGCGCTGGTATATTGCCTGCTGATAGACACCAGCATCGAAATCAGCGCGACGATGATCAGCAGCATCGAGATGACGGCAATGGCAAGCAGCTTGTTAATCTGATGACTGATACTCACGCGTGGCATATCTTTCGGTTTGGTATTGCCCATAACAGCCTCCGCCTATCGCGATGCCTGCGTCTTTTTTTGATGCTTGATCTTGATGCATGATTTTGATACTTCATTATAGCATATCGCCGGAGCCGTCGCGAGCGTGCACGGACCCAAACGGCAAACGACAAAAGAAAGTATCAGTTTTTCGAATAAAAGTGTAGCTCTTTGGGGGCGTTTGGTGGTTTTAAGGAAATAGTTGCTACATGTTGCCAAAAATATTGAATGTTTTCGGGGCGGAATTCTCGTAGAATGAGCACAAGTCAACATCCAAGAGGATTTGGATGGATGGTGTTACCCGACACACCCAAAGGACACGAGAAGGAACTTGAGGAGGAAAGATCATGAAAAAGATGGTTCATCTGCTGCTTGCTCTGGCGCTGGCTCTTACCCTGGTGGCTGGCGCAACGTCCGCCTTCGCCGCCGACACCGTCACCGTCGGCATCGTGAACAACCCGCCCTCCGAATCCGGCTACCGCGAGGCGAACGTGAAGGACATGGAAGCGGTTTTCTCCACGGAGAACGGCTATACCGCCAAGACCTTCTACAGCCTGAAGAACGATGAGCAGCTCAACGCTGCGCAGCAGTTCATCACCGACGGCGTGGATTACCTGCTGATCTCCGCCGCCGAGACCACCGGCTGGGATACCGTGCTGAAGTCCGCGCAGGAAGCCGGTATCAAGGTGTTCCTGTTTGATCGCCGGATCGATTGCGACGAGAGCCTGTACGAGGCCGCCGTGGTTTCCGATATGAAGAACCAGGGCATTCTGGCCGTGCAGTGGCTGCTGGACCAGAAGCTGGAAGCCTACAACGTCATTCACATCCAGGGCGCGATGGGCTCCGACGCGCAGATCGGCCGCACCGGCCCGCTGGATGAGCATTTTGCCGCTGGAACGATGACCAAGGTTGTGCAGCAGACCGCCACCTGGGACGAAGCCGAGGCCAAGAAGATCGTGGAATCGGTGATCAACTCCGGCGACGCGTTCAACATCATTTACGCGGAGAACGACGGCATGGCCAAGGGCGCTGTGGCCGCGTTGGACGAAGCGGGCATCACCCATGGCAAGGACGGCAGCGTTGTCGTGATGGGCTTTGACTGCAACACCTGGGCGCTGAAAGAGGTGCTGGCCGGCAACTGGAATTACGACGGTCAGTGCAGCCCCTTCCAGGCGGCGGTGATCGACGGCATGATCAAGACGCTGCAGGGCGGCGGCGCGATCACGGAGAAGCTGGTGATCTCCGAAGAAAAGGGATTTGACGCGGCGACCATCACCCAGGCGGACATCGATACCTACGGCCTGGGCGAGTAAGCTGGGCAATGACTGACATAGCGCGCGCGGTGTGGTGTATGTGGAGGGTTCCGCGTATCCGCACCGCGCGTTGTTTTCTACGGTTCGCGCCGCGCGGCACTGCCTGCATATTGAAGCATGATGGGATTCGAGGCATTGAAGGGATTCGAGGCATCGATGGGATTCGAGGCATTGAAGGGAGCCATGGCGAATGAAAAATGAAATTGTATTGTCTATGCGGAAAATATGCAAGGCATTCCCGGGGGTCAGGGCCCTGCACAACGTGGATTTTACCCTGCGCAAGGGCGAAATTCATGCGCTGATGGGGGAAAACGGCGCCGGAAAATCGACCTTGATCAAGGTGCTGACCGGCGTGTATGGGAAGGATTCCGGGCAGATTCATCTGGCAGGCAGCGAGTGCGAGGCCGCCATCAAATCGCCGCAGGATGCGCAGAATCTGGGCATCAGCACGGTGTATCAGGAAATAACGCTTTGCCCCAATCTCACGGTGGCCGAAAACATATTCATCGCTCGGGGAAATGGAGGCGTCGTCCACTGGCGGGCCATGGAGAAGCGGGCCGGAGAAATTCTTGTAAGCTTGGGCATTCCCGCCCGCCCCAAACAACAGCTGGGCAGCTGCTCCCTGGCCGTGCAGCAAATGGTGGCCATTGCCCGGGCGGTGGATATGGAGTGCAGGGCGCTGATCATGGATGAGCCGACCTCCTCGCTGGACGATAAAGAAGTCGCCATGCTCTTTTCCCTCATGCGCGACCTGAAAGCCCGGGGTGTCGGTATTGTTTTCGTAACGCACTTTTTGGAGCAGGTGTATGAGGTTTGCGATCGGATTACGGTGCTGCGCAACGGTGAGCTGGTGGGCTAATACGAAATCGAGCACCTGCCGCAGGTGGAGCTGGTCGCAAAAATGATGGGCAAGGAGCTGGACGAACTGACCGGGGTGCAGAAGAAGGATGCCGGCGAGGATCGCGGCGGCACCCCGGTTTATGAAGCGGCTGGGCTGTCCAGCGAGCACTGCGGCCATCCATTCCAGTTCAAAATCCGCAAGGGCGAGGTCAACGGCTTTACCGGACTGCTGGGCTCTGGCCGCAGCGAGTGCGTTCGGGCTATATTCGGCGCGGACAAGGTGACCGCCGGACAGATGCAAGTCGGCGGCAAGCCGGTCAGGATCACCAAGCCCATCCAGGCGATGAAGCAAGGGATTGGCTACCTGCCCGAGGATCGCAAGCGCGACGGGATTATCGCCGATCTATCGGTGCGGGACAACATTATTCTGGCGGCGCAGGTCATGAAAGGTTTTTTCAGGCCGTTTTCCCGGGCGGAGGCCGAGGCCTTTGCCGACGAGTACATTCAGGTGCTGGGCATCAAGACTGCCTCGGCGGATACGCCGATCAAGTCTCTTTCCGGCGGCAACCAGCAAAAGGTGATCTTGGCGCGCTGGCTGCTTACCCATCCGCAGTACCTGATCCTGGATGAGCCCACGCGCGGCATCGACATCGGCACCAAGGTGGAGATTCAAAAACTGGTGCTGAAGCTGGCGGAGGAGGGGGTGAGCATCACCTTTATTTCCTCGGAGATTGAAGAGATGCTGCGCACCTGCTCACGGCTGATCGTCATGCGCGATCGACGCATGGTCGGCGAGCTAACGGGCAGCGAGATCACCCAGGATAACGTAATGCGCACGATTGCAGGGGGGGCTGATTGATATGATCCAAGGCATGCAAAAAACGGCGGGGCGGAGGATCGAGCGCTCGCAGCTGCTGATTCCCCTGGTTGCCCTGGCGCTGCTGGCCATCTTTAACCTGATTCGGGACCCCAGCTTCTTTTCCATTGGGATTACCGCCAACAACGAGGGCAGCACCGTGCTGGCCGGGAACCTGATCAGCATCCTCAACGGCGCGTCGGAGCTGGCGATTTTGGCCATGGGCATGACGCTGGTGACTGCGGCGGCGGGCGGCCAGGATATCAGCGTGGGCGCTACCGCAGCCATCGCGGGCAGCGTGTTTGTGAAGGTGCTGCGCGCCGGCGGCATCACGCCGCAGACCATTCTGGTGGCCTTTTTATCCTGCTGCGCGGTGGCCATCCTGTTCGGCGCGTTTAACGGCACCTTGGTAGCGGTGTTTCATATTCAGCCGATGATTGCCACGCTGATTCTCTACACGGCCGGTCGATCGGTCGCCTACTGGATCAACGGTGGCGCAACGCCCACGGTCTCCAGCCCGATAATCAAGGCGATCGGCGGCTTTATCCCGGGGGTGCCGGTGCCCACGCCAGTTTTTATCGTGGCCATTTGCGGGTTGATTTTTGCGCTGCTTTTCAAGCTAACCAACCTAGGCCTCTATACCCAGGCTGTGGGCATTAACCAGCGCGCGGCCCGGCTGAACGGTATTAATACGACCGGGATAAAGCTGCTGACCTTTGTGATCCTGGGGCTTTGCGTGGCGGTGGCGGGCTGCATCAGTGTCAGCAGGCTGGGGCTGATCAACCATGAAACCATATTGATCGAAATTGAAATGGACGCGATTTTGGCGGTGGCGATTGGCGGCAACGCGCTGGGCGGCGGCAAATTTAAGATGTCCGGATCGGTGCTGGGCGCATACGCGATCCAGGCCCTGACCACCACCCTCTACGCGATGAAGGTGCCGTCGACGGCGATCAAAGCCTATAAGGCTGCGGTCATTGTGCTGATTGTGGTCATTGGTTCGCCGGTGGTGAAGGTGGCCGTTGGCCGCCTGCGGGCTCGGCTTGCCCAGCGTGCAGTGCCGACGATTTCGGAGGGGGCATAAATATGAATACGCATGAAACCACGGTGCATGTTGCCACCGGGCGCAAGCACAAGGAGCCCCTGACCGATACGCAGCTGCTGATAACCATTACGGTCTGTATATTCGCGGGCATGTATGTGCTGGCGATGCTGGTGTGGGGCGGCGGGTTTTTGCGGCCGCAGCAGCTGTTTGACATGTTCAACAACAACGCTTCGCTGATCGTCATTGCCTGCGGGCTGACCATCGTCATGGTCGCGGGCGGCATTGAT
This sequence comes from Eubacteriales bacterium, assembly GCA_031553615.1. Classification (GTDB taxonomy): domain Bacteria; phylum Bacillota; class Clostridia; order Christensenellales; family Aristaeellaceae; genus WQXF01. The sequence goes on from JAVBLJ010000050.1 coordinate 41,858, forward strand.
ATTTCCGTTGGCGGCATCACCGCGCTGGTGGTGATGTCATGCGTGGTGCATCTGGATGGTTCCGGGGGCAGCGTGCTAACCTCCGTGCTGCTGGCGCTGGGCATCGGGCTGGCGTTTGGCGCAGTGCAGGGTTACTTGGTATCCTACCTCGAAATTCAGCCCTTTATTGTCACCTTGGCCGGCATGTTTTTCGCTAGGGGGATGACCACCATTGTCAGCCTGGAGCCCCAGACGGCGCAACACGCGGGTTTTCTGGCGCTAAAGGATATGCGCATCGAGATTCCCTGGCTGGGCTACACGGCGAAGAACGGCAGCATTATTCCCGGCAGAATTGAGATGGGGGTAGTGATTGCCCTGGTGGCGGTGGTGCTGGTGCTGATCGTGCTGCGCAAGACGAGGCTGGGGCGCGGCTTCTATGCCATTGGCGGCAACAGCCAAAGCGCGCTGATGCTGGGGATCAACGTCAAGCGCACCCGCTTCACGGCCTATCTTTTGTCCGGGCTGCTGGCGGGCGTTGGCGGGTTCGTGTTTTTGCTGCATACCGGCGCGGGCAACGCCACCAACGCTGCGGGCGCGGAAATGAACGCCATCGCCTCGTCGATCATCGGCGGCACGCTGCTGACCGGCGGCGTGGGCAACGTGATGGGCACGCTGTTCGGCGTGCTGACGCTGGCGACCATCAAGGCCATCGTGGTGGCCTCCGGGCTTCGGGAGCCGTGGTGGCAGAGCATCACGACCGGCGCTATGCTTTGCTTCTTTATCTTGCTGCAGAGCATTGTGCTGGCCAACCGGGGTAAGGGTGGCCTTCGGCTGCTGCTGCCCCATTGGTTGCGCCGTACAAAGGAAGAATAGGCAAAGAGTCATTCAAAGAGTCATTAAAAGAAGCATTAATAGAAGCATTCGCCGCACAGGCGACCTTTGCAAAATGCTGAAAACACAAAACACGAAACACGAAAACAAGCCAAAAGCAAGGCAGCAACCGATAAGCAGTTGCTGCCTTGCTTTTGGCTCCCCAGGTAGGATTCGAACCTACAACCCTTCGGTTAACAGCCGAATGCTCTGCCATTGAGCTACTGAGGAATATGCGACCTCTAAAATTATATTCAGCGGGGACAGCTTTGTCAATACCAATTTGCGAAAGATTTAGGGCTTTTTGTGAGATCGGCGGGTCGTCTGGGATTGAATCGGTGGCGGAAATACAGTATACTGTTTGCATTAGCGGCAAAGGAGATTCATTGCTATGAAGATTGCGGTTATAGGTTGCGGATCCATTGCTAACGCGGCGCATATTCCCTCGTACATGAACAACCCCGAAGCGGAAATCGTGTATTTCTGCGACATCCTGCCCGAGCGCGCACAGGCCGCCGTGGAAAAGTACGGCGTGGGCACGGCGATCACCTCGTATCAGGAAGTGTTGAGCGATCCGGAGATCGTGGCGGTTTCAGTGTGCGTGCCCAACCACATGCATGCGCAGATTGCCATGGACGCGATGCTTGCGGGCAAGCATGTGCTTTGCGAAAAGCCCGCGGCGCGCACGTACCCGGAGGCGCTGGAGATGCAGCGCGTGCAGCACGAGACCGGCAAGGTGCTCAACATCGGCGTGGTCAACCGCTTCAACGATGCGGTCAACCTCATTCGCCAGTACGTGCAGGAGGGCAAGCTGGGCGAGGTGTACCACGTGTATGCCAGCTTCCGCGCCCACCGCTCCATTCCCGGCCTGGGCGGCGATTTTACCAACAAGGCGGTGGCGGGCGGCGGCGCGCTGATCGATTGGGGCGTGCACTTCCTGGATGTCGTGATGTATTGCCTGGGCGATCCGAAGCCGCGCACCGTTTCCGGCGAAACCTTCTGCAAACTGGGGCGCGACATGCGCGCTTATACCTACAAAGATATGTGGGCGGGCCCGCCGAAGTTTGAGGGCGTGTACGATGTGGACGATTCGGTTACCGCGCTGATCCGCACCGATGGGCCCATCGTATCCGTGCACGGCGCATGGGCGCAGAACGTAGGCGTGGGCGAGATGTTCATCGATTTCATGGGCGACAAGGCGGGCATCCGTCTGGCCTACGGCGGGGATTTCACCGTGTACACCGCCGAAAATGGCGAGCTGATCTCCTACACGCCCGAGATCGACAAGCGCGACATGTTCCAGACCGAGATCGATTCCTTCCTGCGCTGCATCCAGACTGGTGAGCGGCTGGCCTCGCATATCGATACCGTGATCCTGACCTCGCAGATTATGCAGGCGATCTACGATTCGGCGGCGGAGCACCGCGAGATCGTGCTCGAGGATTGAGCGAATGAAGATCGGCTACATCGATTATTTTCTGGATGAATGGCACGCCAACCAGTACCTGGGCTGGATAGCCAAGGCCAGCGACGGCGAAATGAACGTGGCCTACGCGTATGCGCTCATCGATAGCCCCAAGCCCGGCGGGCGCACCACCGAAGCGTGGTGCCGCGAGATGGGCGTGGAGCGCTGCGCTTCAATCGAGGAGATCGTGGCGCGCAGCGATGCGCTGATTGTGCTTTCGCCCGACAATGCCGAGATGCACGAGCAGCTTTGTCAGCTGCCGCTGCGCTCGGGCAAACCGACCTTCGTCGATAAGACGTTTGCGCCCGATGCCGACACCGCGCGGCGGCTGTTCACGCTGGCGGAGCAAAGCGGAACGCCCTGCTACACCAGCTCGGCGTTGCGCTATGCCGAGGAGTATCAGGGCATCGATTGTGCGGCGATCCGCGCCCTGGCCTCCTGGGGGCCGGGTACCTACGAAAGCTACGCCATCCATCAGCTGGAGCCGGTTGTGATGCTGCTGGATGCGCCGGTGGCCCGCGTGCTGGCCTTGACCGGCGAGGGTTGCTATACGCTGCTCCTGGCGCTGCGCGACGGGCGGCAGGCCTCGGTAACGGCGTACGAGGAGGGCAGCCCCTTCATGATGAACATCTGCGCCCAGGGCGCGAACGCCGCGGTGGAAGCGCGCTCCGATTTCTTTGCGGTATTCATTCGGGAGCTGGCGGACTTCTTCCGCACCGGGCGCGGCGGCGTGCCCCACGCGCAAACGATGGCCATCATGGAGCTGTTTAGCGCAGGGAAAAAGGCGCTCGAGGTTCCGGGCATTTGGGTGGAGTTGCCGCAATAGGCGGAGATACCAAAGAGGCTGATCATTCGTAGCATGTGATATGCGATGAACGATTCAGCCTCTTTTTTGTGAATTTTGCGTGCGAATTCTGTTCGGGAAAAGCGCTTCCAGAGGGATACGCGTTGCTTTTCTAGGCTTTGAAGTTGGGCAGGTACATGCCCATATCCTTCAGCACCTTTTGGATGCGGTACACGTCGGCCTTGCGCGGCGGCGTGTTCTCGCTGGCACACTGCGCGGCGGCGACGCCTGCGGCCTGGCCGGTGATATAGCAGCCCGGCATCACGCGGAGCGAGGACTGCATGGGCCGATCGGTGCACACGCAGCGCCCGGCGACCAATAGGTTATCGATCTCCAGCGGCACCAGGATGCGATAGGGCACGCCGTAATTTTCGCCCTGCTGGTAGCGGTCGTCGTAGTGCTCTTTGTGGAACTTCTCGAAACTCTTCTGGGAGTTGTCGCTGGCATGGATATCGACCGGGTAGCAGTAGCGGCCAATCTCATCCTCAAAGGTGCGCCTGGCCAGGAAATCGTTGTGCACCAGCTGGTATTCGCCGCGGATGCGCCGGGTTTCGCGGATGCCCAGCATGCTGCCGGTGGCCACCAGCTCCATGTCCCGGTAGCCATCGAGGTACTTCCTGTAGTAAAGCTGGTATTGGTCGTAGAGCTTGCGGGTGTAGACCAGGCCATCGGTCAATGAGCGCTCGTCGGTACCGTCCACGCCAAACACGTGGCCGATGTTGCCGCCGCCCACGTCGGCGCCGATCTTCCACATGCCCGACAGGTGGCGATCGGGCTCGACGAACACGTTATCGGCAAATGCCTGATCGAGCGAGCGGTTATCTAGGCCGTTGACCTCCTCCCAGTGGATGTTCGACCACAGGCTGGTCAGCGTTCCGGGCATCATGCGGCCTTCCTCGTCGCCCTTATCGCAAGGCACGCCGGCCCAGTAGGCCAGATCGGCATCGCCGGTGCCATCGATGTACACCTTGGCGCGCACCGCGTACACGCCCGATTTGGCGGCCAGCACGCAATATTGGATGTTCTTGCCGTCCGATTCCACCGCGATCAGCTTGGTGTGCAGCGTGAAATCGGCCCCGGCTTCCTTCATCATATCCTCGTACACGCGCTTGAGCAGCTCGGCTCGGATGGCGCGCGATTGCGATTTGCCGTACTCCTCGGGCCCGTAGCTCCACAAGCGCTTCAGGATTTCCTCGCCCAGCGCGGCGGCGCAGAAGTTGATGCCGTCCCCAAAGCACATGAAGGCGGGCACCATGCCCGCAGTGCCCAGGCCGCCCAGGCAGGCCTGCTCCTCGGCGAGGAAAACCTTGGCGCCCTGGCGCGCGGCCGCGATGGCTGCCGCTACGCCTGCCGGGCCGCCCCCCGCGACGAACACGTCGACATCATACCGAATGGGAATATTGCGGGTGAACGATACTTGTTGGTTGGTCAATTGGAAAGCCTCCTCATGCTGCGCAATGCTCTTTCTATGTGCTTGAAGGGGCCGCCCTCGGCGCGCGTGATGCTCGGCTCACCCTGATTGCCATGAACATAGCATGGCGATGCGCGCATGTCAAGGAGGCAGCGGCGAGATTGAGGAATATCCCGGCGAAGAATGTATGAAAAAGCTAGAAAAGTTTCGCGCAATGGGCAAAGCCTGCACCTTGTAGGATGCAGTTGGACATGCTACAATTATGGAGGGTAAAGAATAGACGGTGCGAGATACGACCGAAGGCGCAATACCGAAGAAAAAGGCGATAGAAAAAAGCGATAGAGAATAGCGATGAAGAGGCCGAGGAATACAAGGACGGAATGAAGAAAACGATAATATGGTTCGTTGTATATTCGAGATGAGATAGAGAAAGGAAGCATGCTGTATGAGTCCTGTCAACAAAAGAGCTTACGCCGCGATCGCGCTGCTGCTTTCCTGCGCGCTCCTGATCGTGCTGTATGTGATCATATCCAATTCCGGGAAGCCGAACACCGGAGCGGTGGCGCAACTAACCCCGACTTATGCTATGCTGCCCCAGGCCACCGGCGGCACAGGCAACGCAGGCGGCAGTTGGGACGATTGGGGCATGGGGGGCAACGATGCTTTGCCGACCGATGGCGCGATGACTACCCCGGCCCCGGCCACCCACACCCCGGCCCCGACGGCGACACCCACGGCAGAGCCGACCGCCACCAGCAGCGCGCTCAAGGCGGGTTCCCAGGGCGAGGAAGTGCGCTACGTGCAGAAGCGGCTAAAGGAGCTGGGCTACCTTTCGGGCAGCGCGGACGGCGATTTTGGTGCTGCGACCGAAACCGCCCTGAAGGCATTCCAGAAAGCCAACGGGCTCACCGCCGATGGCGTGGCGGGCACGCGAACCATGACTGCGCTGCAATCCTCCAAGGCAAAGAGCAGCTCCTCTTCGCAGGAGGCCAAAACCAAGGCGACCGATAAGCCTAAGCCCAGGACCTACACGCCCTCCCCGCCGAGCACTTACCGCTACCTGCAGTTGGGCAGCACCGGCAGCGACGTAACCAAGCTTCAAAAGCGGCTGATCGAGTTGGGCTACCTGAGCGGAAGCGCCAACGGAACCTACGGTGATGACACCGAGGCCGCGGTGCGCGCCTTCCAGAAGCGCAACGGGCAATGGGAGGACGGCGTGGCCGGCCAAGATACGCAGAGTGCACTTTACAGTGCGGACGCTCTGCCGCAATCGAAGGATTAACAGACCGGCAAAGCCGACATCGCGCGCTCCGTTTTGCGGGGCGCGCGATGCTATATCCAGCAAAAAAAACAACAGCCGTTCCGACATAAATCGGTTTCCGGCTGCTTCCTCTTCTGTGGGCGCATATAATGGAGACATATGCACGCAAGTACGGGGCGGTGCGCTGCGCAGCGAATAGAGCGCGTCTATCCGTTGACGGTCTCTTCCCACTGCGCCAGATCGTTGCACATGAACTGCAAAATGTCGTGCAGTGTTTTGCGTTGCCTTGGGCTGAGCGAGCTGTAGGGAGAATTGGGGACTGCTTCGTTGCTCAAGGAATCGGCAAGCAGGAAATCCAGCGATACGTGGAGGCTATTGGCAATGGACACAATGGTTTCGAGGCTAGCTTTGCGCGTGCCCCTTTCGATATGCCCCAAGAACGAAACCGAGACCTCCACCTGTTCCGCCAGGTGGGCCTGGCTCCAGCGGCGCAGCTTTCTTTCGTCACGAATGCGTTGGCCCATCTTCTCGTAATTCAAATTATTGCACATCCAAACTTTTAAGTATAAAGTAATTATAGCATAAAATGGGGCAAAATGGAATGCTTTTCGTGCGCATCAGCATATTTCTGTGCCGGATCGATGTCAGCACAAGTTCCGCACAAAAAAATCCGACTTTCGGCGGAAGTCTTGTTGACAGGTTGCCTTGTGCGTGATAAACTTATACCTTGCATCAGTATGTAAGATTGCGCGTATTTTCCCCATTTTCTTATTGGATCCACCGTATTGTACACCGTATAGATTCCGTTGGCAATGGGAAAAATGCTGGAAGCGCGTGGTTTTGCCGGGTTGCAACATAGGAGGGGTGAGGGCGTACATGGTTCATGAAATAGCGATGGGGAAGCGCCGTACGAGAATGAGTTTCTCGCGCATCGAAGAAGTGCTGGACATGCCGGACCTGATCGAAGTGCAAAAAAACTCGTACAAACGCTTTTTGCATGAGGACCTTCGTGAGGTGCTCAGCGATGTGTCACCAATCACCGACTATAGCGAGAATCTCGTGCTTGAGTTTGTCGATTACTCGCTCGACGATACCCCCAAGCACACCGAGGCAAAGTGCAAAGAGCGCGACATGACCTACGCTACTGCGTTGAAGGTTTTTGTGCGCCTGAAAAACCGCGAGACTGGCGAGATCAAAGAGTCCGATGTGTTCATGGGCGATTTCCCGCTCATGACTGATCACGGAACCTTCATCATCAACGGCGCGGAGCGCGTCATCGTCAGCCAATTGGTGCGTTCCCCGGGCGTATACTATAATGAATCGATCGACAAGGCCGGCAAGCATCTGCATGCCGCCACCATTATCCCCAACCGTGGCGCGTGGCTGGAGTACGAAACCGACTCCAACGACGTGCTTTGGGTGCGCGTTGATCGCGCTCGCAAGCTGCCCATCACCGCCATTTTGCGCGCGCTGGGCTACGGCACCGATGCCGAGATCATCCACCTGCTGGGCGAGGATGAGCGCCTGAGCGCCACCATCGCGCGCGACGAGAACTCCAAGTCGGTCGAAGATGGCCTGCTGGAAATCTACAAGCGCCTGCGTCCCGGCGAGCCGCCCACCGTGGATTCGGCGCGCAGCCTGCTGCGCAGCCTATTCTTTGACCCCAAGCGCTACGACCTGATGCGCGTGGGCCGCTACAAGTTCAACAAGAAGCTTTCGGTGGCCACTCGCATCATCGGGCACACCTCGGCGAACGACATCGTTCACCCCGAGACCGGCGAAGTGCTGGTGGCCGCAGGCCAGACCATCGGTCGGGAAGTGGCGACTGCCATCCAAAATGCGGGCATCAACGCGGTGGACGTGGTGGCCGATAACCACACCGTTCGCGTGTTGGGCAACAACTTTGTGGATGCCGCCGCGTGGCTGCCCTTCGATCCGGCTGAGGTTGGCATCGTGGAGAAGGTTCACCTGCCTACCCTAAAGGAAATCCTGGCCCAGGTCGCCCCCGAGGATATCAAGCAGGCCGTGAAGGAAAATGCCGCGATTCTCGTGCCCAAGCATATCCTCATCGACGACATCGTTTCCTCGGTTAGCTACCTGATCGGCCTGCCCTACGGCATCGGCCATACCGACGATATCGACCACCTGGGCAACCGCCGCCTCCGCTCGGTGGGCGAGCTGCTGCAGAACCAGATCCGCATTGGCCTTTCGCGCCTGGAGCGCGTGGTCAAGGAGCGCATGGCCATCCAGAACGTAAACGACGTGCGCCCGCAGGATTTGATCAACATTCGCCCGGTTTCGGCGGCCATCAAGGAGTTTTTCGGCTCCTCGCAGCTTTCGCAGTTCATGGATCAGCCCAATCCGCTGGCTGAGCTGACGCACAAGCGCCGCCTTTCCGCGCTGGGCCCCGGCGGCCTGAACCGCGATCGCGCATCGTTCGAGGTTCGCGACGTGCACTACTCGCACTACGCGCGCATCTGCCCCATCGAGACGCCTGAAGGACCGAACATCGGTCTGATCGGTTCGCTGGCCACCTACGCGCGCATCAACGAGTACGGCTTTATCGAAGCCCCGTACCGCCGCGTGGACATGGTGACCCACAAGGTCACCGACGAAATCGTATACCTGACCGCCGACGAGGAGGACGACTTCAACGTCGCCCAGGCCAACGAGCCCCTCGCTGAGGACGGCGCGTTCATCAACGACCGCGTGACCGTCCGTCTGCGCGAGGATGTCATCTCGGTTGACCGCGAGAAGGTTGATTACATCGACGTTTCGCCCAAGCAGGTGGTCTCGGTCGCCACGGCCATGATCCCCTTCCTGGAAAATGACGACGCAAACCGCGCGCTGATGGGCTCGAACATGCAGCGCCAGGCCGTGCCGCTGCTCCGCCCCGAAGCGCCGTTCATCGGTACCGGCATGGAGTACAAGGCCGCCGTCGATTCGGGCGTGGTGATCGTATCCAAGTGCGATGGCGTGATCGAAAAGGTGAGCGCTAGCGAGATTCAGGTGCGCTCCAAGGACGATCGTTCGCTGCATATGTACCCGCTGAGCAAGTTCATCCGCTCCAACCAATCCACCTGCATCAATCAGCGCCCCATCGTATCCAAGGGCGAGATCGTCACCAAGGGCCAGGTCATTGCCGACGGCCCTTCGACCGAGCTGGGTGAGATCGGCCTGGGCCGCAACATCCTGATGGCGTTCATGACCTGGGAAGGTTATAACTACGAGGATGCTATCCTCATTAGCGAGCGATTGGTGAAGGAAGACGTATACACCTCCATCCACTTGGAGGAATACGAGTGCGAAGCCCGCGATACCAAGCTGGGACCGGAGGAGATCACGCGCGATATCCCCAACGTGGGCGACGACGCGCTGCGCGATTTGGACGAGACCGGCATCATCCGCATCGGCGCCGAAGTCCGTGCGGGCGATATCTTGGTGGGCAAGGTGACCCCGAAGGGCGAGACCGAGCTGACCGCCGAAGAGCGCCTGCTGCGCGCCATCTTCGGCGAAAAGGCGCGCGAGGTGCGCGATACCTCGCTGCGCGTGCCCCACGGCGAGAGCGGCATCATCGTCGATGTGAAAATCTTCACCCGCGAGAACCGCGACGAGCTCAGCCCCGGCGTGAACCAAATGGTGCGCGTCTACATCGCGCAAAAGCGCAAAATCAGCGTGGGCGACAAGATGGCGGGTCGCCACGGCAACAAGGGTGTCGTTTCGCGCATCATGCGCGAGGAGGATATGCCCTTCATGCCCGACGGCACCCCGCTGCAGATCGTGCTCAACCCGCTGGGCGTGCCTTCGCGTATGAACATCGGCCAGGTGCTGGAAGTACATCTGGGCATGGCCGCCAAGGCTTTGGGCTGGCACGTGGCTACCCCGGTGTTCGACGGCGCTTCCGAGATCGACATCGAGAACTGCTTGGTTCAGGCCGGTTTCCGCGGCGATGGCAAGACCATCCTGTACGACGGCCGCACCGGCGAGCAATTCGAGAACCCGGTCACCGTCGGCTACATGTACATGCTCAAGCTGCACCACTTGGTGGACGATAAAATCCACGCCCGCTCGACGGGCCCGTACTCGCTGGTTACCCAGCAGCCGTTGGGCGGCAAGGCGCAGTTCGGCGGCCAGCGCTTCGGCGAAATGGAAGTTTGGGCGCTGGAAGCGTACGGCGCGGCCAACACCCTGCAGGAGATACTGACCGTCAAATCGGACGACGTGGTGGGCCGCGTCAAGACCTACGAAGCCATCGTGAAGGGCAAGAACATCCCCGAACCGGGCGTGCCGGAATCCTTCAAGGTGCTGATCAAGGAGCTGCAATCGTTGGCACTGGATATCAAGGTGCTCTCCGAGGACGATCAGGAGATCATGATCCGCGAAACCGACGACGACGAGCTCGAGCCCATGGAGAGCAAGGCCATATTGCCCGATGTCAGCGAGTCGATGAACTTCGGCGAGGACGAGGATTTGGCCGAGGATCTGGGCCTGGAGGACTTCGACGACTTCGACGTCGAGGATATGCCGGACCTGGAGGACATCTCCCTGGACGACGATCTGTAATCGAAAACCGAACGAGCTTAAAGGAGTGTACAGCCTTTGTTTGAATTGACAAATCTCGGCTCAATACAGATCGGCATGGCCTCGCCTCAAAAGATGCTCGATTGGTCGCATGGTGAGGTGTCCAAGCCCGAAACCATCAACTATCGCACGCTCAAGCCGGAAAAAGACGGCCTGTTCTGTGAACGCATCTTTGGACCGCAGAAGGATTGGGAATGCAACTGCGGCAAGTACAAGCGCGTCCGCTACAAAGGCGTGGTCTGTGATAAGTGCGGCGTGGAAGTGACCAAGGCCAAGGTGCGCCGCGAGCGCATGGGCCACATTCAGCTTGCCGCGCCTGTCTCCCACATCTGGTACTTCAAGGGCATCCCCAGCCGCATGGGCATGTTGCTGGACGTTTCGCCCCGCACGCTGGAGAAGGTGCTCTACTTCGCCTCGTTCATCGTGCTCGATCCTGGCGATACCGAGTTGAAGCGGCACGAGCTGATCAGCGATCAGCGCTACCGCGAGTGCCAGAACAAGTACGGCGACCGTTTCCGTGCCGGAATGGGTGCGGAGGCCGTGAAGGAAATGCTGCTGGAGCTCGATCTGGATTCGTTGGCGGTTTCGCTGCGCGCCGAGATCAACCAGCTGGCCGCTAAAGAGAAGGATCGCGAATCCGAAGGTCAAAAGCGCGCCCGCGCGGTGAAGCGCCTCGAGGTCGTGGAGGCCTTCCGTTCCAGCGGCAACCGCCCCGAGTGGATGATCCTGGACGTGGTGCCGGTCATTCCGCCCGATCTGCGCCCCATGGTGCAGCTGGATGGCGGCCGCTTTGCCACCAGCGACCTCAACGACCTCTACCGCCGCGTGATCAACCGCAACAATCGCCTCAAGCGCTTGCTGGAGCTGGGCGCACCCGATATCATCGTGCGCAACGAGAAACGCATGCTGCAGGAGGCCGTCGATGCTCTGATCGATAATGGCCGCCGCGGCCGCGCGGTCACCGGCCCGGGCAACCGCCCGCTCAAGAGCCTTTCCGATTTGCTGCGCGGCAAGCAGGGCCGCTTCCGCCAAAATCTGCTGGGCAAGCGCGTCGACTACTCGGGCCGTTCGGTTATCGTCGTCGGCCCCGAGCTCAAGCTGTACCAGTGCGGCCTGCCCAAGGAGATGGCGCTGGAGCTGTTCAAGCCCTTCGTGATGGAGCGGCTGGTGACCACCGGCATCGCCCACAACGTAAAGAGCGCCAAGCGCATGGTCGAGCGCGTGAAGCCCGAGGTGTGGGACATTCTCGAAGGCGTCATCCGCGAGCATCCGGTGCTGCTCAACCGTGCGCCCACGCTGCACCGCCTGGGCATCCAGGCCTTTGAGCCGGTGCTGGTCGAAGGCCGCGCGCTCAAGCTGCACCCGCTGGTCTGTACCGCATACAACGCCGACTTCGACGGCGACCAGATGGCTGTTCACGTGCCGCTCTCCATGGAGGCCCAGGCCGAAGCCCGCTTCCTGATGCTGGCCGCCAACAACATCCTCAAGCCCCAGGATGGCAAGCCCGTCATTTCGCCGACCCAGGACATGGTTATCGGCTGCTATTACCTGACCTGCCTCAAGCCCGGCGCGCTGGGCGAGGGCCGCTACTTTACCTCGCAGGATGAGGCCATGATGGCCTACGCCTGCGGGCAGCTGGCGCTGCAGGCCAGGGTTCACATCCGCGTCACCCGCACCTGGCAGGGCGAAAAGCATCGCCGCGTCATCGAGACCACGCTGGGCCGGGTCATCTTCAACACCGCCATCCCGCAGGATTTGGGCATGAAGTCCCGCGAGACGCTGGACGATGCCTTCCAGCTCGAGGTGGATTCGAAGGTGGGCAAGAAGGATCTGGGCCGCATCGTCGATATGTGCTTCCGCACCCACGGCGTGACCAAGACCGCCGAGGTGCTGGACGCGATCAAGCGCATGGGCTTCACCTACTCTACCCGTGGCGCGGTCACCGTTTCGGTCAGCGATATCATCGTGCCGCCCGAAAAGCCGCAGATGCTCGCCGATGCCGAAACGCAGGTGCGCAACGTCGAGCGCCTGTTCCGCCGGGGCCTGCTCTCGGAAAACGAGCGCTACAATAACGTCGTCAAGATTTGGAACGCTACCACCAACGCGCTCAAGGCCGAAGTCATGAACAACATGGATGACTTCAACCCGGTGCGCATGATGACCGACTCCGGCGCCCGCGGTTCCATCAGCCAGGTTTCGCAGCTGGCCGGTATGCGCGGCCTGATGGCCTCTCCCTCCGGTAAGACCATCGAAATGCCCATTCGCGCCAACTTCCGCGAGGGTCTGTCGGTTCTCGAATTCTTCCTTTCCTCGCACGGCTCGCGCAAGTCGCTGGCCGATACCGCGCTGCGTACCGCCGACTCGGGCTACCTGACCCGCCGCCTGGTGGACGTTTCGCAGGAGGTGATCGTCCGCGAGGAGGATTGCTTCCAGAGCCGGGGCGAGAAGGTGCGCGGCATCCTGGTCTCCGTCATCGGCAACGAGAGCGATCCCATCGAGGCGCTCGAGGATCGCATCCTGGGCCGCGTGGCCGCCGAGGACATCGTGCACCCCGTCACGGGCGAGGTCATCGTGCCCCTCAATGGCGACATTACCTACGAGAAGGCCAAGCAGATCATCGAAACGGGCATTAAAAAGTGTCTGATTCGCTCGGTGCTCACCTGCCGCAACGAGAGCGGTGTTTGCGCCCGCTGCTACGGCGCTAACCTGGCCACCGGCGGCAAGGTCGATATCGGCGAGGCCGTGGGCATTATCGCCGCCCAGTCGATCGGCGAGCCGGGCACCCAGCTCACCATGCGTAACTTCCACACCGGCGGCGTCGCCAGCGCCAACGATATCACCCAGGGTTTGCCCCGCGTCGAGGAACTGTTCGAGGCGCGCAAGCCCAAGAGCGACGCCACCTTGGCCGAGATTGCCGGCACCATCAAGCTCAGCGAGAGCAAGAAGAAGCGCGAAATCGTGCTCACCAGCGATGAGGGCGAGGTCAAGACCTACCCGATCACCTACGGCAGCCGCCTCAAGGTGCGCGATGGCGACACGGTCATCGCGGGCGACGAGCTGATCGAGGGCTCGATCAATCCTCACGATTTGCTGCGCATCCTGGGCGTGAAGGCCGTGCAGGAATACCTGCTCAAGGAAGTGCTCATGGTGTACCGCCTGCAGGGCGTGGGAATTTCCGATAAGCACATCGAGGTCATCGTGCGGCAAATGCTGCGCAAGGTGCGCCTGGAGGATGCGGGCGATACCACGCTGCTGCCCGGCGCGCTCATCGACATCTTCGCTTTCGAGCAGGAGAACGAGCGCGTGATGCGCGAGGGCGGACGTCCCGCAGTCGCCAAGCGCGTGCTGCTGGGCATCACGAAGGCCTCGCTGGCCACCGAATCCTTCCTCTCGGCCGCTTCGTTCCAGGAGACCACCCGCGTCCTGACCGAGGCCGCCATCAAGGGAAAGAAGGACCCGCTCGTCGGCCTGAAGGAGAACGTGATCATCGGCAAGCTGATCCCCGCCGGTACCGGCATGCGCCGCTACAAACACATCGATATTCACGAAGCGTACTAAGCGTTTCCAGGGCCGCCCAGCTTTCGGTTTGAGAGCGGGGCGGTCTTCGTTTTACAAAAATTTATTCATTTTTCATTTTTGGAAAACCGTACCGCGCCCATGTCCGTCATGGTGTGTGCAAGTGATCACAATGCAACCGAAAGGGACGCGAGACATGACAAAAGAAGCCTTTGCGGAGCAAGTACTGCTGCTGAGAAAGACGATGTTCTACGTCTCGTACAGCTTGCTCCCTAACCCCATCGATCAAGAGGACGCCGTGCAGGAGAGCATACGAAAGGGTCTGCAAAAGTGCGGCGCTCTGCGCGAGGAGCAGTATCTGAAGCGCTGGATTTTGCGCATTCTGCTCAACGAATGCTACAACGTGATGCGCAGAAGGAAAAGGGAGATTCCCACGGAGGAAATCCCGGTGGTAGTGCCCGATACGGCGGACAGTTCGGTGTTCGAGGCCGTGATGGAGTTGGAGGAGAAGCTGAGAATCCCCATCGTTTTACACTACGTGGAAGGATACGCGACCCGCGAGATCGCTTCCATATTGCGGACACCGGAGGGCACGGTGAAAACACGGATGGCCAAGGCCAGGGCCCTGCTGCGCACAACACTGAAAGAAGAGGAGGGATGACATGAACAAGTTGACGGGTCCAGAAATATTTGGGAACGTGACCGAGCGATTCGACGCGCTTCTTGTAAAAACCCTCCGAGATGAAAGGGAAGAAAAAGCAATGAAACATAAGCGGTTTGTGGTGATACTTTTGGCGGCGCTTTTGGTATTGGCGTTGGCGGCCACCGCGCTGGCATTCAGCCTACAGCGCTCGCCCTACGCCACGGCGGTTTCCGCCGCCCGGGAGGCGGTGTACGCGCAATACGGCTTTACCCCCGATACCTTCGGCGTGTTCATCAATTGGGATCAAGACAATTTGGATCGTATCGTGTTCGAGCCGCAGGATTATCCCGACAAGCTGGGCACCTACACGGTGGAGCTCAAGCCCGGCGAGGAGCCGGTCGTGCATTGGTCCTATGAGGAAGAGATCGCAGATTTGGCCGAGCTGGCCACGCGCGGCCTGGATTCGCCCATTTGGGGGCATGCGCAGCTCGAGCGCGCTTTGACGCAGAAGAAAGAAATCATGGCCAAGGAGCAGGAACTGCGAAAGGCCATGGGGGACAGCGAGAACTGGACGCTGGAGGAATGGGCCCAGTTTGATGCCGAGGTCACGAAGGATGGCGGCGCAGAGGAGCAGTACGTGCTTCACATTTTGCCCTCCGAGAGCGACATCCAGCGGGAAGAAGCGCTCACACTCGCTGTGGAGGCCATTCAGGCCAAGTACGGTGTGGACGCGGAGCTTGTGCTGGGCTACAAACCGCAGGTGGAGTTTGTGCGAACCCTCGGGGAGGATGATCTCGCCTACGATATCGAGTTTATGGAGCAGGGCAAACAGCCGAATGAATGGCGTATCCATTTCTGGGTGAAACTCGCATCCCCTTCCGGGAATGTAGCGAGCTGTCGTTGGTATGAGGAGCCTGCGAAGCGGACGCTGCCCGAAGGCGCGCTGGCCAGTTACCATGCCGCCGTGGAGGAATACGTGAAGGAAGGCGCGTTCGATGCGCTTCCTGCCGATCAAAAGGCCGAGGTGGCAAAGCGCATTACGGAGGCCGGGTTTGGCGAGCTGATTGGCAACGTGCAGTACCAGGCGCCGCAAGAAGGCGAGATCACCGTGGAAGAGGCGACCGCTGCAGCCGACGCGGCGCTGCAAAGCTACGGGTTTACCGAAAAAACTCTGGCGCTCTTCGATTCTACGGTGACCCTGACGCGGGAAGGCGAGCAATCGGTCTGGTCGATGAAGCTCAAGCCCAGTGAGGAGCGGCTCTTTGCGATCACCTTCGTGAACATGACCCCGCTCGATACCAAGATTCCGGCGAAGATGGGGGAATACACGGTGCAGGTCGATGCACGGAGCGGGGAGGTGCAGAGCGTCGTTTGGTCACAGGAAGCCCAGGCCGAGAACAAAACCTACACCGCTTCAAACTGGGGCGTTGCCCCAGTGCTCCCGCTGCAAGCGCTGCCCTTCGTGGCCGAGCTGAACGAGAAGTACCACGCGATCTCCGATCCCATTGAGCAGGCGGAGAACATTCCCACCTTGGAAGAGCAGGCTGCGATGGACGGGCTGTTCCGCGATGCGGGCTTCGATGCCGCACTCGTTCCCGCCAGCTTGCCTGGCCCGGACGACCTGCCGTATGAGGAAGCGAAGAAAATCGCGATGCAAGCGCTATGCGAGGAATACGGCGTGACCGAAGCGGCCCTGGAAGAGTGCTTCTGGCTTTGCGAATTTACAGCGCCGAAGCCCGGTTACACCGAATGGTGTTTTGGGCCGCAAAATGCCGAAGGATGGTATGGCGTGGTCCTGGATGCGAAAACTGGCGAAATCCTGCTCGTCAACTACTTGACCGGCGGCAATGGCTGATCGCGGAGCGCGGGCAACCCCTCAGCCTTGAGAATGCCAGCGTAAAAACCCAGGCGGAAACCCATTTGGAAAGATAAACGGAAAGCAAAAAAGAATTGACAGGCACGTGCGGGAATGATATTATGTAGGAGTTTGTTCTGGACTCTTGCACATTCCCGCACGCATTTTGTTTTTGGTCTGCTTCGGATCGACACAAAGTGCGATGGAAAGGAAGTTTGGTCATGCTGACACCGCTTCGTCAGGCTGCGGCCCGCGTGGTGGGAACCAAGCAACTTCTGCGCGCGTTGGATGAGGGCAAGGTCAAGATGGCCTTTGTGGCCGCAGACGCTGATCCGTTTCTAACCAAGCGGGTCACCGATCGCTGTCTGGATCGGGATATCCCCTGCCAGGATGCCGTGACCGCCAAAGAGATTGGCGAAGCCTGCGGCATCGAAGTTCCAGCGGCGGCCGCCGGGGTCTTGCGCTGAATTCTTGCTCGGTTCAAGGGTCCGTAGGGTTGACGGAAGCTTGCGCCGGACACACACCCGCGAAATATGACTGGGAGGTGCCCCATGCCCACGATCAACCAGTTGATCCGTAAGGGAAGAGAAACCGGAGTTACGAAGTCCAACTCGCCGATCCTGCAAAAGTGCCCGCAGAAGCGCGGCGTTTGCCTGTCGGTAAAGACCACCACGCCCAAGAAGCCCAATTCCGCGCTGCGCAAGATCGCTCGCGTTCGCTTGACGAACCTGATCGAAGGCACGTGCTACATTCCGGGCATTGGCCACAACCTGCAAGAGCACTCCGTGGTGCTGATTCGCGGCGGCAAAGTGCGCGATCTCCCCGGTGTGCGCTATCATATTATTCGCGGCGCTTTGGATGCCGCCGGCGTGGCCAAGCGCATGCAGGCCCGCTCGCTCTATGGCGCAAAGCGCCCGAAGAAGTAAGGGAGGGAAACGACATGCCCAGACGTGGATTTATTCCCAAGCGCGAGGTGCTGCCGGATCCTGTATACGGCACCACTGTCGTCACCAAGCTGATCAACCAAATGATGCTCGACGGCAAGCGCGGCATTTCGCAGCAGGTGTGCTACGGTGCGTTTGAAACCATCAGGGCCAAGTCCGGCAAGGAACCTGCCGAGGTGTTCCAAACTGGCTTGAACAACATACTGCCCGCACTGGAAGTCAAGGCCCGCCGCGTCGGCGGCGCGACCTATCAGGTCCCGATCGAGATTCGTCCGGAGCGCCGCCAGACGTTGGCGCTGCGCTGGCTGGTGGATTTCGCCCGCAAGCGCGGCGAAAAGACCATGAGCGACCGCTTGGCCGGTGAAATTCTCGACGCTTCCAACAACGCAGGCAACGCCGTAAAGCGTAAGGAAGAAATGCACCGCATGGCGGAGGCCAACAAGGCTTTCGCGCATTACCGCTGGTAATTTGGGCCGGGAATTACAAGCAATGCGGGCTCGCCAACATTCGTGGCGAGCCCTCGCGCTGCCCGTAGGTTCTTGGCCGTTCGGAACCGCGCTCATGCCGCGCGGGAACGGGAAGCATTCCGGCGCGAAAGCGCCACGCCTCCCGGTGCGCAAGCACTCGGGAAAGGAGGAGGAACGATATGCCTAGGAGTCATCCGCTGAACCTGGTGCGGAACATTGGTATCATGGCCCACATCGACGCGGGCAAGACCACCACCACCGAACGAATTCTCTTCTACACGGGCCGTACCTACAAGATGGGCGAAACCCACGAGGGCGGCGCGACCATGGACTGGATGGCGCAGGAGCAGGAGCGCGGTATCACCATTACCTCCGCTGCCACCACCTGCGAGTGGAAGGGCCACCGTATCAACATCATCGACACGCCCGGCCACGTGGATTTTACCGTGGAGGTCGAGCGCTCCCTGCGCGTGCTGGATGGCGCGGTGGCGGTGTTCTGCGCCAAGGGCGGCGTGGAGCCCCAATCCGAGACCGTGTGGCGGCAGGCTGAAAAGTACCAAGTGCCGCGCATGGTGTACATCAATAAGATGGACATCACCGGCGCGGATTTCTTCCGCGTGGTCAATATGCTCAAGGATCGTTTGCACGCCAATGCGGTGCCGGTACAGCTGCCCATCGGCGCTGAGAGCAGTTTCCGCGGCATCATCGACCTCGTTCGCATGAAGGCCGAGGTGTACTACGACGATCTGGGCCAGGATGTGCGCGAGGAAGAGATTCCCGCCGACATGCTGGATCTGGCCAAGGAATACCGCGAGAAGATGATCGAAGCGGTTTCCGAGCAGGATGAGGAGCTTACCGAGAAGTACCTTGAGGGTATCGAGCCCAGCGAGGAAGAGCTCGTTCGCGTGATCCGCTCGGCCACCATCGGCTGCCAGTTCAACCCGGTGCTCTGCGGCACCTCCTACCGCAACAAGGGCGTACAGCCCATGCTGGACGCGGTGGTGGCGTTCATGCCCTCGCCGGTGGATATCCCGCCGATCGACGGCGTGGACCCGGAGACCGAGCAGCCGCTCGTGCGCCATTCCAGCGACGAGGAGCCGTTCTCCGCGCTGGCCTTTAAGATCATGACCGATCCCTTCGTGGGCAAGCTGGCGTTCTTCCGCGTGTATTCCGGCAAGGTGGACGCGGGTTCCTATGTGCTCAACTCCACCAAGGGCAAGCGCGAGCGCATGAGCCGCATTCTGCAGATGCACGCCAACCACCGCGAGGAGGTTGAAACCGTGTACGCGGGCGAGATCGCGGGCGTGGTGGGCCTGAAGGACACCACCACCGGCGATACCCTCTGCGACGATAAATCTCCGGTCATCCTCGAAAAAATGGAGTTCCCTGATCCGGTTATCCGCGTGGCCATCGAGCCCAAGACCAAGGCCGGTCAGGACAAGATGACCATGGCGCTAATCCGCCTGGCCGAGGAAGACCCGACGTTCAAGACCTACACCGATGGCGACACAGGGCAGACCATCATCGCCGGTATGGGCGAGCTGCACTTGGAAATCATCGTGGACCGTCTGCTGCGCGAGTTCAAGGTGGAAGCCACCGTGGGCCGCCCGCAGGTCGCCTATCGCGAGACCATCCGC
This sequence comes from Eubacteriales bacterium, assembly GCA_031553615.1. Classification (GTDB taxonomy): domain Bacteria; phylum Bacillota; class Clostridia; order Christensenellales; family Aristaeellaceae; genus WQXF01. The sequence continues at coordinate 61,331 of JAVBLJ010000050.1, forward strand.
CGCATGGCCGAGGCCGAGGGTCGCTACGTGCGCCAGACCGGCGGTCACGGTCAGTTTGGTCACTGCTGGATTCGCCTGGAGCCCCGCGAGCCTGGCGAGGGCTACGAGTTCCAGAACAAGATCGTCGGCGGCGTGATCCCCAAGGAATTCAGCAACCCCATCGACCAGGGCATCCAGGAGGCTTCGGCCACCGGCTGCCTGGGCGGATACGAGGTGGTGGACTTCCGCGCCACCGTGTTCGATGGCTCCTACCACGATGTCGACTCCTCGGAAATGGCGTTCAAGATCGCGGGCTCCATGGCCTTCAAGGAGGCGCTGCGCAAGGCGGATCCCTGCCTGCTGGAGCCGGTGATGAAGGTGGACGTGAGCGTGCCCGACGATTACATGGGCGATGTCATCGGCGATATCAACAGCCGCCGTGGCCGCGTCGAGGGCATGGATACCGTGGGCACCACCCAGGAGATTCACGCCATGGTGCCGCTGAGCATGATGTTCGGCTACGCGACCGACCTGCGCTCGCGCACCCAGGGCCGCGGCGTGTACTCCATGCAGTTCTCGCGCTATGAGGAAGTGCCTAAGTCGATCACCGCCAAGATGGTGGGCGATCGAGGCGAGAAATAGGCTCAGTCAACAGCACAATAACAACCATAATAATGAGGGGGACTATCAACCATGGCGAAGGCAAAATTTGAGCGCAACAAGCCGCACGTAAACATCGGAACGATTGGACACGTAGACCACGGCAAGACGACGCTGACGGCGGCGATCACGATGGTGCTGTCGAAGTACAACGGAGCGCACGCGATGCGCT
>JAVBLJ010000008.1:0-150415 GCA_031553615.1 Eubacteriales bacterium
GCATGTAAGGTAAACCTGACTCATACCAATTCCAATTAGGTATTGCCAATAAGCCAGCGAGAGATTTTTTCGATCGGCTAGGAGTCCGAAGGAGGCGTAGCCAGCAGCTACGCTGACCGAGGCACGACAACGCCGATCGGAAAAAGATCCGCTGGATTCTGGCAAAACGTAGTTGAAATTGGTATGAATAGAGAAACAGGGACTTGCGACCGAAGGTGGCCGGAGGGCGACCGGAAAGCCCTCCGGTCGCTCCCGCTGGAGCGAAATCCTCGTCTCTACAAAGCAAAATTCCTGCAAAGGGAGAGCTTTTCGCTCCGTCGGGAGCGACCAGGGGGCTTATCGCTCTCCCCCTGGACTTCTTCTCTGCTCATCTGCCTAAGACGTAAATGCATTCGCCGTGCATGCAACCCCTCTGCAAAATCCCATCTTCACGAAAAGACGCAAAGTCCCTGGCAACCGAAGCCGCCAGGGAATTTGCGAAGGAAGGGGAAGGACTACCCTGAATATCAAATTACAACGGCGGCACGGATTGGGTCGGGGGGGAAGAAAATTTGTGCGAAGCGCGAAGCGCCCGTACCTGCCTGTGGAAAAAGTGTACCATGTGCAAAAGTATGACGCAACCTTTTTTCGACAAAGGCACTTCTTAAATCTAACATAATATCTACGGAATAAACAGGCGGAGGATTCCGTTAAATGGGTAGGTTACGCCTGTTTTTACCTCTATTTTACTTTCAACTTTGCCGTTAGGAGAGGAACTATGCAAAAGAAGTTGGGCAGGGTCGGTCGGATTGGTCTGCTGGCCGCGCTGCTTTGCGGGTTGGCAATGGGCAACGCGCAGGCGGAGACCGGCGATCGGACGCTGTTCCCCTTACAGGAGCAGGAGGAGAGCGGCGTTTTTATCCAATCCATCGCCAGCCTGGACGGCACGCTCTACCTGCTAAGCAACGAAAACCAACTTTACCGCTGGGCACCCGGCGAGGAAAAGCCCGCGCTGTACTGCGCGCTGCCCAAGCTGCCCAATGCCCTGGCATCCCTCGATTACGACGATGCCCGCCCCGAACAGCAGGCGCAGATGGCCGAAATCGTGACCGATATCGCCACGGGCGACGGCAAGCTTTGGGCCTTCAACTGGCGGGCCAAGCGCGCCGGAGAGATTACCGAGCAGGGCGTGCGCTGGCTGGAGCCGCCGCTGCAGCTTTCCGAATATTATTACCAAATCGACGAGAATGTGCTGGAAACGCGGCAATGCCGCTACCCGCTGGTGCGCGAAGGGCAGCTCTATCTGCTGCGCAGCGGCGAGCGAGACTCCCTTTGGCCGGAGGATTGGACGCTGCTGCGCATCGACCTGGCCACCGGGGCCTGTGCGCCAATGGAGCTGGAGAACAGCCTGAACCGGCTTACAGGCTACAATCCCGGCAAGCTACTGGGCTACAGCGACGCTTACGACCCAAAGACGGGGATCATGATTCAATCGCTCTGGTCCATCGATGCGGCGAGCGGCGAGGCCGAAGCGCTGCCCATCGCGATCGGCGAAACGCGGAACATGATCGGCATGGCCTACGACGAGGCGACGGACAGCATCTACTACCTGCAAGGCGGCGAGGTATTCCGTTCGGCGGCGGGCGGCCCGTTTGCGACGGCCGGATACGTCTGCCGCCGCAACGAGGGCACCAACGGCGAGCGGGCGGTGATGCTCGATAGCGGCACCTACGTGACCGAGGACGACGGCAGCGTGCAGGTGCGCGATGTGCGCGCCGATCGCCCCCTGCCCCAGCCGTTGCGCATCCAGGGCGGGTACACCGATTCAGCCTACCAGGGTTTCATTGCCGAAAATCCGGGCCAGCCTGTGCTGCTGGTCGATTCCTTTTACCCCCGCGCCGAGGATTATGCCCAGGCCATCCGCGAAGGCGTCGATCTCGATCTGTTCGTGATGAATGCATCGAACAGCTTCCGCGCGCTGGCCAACAAGGGGTTCGCCGCCGACCTGAGCGGCATCCCTGCGCTGACCGAGGCGGTGAGCGCCCTGTATCCGGCCATGCAATCGGTGCTATGCGACGATCAAGGGCGGCTGATGGCCCTGCCGGTCAGCATGGATTGCAACCCGTGGGTATACGATCCCGCGCTTTGGGCGAAGGCGGGGCTGGGCGAACTGCCCACCACCTTCGATGAATTCCTGGATCTCGCGCAGGCGTGGGAGGAATCGGAGGCCGATCACCCAGAGCTGGCGCTCTACAGCTTCTCCAGCCGCAACGAGCTGTTCAACCTGATCCTCGATCAATACATCGTGCAAAACGAGGTGCCCGGCCAGCCGCTCGATTTTGACACGCCCACGCTGCGCCGCCTGCTGGAGCGAATCGACCGCATTCCGTACCGGGAATTCGATTGGGAGAACATGTCCGACGACGAGATACAGGAATCCGACGATTATGTGAACCGCGAGCGGCTCATCGAGACCGGCAGCAGGAGCTTTCCGCTCTGTTCAACCTCCCAAACGCCCATGGCCCCGCTCCGGTTTGAGTCTGACGAATCAGGTAAGGCGGGCGAACCCGGCGTGATCGCAGGCAGCATGCAGGTGATGCTCGTAAACCCCAACAGCAAAAACCTGGACGCGGCGCTGCGGTATGCGCAATACGCATGGGAGCACATGGAGCCTGAGCTGCTCTACGCGCTGCGCCCTGACCTGAACGAGCCGCTGCGCTACGAGGATTTCGATAGCGAAGTAGCGCAGACGGAGAAGGATCGGCAGGAGATGATCGACTTGCTGGCCACCGCCGAGGAGGCAGACCGGCAGCTCCTTCAGGAGAGCATCGATTGGCGCGACGAATGGCTGAGCAAGCAGGACGAATACCAGTGGCGCATCCCCGCCTCGGCGATTGAGACCTATCGAAAGCTGGCCCCGCAGATCGTGATTCCCGCGCAATCGGCCTACCTCTACGATGGCATTGCCTTGCCGACCCTGCGTTGGCTCCGCGATCGCTACCTGGACGGGCAAATGACGCTGGACGAATTCCTGCGCGAGCTGAACGCCAAGACCCGCATGATGATACTCGAGGGGGATTAATTCGCGCCGGAAGCGGGCAGCCCATACTGCGCAAACTCTGCGGCGCTGCCGCCAAACGCGTTCATGTCGATGTACTGCTCCTTGCCCTGGTAGCCCTGCAGCTTGACCCGATTGGAGTATTGCCAGAAGGTCCAGGCCCGGCCATCGGCCAGGGTGGGCTGGCGGAACACATCGCGAATCCAGATATCGCAGCGGAGAAATGCGCCGGAGAGGTAGCGATCGTAGGTCTCGGCCGTGGCGTATAGAATGGGCGTGACGCCGTAATGCGCGCTCAGCAGGCCGGAGAGCACGCGCAGCTCATCGCGCACCAGCTCCACGGCGGGCGGGTATTTTGCCTTGTCGCCATAGTATTCCAAATCGATCACCGGCGGCAGCGCGCCCTCCAGCCGGGGCACGACCTCGATGAAATGCTCGGCCTGGGTGCGGCCCGAGCTATCGAAGCTAAAAAAATGGTAAGCGCCGATGCGCAGCCCGGTGCGCTGCGCCTCCTCGAAGTTGCGCGCGAAGGTGGTATCGGTGAGGCTGCTGCCCTCGGTAGCCTTGATGAACGCGAAAGCAATCCCCTGCCCGGCCAGCACTGGCCAATCGATCTCGCCCTGGTAGGAGGAAACGTCCACGCCGCGCACGGGATAATCCCGCAGGGAGGGGTTGTTGAACTGCCATATTCCGTTGTAGTACAGCACCGCCACCCCCGCAAGCACGCCCGCCGCCAGCACCACCGCCAAAGCCACCGCCCATTTCCGCATGGTAACCGCCCTCACTTCACCCATCGCTCGGCACTGCGAATAGAACGCAGCACTACGCAGAAAGCATCCCCCGCGCCGGAATTCGATCGCAGAATACGACAACTGCGCGGCTGACTATTGTGGGGCGAAGCGCCGGGAAGTATGCTATAATCATCCATATCGCTTTAACCATCGCTGTAACCCATGTGAAAGAGGAGGAATCCCATGCACAACCTGATCGCGAGCCGTTTAAACCGTTTAAGCCGTTCGGGCCATTCAAACTGTTCGAGCCGTTCGGGCCGTTCTCCCCGAGCGCTCCTTGGCGCGCTTCTGGCGCTTTGCCTGCTGTGCTCCTGCGCGGGCGCCTGGGCGGAAAACCGGCAGATCACCGTATCCTCCAACCAGGCCGGCCTGCTGCTGAGCGGAGCCGTGTTGGAAGGCGCAATGTACTTCCTGGACGATCAGCTGCGCATGGTCCGGCCGGGCGAGGCCGAGGCTACCTCGCTGGGCGCTGTGCCCGTGCTCCCCTTCCCCGCCACCCTGGTGGCCATGGGCGATCAGCTGATGCGCCTGGACAACGCCACCGGCCAGCTCGCGCGCTGGGACGGCACGGCGTTCGTGGAGCCCCTCCAGCTGGATTGGTCGGCCCTGGATAACCCGAGCTCGCCGAGCTTCCTGATGTGGCCGGTGTGGGCTGAGGGCGCGCTGTACGGCCTTATTCCCCCTTCTTCCGGCGGTTCAGGCACCGAGGGCTTTTCGCTGGTGCGGTTCGATACCGCCACCGGCGCGCGCACCGATCTGCCCACCCGCAACATCTATCAGCTCGCCGCCTACAAGCCGGGCCAGCTGCTTGCGCTTTCGCTGGATTTCCTGCAGTACACCGGCGAGGGCGGCGGCACCGTGGTGGTGCTCGATGCGGCCACCGGCGGGCAGACCGCCGAGCTGGGCACGCTGGGCGGCCTGATGGACGGCGGAATCGCCTACGATGCCGCCACCGATACGGTCTTTGCGGTATCGGGCGGGCAGCTTGCCTCCAGCCAGGGTGGCGGCGCGTTCGTGCCGGGCGCTTACTTCAACGCGCCCAACCCGCTCAACGCCACCTTTGCCGGGGTGGTGGAGGGTGAATACGCCATACTGACCGGCACCGATCTGCACATGACCTCGCTCAATGCGGTGGCCAGCGACACGCCTCCGCTGCGCCTGAAGGGCTTTAACATCGACGACGCCATGCTCCAGGCCTTCAACCGCGAATACCCCGAAGTCCCGGTGGCCAAGGTCGATAGCCTGATGACCGATACCGCCACCATATTCAACGAGTTCGCTACCGCCGATAGCCAGGTGGATCTCTACGTGCTCTACAGCTTCCAATCCCTGGAGGCGCTCAAGGAAAAGGGTTACCTGACCGACCTTTCGGGCATTCCGGGTGTGGCCGAGGCCGTGGCCGCCATGTATCCCAGCGTGCAGGACGCGGTGATGCAGGACGGCGCGGTGCTGGCGCTTCCCGCCTCGCTCATGGTCAACGGGGCTTGGAGCTACAACCAGGCGCTGCTGGACGAGGTGGGGCTGGGAATGCCCGCCACCATGCTGGAGTACTACGAAATGCTGGGCAAATGGGAAGAGGAGTACGCCGAGGATTACCCGGACTACTCGCTCTCCCGCATGCTGCTGCCCCGTGAGCAGTGCGTGAGCATGGCGCTGCAGAACTACTCGCTCACCTACGAACAGCAGGATGCGCCGCTGAAGCTGGATACGCCCGTATTCCGCGCAGTGATGGAGACCATCGACGCGCTGCCCTACGAGGCCAACGATCTGCAGGCCATCCAGCGCGGCGAAGCACCCATGCCCAGCATCCCCAACACCTCCCCCCTCATCGAGACCGCAGCCGCCGACGTGTTTGGCCGCTACGGCGCGCGGGACGAGGAGGGCCGTCCGGCGGCGCGCATCATTCCCCCGCTGCCGTTTGAGGAAGGCGTGCCCACGGCGGTCATGGCGCTGATGCCGGTATACATCATCAACCCCAACAGCCCGAACCGCGAACAGGCCGAGCGCTTCATCGCCTTTGCGGCCCAGAACATGACCGCCGAGAACCGCCTGCTGCTTTGCCCCGATTTCAACGAGCCGCAGCGGCCCGCCCACTACGAGGAGGAAGTGGCCGAGCAGCGCGCCGAGCTCGCCGAGCTCGAGGCCTCGCTCACCTCCGCCAAGGAGGAAGACCGCCGCGGCATCGAGGAGGAGATCGCCGAAAAGAAGCTGCTGCTCGAAAAGCGCGAGGCCTCCGATTTTGACATCACCGCCGAAGCCATTGCCGATTACCGCGCGGTGGGCGAACACCTGAACCTGATGATGCATTCCAGCGTAACCAGCCTGGATAACCCGGAAGCCACCCAGGAGCTCAACAACCTGCTCTACCGCTACATGGCGGGCGAGAGCACGCTGGACGAGGCCCTACGCGAGCTGGATAAGCGCTTCCAGATGATGTTCCAGGAGCGCATGAGCGAATAACGCCTCCCGCCTACCGATCCGCCGAATCCATCCTTCTGAACCGATTCGCTTGAACCGATTCACTCAATCCATTTATGTAAGGAGAGCACCTATGACTTCTAAACGATGGTTTGCCGCCGCACTCTGCCTGATGATCGCGCTCGCTTCCCTGCCCGCGCTGGGCGAATCGGGCAACACTACGCTGTTTGTTCGTGACGACCAAAACCCCGAGGCCGAAAGCATCTACATCAACAGCGTCGCCGTGGTGGGCGATGCCGTGTACATGTTGGGCAGTGGTCTCTACCGCTACCGCCCCGGCGATGAGAAGCCCGAGACCCTGATGACCTCCGACCAGGTTTGGGGCGGCGGATATATCGTATCGGAAGAGCCGATGGAAGCCGATGAGATCACGGGCACCGAGGGCGAAGGTGCTGTTGTCGAGGGCGAAGGCACCGTCATCGAAGACGATGCAGCCGAGGGCGCGGCCACCGAAGCCACCGATGCGCCGCCCGAGACCGAGGCAGTCGAAGCCGAGACCGAGCCGGCGACCCCGGAAGCCTCGGAAGAGACGGTCGTAGAGACCACGGAAGAACCGGCCGTGCCCAGCTACTCCCCCCAGCTGCTGGTACAGGGCGGGGACGTGCTGCACGCGCTGGATACCCAAAATGGGCGTCTGGGCGTTTGGGATGAAGCCCTCAAAAACTTCAATTGGGATATCGCCCTGCCCTGGGAGGGCATGGTCCGCGAACGCGAAGAGAACTGGAAGGAAAACCGCGAGGTGGTGCTGCCCACCCTCATCGATGGCGCACTCTACCTGTTGGCTGCGCGGGATTTTGACATGTGGGGCGAATACGTGCTGCAGCGGTATGATCTCGCCGCGGGCACAGTCACCACGCTGCCCACGGCCAACCTGCAAACCTTCATCCCCTACAAGCCGGGCAAGCTGGTCGGCTTGGCGCGCAATCAGGAAAACTGGGCTTCTTCAGTCGTGGTGATCGACATCGCGACGGGCGCAACCGATTCCACGCTTTTCGCCGATGAATCGGGCAGCCTCAGCCCGTGCGGCTTTGCCTACAACGCCGATACCGACACGCTGTACGCCAGCCTCAACAGCGCCATCATGTCGCTGGGCAGCGAGGGCCTGGGCGAGCCCTTCGCCTACTACCCCGGGCAGGCGAACAGCAATTGCGAGGCGGGGCTTCTTTCCTCCGGCCACTACGTGATCAACACCCACAATGGCGTGTGCTTGCGCAATATAGACCCGCAATACAAGCCCGCCGGTGTGCTGCACCTGACCGGCAGCTACATGGATGATGTGGCCACCCGCTTCCTCAACGCCAACCCGGATGTGGCGATCGAAATGTCCGGCGACTACCTGTGGGGCGGCCAGCAGGTCATCGATTCCATGGTATCGCAGGAAAGCAAGATCGACCTGTTCGAGGTCTCCTCCTTCTCCGGGCTCAAGGGCCTGCGCGACAAGGGCTACCTGGCCGATATCTCCTCCTCCGCCAAGCTGATGGCGGCCGTGGAGGCTATGTATCCGCAAATCAAGGATGTGCTGATCATCGACGGCAAGCTGTACGGCTTCCCGCAGTATCTCTCGCTTAGCTTCTGGAATGTGGATGTGGCTTCGATGGAGCGGCTGGGCCTGGGCGGCATGCCCGAAACCATGATCGATTTCATGGACCTCATCGAGCGCTGGGAGGAAGAGGAGCTGGCCGAGGAAAACCCCAGCTGGACGCTGCTCGACCCCTGGTACAACAAGCAGAGCCTTCTATACGAGCTGGTGATGCGATACGTGACCAACTACGAGACCCCGGATCAGCCGCTCAACTTCAATACCCCGGAATTGCGCGCGACCCTCGAGCGCTGGGAGGCGCTGCCCGATTTTGGCAGCGATCCGGAGGATGAAAACAACGTCATCTCCTACGACGGCTCCGCCGCCACGCTGATCTCCACCAGCGCATCTCCGTTTACCTCCTATTTCTACAGCGATGTAGAGGGATACAAGCCCGAGCTGGTGCTGGCCCCCATGTTTGCCAAGGGCGAAGCCCCGGTGCTGGACGGCAACCTGCAGGTGTACGTGGTCAACCCCAACTCCAGCCAGCAGGATTTGGCGATCCGCTACCTGGAGTACCTTGCCGAAAACATGGAGAAGGCCAACCTCTACATGCTGCGCCCCGACCTGAACGAGCCGGTGCCTGATCCCTACTGGGTAAAGGAAAAGGCCAACGCCGAAAAAGACTTAGCGGAAGCCGAGGCTCAGCTGGCCAAAGCCGAGGAGGCCGACGTACAGGGGTACACCGACCAAGTGCAATGGCGGAAGGATTGGCTCAAGAGCACCGAGGAGCATTATTGGCTCATCAACGCCGAGGACATCGCACTCTACCGCAAGTACGCCTCCGGCATGTCGCTGAATACCGAGACGCAAATGCTCGATTACAGCAGCACCTCGTTCGAGGAATTCTGGAAAGAGTTGGGGCGCTACGCGGAGGGGCAGATCAAGCTGGATGAGCTGCTGCGCGAGCTGGACAAGAAGGCCAAGATGATCTTCTATGAAGGGCAGTAAGGCAGTAGCGCTCGAATCGCCCCATAAACTTCCCTGTCTCACCGAAATTGGTATCGCACCGAAATTTGGTATCGCACCGAATTTCTCTGTCGCTCCACGATTTTCCACATAACGCATGATTTTCCGCAAAAAAGCGGAAAGAAAATCCGCACCTGCTCCGTTACTATATACGCCCGGGCGAAGGTGTGCGTGCGGCATACCTTCGCCCGTTTATGCAGAGCCCGCGCTCCGCAAGCCAACAATTGTCTTTACAAACGCCCATCTATGCGGTATCTTTGTATGAGCCTTTCATGCAGCAGAATGCATAGAACCGGGAAAAGCGGCATTCAAAGGCGCCCGTATGGACGGTGCCCAATAGCGGCCCAAGCGGTCACACAAAGGAAGGAGGCGCGCCATGTTCCGCCGAAAACGCATGCTGGTGCTCTTCCTGCTCCCCGGGCTGGCCGGACTGCTGCTGTTTTACCTGGTTCCGTTTGTATACGGCTTTTACTTCAGCGTTACCGACGGCACGCGCCTCAACAATTACGTAGGCTTCAGCAACTACCTCAAGGTGTGGCAGAACACCATGTTCCAGCAAGGCTTGCTGACCACCATGGAGCTTTCGCTGATCTGCGCGCCTATCATATTCGTGCTGGCGTTCGCCATTGCGGGCATGCTGCGCCGCCTGGGCGAAAGCAGCACCTTCTACCGCAACGTGCTGCTACTGCCCTACCTGATGCCCTCCTCGGCCATGATCCTCATCTGGTTGCTGATATTCGATTACAGCGGCATCTTTAACCGGATCGCCGTAACGCTTTTCCAGCTGGCCGAGCGCCCGATTTGGACCAGCGGCCCGCTGCTGCGCGTGCCGGTCATCGTGCTCTACGTGTGGAAGAACCTGGGCTTCTCGGTGGTCATATTCACCTCGGCGCTGCAGGCTGTGCCCGAAGCCTACTACGAGTACGCCTCGCTGGAGGGCGCTTCCCGCCTTACCCAGGAGGTCAAGATCACGCTGCCCCTCATCTCCCCCACGGCGTTCCTGGTGTTCGTGCTGGCCTGGATCAACGCGTTCAAGATTTTCAAGGAAATCTACTTCATTGGCGGCGCGTACTCCGATTTATACACGCTGCAGCACTTCATGAACAACCACTTCGCCAAGATCAACTACCAGTACGTGACCACGGCGGCTTACTCGTTCGCGGCCATCGTGCTGGTGCTGTTCGGCATCATCTACCTCGTGGAATTGCGCCAGCGCACCGAGTGAGCCCGCCCAATCCCCATTGGGCCCAGCGAAAGGAGGAGAAGCCATGGCCGCATACCGCAAGCGCAAGAAGCTGCACCTGTTTGCCCACACGATCATGTGGATCATCGTGGCGCTGCTCCTGCTGCCCATCGTGTTCACGTTCTTCTACTCTTTCTTCCCCAAATCGGAAATGGAGGCCTACCTTTCGCTCAAGGGCCACTACGAGGAAGCCTGGCTGCCGGTGCTGATCTCGCCCAAGATTTTCTCGCTGCGCCAATACTACACCATCTTCATCGAGGAGCCGATGTACCTAAAGCTGTTCCTCAATTCGGTGTTCTACAGCGTGGGCATCCTGCTGGGGCAGATGGTGTTCGTACCCAGCATGGCCTATGCCCTCAGCCGCTTTAAGTTCCGAGGGCGGGAGGCGCTGTTCTTCGTCGTCATGGCGCTGATGCTCATGCCCTTCCAGGTCATTCAAGCGCCCACGGTGATCACGCTGCGCACGCTTAACCTCATGAACACCTCGTGGGCGGTGATTTTGCCCATGTGGTTCACGCCGTTTTACGTGTTCCTGCTGCGCCAGTTCATGGTGGCCATACCGGGCGAGATGTTCGAGGCGGGCATGATGGACGGCGCGGGGCCTATCCGCTCCTATTTCCACGTGCTCATGCCGGTATGCCGCCCCGTTCTGGGCGCGGCGCTGGCGCTCAGCTTCGCCGATTGCTGGAACATGGTGGAGCAGCCCCTGGTCTACCTGCAGGATGAAATGGCCCGCCCGCTCTCCGTGATGTTCAACACGCTCTCCGATGCGAAGAAGGACATCGCCTTTGCGGGGGCGGCGCTATACATCGTGCCCATGCTGGTGATGTACTTCTATTTCCAGGAGGATATCCTGCTGGGCGTGCAGCTCTCCGAGCTCAAGTAGCGCCAAGACAAAAGGGCAAACAAGCGCAAACAAGCGTGAACAATAGAGGAGTGAATCCTGATCATGAAAAAGCTTGCGATTCGCGTTGGGGTGATACTGGCCATCGTGGTGGCGTGCAGCATGTTCTTTGCGAACACCATCATCACCATCACCACGCCCAAAATCAAGTTTGCCAGCGTGGGCTACACCAAGTTTGAAGAGCAGATGAGCCGCGATAGCTCGCTCTACTTCGCCAAGACCGATAAGTACACCGTGGAGGGTGCGCGCAAGACACCCCTCAACGTGGACAAGATGTACGTGCGCGTGGGCGACCTGGTGGCGGCGGGCGATACCATCTGCACCACCAAGCTTTCCGATACCTTCACCGAGGAAGTCACCACCGCCAGTGAAGCGCTGCTCGCCGCGCAGCAGGCCTACATGAAGAACGAGACCGACAACATCAAGCTGGTCGACACCCTGGATAGCGACAAGAACGAGGCCAAGCGCACCATGGACGAGACCAGCAAGACGCTGGCCGACGCGCAGGCCAAGCTTTTGGCCGAGGCGGCCAAGGCCGGCATCGTGCTCACCGACGACACCAAGACCTGGGCCACCGCCATCCAGAAGGGCGGAAAGGCCGAGCTGACCGAGCTGATGGAGGCCGTGTTCGATGCGCAAACCGCCGCCGACCGCGCCAACTCCGCCTTCCTGGATACCTTCGCCAGCAGCAAGACCAAGACCGAGGTGTACGAATTCCTGCTGACCCGCGCCGAGTTGCAGCGCGCGGTGGATAAGGCGCAGAACAAGCTGGTGGAGCTTGTGGCCACCAGCGAAAGCATGACCACCATCCGCGCCGAGCACGAGGGGTACATCGTGGCGCTGGGCGTATCCGAAGGCCAGACGTACGATGGCGCCCTTCCGGCCTACGAGCTGACCGCCATCGGCGAAGCGCCGGTGCTGCGCTGCGAGGTGACCGGCATCAAGCGCGAGTTTGCCGAGGGCATGCGCGCCGATATCAAGACCGAGTACGATTCCATCAAAACCAAGGTCTCCGCCGTGGTGCGCGAGGGCGTGGACAAAAAGTTTTTGCACATCGAGCTCAGCGACGCCATGATCTCCGAGCTGGGCGGGGTGCGCACCCTGTTGGCCAACAACACCACCGTGAAGCTTACCTACCGCGCCAAGGACACCAACTGCATCCTGCCCGCCTCGGCCGTGCGGCCCGAGAACGACGGCAAGGGCTCGTTCGTGTACGTGCCCGATTACAAATCGGACGGGCTTTGGGGCAGCTACATGGTGGCGCGCAAAATGAGCGTAACCGTGCTGGAGCGCGGAGACAAGGAAGTCGCCATCGCAGAGGACCTGCGCTACTCGCGCCCCGTTTATCAGGAGGACCGCCCGCTGACCGAGCATGGCCGCATCGAGGAATACATCGATTAGGCCTAACGCCGCCGCACCTTGAAAGGAGGCAGCCATGAACCAGAAACCCAAGTTCAAAGGAAAACTGGCGGTGTGCCTCATCCTGGCGGGCGTGCTGCTGATGGGCTATGCCCTGCTGGAGATCGAAAAAACCCCGGCATTGCTGCAATACATCGTGCCCGCCGACGCGGAGACACAATCGAACAACACCGAGGGCGAACCGCCGCCCACCCAGCTCCGGCTGCGCATGGACGCGCTGGAGGAGCAATCGGCCCAGCTAAGCGAAGCGGTGGTGGTACACACCCTCACCGGCACCGCGCCGATGACCTCGCTGACCGCGGATCAGGCCGGGGCCAGCGCCGGATTGATCGGCATGGGCGAAAATCACTTCCTGGTATACCCGGCGCTGCTGCACCTGGGGCGCTTTCCCCAGCCCGAGGAGCTGGAGCTGGGCGAGCGGGTGATGCTGGTGGACGAGCAGGTGGCGCTGGCGCTGTTTAAAATGATCGACATCATCGACCGCGAGGTCGAGTTCATGGGTGAAACCTACCGCATCATCGGCGTGCTGCGCCACCAAAAAAAGGTGGGCGACGAGGCCGACCAGTTCATTTACGTGCCGCTGGCTACCCTGGCCAAGCGCACCGATTCCGGGCTGGAGACCCTGCGGCTCACGGCGGTGCCGGTGCCCAAGGGCGGCGCAATGGTCGCCTTTAAGGAGTTCGCTAGCCAGTGGATGCCGGGCGGACAGGCCTACGACCTGCGCCGCGAAAAGGTGGGTAACAACCTTTGGGCGCGGTTCCTGGGCTGCGGAATAGGCTTCGCGCTGCTGGGCTGGCTGATATCGAAGTACGTGCAATCCATCGTGCTGCTGCAGCAGGATATGCAGCGGAAGCTGGTGAAGAGCTACATCACCAAGCTGATGCCCTACCTGGTGACCCAAATCGTGCTGCGCATGATTGCGCTGGCGGTATTGGCCGGGCTGGCCGCCGCGCTGGCGCTGCTGCTGCTGGAGCCCATCAAGGTATTCCCCGAATACGTGCCCGACATATTGGTAGAGCCCAAGATGATCGCCGAAACGTTCTGGAGCATCCGCCGCACCGAATCAAGCGCGTTGGTGCTGCGCAGCCCCCAGGTGATCCGCCTGCTCTACTTCGGCCAACTGTGCAACATCGCCACCATCGTTACGCTGGCGGGCGGCTGCCTCACCTTTTGGAAACTGCGACGCTCATGAGGCGCGCAGTTTTCTGGCAATTTCCAGAAGCTCCTGCCCGTTTTTCAGGAAGGTTCTTATAGGGTCGTAGAGGGTCGGTAAAAGGTTCTAAAACCTTGCGTTGGCAAAGCATTGGCAAATCTGCGCGAAATGTGCTATACTGTATAATGGATTTAAAGACCATCTCCACCAAGTGTAGGACAAGCCCTTATACAGGTATACCACCGATAGAGGAGGGCACCCCATGGCGCAACAGGACAAGCCCAATATCGTAATCGTCGTTCCCTGCTACAACGAGGAGGAAGTGCTGCGCGAGACCGCCAAGCGCTTGGCCGACGTACTGGCCCGCATGCGTGGGGCAGGCAGCATCGCCGCCGAGAGCAGCGTACTGTTCGTGAACGACGGCAGCCGCGACGCGACCTGGCGCATCATCGGCGAGCTGCACGCCTCCGACCCCATCACGTTTACTGGCATCACCTTCGCCGCCAACCGCGGCCACCAAAACGCCGTGATGGCCGGGTTGATGGAGGCGCACGGTCACTGCGACGCGGCCATCTCCATCGACGCCGACCTGCAGGACGACGTGGAGGTCATCGCCGACATGGTGCGCTGCTACAGCGAAGGCGCGCAGGTCGTGTACGGCGTGCGCAACAGCCGCGCTACCGATACGTTCTTCAAGCGCACCACCGCGCGGGGTTTTTATACCATGATGAAGATGATGGGCGTAAAGACCGTATATGATCACGCGGATTTCCGCCTGCTGGGTTCCGACGCGCTGGACGCGCTGAGCGAATACGGCGAGTCCAATCTGTTCCTGCGGGGGCTGGTGCCCACGCTGGGCTATCAAACAGCCACTGTACAGTACGACCGCAGCGAGCGGTTCGCAGGCGAAAGCAAGTATCCGCTCAAGAAGATGCTTGCCTTCGCGATGGACGGCATCACCTCCTGCTCCGATATGCCCATTCGCCTGGTGGGTTCGGCAGGCCTGTGCTTGGCCGCGATCGGCGGCGTATGGGGCCTGGTCGCGCTGATCCTGGCGCTGTGTGGGCAAGCGGTGCCCGGCACCACTGCGGTGATCATCGTTTTACTGCTGATGACCGGTCTGGTCCTCTGCGCTTTGGGCATACTGGGTACATATATCGGCAAAACGTACCTCCAAGTAAAGCAGCGCCCCCGCTATCGCGTGGCTGAAAGGCTGCTGGCGCCGAATCGGCGGTAGTCCGCTCCCATTCGCGGCCCAAATCGCAGCCCAATTCGCGGCCCAATTCGCCAGCGAGTCCCCAAACCCCGGATCGCGCGCAACGAACGAGAAAGGCACACAGGACAAGCACGGCCGGCGCAATGTCGGCCAGCATGGAGGAGGCACACACATGATATGCCCCGTCTGTAATCGCAACATACCGGACGGATCCAACTTCTGCCCAGCGTGCGCGGCCGATTTGACCAAGCACCGCAAGCAGGGGGGGGCGCACCCACAGCAACCCAAACAGGGGCAAGACCCGATGATGTCGCAGCAGCAATCGGGGCGGTATTATCCGCCGCAAAATCAGCCTCCCATGCAGGGTCAAAACCCGATGCTGTCCCAACAGCAATCGGGGCGTTACTATCCGCCTCAGGGCCAGCCCGCGCAGGGACAGGACCCGATGATGTCCCAGCAGCAATCGGGGCGCTACTATCCGCCTCAGGGCCAGCCCGCGCAGGGGCAAGACCCGATGATGTCACAGCAGTATTCGGGGCAATATCAACCGCCCCAGGGGCAGCAGCAATACCCTCAACAATATCAGCAGCAATACCCCCAGCAGTATCAGCAACAGTTCGGGCGGGGCGAAGGCGGTATATTTGAGGGCATCACGCCGCGCGGCAAGCTATTCTTCGCCTGCGGCGGGCTGGTGTTGCTGGTGGTGCTGGTGCTGCTGATCGTGAAGCTTTTTGGCGGCGGAAACGGCAACCTGGCCCAAACCCCGCCGCCCACCATCCAGCCCCAAGCCACCTACGCCGATTACCGCAATATATTCGACGTGCAAGCCACCGAAGAGCCCGAGGTGGACCCGCTCGACAACTTCGATCTGGCCATTCAGCCCACCAGCGCGCCCACACCCATGCCGGTGTTCACCCTGCTGAAGAAGGGCTCGAAGGGCGAGGAGGTGCGCAGGCTGCAAGAGCGCCTGCAGTTGCTGGGCTACATGCCCGCCACCGAGCTGCTCGATGGCGACTACGGCCAAGCGACCGTGGACGCGGTGCGTGCGTTCCAGCTCGCAGTCGGTCTGGGTACCGACGGCGCGGCGGGCCCGCTTACGCAGGAAAAGCTGTTTAGCATTCACATCGATCCCTCGGTGGGCGCAGGAGATTCGCAGCAACAGCAACAACAGAACAACGAGGAAACGGTGAACCAGCCCGGGTAATGGGCGGGCGAAACCAAGCGTATACAAAGCGGGCCGGAGAAGTTTTCTCCGGCCCGTTTGGGCATCATACCCATTCCAATTGGAATTGGCATCAACAAAGTGATTGGAAGCGCAGAGAAGGATTCCAAAGGGTGGAATTCCTTCCGTTGCTTCGCTACGGGACATTTCGCATCTGCGGATGCGACCAGGGCTTTGCGATTGCCCTGGACCTTCGCAGCCCCTCTACGCAACTCTGTTGACAGTTTGGCGCGAAGGGTAGCGAAGGATCGCGGCAAGGCAGCAGCGCCCGATCGGATTCCCTCCGCGCGATGGCTCGTGCCGGCTGTCAAGCTCCCGCTACTCCGCGATGCAGGCCAGGATAAGCTTCACGGTGTTTTCCACGCCCTGTACGTGGCTGCGCTCGTAGCCGTGCGAGGCATACACCCCTGCGCCGATCAGCGCGCAGCGCACATCGTGCCCCGCTTCGCGAGCAGTAGCCGCATCGGAGCCGTAGGCCGGGTAGATATCCACCGCGTACTGCAGGCTGCCCGCCTTGGCCAGGGCGATGAGCTCGCTGGTGAACTGGTAATCGAACGGGCCGGTGGAATCCTTGGCGCAGATGGACACCATGGTCTCCGTGCAGCCCAGGCCTTCGCCCACGCAGCCCATGTCCACCACCAGCAGATCGTCGGCATCGGCGGGCACGCCCTGGGAAGCGCCGTGGCCCACTTCCTCGTATACCGAGAACAGCAGCGTGACCCTGTGCTTCAGGCGCAGCCCGGCGGAAACCTGCTGCGCCAGGGCCAGCAGCATGGCGACGCTCAGCTTATCGTCCAGGAAGCGGCTGCGAATGAACCCCGAGGGCGTAATAACCAGGCGCGGATCGAGAGATATCACATCGCCCACCGCGATGCCCAGCGCGGTCACGGCCTCCTTGTCGTCCACCAGCTCATCGAGCAAAATCTCCAGGGTGTCCTGATCGCGCACGGCAGTGCCGGCCTCGGTATTGACGTGGGAGGAAGCGTTTTGCAGCTGCACCACGCCCGTGTAGGCGCGGCCCTCCCGGGTGTGCACCGTCACCTGCTCGGTTTCCAGCGAGGGGAGCGTCGGGCCGCCCAGCCGCGTGAAATGAAGCCGCCCGTTGGAGGCGATCTCGCGCACCATGAGGCCCAGGGTGTCCACATGGGAGGCAAGCACGATGTGCCGCCCGCCTTCGCCGCCCAGCGCGCAGGTGATGGTGCCCTTGCGCGAACGCACCGGCGCAAAGCCGTAGCCGGTCAGGGTTTCAACCAGGTAGGCGGAAACCGCACCGGTGAAGCCGGTGGGGCTGGGGATAGCGATGAGACGGCGCAGGTGGTCGAGCACCCGTTGGGTTTCAACGATCGGCATAGGGGGTTCCTCCTTGCGGTATGGTATTGGCCTTGCGCATTGGGTTTCTGGATTGAGCGTTGGATAGGGGCGCGGTTTTCCCGTGAAAAGTCGGGACGCGGATCACACGGTGGATTCCAGCACGCCGCAGGCCTCGGCGATGCGGCGGCGGTAGGCGGCCTGCAGCGCGCGCACCACCGGCCCGGGCTTGCCCTCGCCAATGGCGCGGCCCTCCACGCGAATCACCGGCGTGGGCCTGCGCGCCACCGAGGAGGAAAACGCCTCGTCGGCAGCGTACAGCTCGGTCACGGTAAACGGCCGCTCCTCCACCGGGATGCCCATCGCGGCCGCGCTCTCCAGCAGATGCGCGCGCGTGACCCCGGCCAGGATAGCGTTGGAGAGGGGGTGGGTGATCACCCGGCCTTCCTTTACGATGTACATGTTGGCGCTGGCGCATTCGGTGATCACCTCGCCCTTGCGGAAGATCGCTTGGGTGCAGCCCCGCTCCACCGCCGTCTGCATGGCCATGGCGTTGGGCAACAGGTTGAGGCACTTGATATCGCAACGGCCCCAACGGTTATCCTCCACCAACGCGGCGGCGTCGCCCTGCTCATGCCCCTGCACATCGAGCAGGTAGGGCCGTACGGTAAGCGCAAACACGCCCGGCGTGCCTGCGGGCGGAAATGGATGCGCGCGCGGCGCTACCCCCCGCGAAACCTGCAGGTACACCAGCAGCGAATCCCCCTCGACGCGGCTCACGGCCTCGTGCACGATGGCCTCGATCTCCTCCCGGGCATAGGGGCAGGTCAGGCGGAGCTCGGCACAGCTGCGCTCCCACCGCGTCAGATGCTCGCGCATCGCGAAGGACCGATGCTCGAACGCCAGCAGCGCTTCGTACACCCCATCCCCGAACTGGTAGGCGCGATCCTCCAGCGACACCTTGGCCTCCGCAATGAGCGAATAGGTACCGTTCACAAACGCGATATCCCTCATGGGCGTTCCTCCTCCGCGTGCGCTCCGGCCGCGCCGGGGCTTTGCATGGTTCATTATACCATGATTTTGCCGAAAAAAAACAGAAGCATGGAACTGCTCTGCGGCTCCATGCGCTCTGATCGATGGTGAAGGGCCTATGAAGAGGGGCGCGGATTTGCTAGTTGCGGTTGTTGTACCGGGGCGGATTGCACAGCTCGTCGGCGGGAATGCTCTGGCGCGCCGCTTGCACCAGCGTAATGGGCAGCGCCTCCGGGTCGGCGTACACGCAGCCCTCCATGTGGTAATGGCCGCCGTCGGGGTCGACCAGCAGCGGATAGATATCCCGCTGCGCCAGCACCGCCGAATTGGTTTGGGCCATGACCGGATTGGGCCGGGCAAACAGGCTGAGCACCCCTACGAATATGCACACCGTCACCGCGCTCGCCGCTACGGAAATGAATACCTTCATCAACCAGTGCATGCGGTACTTTTCGTGCCAAAGGTGATAAAGACCGATGGGCAGGCAAAGCGCCAGCCATCTTGCCAATTCCGCGTACGGCATACGTCTGCGCCGGTGCACCCTACGCATGGAAACCGTCACCTCCAACGTTTTTACGGAAATGCACTATATATGGTAGTTCATGTCAGTTTTTGCCCCTTCATTGTATATCAATATATAATTCAAGTAAAGAGCCTTTCGCCCCCAAAACGTAAACTTACTGTAAATTATGTTACAGAATTGTTTTGGAATACCTACAAATTGTATTTTCTTTACAAATCGACACTAAATATGGTACCGCACGAGAGCGAATCACGCCCCGAAAAGTGTTTCGTCATCGTTTTGGCGCAAACACATTCGACAAGACTTTTGCGGCGTTTGCCCTTCCTGCATTTACTTTTTTGCTCCAACGCTCTATACTGGATATCTCTCCTATCCCCGCGCATTTGTCACGCAAGAAGGAGGTACCGTCATGCCGATGCGGCGTTTCATTGTGCTTGCCCTGGTTTGTATCGCCGTTCTTTGCGCCTGCTTAGGCCCCGCCGCCGCCGGAGATTCGCTGGATTGGCAGCGCAACGGCTTCGCGGTCGCTTCCGACGGCCAGGATACGTTCGTGCTGACCGCCGACGGCGTTCAATGGCATCTCCACACCGCGCAGCGCCTGCTGAACGGCGAGCCGCCGCTGTACACCCTGCCCGAGGGCGCGGAGCCCTTCGGTCTGCTCTACGCGGACGCCGCTTCCGTTTGGTACGCGCGCTACAGCGCGACCCACCGGTATACCGAGGATGGTCAGCTCTTTGCGGCGCTGGAGTTTGTGCGGTACGATCGCGGCTCCGGCGCGGAGACCGTGGTGGTGTCCGATGCGAACCCGAGCACGCTGTTCCTTCGCGATGGCCGCACCCTCAGCTTCCTGCCCTTTGGCGATGCATCTTCGCTGGCGACCGTCGATTTTGCGGCGCAGACCGACACGCTCACCCTGAAGATCGACGATTCCATCATTTGGGATGTCACACAGCTCGATGACGCGCTCTACCTGCTGCTCTACAACGATGAGAGCGGTCTCGAGATGCTCTACCGCGTCACCGACGAGGGCTCCGAAAAGCTGCCCGAGCCCGAACCCCGGCCCGATGTCAGCTGGTTCCAGGGCCGCTACCGCGCCTATTACACCGCCGAGGACGTCTACTATGCCGCGCCGCTGTCCGCGCCCACCGAAGCGCACCCGCTCGCTGAGCGGGACGAGGAGGACATCTACTTTTTCGGCGATTACCGCTGGATCTGCGATGTCGATGTGGGCAACGTGGCCGCTCTCTACCGTCTGCCCCTAAGCGAGGAGGAGCCGACCTACTACCTGGAGTTCGATGCGCTTCCGCAGCCCTTCGTGCACGGCATCACCAACGGCGCGGAGTTGACCACCCTCGACCGCCGAGGCCGCATTCTGCACGTGGATGCTAGCTTCACCGCCCTGACCCAGCTTGCCCAGACTGACTATACCACCCTCTTTTCCGAAGGCCAGTGGGTATACGCGCTGCCCTTCCCCCAGTACATCGTGTTGCTTGGCTACTCCGAAGCCTACCTTCCCTCCGAAGGGCTGGGGCTGGCGTTCGACATGGTGCGCATCGTGCGCATGGGCGAAGGGATGACGCCAAAGGTGCCCGACTGGCTGAAGCTGCGGGGACTGCCGGAGTAAGGGGCCTCTTGGGGCCTGCTTCCTTCGGAATGGTGGGGCAAATGGCTCGGCTTACCGCTTTGGCGCGAGCGCCTTGGGGGTATTTCCTGGGCAATCGCTTCTTTTCCGCAATCCGCAGGCACAGGCTACCCTTCGATTTGCAAAGCGAAGGCCTCTCCTCTCAACAGAGCGGGTCGCTCTTCCACAATAAAAGGCTGAAAGGCGGGGTGCATGCATGCGTACCGCGTTGTCCCCTTGGCTACGCTGGCGCGCGCTGGCCGATAGCCCTTGGTTGCTGCTGGCGCTGGCCCTGGCGGTGCTTTGCTACCCGTTGGGTGTGGTTTTTCCATGGATTGGTGCCGCAATTTTGGCGCTGCTTTGCTTGGGTTCGCCCGTTACCCTGGGCTGCGCGTACGCCGGACTTTTCCTTTTTGACAACATGCTGCCCTTCCCCGCGCTGGGCGGCTCCTTGGTGCGCCTGCTGCAGCTGGGTATTCTGCTGCGAGGTGCGCTTTTTCTGCTGCGCGCCCGCGCTCTGCCCGACCGATTCGCTTGGATTGCGGCGCTTTTGACCGCCGCCACCTGCGGCATCAGCTTTGCGCTGAAGGGCTTGACCGGCGATAGCGCCAGCTTTGCCATCAGCATGCTGGTGATGCTCGCGCTGCGCGCCCAACTCTGCGCGCCCGTTCAGGCCGATCTTGCGGCAGCGGTGCGGCGGATGCTGCGCACCTACGTGGCCTCCGCCGTGGTCGCGGTGCTGTTTGGCGTGCTCTACAACCGCTTCTACGTGCTGGACGGCGGTGCTACGATCCGCTTTTTGGGAACCCATGAGCCCAACTTCATGGGCATGTTTCTGGATGTGGCGCTACTGATTTGGCTTACGCTTCCGCAAGGCTTCCTGGTGCGCGGTGCGCCTTGGATGCGCTGTGCGCTCGATGCCGCAGTGCTGGGCATGTTGCTCGGCGGGCTTTTGATCACCGGGAGCCTGACCGGCATGGGCATCACCGGGGCGATGCTGGTGGCGGTGGTTTGGCGAACCTGCCGCGCGGGCGGCGAAGGCGGCGCTTGGCGCGGCCGATTGGGACAGCTGCTTTTGCGGCTGCTCTGCGGGGCGATGATCGCGGGGCTGGTTGCGGCGGGCAGCCTACAGCTCGCGCGGATGCGGCCCCAGCTTGGTCGCGACCTGTACGCGATCACAGAATCGACCGGCACGGTGGGCGCGGATACCCCCGCTTACCTCGCCGAGTACGAGTACCGCGCACTGCGGGCGGCGGGCGAGCCGATCGCGCCCCATCTGCTGACTACCGCCGAATGGAAGGCCTACCGCGAGGCCCACGGCATTGCGCCCGTTCAGTTCCGGTTGGAGGATGCGGAGCCGCCATTGCAGGATGGTTTCGCGCAGGCGGTGCGGCGCATTCCCGTGCTGGGCGCGCGCCTGTATACCGTGCTGGGCTATGCGCGGCTCTACGGGCTGGATGCGGCAACCTCGGGCCGCTGGGGGCTGATTACCGAAAAACTGCGCGATTTTGCCGCGATTCCACTCTGGCAGAAGCTGGTGGGCCGGGGGCCCGATGCCGAGACCACCTACCTGCCGCTGATGAGCACCTTCTCCTTTTCGCACAACAGCTACCTCGATATGCTCTCCGGCTTCGGCCTGCTGGGCATGGCCACCCTGCTTTGGTGGTTCGTGCGCACGGTGCGCCGTGGCCGCTTCTTCGGCAGGCCCGTCGACCCGGACGTGCGCGCCGCGCTCACCCTGGCCCGCATCGCACTGCTGCTCCATGCCGCCACGCTGAGCATGTACCTCAACCGGCTGTTCCTTTTCCTGTTTGTGGGTTGACCCTTGCACTACCTTGCGAGGAAGTCCGGGAGGGCCGCAGTTTTCAGGCAGGAGGTTTTTCAGGATGAAGCATAGAGCGACAGCGGCCTTTATCGCGCTGGCGATGTGCCTTGCTCCCTTCGCCGCCCTGGCGGACGATGGCCGATACATAGACGACTACGAGTATGCCGAGCCCGGCGAGTTATACTACCAGTGGGATGGTGTGATCTACCGCATGGTTGACGATCATGCGGAGTTTGAGAGCTTCCTACTTCCAACCGATGAGGAGTTTGAGGCCGAGGGGGGCACGGTAGCGGTGCTGCATGAGGTGGTGGACGGCTTGCCCATGATCACCGAGGAGCTATCGTTCTCCTTCGATTACACCACCACCAGTGTCACGCTTTCGAAAGGGATACGCTCCATCGACTTTTCCGATTGCTATGTGATGGAGCACCTGGTGTTCTCCGATACCGTAACCGAGATTGCGGACTATGGACTAGCGCACAATCGGATCAAGCGCCTTATCCTCCCGCCCACCGTGCAAACGATCGGCGAATACGCGTTTTGGAATGGTGGGCTAAAGGAGGTCGTTTTGCCTGAAGGGCTCGAGATGCTGAACGCCGGCCTTTTCGAAGATTGCTATTCCCTGCGCAGCGTAACTTTGCCCAGCACGATCACCACCATTGGCGGGTGTGTTTTTCTGAATACTGCGCTAGCCAGCCTCGATATCCCGGAAGCGACGACCCAAATTGACCCCTCCGCGTTTGTGGGTTGCGACGATCTGATAGGCTTCAACGTTCACCCGGAGAACGAGGCCTACTACAGCGTGGACGGCCTGCTGTACAGCCGGGAGGACAACCTGCTGCTGCGCTACCCACCCGCTCGGAGCGATGCTTACGATTTGCCCGAGGGCACAAAAGCATTTCACCCGCTCGCCTTTTTGCGCAACGCCAGCCTGCGGAGCATCTCCCTTCCCAATGGCATCGAGGAGCTGGGTGACTTCTCCTTTGCCAGCTGCACATCGCTGGAGCGGGTTTCGCTGCCCCTCACGCTCCTCGATATTCCCGCAGGCTTGTTTGAAAACTGCATCGCACTTCAGGCGATCACTGTGCCCCCAGGCGTGCGCTCGATTGGGCATGGAGCTTTCTACAACTGCGCCACTTTGGAGCGGGTTTTTCTCTCCGAAGGGCTCGAGTGCATTGATGCCAACGCATTCTCCTTTTGCGAATCGCTGCGCGAGCTGCGCATCCCAGCCAGCGTGGACAAGATTGGCGGGGAGGCCTTCGCGGATTGCGCCCCGGATTTCACGCTCATCGTGGCCGAGGGCTCCTTCGCGCAGCAGTATGCGCAGGAGAACAGGATTCCCTATCGGGTGGAGTAATGCTTTGCGGCAATGCGAGGCTTGCCATCCGCTCCCGTATGCCCTACAATAGGTCAAGAATGATTCAGCTACACAAAAGGAGGACATCACCATGCCCAGAGCGCACGTTCCGCTGCCCCGCATCCATTTTGCTCCCCCGAGCTACGTTTGCGCGCGCACCCATACGCCCCTGACCATCGACGGGAACCTGGAAAAGCCCGAATGGGCCGCCGCGCCCTGGAGCAGCGAATATGTGGACATCGCGGGCTCGCACAATCGGCCCCTGCCCGCACAGCGCACGCGCATGAAGATGCTTTGGGATGAGGAATACCTCTACGTGGGTGCGGAGCTGATGGAGCACCGCATTTGGGCCACGCTCACCGAGCGCGATTGCGTGATTTACTACGATAACGACTTCGAGCTGTTCTTCGACCCCACGGGCAGCACCCATGCGTACTTCGAGATCGAGCTCAACGCGCTGGGCACGGTGTGGGATTTGCTGATGACCAAGCCCTACCGCGACGAGGGCATCCCGGTGTATGGCTTCGACGTGAAGGGGATGAAGGTGGGCATCCATGTGGATGGCGTGCTCAACGGCCCCGGCCCGGCCACCGATGCGGACGCGGTGAGCAAGCGCTGGTGCGTGGAGGTCGCCATTCCGTGGGCCTCGCTCTACACCGACGCCGACCGCACGCATCACGCAGTGCGCGCCCCCAAGCCGGGCACGATGTGGCGCATGAACTTCTCGCGCGTGGAATGGCGCACCGAGGTGGTCGATGGGCAGATCCGCAAGCAGCTCGATCCCGCCACGGGCAAGCCCTACCCGGAGGACAACTGGGTCTGGGCCCCGACGGGGCTGATCGACATCCACTACCCGGAGCTTTGGGGCTGCGTGATTTTTCAGGATGAAGCGACCCAGCGCGCCGAGGTGCCGGAGACCGAGCGCGTGAAGTGGGCGCTGCGCCTGCTCTACTACCGCCAGCACGCGCACCGCGATGCGCACGGCTGCTTCACCGCCGATTTCTCGCTGCTGCGCGGCGAGGAGGAATGGCCCGTGATCCCGCAGATCGAGATCACCCGCGATCTGTTCCAGGCCACGCTGGCCTCCGATCACGGAACCTGGTCGATCCGTGAGGATGGCTACGTTTGGTGCATCGGCTAACCGCACGCCTATTTCCCAGGAAATACGCTGCGGTCCCCTTGATTTTCTTGATTCCCATCGAGCCCCTCGATCTCATCGAGCCCCTTGATCTCACCGATCTCCTTGATCTCACCGATCGAGCCGCGTACACCCATCATCCGTCGCAACCCCGCGACACCAAAGGAGCGCATGCATGAAGCTAGGAGTCGTCGGCCTGCCCAACGTGGGCAAGAGCACGCTGTTTAACGCCATCACCCAGGCCGGAGCCGAGGCGGCCAACTATCCGTTTTGCACCATCGAGCCCAATACCGGCATCGTCCCGGTGCCCGATCCGCGCCTCGACGTGCTGACCGAGATGTATCACCCGAAAAAGACCACGCCGGCCGTGGTGGAGTTTGTGGACATCGCCGGGCTGGTCAAGGGCGCGAGCAAGGGCGAAGGCTTGGGCAACAAGTTCCTTTCGCACATCCGCGAGGTCGACGCCATCGTGCACGTGGTGCGCTGCTTCGAGGATGAGAACATCATCCATGTGGACGGCAGCATCGATCCGGCGCGCGATATCGAGACCATCCACATCGAGCTGATCGCCGCCGACCGGGAGACGGTCGCCCGCCGCCACGAGCGCGCCGCCAAGATGATCAAGGGCGGCGATCGCAAATTTCAGGAGGAGATCGACACCGCTAACCTGCTGATGGAGCACCTGGACAGCCTGCAGCCCGCCCGCACCTGCCCGCTATCCCCGGAGCAGGCCGAGACCGTGCGCGGCTGGTTTCTGCTGACCACCAAGCCGGTGATCTATGCAGCCAACATCGCCGAATCCGACCTGGGCAGCAACCTGGACGAACTGCCTCGCCTGCAAAAGGTGCAGGAGATCGCGCGCGCCGAGGGCGCGGAAGTGCTGGTCATTTGCGCGCAGATCGAGGAAGAAATATCCCGCATGGAGCCCGCCGAGAAGGCCGAATTCCTGCAGGAGCTGGGCATCGGCCAGTCGGGTCTCGACAGGCTGGTCACCGCGTGCTACAAGCTGCTGGGCCTCATCAGCTTCCTGACCGCCGGAGCCGACGAGTGCCGCGCCTGGACCATCACCCAAGGCATGCGCGCACCCCAGGCCGCCGGAAAGATTCACACCGATTTCGAGCGCGGTTTCATTCGCGCCGAGATCGTGCCCTTCGCCGCCCTGGTCGCCTCGGGCAGCATGAACGCCTGCCGTGAGAAGGGCCAGATTCGCTCCGAGGGCAAGGAGTACGTGATGCAGGACGGCGACATCACGCTGTTCCGGTTTAACGTGTAAGGGGGGAACGACCAAGGGAGCGACCAAGGGAACGCCAAGAGCGCTGCCCTTGGAACCTGCCAAAGGGGCATTGCCCCTTTGGAAACCCATCCTGCGTACGGTGGACATATGGGAAATGAAAAGGAGGAAACTTTCATGGCGGAAATCAAGAAGGTCAAGGTTTGCAAGCGCTGCTCCGGTTTCGATGTCGAGGAGCTCAAGGGAAAGCTGAAGGCCAAGGACTTCTCCACCGGCTGCATCGGCCGATGCGCCCAGTCCGGCAAGTTCCCCGAGCTCGCGGGCAAGGTGTACGGCTTCCTGAACGGCGAGTTTACCGTGTGCGAAACCAAGGAGGAGTTCCTGGCGAAGGTTGCGGAGCTGGGCGCGTAATCAAAAATCATATAACCATGAAGCCATAAAGCCATAAAGTTAAAAAACCATAAAAAAGAAGGATCTGCGTGCTTTGCGCAGGTCCTTTTGGCTGTATAGAAGAGCCAGAGCGGCCTTGTTTTGCTATGTTTGCTTCAGTTGTTCGATCACCTGCGCTAGCTCCTCCAAATCCCACCAGGAGAGGCGGCTTTCGCCCAGGCACGCTTGGAAAAACTGCCGGATTGAGCCGTGGCAAAGCTTCTCGACGAGCTCGTTTGTCTCGCTCACCAGCACGGATTCGCGGGTGGCGCGCGCCACGCACACGAAGCCCGGCTCTTCCCGATCGATCGCGCCCTTGCCCGCCAGCTTGTTGGCCACCGAGTAGGTGGTGTTCTTGTTCCAGCCGATGAGCCGGTTGGCGTATACCGCCAAATCCTTGGCCTCGATGGGGCTGTATGCCCAGATCAGCGTCATCAGTTTTAGTTCCGCGTCGGAAAGCTTCTCCACGTCCATGGCGCCCTCCTCCTGTTCGGCTCCAGACTACAACATTCGTCCGGTGGTGTCAAGGGATATTTTGCCTGCTATGTTCTGCTTCGTTTTGCAAAAAACCGCAAAAAAACCGCGGCCACCAAGGCCGCGGGCATAGGGAAAACTCGAAAGTCGGTTCTAGCCCACCTTTACACCGGGGTTTTCGGCAGGGGCGCTGGGCGTGGGCTGCTCTTCGTGCAGCAGCGCATCGGCTTGGGCAGCGGGCGCAACCTGCGTCATCGAGTCGGCGTGGGCAGCAATGGTGAAAAGCGAGGATGGCGGCGCAGGGGTTTCGGCGAAGCCCTCGGTGCTCTCGCGCACAAACAAGATTTTCAGCGTCATGAACATCAGCTTGATATCCTGCACGATGGAAAAATCCTCGGTGTAGAAAAGGTCCATGTTCAGCTTATCGCGCGGGGTGGTGTTGTAACGGCCGTAGACCTGCGCGAAGCCCGTCATGCCCGCCTTGGCGCGCAGGCGCAGCGCGAACTCGGGCAGCTCGCTGGCGAAAATCAGGTGGTAATCGGGCTGCTCGGGGCGCGGCCCCACGATGGACATATCGCCCATGAGCACGTTGAGCAGCTGCGGCAGCTCGTCCAGCCGGTAGGGCCGCATGAACCGCCCCACGCGGGTGATGCGCGAATCGTTGGTTTGCGCCAAGTTTACGCCCTCGGGCAGGTGCTTGTCGGCGTCCACGCGCATGCTCCGGTATTTGAATATGGAGAAGGGCTTGCCGCCCAGGGTGAGCCGGGTTTGGCGGAAGAATACCGGCCCGCCATCGTACAGCTTGATGGCCAGCGCCAGCACCAGCATCAGTGGCGAGAAGATTACCAAGCCCAGGCTGGCAATCACCAAGTCCATCACCCGCTTAATGAGCCGTTGCTCCGGGGTGGGCTCGCGGTTTTTGCAGAGCAGGATGGGCGAATCGAAAAGCTGCGTCTTGGTGGCGACGCTCATCGCGATGTCCATCGCATTGGGGATCACATTGATGCGCTTGCCCGAGCGGTAGCAATATTGGAAGAGTGCGCTGCGCGTGGCAGGATCCATGCCGCCCAGCAGCACCGAATCGTGAGGGGCGATGCAGCCGATCAGCTCCTCCAGGGGCAGGCGGGAATCTAGCACCCGCACCACGTGGAACCGCCGATCAAAGCGGGA
Organism: Eubacteriales bacterium; assembly: GCA_031553615.1. Lineage (GTDB taxonomy): Bacteria > Bacillota > Clostridia > Christensenellales > Aristaeellaceae > WQXF01. Next base: position 28,120 of record JAVBLJ010000008.1, read on the forward strand.
CATTTTGTCGATCACCGCCGCATCGCCCGGGTCGCCGTCGCATACGGCCACCACCTCGCGCGTGTCGGTCAGCGCGTAGTATACGGTGTTCATCAGGTAACAGCCCAGCGCCGCCAGCAGCGCCTGCGCGCCAAATACGCAAAGGATGGGCACCACGTCCAGCAAGCCGTTGTTGATCAGGCTCAGCTCGAAATAGATGAAGAAATTGGTGAACAGCAGCGCAAAGATGCAGGAGAGCAGCAGGTTGGTGATGCGCAGCGAGCCCACGCGCAGGCCGCCGTATAGGCTCATGAACACCAGCAGCAGCGCGGTGTATGAAAGCAGCACCACGTAGTAGCCTGCGTTGAAGAAGGATATCTCTTTCCAGCCGATCTGCCACCCCAAATAAAAGAGGAACACAAGCCCCGCCAAATATAGCAAACGCACCAGGGAGACCACGGAGCGCCTGTAGGTGAATTTCAAGCAGGATACCCTCCCTCTTGTGGTTCAATGCAAACAATCGCGGCACGCGCTTCGAAAAACGCAGCTTGCGCTTCCAATGGAAATCAACTATAGTATAAACTGATTCCCCTGTATGCGCAACCCCAATGCGCTGGTGCCGGGGGTGCTTGCAATTTTTGGCGTTTGACGGCGCGCGAGGTAACAAATGCGGCTAATCATCGTGTGTCAAAATTTCTTTCCAGATTCGTTTCGCGTCAACGACATCGCCTTCGCGCTCCGCGAGCAGGGCCATGAGGTGCGGGTGATCACTGGCCTGCCCGATTATGATGCGGGCACGGTGCCCCCCGAATACCGCTGGTTCCGCAAGCGGCGCGAGGTGCTGCGCGGAGTCGAAGTGATTCGTCTGCCTACCACCCGGCGGCGCACCGGGCCCATTTGGCGGCTGATCAACTACGCGTCGTTCGCCATCGGGGGTTGGCTGTATGCCAGCTTTATGCGGCGCGGCGCGCCGGTGGACGCAGTGCTGACCTATCAGCTTTCCCCGGTCTCGCAGGCGCTGCCCGCGATAAGGCTGGCGCGGCGGTTCCGCTGCCCGCACCTGCTATACTGCCTGGACCTTTGGCCCGAATCCATGAAGGTTTGGAACGTGGGAGAGAGTTCGCCGGTGTTCCGCGCGGTATCGGCGGTCAGCGGGCATATCTACCGCTCGGCAGACACTCTGGCCGTATGCTCAAAGCCCTTCGAGCAGTACCTGGCCCAAACGCACCGCGTCGATCCCGCCCGCCTGCGCTACCTGCCCCAGCATTGCGAGGCGCTGTTCGATCAAGTCGCCGGGCTATACGAGGAGAACGGCGTGATCGATTTCCTGTTCGCAGGCAATGTAGGCAGCGCGCAGGATGTGCCCTGCCTATTGCGCGCCACGGCGATGCTGCGGGATGCGCAACCGTACAGACAACCATTCACATCGCGGTTCCACGTGCACATCGTAGGCGGGGGCTCCGAGCTGGAGGCCATGCGTGCGCTGAGCGCCGAGCTGGGGCTGGACGCGCTGGTCACCTTTCATGGCCGAAAGCCCCTGGCGCAGATGCCCGAATACTACGCGCAGGCCGATGCCTTCCTGCTCACCCTGGCGGGCGGCAGCTTCGTGGGGCAGACGCTTCCGGGCAAGCTGCAGAGCTACATGTCGGCGGGCAAGCCCATCGTGGCCGCCATCGACGGCGCGGCGGTGGAGGTGCTGGCCGAGGCCGAATGCGGGCTGCGCGTACCGGCCTCCGATGCCGAAGGTCTGGCGCGCATCATGGGCCAAGTGGTAGACGATCCCTCTCGTCTGCGGGCCTGCGGCGAGCGGGGCCGCGCATATTATCAGCTTCACTTCCGGCAGGAGGTGTTCCTGGATAGGCTCCTGGGATTGATCCGGGAAGCTTTGGAAACAAGGAGGTAGAACCATGTTTGACAACGAAACCCTGCTCATCACGGGCGGAACCGGCAGCTTTGGCAACGCGGTGCTCAGCCACTTCCTGGATACCAACATCCGCGAGATTCGCGTGTTTTCCCGCGATGAAAAGAAGCAGGACGACATGCGCCGCCAGTACCGCTCTTCGAAGCTCAAATTTTACATCGGCGACGTGCGCGATCCGCTCTCCATCATGGGCGCTATGCGCGGGGTCGATTACGTGTTCAGCGCGGCGGCGCTCAAGCAGGTGCCCAGCTGCGAATTCTTCCCGCGCGAGGCCATGCGCACCAATGTGGAGGGCACGTACAACACGCTGCGTGCCGCCGTGGAGTGCGAGGTAAAGAGCGTGATCTGCCTCTCGACCGATAAGGCGGTGTACCCCATCAACGCCATGGGCATATCCAAAGCGCTCATGGAGAAGGTGATGATCGCCGAAAGCCGAAACAGCACCAAGACCGTGATGTGCGGCACCCGCTACGGCAACGTGATGCTTTCGCGGGGCAGCGTGATTCCGCTCTTCATCGATCAGATCATGCGCGGCCAACCCATCACCGTCACCGATCCGAAGATGACGCGCTTCCTGATGTCGCTGGACGATTCGGTGGATCTGGTGATGTACGCGTTTAAGCACGCGCGTCCGGGCGATCTGTTTGTGCAAAAAGCGCCCTCCTGCGATATCGCGACCCTGGCGCGTGCGCTGGTGGAGCTGTTTGAGACCAATGTGCCGATTCGAATCATCGGCACCCGCCACGGCGAGAAGCACAACGAGAGCCTGCTCACCCGTGAGGAGATGGTGCTGGCCGAGGACATGGGCCGCTACTTCCGCATTCCGGCCGACACGCGGGATTTGCAGTATTCACAGTATTTTGAGGAAGGCGTGCAGATGCCGCTGCTGGAGGAATACAATTCCGACAACACGCAGCAGCTCTCCGTGGAGGAGCTCAAGGACATGCTCATGGGCCTGACCGAGGTGCGCGACGCGGTGAATTCGTACCTGGGCAAGAGCGAAAAGACGGCGCGGTTCAGCAAGGAATAGCCGGGGGGGAGTAATACCAATTCCAACTACGTTTTGCCACAATCCAGCGGATCTATTTCCGATCGGCGTTGTCGTGCCTCGGTCAGCGTAGCTGCTGGCTACGCCTCCTTCGGACTCCTAGCCGATCGAAATAATCTCTCGCCGGCTTACTGGCAAAACCTAATTGGAATTGGTATAATCCGGCTCGGACATAAAAAATACGGGGCTCCTCGCCAGACGAACCGATGCACGGATCGTCGGCGGGGAGCCCCGTTTGAGCGGTTTTCCCGGGAAAACGCGCTATTTCCAGGCCGCGTCCAGCGCCTCGTTGGCCTTGGCATGTTCGGGGCTGACCACCAGCACAGTTTGCAGCCCACGGTTGCGCAACACGGCATTCTCCAGCTTGGGAATCTCATCGGGCTGGTAATCGCGATATTGCTCGATGAGCGCGTTGCGGTGGTCGAGCAGCGCCTGCGAAAGCGTCTTCAAGGCGGCGCTGTCCGAGGCGGTGAGCACCACGATGCACTCGGCAGTGGCGCGGGAGACGTCCATCCGCATGGTCTGATCGGCCAGCGAGGCGGCATCGACGCCCAGCACCTGCGCCAGCTTCTCGGAGGAAAGCGCGGTGAGCTCTTCAAAGGTCTGCGCATCCTGCACAGCCTGGGCCACGGTTTCGCAGGCCGGAAGCGCCGCCTGCTGTCCGCCGCATCCGGTCAGCGTCGGCAGCAGGAACAGCATCAGCCCTGCCAGACATAGCGCTTTGCGGCAAAACTTCTCCCGTGAGGTCTTTCGGTTCAGCATGGGCTACTTCTCCCCCTTTTTATCGCCCTTCGCAGGCAGGTCGCTCGGCGGATTGCTTGCCGCGGAATCGCCGTTCGCCGGGTCGCCCTCTGCCGTTTCCGGCGCGACGTGCGGCAAGGGAACGACGTGAGTATACAGGTAATCGGATATCACCTGGTAGGCGGCGGCGCGCAGGTGTAGTCCGTCGCCCGTGCCGTAATCGTTGCTCAACTCCCCGCGAGGGGTGCACAGCAGGGCGTGGATGGGTAGGAAGTAGAGGTTGTACTTGCGGGCCAGCTCCAGCACCCCGGCGTTGTAATCCAATACCCGCTGGTTGGTGAAGCCTTCCTTGCGGGCGGCCAGCTTGGCCTTCACGGGCGAAAGCTCCATCACGTAGATCGGTACATTCGGCCAATCGCTCACGATGAGCTTGATCAGCTGGTCGTAATCGGCGAGCACATCCTCGGCGGACTTGTAATCCAGGCCATTGACGCCCAGCCACAGGTAGATCGCCCTAGGGTGGACCTCCGCCAGCTTTTCGCGCAGCGTCACCTTTTTGCCGTCGATGGTGAACGCCTTATCCTGCAGCGCGGTGCGCGGCGAAAGGCCAGTGCTGGCCAGCACGATGAACGGAGGGGTTCCCTCCAGCAGATCGAAGGGCTCAGCGGTCGATGCCCCGATCAACACCGCGCCTTCGAACGCAGCATTCTCTACGCGGGGGCATTCGGGCACCTCGGGCTGCGGATACCCCTCCAGCGCGAACGCCGAAACCACATCTTTCCGCGCCGCTTCCAGCGCGGAATCCACCGGCAGCACTTCGCCCAGCGAAGCCGCGGGCAGCGCCAGCAGCAAAATCAGCACCGATGCAAGCACACCAGCCCCCAGTCCGCGCAGGCGGCTGGAAAGGGGAGAATACCGTACAGGCATACATTCCTCCGGCTTCGTCCAAAAGGACGGTTTTCGGCGTACGCGTGTTATCATATCACATTTTGTGGGAGGATACAAATCAGGATGTCGGTTTGGATTCATGACTGCTTTACAGACTGCGGTGAAGGTGCTTGCTGCGGCGAAGAAAGGATTTGAGCAAACCCACCAGATAGGCATAGGAGTCGTTTTTCGTTGCAATGGAAAGCGCAATATAAGTGATGATTCCTACGGCCACTTGCGTGCACAATAGCGCCGATACGCTCAGCGACAATAGAGCAAGCGGCGCGATGGCTAGATACATGCCAAGAGGCAGCAACGTGACCGGCACTACATCGGAAATCAGTTCCTTGATCGAGTAGTTCAGCATTTTTCGGCAGGGTAAGAAATTAACGACCGAATTGAGCAAAACGGAGATCAGATAGCTGATCGCGATGGCTTCAATGGTATTGAACACAACCACCGCAAAAGCAATAAGCAGCACGCCATACGCTTTTTTGATCAAATTCTGTTTTAGAAAAATATCGCTGCGCCCCATGGCCTTCACCACTTGTAGGCTCGCCGCCTGGAATGGCTTGAACAAATAGGAGATGCAGTAAATCTGCAAGATGGGAACACAAGCAAGCCATGTTTCGGTCAGCAACACGAGGACTAGCGGCTTTGCAATGACAAACAAGCCGACAAGCAACGGAGAAAGCAGATACATGCTGGTTTTGATGGAGCGGCGAACCATATTTTTGATGCTGGCGGGATCATCCTGTTTCTTAGACATCACAGAAAAAAGAACCGTATTGATCGTCGTATCAATATTGGCCATGACCAAATCCGGGAACTGTCGCCCTCGGTTGTAATAGGCAAGACTCTGCGCGCTGTATCTTTTTCCGATGATTAAGCTGCGCAGGTTTTCATAAATGGTGTCCAGAAGAGAAACGCCCAGCACTCTTACGCCGAAGGAGTACAGCGCCCGGAAACGACTCCAGGAGAATACCCACATAGGACGCCAGTGGACGGTAATCCACAGCACCAAGGTATTAATGAGAGAATTGGACAGGTATTGCGCCACCAACGCCCACGCGCCAAAGCCCCGGTAGGCGAGCAAGATGCCGATGACCGCCGAAAGGATTGTGCCGATAAGCGTGGAAAAGAAAAACCGACGAAACTCCATGCGACGCGTAACGTAGGCTCGCTGCACGGAGTTAACCGCACCGATAGGCAGCTTAATCGCCATGACCTGAACGAGCGACGCAAGTCCCGCGATATTATACCATCGTTCCAAAAGAGGAGACATAAAAAAAAGTCCGATGTAAGCGACGGCGGAAACCCCTAGGGAAAACCAGAATACAGTGGAAAAATCCGCTTCGTCAGCTTTTTTTTTCTGCACGAGCGCACTGCTAAAACCGCTGTCGACCATCACATCACAGATTGCAATCAGAACCATCAGCAATGAAATGGCGCCGTGTTGCGCGGGAGCCAGCTTGCGCGCAAGCAAAATGGAAACAACAAAACTGATGAGCTGTGCGCTGATTTTTTCCGCATAACTCCAGAACAACCCGGAAACAACGGCAGTGCGCAAGGTTCCATTCCCTTGGTTTTTCTCCATTTTGGTCGCGCCCTTCTTATCTTTGTCACTTCAGAATCTGGTGCACGATTCGCCGAAGCGCCCGGAGAAGGAACCGAAGAGCTTTTTTGAGGGGTGCTCCTCCCAACTCGTGTAGCCACGGGTGCTGTGAAACGCCGTGCTTCCCGTCCTTGAAGTGCATGCGGATTACGGGAATTTCCGCATCGCCATGAAGGTGGTACAAGCAGCTTGCGCGATGCTGCCCATCGCGAATGTTGTTCTGATCGTTAAACAAAACAATGTACTGCTCTTGAAAAGGGTATCCGTTGGCTGCGATACTGCGCAGGATTGCCTCTGTACGCTGCACGTTGTCGACACCATGCAGATTCTCCTGTCGGTACGCACGGTCTTCCGCCGAATTTCCCTGCAAGGTTTTCATTACCCGCGATTGCGATAACGGCTGCACGACCGGCAGTCCAAATAGACCCTTCGTTTGAACCTTGAGCTGCGAAAGCCAGACGACATCGTGCGATATATGCTCCAGATCCACCAAATCCGCGGAAATCATGTCCAAGAAAAACGGGTCGAATCGTCTGGCATCGAAACCCTCTACGGGCGTCAAGGCGTTGATACATTGCTCGCAGATATCTGCGACACGCAAGAAATCCGCAATCGTTAAGTCCAAACGCATTTCGCCCAAGTGCAGATGAATTGCTTCGCCGATATTGTCTTCCACGCGGAAAGAATCGAGGGACGATAACCTTTTTTCGGCTAAGTACAGTACGCCGGGATTGCTCAATGCATCCACTCCTTTCACGCAAATAGGCAATGCAGTCTAATAGGCAATGAATGTATTGTACGCACGCACCACCTGCTCGATTTTGCTTCCGAAAAGCATCTCGACAAGCACAGGTGTGAACCGGAAGCAAACCGGTTCCAGTCGCTCGCGCAGGGCCTCGGCCGAAACACGTCCTAGCAAGGCAGTGATTTTCTCGGTATAAGGATGCGCAAACGCACGATGGTCGAACAAACACTTAATGATCAAATCCGCGCACAAATCCACGTCACTCAACACATAGTACGTGCCTGAATCGGACAATACCTTGTTGTTCCACGCTAACTGCTGCACCTTCTGGTCTACAGGCATCCATTCGCCGGCATGAATGCTTCGGCAGTATAACTGATAGCAAATTTCAACCGTGTCCATACCCACCTTGTACCCTTCAAAATGCTTTAGAGCGTACAAAAAACGGGCGTTTTGTTCCGGATGCGGGAGACGTTTCCAACGGGCTTTTTTGGCGAACAGAACAAACGCGTCTCTGCATTCGGGGTGGATCAACAGGCGTTTCCCGAAAAAGGGAGGTGTCGCCCAAAGATCGTCCTCTAACCAGAGGTACGCTACTTCGTGGGCGCTGAACGCAGCATGCACATTGTCATAGAGTGAAGTGTTCGGTTCATGTATCAAGTTTGTCTAACCCTTTCATATGGACAAGCTGCGCACGCGCCTTGCAAAGGGACGCAGCGATTCGCAAAAAATCTTGTTCCGTCATATTAAGCCTGAATCGCTCGTTCTGGATATGGACATATCGCGGCCCATTTCGTTCTGTGGCATGGTTAAGCTCCACAAAAAAGCCGCTTTCCAAATCGGCGGTCTCTGTCAAGCGCTTGATGATCTCTCCCATGCATCGCTCACCTCTTCCTCACAAATTCCTTCACTGCGTGCGCCAACAGATCTCGTGCGCAATAATAGGCTCTATGCAGTTGCCAATCCAAGCGTATCCTGATCATTGTGGAAGGGATATTCTTCCGGTTGATGCCGATCGCGCAGTCCCTTGTGTTGGTATAGCAATACCGATGCCGCCGCATGAACTCGGCCAGCGATTCGCTCCAACTTTCGACTCCGCCGACCTGTAGACCCAGCGCTTTTTCCATTTGAGGTAAGCGATCGAGATAGTCCGAGGAGATTTCTTGCTTGTGGATAAGCACGTGGTATAGCAAGGAATAGAAATACTGCTCCTTCGAGGGGGCGTAAAACCCTAGCGGCTGTTGCACACGTGATGAAAGCATCGCGCCTGCCCATCGCGCGTCGTAATACCCGTCCCCAACGCAGCGAACATCAATCGGGATATCCTGTGCGCCGACGCAAACCGCATAGTGAATACCGTCATCCCTTGAGAAGCGAGGCCTTGCCTTCGCTTGGGCACAGAAGGATTTGCGGGATTCGCACAGAAAATCCACATCGCTATGCCCCGTTAAAAACGCGGCGGTATGCAATTCCTCATAATTGCGTAAAACCAGGTACTTTTCCGAACGATTCAGTGCGCAAAACAGCTGCTCCAAGCTTTCCCAGCGCTCGCAATCCTTCACTGTCCATCCTCCTGGTTGGGCGCTTGGTCTTGAAGAAGCTCTCTGTATATCCGTATGATTGCTTGTCCGTTGGTCTGAGGATTTAGCAAATCGCGAGCAACCAACCTTCCTTTTTCCGAAAAAGCCATCGCCCGTGCATCTTCCGCAAAAAGCTCCATTACATAGTGCGCTAGCATGTACGAGGCATTGGCAGGATAGCAATACCCGTCTATGCCGTGAGTAACCCGATTAGTCACGCCGCCCACGAAGGACGCGACGATCGGGGTTCCGATCCACTTTGCCTCGCTGATCGTATTCGATTCATTCTCCACAAAAGAAGGATTGATCAGCACATGGCTACGCAGAAAAAGCTGTTCCATTTCCCGTGCGCCAATCGCGCCAACAAACTGTACGTTTTTTCCCAAGCCATATCGCTTGATGAGCCTGTGAATATATCGCTCATAAGCACTACGTCTAAAGTGATCCCCAAAAGCAGAGATCGGGCGCAACGGCTGTCCGCATATGCGCAATAGCACGTCCGGATAACGCCTGACGATGATCGCCAGCGCCTCCAGCGCCGCGTGGGTGCCCTTGATGGGGTAGGAGCCCTGCCCCATGAGCAGCGTGTGCCGCTCGCATCGCGCCGCGTCCCAGCGCGCGTCCTCCTCATAGAATCCGCCGCGCAGTATCTCGTTGGCAAAATGGTACCGGATTGCGGGGTTGGCCTGCGTGGCGCATGCCCGATCCCAATCGGTGCGCCCGATGACGTGCGCCGCTTCCTGAAGCGCCAGCGTCTCATAGCGCCCCTTGCTCTTGAAGCGCCAGCGCTGCACCGCGATGCAGGAGGCATGCAGCAAATCGTAGGGCAAGCAGGAGTAGATGGCCCGGAACGGGAGCAAATCGCAAAAATGCGCCGCGTATATGCCGCAAAGACCCTGGATGTTGAGGACGACGCGTGAAGAAAGGCCCTCCAGCGCCGCGGCGCGAACCATGGCATAGGTGTGCGAAAACTCGGTGCCGAAGATATGGATCACGTCCGGGCCTTCTTGCCGGAGAATAGCCTGAAAGCACAAGGTCAGCATCCGCACATAGCGCTTCCCGTGGAACTTGGACGAGGGGAACTCGTAGTACCGCCCCATGGCGGTTTCCCCCTCGCGCCACGCCGACCCCATATAGCAAGATGCAATCGACACACCCTGCTGGTTTTTTATAAAGTCGTATAGCCCCGTCATCCAGCCGCCGTAGGGCGACGCGCTCTTTCCCGTCTCCTTGGCGATTTCTGGCAATACGATGTTGGTGAGCCATAGCAGCTTCATCGTTCTTCTCCTCGCTCTGCCTGGTTTTCAGAGTTTACTATAGCATTGCAAGGTAGGATTGTCAACGCGGCGCGAACCCTCACAACAAGCGGCAATTATCACAAAACAACAAGAACCACCCTCATCGGGTGGCTCTTATCGTATCAAAGCTGCCTTTGAATGGAGCTGATGATGGGACTCGAACCCATGACCTCCTCCTTACCAAGGAGGTGCTCTACCGCCTGAGCTACATCAGCATCTATGCTGGAGGAGAGCTAACTCCCTCCTATCCTATGCCTCGCACCGACCAGCGGAGCGTGACAACGGCACTATAATACAGGAAGTCGCGAAAAAAAACAAGCCCTTTTTTTCAAAAACTGCACGCCGAAACCTCAAAAGAGAGATAAGGGTGCGCGCTCCCCCTGCTGGGCATGCATCCAAACGCTGGCCCGTGCCGCGTCCGCGCTACGGTTCCGTTGCGCCCTCTGCGTCCTCCGCGCCAAGCGCGTTTTCCTCCCCGGCCAGCATCACCCAGCCGGGCACGCTCGAAAGCTCGCCCAGGGTAGCCGAGCCTTCCACAGAGTACACCGCGTCGCCCAGCGTGGCTACGAAGTACCGCTGATCCTGCACGTCGAGCACCATGGCCGAAAGGGTGGCCAGCGTGACCGGCGCGGGCTCGAGCGTGAAGCCGATGTTTGCATATCGCGCGATGAATCCGCCAGGCACGGCGCTCCGCACCACCACCGTCTGCGCTAAAGCGGCATGCGAATACACCAGCGTCACCACCCGGCAGGTTTTTTCGACGCCTTCAATGCGCACGTCCTCCACTTTTCCGGATTCTAGGCGAAAGCCCTGGTCGTGGGGCAGGGTGGCGAGCCGTGCGGGGTAGAGTGCGGCGATCTGCGTCAAATCCACGGTATCCAGGCTACGTATGCCGTTGGGCAGCGGCGCGGCGGTGGGAAGAGCGGCGGAGGCTTGCCCCTCCACGACCTGCAGCTCGGGCGTTTCGCCCATGATCACCGCTACGTAAAACACGGCCACGCAAGCCAGTGCCAGTGCGCTGAGCAGCAGCCAGCGCACCGCCGTGAAGATACCGCGCATCAGGCTGAACGGCTTACGCCTCACAACGGAAAAGGAATCGCCGGGCAGCTGCCCGGACGAAAATTCTGACGAAAGCTCTGACGAAAGCTCCGATGAAAGACCTGACGAAAGACCCGAGGAAGGCCCGGAGGAAAGACCCGTAGCGCGCCCCGAAGCGGATTTGGATGCGGACCGCAGCCGCGCGATAGGCCCGGCCCTGCGCGGAGCTTTGTTCATGGCGAGCACATCCTCGCGCAGCTCGCGATCGAGCGCGTCCTCGGCGCTGCGGACATCGTCCTTGTGCCGACCGCGCGGACTGGGCCGGTCGCCCTGCCCGCTCCGCTCGCGCTCTTTGCCCGAGCGCAGACCGGCACGGGTTCCGCCGTCCTTTTCCCGTGGACTCATCGACCTCGCCTCCTCTTCGTCGCCGCGCGCAGCGATTGTTCCCCGACCACGCCCGCGATCACGCCCAGCACGCAGCCGCATAGGATTGACCACCCCTCGGGCTGAATGCCCCAAAGCGGCAGCACCAGGCAGCCCAGCGGCGCAAACAACCAACTCACCACAGCCGGTACCCGATGACATGCTGTGCCGTATCCCGCCGCCACGGCCAATGCCGGGCAGGCGACCCACACCAGCAGCCATAGCCCCACGATCGCGCCCTCCAGGGGCAGCAGCGCGATCAGCGGCGGCAGCACCGCGAACGGCAGCACGCACAGCAGCAGCCAAAACACCGCCCAAAACCAGGGGCTATCCTTCATCTTAACGCGCACCTCTGCATGTACCTGCGTTCGTACCTTCCTATCAAATGGACATGAGCGCCTCGAACGCCTGCCGCAGCGCTTCCCGCAGGGCCGCGCGTTGCTCCTGATCCAGCCGGGGATCGTCCTGCACGTGGTGCTCCATGACCGCCAGCACGTCCCCGCACAGCAATTGAACCGCATCGTGGGAGCGCGGGAGGCCGAACATCGTCTTGCTGATGCCCGAACGACCGCGCACGAAGATGCGCAAGTACTCGCCGGATAAGTGGCGCAGGTACTCGCATAGGAAGCCTTCGCCATCCCCGCTGAGCGCCCGCGTGCGCTCCAGCAGCGGATCGCGCAGCAGCTCCTCTACCATCGTGTCGCGCTGCGCGGCGGAATAGCGCCCCGGCTCTTCGTACATATGCAGCAGGTAGCACTTGATGAACGAAAAATCGCCAGGCTTGCGCACAGTTTCGTGGAGCCTGCCGTGGTAGAGCAATGCGCGGTGGCTGGCGAAGCTTTCGGGGTCCAGCGCCAGCGCATCGCGGAGCAGCGCATGGGCACGATCCGGCTTCCGCTCCTTCGCAGCCCTTTCCAACAGCGCCGCCACCTCCGGCCTTTCCGGCGCGGGCCCGGGCTTGTGGATCACGAGCAATACCGCCGCACCGTGCCTCTCCGGACGCAAGGAAGTGGCGCAGTTGTCGCACACCAGCATGTCGGGCAGCGCCTGCGCATCGAGCTCGTGCACGCGCGCGCAGTTCGGGCAAACCGCCGGTATCGCGGCCATCAAAATCCCTTCTTTCGGGCATTCTAGTGTTCCCATGTTCTCCGATTATACCATAAGCGCGTTCAAAAACGCAAAAGATGCAAAAGTAGACGGAAAGCGTCGGGAAGTATTTGCGCGCCAAGCCCAAGCATGCTATGATGAATATTATTCCATCCTAACCTTGGATTCACCTCAATTCGTTCGGAAAGAGTGATCGCTGCTATGGACATCAAAACTCGCATCGCCGCCTGGTTGGCGGATACCCTCGCGCAATTCGAGGGCGTGAGCCTCTCCGCGGAGCAAGTGCGCGCGCTGCTGGAGGTGCCGCCGGATACCGCCCTGGGCGACTACGCGTTTCCCTGCTTCCAGCTCGCCAAGCAGATGCGCAAAGCCCCGCCCATGATTGCGCAAGCGCTGTGCGAAAAGCTGGACAACCCGGAGCTGGCCACCGCGCAGTGCGCGGGCGGCTACGTGAACCTGAGCCTGCACCGGGAGAATCTGGCGCGCGAGACGGTGACCGCCGTGCTCGAAGCGCCGGAGGCCTATGGCTCCACCTGCCAGGGCGAGGGCAAGACCGTCTGCCTGGACTACAGCTCCATCAATATTTCGAAAAAGTTCCACATCGGGCATCTTTCCACCACCATGATCGGCCACTCGCTCAAGCGGCTGTACGATTATTTGGGCTACCGCACGGTGAGCATCAACCACCTGGGCGATTGGGGCACGCAGTTTGGCAAGCTGATCGTGGCGTACAGACGCTGGGGCGTGCGCGAGGAAATCGAATCCGGCGGCATCGATGCGCTGACCGCGCTCTACGTGCGCTTTCACGACGAGGCCGAAAAGGACCCTGTGCTGGAGGAGGAAGGCCGCGCGTGGTTCAAGCGCATCGAGGAGGGTGATCCCGAAGCACTGGAGCTTTTCGATTGGTTTAAGGAGATGACCCTGCGCTACGCCGCCAAGGTGTACGATCTGCTGGGCGTATCGTTCGATTCGTACGCAGGCGAAAGCTTCTATAAGAATAAGGTGGATCGCGTGATCGACGAACTGCGCGCAAAGCACCTGCTGGTGGAGAGCGACGGCGCGCAGGTGGTCGATCTGGAGGCGTACGGCATGCCGCCCTGCCTCATCCTCAAGCGCGATGGCGCGACGATCTACGCCACCCGAGATATCGCCGCCATCCTCTACCGCAAGGATACCTACGATTTCGATCAATGCCTGTACGTCGTGGCTTCCCATCAGGAGCTGCACTTCCGCCAGGTGTTCAAGGTGATAGAGCTCATGGGCTACCCGTGGTACACCGGGCTGGAGCACGTTTCCTACGGCATGGTCAGCTACGAGGGCCAGGCCATGAGCACCCGCAGCGGGCACGTCGTCCACCTGGAGGAGGTGTTCAGCCGCGCCATCGAGAAGGCCGATTCCATCATTGCGGAAAAATCGCCCGGGCTGGAGAACCGCGCCGAGGTCGCTCGGCAGATCGGCGTGGGCTCGGTGGTCTACTCCGCGCTGCAGAACAACCGCATCAAGGATGTGGATTTCTGGTGGGATCGCGCGCTGAATTTCGATGGCGAGACCGCGCCCTACGTGCAGTACACCCACGCGCGCTGCTGCTCGCTGCTGCGCAAAGCCCCCGCCGATCTGGCCCAGCCCGTTTGGTCGGCCCTGGCGGACGAGGAGGCTCGTATGGCCCTCATCCTGATTTCCCGCTTCCCCGACGTGCTGCAGGAGGCCACGCAACGCAACGAGCCCTACCTCGTCACCCGGCATATCACCGCCCTGGCTCAGGCCTACAACAAGTTCTACTACGAGCACCGCATTTTGGACGACGAGCCCGGCACCGTGGCCGCCCGCGTACGCCTGACCGAGGCCATCCGCGATGTGATCCGTACCGGCCTCTTCCTGATCGGCATCGAAGCGCCCGAGCGCATGTAGTCCTTCCCGCCGCGCTTAGAACAGAGCGGGGCCGAACCGAAGGATTCCAGGGGGCGACCAAAAAACCCCCTGGTCGCCTGTGAAGGCGAAACACCCATTCCCGCATAAGCCTCGGAGCCTCGGAGCCTCGGAGCTACGGAGCTACCGGGCTACCGGGCTACGGGGTTACGTTGGAACGACGGGGGCGCAAAGAGGATCAGGGAGGGGTTTCGATCCCCCTCCCTAGATCCTCTCTGCACTCTCCAATACCCTCCCTCAACCGACCAGGGCCTCCGCCCTGGACCCAGGGGAAGGGTGCGGGGCTGCGACGGCGAGAGGTACGGCGGGGCTGCGATTGGGATTGCGACGGGGGCTGCGATTGGGATTGCGACGGAGATTGCGATAGGCGTTGCGACTGGGATTGCGATAGGCGTTGCCGCTGGGATTGCGGCGAGATTGCGTTTGAATGAAGGAGGTCTGCCCATGGATCAGCTTCAGGCCCAGGCCCTGCTCAGCCACCTAAATCGCCTCACCGTGCTGGAGCACGTCGCCGAACATCCGGCGGTGCGCGCTGTGCGGGGCATGCTGGCGCTGCTCACGCGGCCCGACGCGCCCGAGGCAGGCTTTGTGCGCGCCTACGGCGCGGTATACCGCGCGTGGCTGGCCTGCTTGGCCCAGGGGCACGATGGCTTTGGCTCCGCGCTGCGCGAAGCCGTGCTGTTCACGCCCAGTCCGCTGGCGACGCTCTGCGCGCGCCTGCCCTACGATCAATTGCCCTATAGCCTGCTGCGCGCGGGCGCGAACGACCTGGCCGCACTGGGCGAGCTGGCCGTGTTGGAGCCGGCGGCGGTGCTCGCACTGGCAATGCGGGCCGGCATCCCCACCGAAGCGACGGGCCCGCTGCCCGCATGGGAGCTTTCGCCGCCCCACGGCCCCCTCGATCCCCGGTTGGAGGGCATCGCGCTGGACGCCAAGGGAATGCCCGCCCTGGCCGCATTCTTCCGCACGCACGGCACGGGACTATTCGCCTCGTCTCCCGCGCTCACCTGGGTGGGCGTGAGCGCCGGGCATCCGCAGGGGCTGCGCGGCGTGCGCTCCCCCGATCCCGTCCAGCTGGAGGAGCTGGTGCTGTACGATGCGCAGCGTCAAGCGCTCATCGACAACACGTGTGCCCTGCTCGAGGGCCGTCCGGCAGCCAACATCCTGCTCTATGGCGACAAGGGCACCGGCAAATCCGCCACGGTGAAGGCGCAGCTCACCCGCTTCTGGCGCGAGGGGCTACACATCGTGGAGGTGCCGCTGGCGCACCTCACGCAGCTACCCGGCATATTTGCGCAGCTTCGCGAGCAGCCCGGCCGCTTCATCGTGTTTGTGGACGATCTGGCCTTTTCGGATAGCTGCCCCGAATACACCGCGCTCAAGACCGTGTTGGAGGGCGGGCTGGAGATTCGGCCCGATAACGTGGTGGTCTACGCCACCAGCAACCGCCGCAACATCGTGCGCCAGCGGTTCTCCGAGCGGCAGGACGACGTGAACGAGCGCGACACGCTAGAGGAAAAATTCTCCCTGGCCGATCGGTTCGATTTGCGGCTCACCTTCCCCGCGCCCTCGCAGGATGAATATCTGCACATCGTGGCCACCCTCTGCGCATCGCGCGGCGTTGCCTTCGACGATGCGGCCCGCACGGAAGCGCTGGCCTGGACGGTCTCCCGCGGCGGGCGCTCGCCCCGGCTGGCGCGGCAGTTCGTCGATGCGCTCGCCCGCAGGCAGCCCAGCGCGCCACGCGCGTAATACCAATTCCAATTAGGTTTTGCCAATAAGCCAGCGAGAGATTTTTTCGTTCGGCTAGGAGTCCGAAGGAGGCGTAGCCAGCAGCTACGCTGACCGAGGCACGACAACGCCGATCGGATAAAGATCCGCTGGATTGTGGCATAACGTTGTTGGAATGGGTATAAACCCTCTGCGGCGTGCAAGTATCCCCCTAAACGGCACAAATCTCCCCTGCAAAAGGAGTGCGACTATGCCCATCACCCCCGATCTGCCCCGCTGCGGCTGGGCCGCGCAGACCGACCTCATGCGCGAGTATCATGATCGCGAATGGGGCACGCCCTGCCACGACGAGGCGCGCCTGTTTGAAATGCTGCTGCTGGAGGGCAAGCAGGCCGGGCTTAGCTGGTCGCTGATCCTCAACCGGCGCGAGGGCATGCGCGCGGCGTTCGACGGATTCGATCCGGAGCGCATCGCCCGCTACGACGAACAAAAGATCGCCGCGCTGCTGCAGAACGACGCCATCATCAAGAACCGGCTCAAGGTGCGCGCCGCCGTGGGCAATGCCCGCGCTTACCTGCGCCTGCGGGAGGGCGGCATCTCCCTGGATGCGTACCTGTGGAACTACGTCAACCGTACGCCCCTCGTAGGTCGCTGGGCCGATCTGGCGCATGTGCCGGTATCCACGCCGCTCTCCGATGCGATCAGCAAGGATTTGAAGAAGCGCGGCTTCACCTTTGTAGGCACCACCATCGTGTATTCATACATGCAGGCGGTGGGGCTGGTGAACGACCACGTGATCGGGTGCTTCCGCTGCCCGGAATGAGGAGGGACCCGGAGATATTCCAAATCGACACAGAGGCGCGCTTTTATAGGGCGCAGCAGGGTTCTTTTTCTTAAGAAAAACTGGATTCAAGCCGCCATGGCCTGAATCCAGTTTTTTGCAATGCATCACACCACGATGTTCAACAGCCGCCCCGGCACGTACACCAGCTTGCGAATTACCTTGCCCTCCAGCAGCTCGGCGACCCTTTCGTGGGCGGGGAGCTGTTCGGCGGCCTGCTCAGCGGTCATATCGGAGGGGATGTCGATGCGCCCGCGCACCTTGCCGTTGATCTGCACGGCGATCTCCACGGTATCGGAATGCAGGGCGGCTTCATCCCACTTGGGCCAAGGCTGGGCGTAGAGCGGCCCGCCAAAGCCGCAGGCCTCCCAAATCTCCTCGGTCATATGCGGCGCGACCGGATTTAAGATGAGCAGCAGCGCCTTGAGCTCGCCCCGCGTCACCTGCTTGGCGGCGTACATATCGTTCACCAGCGACATCATGGCGGCGATGGCGGTGTTGAACTTCATGCGCTCGTAATCCTCGGTCACCTTCTTGATGGCGCCATGTACGCTCGCGGCCAGAGGCTTCGAAATGCCCTCGCCTTCGTTGAGCATCTCCTGCAAGCGCCATACGCGATCCAGGAAGCGGCGGCAGCCCTGCGCGCCGTTGGTGGACCACGGGATCGCCTGATCGAACGCGCCCATGAACATTTCGTACATCCGGAAGGCATCCGCGCCTAGCGTGCTCACGATTTCGTCCGGATTGATCACGTTTCCGCGCGATTTGGACATCTTTTCGCCGTTTTCCCCCAGGATCATGCCGTGCGAGGTGCGCTTCTGGTACGGTTCGGGCGAGGGCACCACGCCGATATCGTGCAGGAACAGGTGCCAAAAGCGGCTGTAGAGCAGGTGCAGGGTGGTGTGCTCCATGCCGCCGTTGTACCAATCCACGGGCAGCCAATAGGACATGGCCTGCTGCGAGGCCAGTTCCGTGGCGTTGAGCGGATCGGTGTAGCGCAGGAAGTACCAGCTGGAACCGGCCCACTGGGGCATGGTATCGGTCTCGCGCCGGGCGGGCGCGCCGCACTTGGGGCAGGTGGTGCTCACCCATTCGGTAATGAGCGAAAGCGGGGATTGCCCATCGTCGGTGGGCTCGTAGTGCTCCACGTTGGGCAGGGTCACGGGCAGCTGATCCTCGGGCACGGGCACCCAGCCGCAGCAATCGCAATGGACGATGGGCATCGGCTCGCCCCAGTAGCGCTGGCGGCTGAACACCCAATCGCGCAGCTTGAAGTTGACCTTGCGCTCGCCCAGGCCCTTTTCCGCCAGCCAATCGATCATGGCGGTCTTGGCCTCGGCCACGCGCATGCCGTTCAGGAAGCCGGAGTTGACCAGCTCGCCATCGGCCACATCGGTGTAGGCGGCCTGCTGCACGTCGCCGCCAGCCACCACCTCCACGATGGGCAGGCCGAACTTCTTGGCGAACTCCCAATCGCGCCCATCGTGACCGGGAACGGCCATGATCGCGCCGGTGCCGTAGGTCATGAGCACATAGTCGCTGATCCAGATCGCGATGGGCTGGCCGGTGGCCGGGTTCACCGCGTGCACGCCCTCCAGCGCCACGCCGGTCTTGTCCTTGGCCATTTCGGAGCGCTCAAAATCGCTCTTGCGCGCGGCGGCGGCGCGGTAATCCAAAATGGCGTCGGCGTTGCGAAGCGCGCCACGCGCCATGAACGCATCGACCAGGGGATGCTCGGGGGAAAGCACCATGTAGGTCGCGCCAAAGAGCGTATCGGGGCGGGTGGTGTAGACCCGGATATTCTCCGCGGCTTCGCCGTTTTCGCCTCCGGAGGTGTGCCCGTCGGCATGCACCGCAAAATCGATCTCCGCGCCTTCGCTGCGGCCGATCCAGTTGCGCTGCTGCATCTTCACCTCGTCGATGAAATCGACGTGATCCAGGCCATCAAGCAGCTTTTGCGCGTAGGCAGTGATCTTCAGCATCCACTGGCTGCGCACCCGGCGAACCACCTCGCCGCCGCAGCGCTCGCACACGCCGTTTACCACCTCTTCGTTCGCCAAGCCGCACTTGCAGCTCACGCACCAGTTGACCGGCATCTCCGTCTTGTAGGCCAAGCCGTGCTCAAAGAGCTTCAGGAAGATCCACTGCGTCCACTTGTAGTAGGACGGATCGGTGGTATCCACCTCCCGCGACCAATCGAAGGAGAAGCCCAGCGCCTGCAGCTGCTGGCGGAAGTGATCGATGTTTTGCTTGGTAACGATGCTGGGGTGCACCTTGTTCTTGATGGCGAAATTCTCGGTGGGCAGGCCGAAGGCATCCCAGCCCATGGGGAAGAGCACGTTGTAGCCCTCCATACGCCGCTTGCGCGCGATGATGTCAATGGCGGTATTGGAGCGGGGATGGCCGACGTGCAGCCCGTGGCCCGAGGGATATGGGAACTCGATGAGCCCGTAAAACTTGGGACGACTGTAATCGTCCGTGGCGGCAAAGGCCTTGCGCTCGGCCCAGATGCGCTGCCACTTCTTCTCGATTTCACCGGGGACGTAGGGCGTGGTAAACATGGCGATTCCTCCTGATTATTGCGGTTTGATGTAGCGATTGGGGCTGCGCTGGCATTGCGTTAGAGCCGCGATGGCCCCCTAGAAAAAACCAAAAAACGCTTCGCCTCCTAAAGAGACGAAACGTCGTTCCGTGGTACCACTCTCATTGACGGCCAAGACCGCCCGCTTGAGGCAGGATAACGGCTGCAAACCGGCGGCAAGGCCGCGCGCTCCAGGGCGAGCAGGAGGCACCCCTTCGGCTGCCTCGCACCGTGCGGCAGCTCTCTGAAACCCGGGCATGCATCGGTTCCCCTTCATGGCGCTCCGCAAAATGCGGTATAGGCGACAGAAACACCAGAATAGGTTGCGGATGGGATGCAGATAGTATACGCGCGGTGCACAGTCTTGTCAAACATTAATCTAGTTTTCACCCATTTCCCCTGCCAAAGAATGCCCCGGCATGCTATAATAAGCAGAACCTGAGGCCATTTCCTCCACGAAAGGGTGTGACGCAATGGAAACCGAGAAGAAACCCTTTTCCCGCCTGCGCGCGTTTAACGAGGCCGCCAACGATCTGCCCCGCAAAGGCCTGGTGATACTGTGCGTGCTGTTGGGGGTGGCGCTGTTTGGGGCGCTGTTCCGCTACATCGCGCCCTTTGTGGTGGCGCTGATCCTCTCCGCGCTGCTCGAAGCCCCGGTGCGCTTTCTTTCAAATAAAGCGCACAAGATTCGCATCCACCGCGCGATCGCCGCGCTGCTGTGCATGCTGCTGGTGCTTTCTCTTCTGATTTTCGTGATCTCCGCCAGCATGGGTCGCGCCGTGATGGAAATCAAGACGCTGCTGACCCACGTGCCCTCCACGGTGACCGGGCTGGTCCGGGATATCAACTCCTGGATCGACAGCGCGTTCGTTTGGATCGATGCGCGGCTCAACATCGCCGACGAAAGCTATCAGGCCGCGATACATAATTGGGTCGGCCAGGCAGGCCGCGCCATTCAGGATTCTATACAGACCGGGCTGGGCCCGCTGGCCAACACGGTGGCTCGCGGCGCGCTGGTCACTGCGTTCTCGGTGCCGCAAATCCTGCTGTTCATCGTGCTGAGCGTGCTGGGCACGTTCTACATGGTGGTCGACCGCGAGCGCATCATCCGCTACTTCCACCGGCTGGTGCCCGCGCGCGCCCGCGATCTGTTCGTGCAAATGAAGAGCGGCATGATCCGCGCGGTGTTCGGCCAAGTGCGCGCACAGGTTTACCTGACGATGATGATGTTCACCGAGCTGCTCATCGGCTTCTCGATATTGGGCATCCCCTACGCGCTGCTGCTGGCGATGGTGATCGCCATCATGGATGCGCTGCCCGTGGTGGGCTCCGGCCTGTTCCTCATTCCCTGGTCGGCCATAGGCTTCCTGACCGGCAACGTCACCCTCGGCGTGGGCATGATCCTGCTCTACGGCATCACGCTGATCATGCGCCAGCTCATCGAGCCGCGCGTGGTGGGCGCACAGCTGGGCGTTTACCCGCTGGCGACTATGATGAGCATGTACGCGGGCTTCGTGCTGCTGGGTTTCCTGGGCATGCTGGCCGGACCGGTCACATTCCTGCTCTGCCGCGTGGCTGTGTACGCCATCTGCGGCGCGCCGGAGGAAATCGCCGCCGCGCTGCAAGCCCCACCCAAGCGCAAGCGCGTAGTATTCATCCGCAAGTAGCCGCCCCCTTCTGAGGATAAAGTTTTTTCCCCGCTTTTTTCAAAAAGCGGGCCGCCGGAGGCCGTCCTTATGATCATTCCCCCTCACACCACCCCGCCCACTCTCCTGGAGCCCGTCACCCCCGCAACCCTGCCCGAGGTCTCCGCGCTGTACGAGGCGGTGCACACCGCCCTAGAGCGCGGCCCCAACGGCCCGGGATGGAAGCGCGGCATCTACCCCACCCCGGCCGATGCGCTTGCCGGGCTAGAGGCCGGAACGCTTTATGTATCAAGGGACGAACGGACTCGTCTCACCGCGGCCACCGTGATTCTCAACCACGATCAGCCCGAGGCGTATGCGGGCGCACCCTGGGGCATTGAAGCGCCGCCCGAGCGCGTGATGGTGGTGCACACGTTCATGGTGCACCCGGATTTTCTGCGCCAGGGCTGGGGCGAGCGCACGCTGGCCGCCGCCCACGAGCTGGCGCGCGCGCAGGGTTGCTTGTGCATTCGTTTGGACACCTATGCAGAGAATGAGCCCGCTAAAGCGTTGTATGAGCGAATGGGCTACCGGCGCGTGGCGAAGATCGACCTGGGCTACGGGGAACACGGGCTGCCTTGGTATTGGGCCTACGAGCTGGCCTTATAGAAGGAGGAATATCATGCGCAAATGGATCGCTTGGCTATGCCTGCTGGCGCTGGCCTGTGCGCAATGCACAGCCGCGCTGGCCGAGCCCGTGGTGTACACGGGCGAATCGGGCTTTACCATCACGCTTCCCGACGATTGGGTCTCGCTCTTCGGCGATTATAGCGGGGAGGACGAGGAGAACGAGGAGGAGCCGGAGCCCCTGGAGCCGGGCGACGATGAAGCCCTGTTCTTTTCCAGCGACAACGTGCTTTCGCTCACGGTGTACTACCCTGATCCGGCGCAGATCGATCCTTCTGCCATCGAGGGGTTGCTCAGCGAGGCCAGCCTGGAGGCGCGCTGCAGGACGCTGAACGCCTACCAGAAGATGTTCTACCTCTACGATGCGCCCAACCAGCGCGCGTTCATCTCCTATAGCTACATCGATCCGGACGAGGGTGTGGCTATGGTGGAATACTTGGTGGGCTTCATCACCGCCTCCAGCGAGGTGCAGTACCTTACCATCGCCGTGCGTCAAGATCAGCACGAAGCGCGGTTCCAGCTGATCGGAGGCATCGTGAACTCGATCGATGTGGGCGATCTCCGCGAGGGCGCGGAAGGCTGAAAGGCGCGCCGGGCGGGTTAAAAATCTGTTTCGCGCTCTGCTGATTCACAAAGCCTTTTGATTTTCGAGAGCATTTCCCCTGCGCTTTCTGCGCGGGGATTTTTTGTTGGATTTACTATATCCAAATATTTCCTTTTTTAATCGCGCCTATTTTTTTTGCGCCTATTTATTGAGCTCCTTCCGTCGGGAAGCAGCGGAGCGGAGCATTTTTTTTCGGTTTGATGGCATACTAAGCCCAATGATAGGGCGTACAAGGCGCTGACTTTGGCGTGCGCGCGCCCGGAAAAGGTCGTGACGCATGGACACGGGAATGAAGAAGCCCAACCGCTTGATCGACGAAGCCTCGCCCTACCTGCATCAGCATGCCTACAACCCCATCGCTTGGCAGCCCTGGGGCGAGGAAGCGTTTGCCGAGGCGGCGCGGCATGATCTGCCCATCTTCCTTTCCATCGGCTACGCAAGCTGCCATTGGTGCCACGTGATGGCTGCGGAGAGCTTTGAGGATGCGCTGATTGCCGAGCTGCTCAACGAGCATTACGTGCCCATCAAGGTCGACCGCGAACAGTGGCCCGACGTGGATGCGTTTTACATGCAGGCCTGCGTGGCGCTGCAGGGCCAGGGCGGTTGGCCGCTCAACGTGTTCCTGCTGCCCGATCGCAGGCCCTTCTATGCCGCCAGCTACCTGCCCGCCGGCACGCGCAAGGGCCAGCCGGGCCTCTGCGGCCTGCTTTCGCGCATCACCGGCATGTGGGATGGCGATCGTGGGAAGCTGATGGAATGGGCCGATCAGCTGACCAACGCGCTGGCCTGCACCGGCTCGGCGGCGCGCGCAGATCAGGAAGCGCCCAGCGTCCCCTCGCTCTCCTCCCGCCTGGAGAGCGAGCTGCTGCGCACAGAGGATCGGGAGCACGGGGGCATTGGCGGTAGCCCCAAGTTTCCCAACGCGCCCGCCCTGCGCTTTCTGCTCTGCCGGACGCAGCGCCGCGCCACCGTGGACGCCAGCTGCCGCATGGCGATGCGCGCGCTGCGGGCCATGGCCCAGGGCGGCATACGCGATCACGTGGGCCACGGCTTTTTCCGCTACACCGTGGATAGCGCTTGGCGCACCCCCCACTTTGAAAAGATGCTACAGGACAACGCGCTGTTGGCGCTGGCCTACCTGGAGGCCGCGCAGCTGGAGGCCGCGCAGGCGGGCGCTTCGCCCTCCAATGCCTCCGAATCAGGAGGGGCGCGGCAGGATTCGTCCCTGGCCGAAGTGGCGCGGGATGCGCTGGATTACATTGTGGGCACGCTAACCGGCGAGCTGGGCGGATTCTACTCCTCGCAGGATGCGGACGATCCGCTAGGCGAGGGCGCATACTACCAATGGACCCCCGAGGAGGTGCGGCAGGTGCTGGGCCTTCAGGATGGGGTGCGCGGCTGTATGCTGCTGGGCATTGGGCTGGACGGCGGCGCGCTGGACCGAAGGCCCGTGAAATCCGCACCGCGCTGTGACCCCAAGACCGGCTGCACGCTGACCGGCTTCGAGCAGAGCCACGGCTGGCTCCCCTTCCTGCCCGCGCTGCCCACCGAGCCCGATGCCGCCTTCCTGCAAGCCTGCCTGCCGCAGCTGGCCCGCGTGCGCGCCCTGCGCCCCGCCCCGCGGGTGATCGAGCTCTGCCCGCTGCTGGGCAACGGCATCGCCATCGCCGCGCTGGCCACAGCAGCGCAAGCGCTCGATGCGCCCGAATACCTGCGCGCCGCCGAGGGTGCCGCGCGATTCATAGGCGAACACATGGCCAAGAAGGGCCGCCTTATGGGAAGCTGGAGCGGCGGCTCGGCCTCGTGCCCGGCAACGGTGGAAGGATATGCCGCCTTCATCTGGGGGCTCATCTGTCTGCACAGCGCCGCGCCCAAGGATGGTTGGCTGGCGCAGGCCGAGCACTGGCAGGCCGCCCAGCGCGCGCTCTTCCTGCGCGCCGACGGCGGGCTCACGCTCACCGGATCGGATTTGCACGACCTGCCCGCCGATCAGTGCGCGGTGATCGACGACGCCATGCCCTCCGGCGCGGCCATGACTGCCGCCAATCTGCTGGCGCTGCACTGCGCCACCGGCCAAGCGGGGTATAAGGACGATTACGAGCGCTTGCTGTGCGCTTCGCTGACCGATGGGGAGGGTCAGTTGTTTGCATGCGCGGCGCTGCTGGCTGCGGCGCAGGGGTAGCACCCTATGCAAAGGGCGGGGCCTTTCGCTTTGAAAGGTTCCCGCCCTTTATTTCTGTTGAAGCTCATGAATGCCACAAAAGATCATGTGATCTTTTCCATACTTTACCGAGCGCCGCAACGAGAGAGGAAACGGCAGTGAAGCAAATTAGGTTGTGAAATCAATTATCAGTTCGAAGACGGAGTCACCATATTTCTCCACCATTATATGATATACCGAGCTTGTTGATTCGCTTAGCAAGCTTCTCATAGTTTGCTGCAAAGTATGGGTTATCGTCTTGCCGTCCCTTGATGTAAGGAGATAGTAAGAAAAAGAGGCGAACAGCAGCGAAGCCCGCCCCATTCTCAAACAAATCAATAGGCAAGTACCGTTTTTCAACCAATATTCCCCAGGACTCGTAAAAATTGCATACAATTCCGAACGCCGATCTATATTCTTCGGTCATTGCAATCAATTCGTCAGCATCCATCTTTCCCGCAAAATAGCTGGAGCTTTCCTTCTTTTCTTTATAATAGTGATAGACTTTCAGCTTCGCGTTGTATACGAACTCACTGTCTCCCTGCGTAAAAAACTCCAGCGCTGATGCTTGCCGCTCTCTATTATGAGCAAGAACCGCAAGGAAAACAGCGAAGGCAGTAGCCCAGTTCGCAACAACAGAAACAAAAGTCAAAACGGATTGATTGTTGATGTAGTGTAAAGCTACAAATAGCACAGCAGCAATGATTACGATGATTGAGAGCGAGTAGATTGATTGCCTTTTTCGGTAAAAGCCAATGCTGATCCGTTGCAAAGCACGCTTCATTCGTATTGCTCCTTCTCTTTCTTTTCTACTATCGGCCATACAACCTCGCAAACGCATCTCCAATTAGCTGATTACTCGTTCCACTTTTTTTCGTCTCCTGCCCGTACACACCTTGCGTGCTCATAGCTTTGCTGTAACCCGCCGCGACCTTAATGACCTCTACTTTTGCCTGTTATCGCACCTTATTCCATCCTCGAAAGATGCCAGATGCGCTGGTTGTACTCCTCGATGGTGCGATCGGAGGAGAAGATGCCGGAGCAGGCCGTGTTGGTGATGGCCATGCGTTGCCACTTCTCGGCGTTGCGGTAATCGACATCCAGGCGGCGCTGCGCCATGGAGTACGAACCGAAATCCTTGAGCACCAGGTACGGATCGGCCATTTGGCCATAATCACCAAACAGCAGCGCGTGGTACAGGTCTTGGAAGATGGAGGGGTTGTTGGGCGTCAGCGTGCCGTCGATGAGCATGTTGAGCGCGCGGCGAACCTCCTGGTTCGTTTCGTAGATGAGCGCGGAACGGTAGGTTCCGGCGGCGTAGAGCGCCTCGACCTCGTGGGCGCGCATGCCGAAGATGTAGATATTGTCGATGCCCACCTCGTCGTAGATTTCGACGTTCGCGCCGTCCATGGTGCCAATGGTGAGCGCGCCATTGAGCATGAACTTCATGTTGCCGGTGCCCGAGGCCTCCTTGCTGGCGGTGGAGAGCTGCTCGCTCACCTCGGCAGCGGGCATCAGCATCTCGGCCATGGAGACATCGTAATTCTCCAAGAACGCCACCTGCAGCATGGTGCTGGCGCGGGGGTGGGCGGCGATCAGCTCGCTGAGCGTGTTGATGAAGCGGATGATCTGCTTGGCGCGCACGTAGCCCGGCGAAGCCTTGGCGGCAAACAGGAAGGTGCGGGGCGTCATGGTGTAGGCAGGGTCGTCGGCGATGCGGTTATAGAGCACCAGGATGTGCAGCGCGTTGAGCAGCTGGCGCTTGTACTCGTGCAGCCGCTTGGCCTGCACGTCGAACACCATGTCTGGGTTGAGGGTAAGCCCTTGGCGATCGAAAATCCAGGAAGCGAAGCGCTCCTTGTTTTGCCGCTTGACCTTCGCGAACTTTTCGCGGAAGGCCGCATCGTCGCGCAGGGGCAGCAGATCGCGCAGCTTCATCAAATCCTGCCGCCAGCCCTGGCCGATGGACTCATCCAGCAGGGTGGAAAGCCCCGGATTCGCCAGCATCAGCCAGCGCCGCTGCGTGATGCCGTTGGTGATGGCGCTAAACTTCTCGGGCATCACCTGAGCGAAATCGCGGAAGGTATCGCGCTTGAGGATATCGCCGTGGAGCTGGGAGACGCCGTTGATCGAATGGCTCATGGCGATGCATAGATTGGCCATCTGCACCTGGTCGTAGGCCAATATCGCCATGCCGGCGATCCGATCCCACTGGCCGGGGAATTTCTTGAACAGATCGGCGCAGAGGCGTCTGTTGAGCTCCTCCAGTATGCTGTAGATGCGGGGCAGCACCTCGCGAACCATATTCTCCGGCCAGCGCTCCAGCGCTTCGGACATAATGGTATGGTTGGTGTAGGCCACGGTGCGCACGGTGATGTCGCTGGCCTGCTCCCAGGTCAGGTTCTCTTCATCGATGAGGATGCGCATCAGCTCCGGAATGGCCATGCCCGGATGCGTATCGTTGACATGGATGGCCACCTTCTCGGGCAGCAGGGACATATCATCGCCATGCAGCCGCTTGAAATCCTTGATGGCATACTGCAGCGAAGCCGAGGTGAAGAAGTAATGCTGCTTCAGGCGCAGCATCTTGCCCTCGTAGTGGTTATCCTCCGGGTAGAGCACCTTCGATATGACCTCGGCCAGCTCCCGCTCCTCCATGGCGCGCGTGTAATCGCCCCGGCCAAAGGAGGCCAGGTCGATGCGCTGCGGCGAGCGCGCCGACCACAGCCGAAGCACGTCCACCACCTTGGAATTGTAACCCACCACCGGCATATCGTAGGGCACGGCGATCACGGTCTTGGTATTCTGCACCACGATGCGCAGATTGCCGTCCACCCACTCCTCTTGGAGCTGGCCGCCGAACTGCACCTCGACCGCATCCTCCAGCGCGGGAATCTCCCAGGAGTTGCCGTGCTCCAGCCAGCTATCGGGCATCTCCACCTGCTGGCCATCCACGATGCGCTGGCGGAACAGCCCGTACTCGTACCGGATCGAACAGCCCATGGCCGGAAGATCCAGCGTGGCCAGCGAATCCATGAAGCAGGCCGCGAGCCGCCCCAATCCGCCGTTGCCCAACGCCGGCTCCGGCTCCTCGCGCAGCACCTTGTTTATGTCCAATCCCAGCTCGCCAAACGCCTGCTGGTACTGCTCGGTGGAGCAGAGGTTGAGCATGTTGTTGTGCAGCGAGCGGCCCATCAGGAATTCGATCGAAAGATAGTACAAGCGCTTGTTCTTGTGCTGGCGGCGCGCTTCCTTCTCATACATCCATTTCTGCATGATCTGATCACGCACGGTGGACGCCACCGCCTTGTATATCTGCTGATCCGTGGCCTCCCCCAGCGAGCAGCCGTCGTACCGCTGCAGCTTCCCGATGATGGATTTCTTGATTGCCGTCTTATCGAACACATGCTTTTGCATGTTGTTCCCCCTCTCGTGCTGTCGAGCTCGTGTTGTCTCAAGCTGGTAGTATATCACAATCCCGGTTGGGCCACAAGCGAAAGACCCTTGATTTAAGCTTTCCCGATGGAGCGCTTTAGATTCAAGGGCCTCCCTTTACCCTATGCGCGCACGGGCGGGAGGTGCGCGCGACGCCGTTTGGCCGTTCCGCCCCGGTGCCGCGCCGGGTTGTTTCACGTGAAACATTCCGGCCCGGTTCGGCCGCGACGCGCATTGTTTCACGTGAAACATTGAGAAACGGACCACCCGAAGCCTTGAACACTCCCCCACGTCCTATCGCTTGTACTTGTAACAACTGGCAGTCTATCGTATGGGGACGTTATCATGTGTTGCGCTCGCGCGCGGCAAGTTTTAGCGACGAGTAGCAAGGAGGCGAAGGGGGTCTCGGTAAAAACCCACATTGGGGAGTTGCACAAGAACGGCAGCGGCACCACCTGCCCCTACCTCGACCTGATGGACGCGCAGTTCACTCCTCACTACGAGCACACCAAAGATGCGGATGCGCAAAACCTGCGCGTTCACGTCGCCTCTCTATATAATGAGGGAAACCCGCCTCCATGACCGTTTCTACAACGGCGAACCCTTCGTCGATGGCAACAAGGGCAAGGCTTGTCGGTGATAATCGGCAACGATTCCTCTGTGGGCGATGCGCTGACCGAAGGCAAGCTAGCACCCCCTTGCAAGGTTCGGTGCGGTCGGGTACAATGGGGATGTATTCATACGATTCCTCGTTCGATTTCACGCAATAGATTGCGGAAGATTTTTTCGAATGGCTAGGAGCCAGCTGTCAGCGTAGCCGGCAGCTACGCGGACTGATGCGCGACATCGCCATTCGGATAAAGATCCGCGAGATATGCTGGAAATCTATCTAGGAGTAGTATAAGATAGAGCGGACATTGCCTTGCGAAGCACGCAGGAAGGAGGCAGCTAATGGCGGTACAATGGACAAAGCGGCAGGAGCAGGCCATCACCGCGCGTGGCTGCAACCTCCTGGTAGCGGCGGCGGCAGGCTCGGGCAAGACCGCCGTGCTGGTGGAGCGCATCTGCGCGCTGGTGCGCGAGGGGCAGAGCATTGAGAACATGCTGGTCGTCACGTTCACGCGCGCAGCGGCGGCCGAGATGCGGGAAAAGATCCTGCTGGCTTTTCAGAAAGAAGCCGATAGAGAAGCCGATAAAGAGACCGACAAACCGGGCAATAAGGAAGCCGGTGCAGACGACCATGCGGCGCACTTCGCCGAGCAGGCCGCCCTGGTGGAGCACGCCGCGATTTCGACACTGCACGGCTTTTGCGGCGCGCTGCTGCGCACCTACTTCCCGGCGGCCGGGGTCGATCCCACCTTCCGCGTGGGCGACGATCGGGAGATCGCGCCGCTGCGCGAGGAGGCGCTGCGCGAGGTGGTGGCCCAGGCTTACGAGGAGGGCGACGCGGATTTTCTGGCGCTGGCGGAATGCTGGACCGATGAGCAGATTCGCCGCCAGGTGGACGAGCTCTACCGATTCCTGCGCAGCCAGCCCGAGCCTTGGGCCTGGATGGATCGCGCGATCGAGGCATACCGGGCGGACGCGGCGCAACTGGAGCGCTCGCCCTGGGTGGCCTCGCTGCTGAGCGCGGCCAAGGCGCGGCTGAACTCGGCGGAGGTCAACTGCGCGCAGGCGCTGCGGCTCTGTACGCAACCCGGCGGGTGTGAAGCATACATCGACGCGCTGCAGAGCGATTTACAGCTGTTTGAGCGATTGAAAGCGGCGGCGGATCGCGGCTACGCGGCGCTGCAGACCGCGCTGGCTGAATCGGCCTTTGCGAAGCTGGGCGCGGCCAAAAAGGGCATGGCATTCGACGTCGCGATGAAGGACAAAGCGCAGGCGTTGCGCAATGCCGCCAAGAAGATCGTACAGGAGGAACTCGCCAAGCGGCTCTTCTCCACCTCGCTGGAGGAGCAAGCCAAGGATTTGCGCGCCCTGCATCCGCAGATCGCGGCGCTGGGCACGCTGGCGCGCGCATTGGAGAGCGCGTTCGATACGCGCAAGCAAGCGCGCAACCTGCTGGATTACGAGGATTTGGAACACAAGGCCCTGGAGGCGGTGCGGCACGATTGGGTGGCCGATGCGCTGCGCGCGCAGTATTCCGCGCTCTTCGTAGACGAGTATCAGGATAGCAGCGTGATTCAGGAGGAGCTGGTGCAGCGCATCGCCCGCGCCGACAACGTGTTCCTGGTGGGCGACGTAAAGCAGAGCATCTATCGCTTCCGGCAGGCCGAGCCGCGCCTGTTTCTGGAGAAGGCCGAGAGCTTCTCTTCCATAGAGAATGAGGCGTTCCCCGCAAGGAGCGAAGCCTTTCTTGCAAAGATCAATGCCTCCCCCGCCGATCCGCAGGCCACGCCCGAGTCGCCGCGCAATCGCCGCATCGACCTGAACCAAAATTTCCGATCCCGGCCCAATGTGCTGGCCGCGATCAATCACATATTTGCCTACGCGATGCGGCGCGAGGAGACCGAGATTCCCTACGATGCCGAGGCCCACCTCTTCCCCGGCCTCACCGACCAGCCCGACGCCGATCCGGCGGTGGAGCTGCATCTGCTCGATCCGGACGACGAGAATGGCGCATCCGGCGACCCGGATGCGGACGGCGAGGAGGACGGCGCGGAAGCCGGGGATGCAGAGGAACCTGCGGCCCGTGAGGATACCGATGCCGATCGGCAGCTGGGACCGGGCTGGCGGCTGGCGCAGGAGGCCGCGCTGGCGGCGGAGCGCATCCGCGCGCTGGTAGGCACCCCGCTCTGGGATGCGAAGCGCAAGGAGCACCGCAGGCTGCGCTATCGCGATATCGTCATTCTGCTGCGCGTAGCCAAGAGCGTGGCCCAACAGGTGCAGCGCGCGCTGGAGGAACAAGGCATTCCGGTGTATAGCGACGCGGGCGACGCGTACTTCGCCATGCCCGAGGTACGCATGGTGATCGATCTGCTGCGCGTGGTGGACAATCCCCTGCACGATACCGCGCTGCTCGGGGCGCTGCATGGCCCCGCCGCGCGGCTAAGCAACGATGCGCTGGCGGCGATCCGGCAGGCCTGCCCGAACCCGGAGGCCAGCTTCTATGAGGCGGCGCAGGAGTACACGCAGCGCGAGGGCCTGCTGGCCGAAAGGCTGCGCCGGTTCTTTGCGCTGCTCTCCTCGCTGCGGCTGTTCGCCAAAGCCCAGCCACTGGAGGCGCTGATCTGGCGCGTCTACGAGGAAACCGGCTGCTATGCCCGCGCCGGTGCGCTACCCGGGGGCCGGGCGCGCCAGGCCAATCTGCGCATGCTGGCCGAACGCGCCGCCTCGTTTCAGCAAAGGCGCGAAGCCGGGCTTTCGGCCTTCCTTTGGGAGGCGGAGCAGCTGCGCGCCCGGGGCGACAGCAACACCGCCAAAGCGCTGGGCGAGGGCGAGGACGTGGTGCGCATCATGACGATGCACATGAGCAAGGGCCTGGAGTTCCCGGTGGTAATCTGCCTGGAGCTGGGCCGCAGCTTCGCCCGGAAGGCGGGCGCTCCCCCACCGCTGGCCTGCCATGCACAGCTGGGCCTAGCGCTGCGGCGCATCGATCCGGCGCTGCGCATCCGCTACGACACCTTGGCCTGCGATGCGCAACGTGTGCAGCGCGAGCGGGAGAGCCTGGCCGATGTCACGCGACTGCTGTACGTAGCCATGACCCGCGCGCAGGATCGGTTGATCCTCATAGGCCACGGCAACCGAGGCCAGCAAACGCTGAGCGCCAAGCTCTCGCGCTGGGCCGTCGCCCCGGCGGGCGCGCTGCTCACCGAAGCGCAGAGCATGGTCGACCTGCTGGTACCGCCGCTGCTCGCCCATGCCGATGGGGACGCGCTGCGGGAGGGGCTGGAGAACATGATCCTGCCGGAGAGCACGGGCGAGGCGTCACAATCCCCCGCTCCGTCGCCCTCCTCGCGCTGGGATATCCGCCGATACGCCGCCATCGATTACGCAAAGCCCGCCCAGGCCCGGGCCGAAACCTGGCTAGACGAGCTGGCTCGTCTGCCTCTTCCCGATGGGGATTCGGCCATCGCGCGCGGGCTAGGCTGGGCTCCGCCCGAGCTGCCCGAGAATGCGCCTCGCTGGAAAACCACGGTATCCGCGCTGCTGCGCAAGGAGCAGGGCGAGGAGGCCTACGTGCCGCCCAGCCCATGGCCACTCTTCCTGGGCGAGCGCATTCGGCCCGATCTGGGTCTGCGCGGGTTGGATGGCGCGGCGCGGGGCACGGCGTTCCATAGTGCCATGCGCGCATTGGAGCTCGCCGCGCTGCGGGGCCTGGAGGGCTTTGCGCTGCAGGCGGAGATCACCGCCCAGCTCGATGCGTTGGTCTCCGGCGAACGTCTGCGCCTGGCGGAGCGCGAGAGCCTGCGGCCCGAAAGCTTCACCGCGTTCTTTGCCAGCGAGATTGGCCAGCAAATGCTGGCGGCCGAAACCGTCCGTCGCGAATGGGCGTTCAACCTACGCATTGAGGTGTCCGGGGGCATGCAACTGGTGCAGGGCGTGCTGGATTGCTGTTTTTTGACCAACGGGGGCGATCTCAACGGGAGCGATTCCAACGGGAGCGATTCCGCCGGGAAGAATTCTCCGGCCTGGGTGCTGCTGGATTACAAGACCGATTCCGATCCGGATACCGAAGCGTTGCGCGCGCGGTATCAGCCGCAGTTGGCGCTCTATGCGCAAGCGCTCACGCGCATCACCGGTATTCCCGTATGCACAGCCGCGCTTTATCTGGTCAAAAAAGGCCTGCTGTTGCCCTACGATCCGGTAGGAAACGGCGGGCCCGACGGCGAATACACAACGGGTCGCACGGGCTTCGCGCAATAAAGCCCGTGACGGAGCACCCGAAAGAGATTTGATCAGAGATTTGATCAGAGATTTTGATCAGAGATTCCTATAAGGAGATTCCCATGCTGAAAGCGGATTGCCATCTCCACTCGCTGCACTCCTTCGATAGCAAATCCACCCTGGACGAAATCTGCCATTCCGCGATGCAGCAGGGCGTGAGCGAGCTTTGCCTGACCGAGCACATCGAGCCACACCACCCCAATACCGCATGCGATGTGCCGCCGGTTTTCGCGGATTGGCTGGCCGATATCGAACGGGCGCGCGCCGCCTACCCGAAGGTAAAGCTGCTTGCAGGCATCGAGATCGGCGACAATGCGCCCTTCCGGCAGGAAATCTATGCCACGCTCGATGCGCTTCCCCTCGATTTCCGCCTGCTCTCGCTCCACCTGGTGGATGGCCTAGACCCCTACGACACCAACTTCTTTGAAGGGCGCACGCAGAAAGCGGCCTACGCGCGCTACGCGGAGGTCAAGCTGGAGGGCGTGATGCACTTCGCCGATTACGACGCGGTGGCGCACCTGGGCTACTGCGGCAAGTTTGCGCCCTTCGAAAAGGAGGAATGCGCGCTGCGCTGGCACCACGCGCCCGATCACCTCGACCTGCTGCTGCGGCACATCGCCCAAAATGGCCGTGCGCTGGAGATCAACACCTCGGGGCTGCGCCGCATAGGCTCTACCATACCGGGCTGGGATATCCTGCGCCGCTACGCCGAGCTGGGCGGCGAATTTGTGACGCTAGGCTCCGATGCGCACACCCCCGACCTAGTGGGCTACGAATTCGACGAGGCCGCCCGCATTGCCCTCTCCGCCGGACTGCGCTGGGGCGTGCGATACGTGGCCCGCAAGGCGATACCCTACCCGCTGGAGGGATAGCACCCCACCTCCTATGCTTTCTTGCATATCCCGATATCTCGCGAATCTTTTCCAGATAGGCATTTTCGCGCTTCAGTCCCCGCAGCGGCCGCATCTCCTCCTCGGAAAAACCCTGATAAATCCCCAGCCGAAACTCTTCGTCTGGCGATCGTTCCCGCCTGGTGATGCTTCTCTGGCTTTGCTTCCCCCGGCTCTGCTTCCGTTATTTCCACCACTGAGCGATTGCTATTTTTCCCATTTGGAGGTAGGCGTTATGCCCCGCTCATCGTTGCGCAAACTGCTGGATGTACCCTCGGTCTGGGGCCTGCGCATACTGTGCGTGGCCTCGCTCATCGTCACCTGCGTGCTGGCGGTGATGCGCTCGCGGCGCTTGGTGTGGGTCGCGCTTTCTACTGTGCTGCTGCTCTTGCTCATGGCCGTCAACCATGTGCGCATACGGCGCAAGATCAAGCGCACAAACGGCGTTGTGCTGCGCAGAAAAAAGCCGCACAAGGGGTAAACTTCGCCGCTCGCCCCAAATGCCACTATGCAAACCGCCCGCCGAAGCAAAATCGGCGGGCGGTTGCGCGTGAATGCGGAACGGGAGCGTTCTACTCCCCCTTTTCGACGGGCACCCAAATCTCTACGATCGAGCCCTCCTCTTCGCCGCGAAAGCGCTCATCGTAGTATTCCACGCAGTAGTGGACGCCGTCGAGCAGGCGCTCGCGGTAGCCCTGCGGATTGTGGGCCAGCCATTCATCCATGGCGTTGTTCTCGCTATCGTATCCCTGCGAAACAAACACCTCAAACGACGCATATTCCGAGGCGGGCAGCTCGACCAGCGTGTACGCCGGATCGGCAGGGGCGGCGTTCACCGCGTGGCCTACGTGGCAATCGCAATCGCGACCCTTGCCGGGGTAGAAGCGGATTTCGTAGCCATGCGCCGAGCATTCGCCAGGCATTCCGTGGGCCTCGTAGTGCTGCATAAAGCGGCACCAAATCTCGCCGGTCTCCATTCCATCGCCGGTCACACCCGCTATGCGGAGGCGGTCGCGCTTCATTAAATTGGGGGTCACAAGCATTCCTCCTTGCAATCGATTGGTGAAGCGGATAACAAGTTCGTCTACACTGGGCGCGTTGGGGATCATCCGATCCCTGCGGTAGTGGCTGGGCGATTGACCGTAGGCCGCGCGAAATGTGCGCGCAAAGGCCTGCGGCGAATCGAAGCCGCACGTCATGCAGATATCGAGCAGGGAAAGGCTGGTGCCCGCGATCAAAGCGGCGGCCCGGGCCAGCCTGCGGTTGCGGATATGCGCGGTGATGGTAGCGCCCACCACCGCCGAGAACAGGCGATGGAAGTAATACGGCGAAAAATGCTGTGCCTCCGCGACCTGCTCATAGGTCAACGGCTGATCCAGATGATCCTCGATGTACTGCAGCGCTTGGCGTATGCGGTCGTAATTCATGCACTATTCCCTTCCGCAGTGTTCCCTGCAATAAGTTGTGGCCACATGGGTATTATAAGGCAAGGACCAGGCGAAGTCTTAACATGATTTGCTCATTTTTCTAACGCATTTTCACTCAATGCAGTTTCACTCAACGCATTTTCGCTCAACGCATTTTCACTTGTGCCTTTCGCTTGTGCATTTTCGCAAAACAAACCGCCCGCAAAAAGCGGACGGTTCGCGCATACCCAAAACCCGGGCCAAAACGATGGGTTTCCAAAGGGGCACTGTCCCTTTGGCAGGGTCCAGGGACAGCGTCCCTGGTCAGTGTTCGTAGCTATCGCACATGCTCTCGTCGGGCTTGGCGTTGCTCTTGTGCGGCGTGGGGCAAACGTTGATGGCGTTTAGCTGGCATAGCTGGCTGGTTTTGTGGTTATGCTTGCATGAACTGACGCTGCAATGGATGCAATGGTTCCCCTGCTGATTGTTTTGCTGCATGGATCGTTCCTCCTTTTATTGTTGGAAAATCATGGAGAATAGGGATGCTGTGCAAGGCTGATTCTGCGGCCTAGCAACGCTAGTTTGGCCCGCTTGCGGTTTTTCATTCCCCGTGGTATACTGGGGCGGAAAATTGCATAGGGCAGTTCGCAACCATCCTGTCCATACCGAAGCACACCGCGGCGCCGCAAACGGCCAGACGAAGCTTCGCGTATAAAACAAAACTAGGCATGCGTCGGGGCGTTCCGCATTTTGCGGGCCACGCGGCGCACCTGTTGCGCGGCGCGCGGCCCGATGGCCGCTTCGCCGCCTCCGTTTTGTTGCGTGGATGGACGCGCTCTGGCCGCGCACAAAAACGGAGGAAGAACAATTTGGCTAACACGAACTGGAAAAGCTTCTTCACCACGCGCCAGCTGACCCGGGGCGCGCTCATCGCCGCGCTCTATACCGCCATCTCGCTGCTGCTCGCGCCCATCAGCATGGGCTACGGCGGCCTCGAGCTGCGCGTCGCCGAGGCGATGACGCTGCTGCCCATCCTGCTGCCCGAGGCCGTGCCCGCGCTGACCATCGGCTGCCTGCTGACCAATCTGCTGGCCTCGGGCACGCCCTGGGATATCGTGTTTGGCACGCTGGCCACGCTGCTGGCGGCGCTCTGCACGCGTGCGCTGCGCGATAAGCCGCTGTGGGTCGCGGCGCTGCCGCCCGTGCTGATCAACGCCGTGATCGTGGGCACCGTGCTGCGCTACACCCTCGGCCTGGATCTTTCACTCTGGGCCTGGATGCTGGTGATCGGCGGAGGTCAGGCCATCGCCTGCTTCGTTATCGGCATACCGCTCACGCTGCTGCTGCGCAGGCTGCCCGAACGGCTGCTGCGCTAACCGCCACGGGCAGGCTACGCCCGCCACGCTGACCGCACGGGCGGAAGACCCGCCGCGCAAAGGAGGATCGCCATGGAGGATTTGTTTTCCGCCGCCGAACAGCCGCTCAAGCCGCTGGCCGAACGCATGCGCCCCACGTCCATGGACGATTTCCTGGGCCAGCAGCACCTGGTAGGGCCGGGAAAGCTGCTGCGCCGCGCCATCGAGGCCGACCGCATGACCAGCGCCATCTTCTTTGGCCCGCCGGGCTGCGGAAAGACCACGCTGGCCGCCATCATTGCCGCCACGACGCGCTCGGCCTTCGCGCAGCTTAACGCCGTTACCAGCGGCGTGGCCGATCTGCGCGCCGTGCTCAAGGACGCGGAGGATCGGCGCAAGCTCTACGGTCAGGCGACCTACCTGCTGTTGGACGAATGCCACCGCTGGAACAAGTCGCAGAGCGATTGCGTGCTGCCGGCCATCGAGAAGGGGCTGGTGCGCTTCATTGGCTCCACCACGGAGAACCCTTCCGTGGCTATGACCCCGGCCATCGTGAGCCGCTGCCGGGTGTTTCGCTTTCTGCCGTTGACCGAAGCCGACGTGGAGGAGGGCATGCGCCGCGCGCTGCGCGACCCGGCCAACGGCTTTGGTGCGCGGCGCATCGAGATATCTGACGAGGCGATGCGGCACATCGCGCGCGTAGCCAATGGCGATGTGCGCTCGGCGCTGGGCGCGCTGGAGCTGGCCGTGCTCACCACCGCGCCCGACGGGGACGGCATCACCCGTATCCCCCTCGAAGTGGCCGAGGAATCCATCCAAAAGCCGGTGCTGCGCTGCGATGAATCCCTGTTCTACGACATGCTCAGCGCCTTTTGCAAAAGCCTGCGCGGCTCCGATAGCGATGCCGCCCTGGCCTGGTACGCGCGGCTGACCTACGCGGGCGTCGATCCGAAGCTGATCGTCCGGCGCATCATCGCTCACGCCAGCGAGGACGTGGGCCTGGCCAACCCTGCCGCCATGCTGCAGGCCGTGGCAGCCGCGCAGGCCTTGGAATTCATCGGCATGCCCGAAGCCAAGCTACCCATCGGGCAGGCCATCATCGCCGTGTGCGAAAGCCCCAAATCCAATAGCGTGGTCGCGGCACTCGGCGAGGCCTTCGGCGATGCCGAAAAGGGCGGCTTCGGCGCGGTACCCCTGCACCTGCGCGACACCAACTACCCCTCCCACGAGCAGGCCGCGCCCGGCACGCAGAAAAACTACATCTACCCCCACGATTTCCCCGGCCACTGGATTCCCCAGGCCTACATGCCCCCCGAGCTCGAAGGCCGCCGCTACTACCAGCCCAGCGACCAGGGCGCGGAGGCGAAGCTTGGGGAGGTACGGAAGAGGCGGGGGAAGTGACGGGGAAATGACCGGAGGATTTGCGAGAGGGGAACCTTTTTATACAAAAAGGTTCCCCTCTCGCGCTCTCCCCTCGAAAAACTTTCCAAAAACCCTACAATGGAGTGCTTTCGAAAAGTACGATGCTCCCCCCTGTCCCTTCGTCCGGCAGACCCAGCTGAACATGCAGCTTCTCCGGCAGGTCGGCGAGCACGTAGGTATATCCCCCGTCCAGCATATCGCGCTGAACGGGGGTAAAATCCATGTCCAACAACGAAAATGCCTTGTCGTTCCGCAAATCGCCTTCGGGAAGCGCATATACGGTCAACGGCGTTTGGATCAAGTGCAGGGAACGAAAGGGGACATCCTCTCGATCGGTTTGATATTCTCTTCTGTTGATTGCACCGATGCGCCGGATATCGATAGGGAACTCTAGGTTGCTTGTGCTCAAAACTTTGCCGGTTGATGGATCGATGCTTTCAAGCTGTATGGAAAGATGGAGGGTAAGCGCTTCCTCCAGCCCGCCCAAGGGCGCGGCTCCCAGCAGGGTGGATTGATCTCCGGCATCTTGCCGAAGATCCGTATAGTAATAGCCCGCTTGATTAAACTCTAGGGGATACACCCGAACCAGCAAAAGCTCCTTCCCATCCTCCAGTGCGGCCGCCCGGTAGCTGCGGGGATCGCTGCGCAAGTTCTCCCCATAGCCTCCGGCAACAAGATCATCGATGCCTGCTCCGTCAGGCAGGATCAGGGTCGTCTCCGGATCGGTTGGCGTGACGGTGGCGGAGGTATACAGCCATACGCCATCGTAGAGGACCTCCTGCAGCGTGACCTGCGCCAGCCCGCAGTCGAACGCTTGGGGCTGGAAGGATTCCCGCATCGCATGGATAGCCTCCTCCGGCGGCTTATAGCCGTACAATTCCATGAGCCAAGCGATACCGCTTTCCGTCGGCGATGAAGCCTCGGCGCAGCCGCTTGTCATGGCGGCAAGAGGCAACGCGATACAGAGAAACAGGCAAGCAAGCCCGCGTAGCGTAAGCCTATGCATGGCCGCAATCCCTCCTTGATGTTTGACTTGGCTCCAATCGCCAGGACACAGCCCGCTTACTCTCCCTCCAGCCGCATCATCTGCGCAATGCGGTTCAGCTCCTTCATAAACTGTTCGGCAGTCAGCAAGCGATTGGCAAACCGGGCGTACAAAGCGGCTATTTCGCCGTCCGAATTTGTCTCGGCAAATAGATCGGGCAAGGGAAAGTACAGCCGGTCGGCGGCAGCCTGATAATCCGCCAATTGCTCGGGGAGCATCAGCCATTTCCCTTGCTCGGTGGTCTCCACAGCTCGTTGATATCGGGCCAGCGCTTCCTCCAGCTCGGTTCTTTCCTCTTCGTCCAGCTTTGGTTCTTTCAGTCGCTCGGCCACGGCGGCGGCCTCCCCGGTCCAGCGCGCCAATTCGGACTCGTATTCCGGATGGATTCGCGCCTGCGCGTCGCGGTAGAGGAACATGTCGCTGGAAAAATAGGGATCTCCCGGGCCGGAAACAACGCTCTCCAGCAATTCCAGGCACAGCTCGGGCTGCTGCGTATAGGAGCAGATGGCCCACATCATCACGAACGAGCGGATGAGCTTCGGCTGCTCGCCATTCTGGCGCAAGAAAACGACGTGCGCATAGTTCTCCGGCCAAATCCCCCTGGCCGCCATATCGAAAAGGCTCCGATAGCCGCTGGGGGATTCAAGGCTATAGATTCGTCTGCCCACCGCATCGCAACGCTCCAATAGCGCCAGCAGTTCGGGGCCCTCGAAATGAAGCTCCTCCCCCGCATACTGCATTTGCATAATGGCTTCCTCAATCAGCAGCCGGGTGAGCCAATCGACGTACGAAGACTCCGTATAGGAAGCTTCCCATCCGCCCAAAACCCGGATCGTGGGTTCAGGATCGTCCTCTATGCGGTCGCACCAGCGCTCCAGAAAGTCCAAAAATTCGGGAAAGGTTCCGGGGACATCGCCCAACGTCAGCCCGGCCTCGAACCAGGTATCCTTTTCGATCTGTAAAAAAACAAAACTCGCGAAGTTGGGCACGGCGTACAATCGCCCATCGCGCATAGCCAGCTTGGCTATGTTCGGATGCATGCGGCCAACGGCATCCGTCAGCACCTGGCTACCGGACAAGTCCAGGCAATAGCCTTTGTCCATCAGGCTAGACCAATCGATTTGGCTCGTTCCCCAAAGAAACATGTCGCAGCTGTAATCCCGGGTCAGCAGGGCCGTGGTGAACGCGGCGGTGGAGAAATACACTTCCTCCGGCCAAGACAAAGAAACGCCGGGATGCTCATCCAGGAACGCTTGATAGCCCTCGTCTTCCGCCGCAAAGGTACCGCCATAGGTCACGATGGTGTCACCCCACGCGGGTGCACACAAAAGCGGAAAGAGAAGGAGGAAAATTGCCCAGAAGCAAGCCTTGCGTTTCATGTTCAGGTTCAGCCCCTTTTCAGGCGCAAGCCTCCCCTGCCTAGAAGCAAGTGAGCTTTGCGCATTGCTTTCGCAATTATGGGTTCAAGCTGCCAGCACCTGTAGTTTAGCATAATTTCCTATATTTGTCGCATTGCAATTGATAATGGCTTGCGTCCCAGCTACTGAATGTACGATTTCGACACAATTTCTCCAAATGCTCCCGCCCTCCCCCGCCGTATTTCCCAAAACAAGCCACCCCTTTCGGCGAAAAACCCGTTGCATTTCGTCGATTGTTGGGCTATAATGCCTGTATTCACGAACGATGTATGCGCGATACCAAAAAGCGTTCGCACTTTCATCGCCGTGATGCTGAAAAATAGGATTGTCGGAGGGGTATCATGAAGAAGTTGCTGGCTCTCGTGCTCATGCTCGCGCTGTGCGCCACGTTCGCGGCTCCCGCCATGGCGGAATTCGCGCCGGTTGCCCAGGATCAAATCAAGGTTGGCTTCATCTATATTGGCGATATCGGCGACGGCGGCTACACCTACACGCATCACCAGGGCACCCTGTACATGCAGAAGGAACTGGGCCTGCGCGACGATCAGATCATCATCAAGACCAACGTGACCGAGGACGCCGCCTGCGATACCGCCATCCTTGAACTGGTGGAGCAGGGCTGCAACGTCATCTTCGCCAACAGCTTCGGCTTCATGGATTACATGGAGGCCAAGGCCGCCGAGTATCCGGAAATCATTTTCTCGCACTGCTCGGGCTACAAATCCAACGAAGTCAACTTCAACAATTACTTCGGCCGCATCTACCAGGCGCGTTTCCTCTCCGGCCTGGCCGCGGGCCTCAAGACCAAGACCAACAAGATCGGCTACGTGGCCGCCATGGGCATTCCGGAAGTTATCGGCGGCTGCGATGCGTTCGCGCTGGGCGTGAAGGCCGTTAACCCCGAAGCGCAGGTGCTCGTGAAGTTCACCAACACCTGGTATGATCCCACCATCGAGCGCCAGGCCGCCGAAGCGCTGCTCGACGCGGGCTGCGACGTGCTGGGCCAGCATCAGGACACCACCATGACCCAGATCGCCGCCCAGGATCGCGGCGTATGGGGTTGCGGCTACAATGCCGACATGACCGCCGCCGCGCCCCAAGCGCACCTGACCGCCCCCATCTGGAACTGGGGCGTGTACGTCAAGGCCGCCGTGCAGCAAGTGATCGACGGCACCTGGAAGCCCGAGAACTCCTTCATGGGCATGCAGGAAGGTCTGGTCGACATCTCCCCGCTTTCCGCCAACGTGGCCGAGGGCACCGCT
This sequence comes from Eubacteriales bacterium, assembly GCA_031553615.1. Taxonomy (GTDB): domain Bacteria; phylum Bacillota; class Clostridia; order Christensenellales; family Aristaeellaceae; genus WQXF01. The sequence continues at coordinate 69,857 of JAVBLJ010000008.1, forward strand.
GAGATCATCGAGAAGTACCGCGCCATGATCTTGGACGGCAGCTTCGACGTATTCGATGGCACCGACGTGTTCGCCGAGGGCATCAAGGACAACAAGGGCAACGTCGTGGTCGAGCCCGGCGCCCGCCTGGATATCCCCGCCATCACCTCCATCATGTGGTTCGCCGACAACGTCGTGGAGTTCTAATCCCCCGCCCGTTTTGCACACATTGCGCCCGCTGCGGCCTTCGCGGCGGGCGCTTCTCTTTTTATTTCCGATGCTCTTTCCGCATTTTTCGCTAGTTTTCGCTTTGCCTTGTCCCCTTCTTTTGCTATAATCAAAGAAATCATATTCCGCAGGACCAACACCCTACTGGAGGTACACATGCAAGCCACCACCCCCCACTCCGGCGGGCAGCCGTTGGCCATCGAGCTGCGCGGGCTGACCAAGACGTTCGGCAAGGTGACCGCCAACAAGGACATCAGCCTCACCCTGCGCCAGGGCGAGATTCTCTCGCTGCTGGGCGAAAACGGATCGGGCAAGACCACGCTGATGAACATGCTTTCCGGCATCTACCGGCCGGATAGCGGGCAAATCTTCATCAACGGCGCGCGCCGCGACATCCGCTCCCCCATCGATGCTTTCAGGCTGGGCATCGGCATGATCCATCAGCACTTCAAGCTGGTGGACGTGCTAACCGTGGCCGAAAATATCGTGCTGGGCACCCCGGCGGAGAAGGGCATGGATCGCGCCGCCATCGCGCGCAAGATCGGCGAACTCAGCCAGCGCTACGGCCTGGTGATCGATCCGGACCGGAAGGTATACGAGCTCTCGGTAAGCGAAAAGCAGACGGTGGAGATTATGAAGGTGCTGTACCGCGGCGCGCGCATCCTCATCCTGGACGAGCCCACCGCCGTGCTCATCCCCCAGGAGATCGATAAGCTCTTCCACATCCTGCGCCGCATGCGCGAACAGGGCTGCGCCATCATACTCATCACCCACAAGCTGAACGAGGTGATGGAGGTCTCCGATCGCATCACCATTTTGCGCAAGGGCGAGGTGACCGGCACCGTCGATTGTACCGACGTAACCCGCGAATCTCTGATCGAGAGGATGGTGGGCGCGGCGGTGGATCTTTCGCTCAAGCGGCTGCCCACCCCGCCCGACTCCCAGGTGCTGCTGAAGGTCACCGACCTGAGCGTGCTGGGCGAAGAGGGCGAAATCAAGCTGGACGGCGTGAGCTTCGAGATTCGCGAAGGCGAGATTCTGGGCGTAGCGGGGGTAGCCGGTAGCGGCCAGAAGGAGCTTTGTGAAAAGCTGGCCGGTCTGCTTCCCGCGCAGGGCGGCACCATCGAAGCGCTGGGCGTGGACATTACCCGCGCCGCCCCGCGCGATATCAGCGAGCTGAACGTCTCCATGTCCTTCATACCGGAGGATCGGCTGGGTATGGGGCTGGTGGCCTCGATGCACATAGCCGACAACATGCTGCTCAAGAATTACTTCCAAACGGCGCGCGGCCCGTTCGTGCGCCGCAAGGCCGCACGGGATCTGGCCATTCACCTACAGGCCCGCCTTTCCATAGAGACGCCGGGCATCTACACCCCGGTGCGCCGCCTTTCGGGCGGCAACGTGCAAAAGGTGCTGATCGGCCGCGAGATCACCTCCAACCCACGCGTGCTCATCACCGCCTACCCGGTGCGCGGCCTGGACATCCGCTCCTCCTACACCATCTACGATCTCATCAATGAGCAGAAGGAGCAGAACGTCGCGGTGCTGTTCATCGGCGAGGATCTGGACGTGCTGCTGGGCATGTGCGACCGCATCATGGTGCTCTGCGGCGGCAAGGTGACCGGCATCGTGGATTCCCGCACCGCCACCAAGCACCAGCTGGGCGCCCTGATGACCGGGGCGGCAGTGCCGCCTTCCTCCTTTGGGCCTGACGGCGGCGTGGGCGATATGAACGGCGATGGCATACAGCCGCCGGGAAATGGGCCCGCTGCCCCATCGGCCGACGATTCTGTTTCCTTCGATCCTTCAAAAGGGGGTGCGGCGCAATGACGAAACCACTCATCCGCGCCATGCAGCGCACCGACATCGCTCCCGGCAAGGCGTTCGCCATCCGCATGGCGGCCATCGTGCTGGCGCTGGTCACCGGCGGGCTGTTCATACTGCTGCTGGGTCACAATCCGTTCGAGGTGTACGCCAGCATGGTTTCGGGCTCGCTGGGCACGGCCACGGCGCTGCGCGAGACCGCAAAGATCGCCATCCCGCTACTGGTGACCTCGCTGGGCATCACGCTGGCCTTCCGCATGCGGTTCTGGAACATCGGCGCCGAGGGACAAATCTGCATCGGCGCAATCGCGGCCTCGTACTTCGCGCTGTTCCAGGCCCATTGGCCCGCGTGGCTTCTCTTCCCCACCATGATGCTGACCGCCTTCGTGGCCGCCGGTATCTGGGGCGCGATCCCGGCGCTGTGCAAGGCGCGCTTCGGCACCAACGAAACGCTGTTTACGCTGATGATGAACTACGTGGCGCTCTACATCATCCAGTTCCTGCGGGAGGGGCCTTGGAAGGACCCGAAGGCGCTGGGCTTCCCCAAGATCGCGCGGTTTGAAAAGAGCGCGCAGCTGGTCAAGGTGCTGGGCGTGCACTGGGGCTGGATCGTGGCGCTGGTGCTGCTGGGGCTGGTGTTCCTCTACCTGCGACACAGCAAGCACGGCTACGAGATCAGCGTGGTGGGCGAAAACGAGAACACCGCGCGCTATGCGGGCATGAACGTGCGCAGGATCATTGTGCGCACCATGGCGCTCTCGGCGGGCATATGCGGCCTGGCGGGCATGCTGCAGGCCACGGGCGCGGATTGCACGCTCACCGATTCGGTGGCGGGCGGCGTGGGCTTTACGGCCATCACCGTAGCTTGGCTCTCCCAGCTGAATCCGCTGGCGATGCTGCCGGTCTCCATCCTGTTCGCGATGCTGGAAAAGGGCAGCGGCTACATCGAATCGGTGTTCAAAATCTCCAATGCCGCCGCCGACGTGCTGCAGGGCATGTTGCTCTTCTTCATGCTGGGCTGCGAATTCTTCATTCGCTTCCGGCTGGTAGTGCGCAAGGAGGAGGTATCGCTCCATGCATGAGATCGTTCAATACTTGGTCAGCTTCGTATACGCCGCCGTATTGGCCGGTGCACCACTGATGTTTGGCACGCTGGGCGAGGTGCTGACCCAAAAGGCGGGCAACCTGAACCTGGGCGTAGAGGGCATGATGTACCTGGGCGCGGTGTTCGGCTTCTGGGGCGGATACGCCAGCGGCAACCCCGCGGTGGCGTTGCTCTGCGCGTTTGCGGCGGGCATGGTGGGCGCGCTGCTCTACGCGCTGCTCACCGTGACGCTCAAGGCCAATCAGAACGTGACCGGCCTTACGCTGACCATATTCGGCACCGGCATGGCCAACTACATCGGCAACAACCTGATCATCAACTCCCCCACCCGTTCGGCGGTGCTGGCCCCGAACGTGATCGATTCGTTCAAGGCGCTGCACATTCCGCTGCTATCCGACATCCCCTACCTGGGCAAGCTGCTTTTCTCCTACAATCTGTTCGTATACCTGGGCATCGCGATGTGCCTGATCGCCGGGGTGTACCTCCACCACACGCGCCAGGGGCTCAACCTGCGCGCCGTGGGCGAGAACGCCGCCGCCGCCGACGCGGTGGGCATTCCGGTGGCGCTCTACAAGTACGTGCACATTGCCCTGGGCGGCGGCATCTGCGGGCTGGGCGGCGCATATGTTTCGCTGGTGACCTGCGGCGGCAGCTGGACGTACAACTGCATCAACGGCCTGGGCTGGATCGCCGTGGCGCTGGTAATATTCGCCGCCTGGAGCCCCAATCGCGTGCTCTTTGGCTCGCTCACCTTCGGCGCGCTCAGCGTGCTGCGCCTGTACATCCCCAATACGGTGATCTCCATACCGCCCTCCATTTTCTCCATGGTGCCCTTCGTGGCCACCATACTGGTGCTGGTGATCACCTCGATTCGCCTCAAGCGCGAAAAAATGCAGCCGCGCGGCTGCGGCGTGAACTATTTCCGTGAGGAGCGCTGACGCATTATACTATTCCTCGCTAGATTTCACGCAATAGATCGCGGAAGATTTTTTCGAATGGCTAGGAGCCTGAGGGAGGCGTAGCCGGCAGCTACGCTGACCGAAGCGCGACAACGTCATTCGGAAAAAGGTCCGCGAGATATGCTGGAAATCTATCGAGGATTAGTATTATACTCTTCCTCGATCTTTCTCCAAAAATCAAGCGGGGAATAGCATCGGCCCTTGAATTTCCCTGCCTTTTTACAGAAAAACCATCCTTTGTAAAAAACACAGCCTTTCGGCTGTGTTTTTTGGTGCAATTTGGTATCATATGGAATATAATGTAGAAACATGGCGGATCGTAATCCGAGAAAAGGGGCCGTGGAACAACATGCATCAACCACACCAAGGATCGACGCAACCGCACCAGGGCTTAATCGAAAAGCTTCTTCGCTACGCCAATACGTACACCAACCTGTACAACCAGCCCATCGAATGTGGTTTCCCGGTCTCGCTTTCGCCCTCGCAGTTGCAGACGCTGGAGTACGTGCTCTCCGGTGAGAACCAGAAGATGGCGCAGATCGCGGCACGTCTGGGCATCACCCGCGGTACGTTTTCAAAAAACGTAAGCAAGCTGCTGGAAAAGGGCATTTTGATCAAGGAAAAGCGCGCCGGGAACCAGAAGGATGTGTTCGTGCGCGTTTCGCCCCTGGGCCGGGAGATCTACGAAGGATACAGTCGTTACATGGAAACCACTTGGTATCAGCACATGGTGTCGATCGCCGAGGATATCCCCGCCGTGCACCGCGCGCGCTTCGAAGCCATGCTGGAGGGCTTCACCCTGGCGCTGGAGAATGAAACGCTGGAGAAAAAGATGAAGTTTGCGGCGGAGTAATACCATTCCTCGTTAGATTTCACGCAATAGATCGCGGAAGATTTTTTCGAATGGCTAGGAGCCTGCGGGAGGCGCAGCCCGCAGCTACGCTGACCGATGCGCGACAACGCCATTCGGAAAAAGATCCGCGAGATATGCTGGAAATCTAACGTGGAGCAGTGCAACGATTCTGCCAATCATCCGACGAAGGGGCCGTCGTGCTGGTATTTTCCTAGCACGACAGCCCCTTCGTTTTCGTATCGCTTGCACATACCCTGCGCATTGTTTTTTGCATCGTCTAGCGCATCGTTTTGCACATCAATCGGTCGCGCCATCGTAGCCCGGCAGCACCGAGAACCCGATGCGCGCCTTGGCCGTAACCTTGTTGCCCGCCGCATCCTCTACGATGACGGTGAGAAACTGGGCGGCCATGCCGTAGCGCCAGGCGACCTTGTACGGGCTCTTGATGGTATCGCCGGAGCCCGAAGCATCGCCATAGTTGTAGGTGCGCTTCACGGTGGTGGTATAGGGCGCAGTGCCGCCCGAGGCCTGGGTCACGAAGTGCACCACGATCTCCACCTCGCCAGTGCCCTCGATGGGGATATAGCCCGAGGTCCAGCCCAGGATGCACGCGGAGAGGCCGCTCTCCTCATCGGTATTGGCTGCCAACCCGCCGCTCTTGCTCTTCACCGTCTTGCCCCAGTAGATAAACGCCTGCAGCTCGGGGCTGGCCACGCCGCTCATGGGTATGTTGTTGAGCAGCTCCAGTTTGCGAATGGCGTCGACCAGCGGCTCATCGAACCGTTGGTTGACGTCCTCGCGATCGATGTAGCCCAGGGTGCGCAGCCGCTTCTTTAAATCCTGCACCGCATCGCCCTTGTCGCCCAGCTCCAGCAGCTCGTAGGGCAGCTCCTTCAGCGGGGTCAGGAACGAGGTCATCACGAAGCCTTTCTTGCTGCCATAGGAAACTTTACACCACTTTTCGCCTGTCTCCAGCAGCTGCACCACCGCATTGTTGGGCAGCTTCGCGGCCACCTTGGCCGTGCTCTTGGCCTGCTTGCGCAGGTTGAGCGTGCCCTTGGTGGTAGCGACCAGCGCAAAGGAGAGTGTCAGCGGATTGACGTCCGCAGCAGCCTCGTCGGGCTCTTCCTCTTCCCCATCGGTCTCCGCATCGTCGGCCCCGGCATCGTCAGCCCCATCCCCCGCTTCCCCTTCGCCCTCCTCTTCGTCGCCCGGCTTGGGGGTGCTGGTGGGCTTGGGCGTCTTGGTCGGCTTGGGGGTGGGCGTTTCCTTGGGGCCATCCAGCGGGGTCAGGAAGCTGGTTTTGACGTATCCGGTCTTTACCACGCCCTTGTCGGTGGTATAGGCCACCTTGCTCCACAGGCCCTCGGTCTCCAGCACCTCCACCTGCGATTTGTTGGGCAGCTTGGCGACCACTTCGCTCTTGTCGTTGGCCTTCTTGCGCATGTTCAGCGTGCCCTTGCCGGTGTTGACCTCGGCGTACTGGGGCTTGGTGGGATCGACCGTAGCCGCCGTAGCCTTGGGATCGGCGGTGGCTTTGGGGTCGGCCGTAGCCTTTGCGTCGGCCTCCGCTCCGGTAGCGTGAGCCGCCAGCGGCCCGCCTCCGGCAAGCAGCGTTCCCATGCATAGCACAATCGCTAACAAACCCGCAACAGTTTTTCGCATGCTTTCTTCTCCCATTCAAGCGGTACTCTACGCTTATTCTACTTTTATACGCCCAAACTGTCAAACGTATCGTGTCAAACGTATACAGAAAAGACGTTTTACGGAAGGATTTTCATGCAACGAAAAAAGCCGGAGCACACGCCCCGGCCTTTGTGAAAGCCTATCGACTACCGCGAGAGCCAGCCGCCATCCACGGCCACGGTGTAGCCATTGACGTAATCGGAGGCCGCGCTGGCCAGGAACACCGCAGGCCCGGCCACGTCCTCAGGGGTTCCCCAGCGCCCGGCGGGGATGCGGGCCAGGATATCGGCGCTGCGCTGCTCATCCGCGCGCAGGGCCTGGGTGTTGTTGGTGGCCATGTAGCCCGGAGCGATGGCGTTGATTTGGATGCCATGCTTGGCCCACTCGGTGCACATAGCACGGGTGATGCCCATCACCGCCGATTTCGAAGCGGTGTACGAGGGCACGCGGATGCCGCCCTGGTAGGAGAGCATGGAGGCGATGTTGATGATCTTGCCGCCGTTTCCCTGCTTGATGTACTGGCGCGCCGCGGCCTGGGAGAGGAAGAACACGGTCTTGACGTTGATATCCATCACGTCGTCCCAATCCTTCTCTGTGAAATCGATAGCATCCTGGCGGCGGATGATGCCCGCGTTGTTCACCAGGATATCGGCGTGGCCGAAGGCCGCGACCGCCGCATCAATGATGCGCTGGCAGGGCTCGACGGTCATCAGGTTTTCGACCATGCCCAGAAACTTGCGGCCCAGGGCGGTGATCATCTGCTCGGTTTCGGGCATGGCGACGTAATCCACGCCCACGATATCCGCACCAGCCTGCGCCATGGCGACGCACATGCCCTGGCCCAGGCCGGTGCTGGCCCCGGTGATGACGGCTACTTTGCCGGCAAGATCGAAGGGATTGTTCATATCGGAAGCACTCCTTTAATCGGTTTTCGCGGGCGCTCTGCAGGGCTGTGCCCTCCAGCGCACCTCCAGCGCTTGTATCGGCTCGTATTTCGACTCCTATTTAAGTGACAGCGTATCGATGGCGTCCATGTCGTCGAAGACCTGGTTTTCGCCGCACATGCCCCAGATGAACGCATAGTTGCTGGTGCCCACGCCGGAGTGGATGGACCAGCTGGGCGAGATCACGGCCTGCTCGTTGTGGAGGAGGACGTGGCGGGTCTCGGTGGGCTCGCCCATCATGTGGAAGATGGCGTTCTTTTCGGGCAGATCGAAGTAGAAGTAAACCTCCATGCGGCGCTCGTGGGTGTGGCAGGGCATGGAGTTCCAGTTGCTGCCCGGCTCCAGCTGGGTCAGGCCCATGCAGAGCTGGCAGGTTTCCATTACGGCGGGGTGCAGGTACTGGTAGATGGTGCGCTTGTTGCAGGTCTCGGGCGCGCCGAGCGGGCGCGGGTTGGCCTGGGTGATATCGATCTTGCGGTTGGGGTAGGTTTTGTGCGCGGGGGCCGAGTTGAGGTAGAACTTGGCGGGGCGGGCTTCATCGGCGCTCTCGAAGGAGAGCTCCTTCGCGCCCATGCCGACGTACAGGCCGTCGCGCGGGTTCATCTCGTGCACCTGGCCATCCACGGTAACGCGGCCCGCGCCGCCCACGTTGATCACGCCCAGCTCACGGCGCTCCAGGAAATACTGGCTGGCCATCTCCTTGCTGCCGGTGAGCGCCACCGCTTTCTTCACCGGCATGATGCCGCCCGCGATGATGCGATCGATGTGGCTGTAGGTGAGCAATGCTTCATCGGCGGCGAACAGGGTTTCGATCACGTACTCGCTGCGCAGCCGGTCGGTCGTGTAGTGTTTGGCATCCAGAGGATTCGAGGGGTGACGGATGGTAAGCTGCATGGTGTGTTCCTCCTTGGCGGTATTCTTGGGCTTTGGGGTGTCTAAGTGGTTAAGTGGTTTGGCTGTTCCGGGTATGCGGCTTCATGGTACGAGTATAACACAAAGGAATCGCAAATTCTTTGCAAAAACCTGCGAAAAGCTTGCATTTTAGAACCTGATCCGGTAAGCTGAACGGGAAGTTCGGACTTGTTCCCTCGCTAACAAGGAGGCCCTGCCCATGAAAGCCCACCTGAGCTGCAAGGATGCGGTGGCCGCCTGCCTTGCGGGCAAACGGTTCACCATCGCCCTGCTCTCCGATGAGGAGAAGCCCATGTCCATGCACAATCACGATTGCCTGGAACTGTACTACTCGGTGTGCGGCGGAAAGCAGTTCTTTGTGAACGATCGGCTCTACGACGTGGCCGACGGCGATCTGTTCATCATCAATCAATTTGAGACGCACAAACCGGTGCTGGCCGAGGCCGCGCATCACGAGCGCATCGTGCTCTCCATCCACCCCGATTATCCGGCCACGCTCTCCACGCCCGACACCGATCTGGCCGCCTGCTTCCTCCAGCGCCCGCCCGGTTTTTCGCATCGGGCGCACACCGGCAAGGCCGAGCGCGCCCAGTTCAATGCGCTCATACGGCGCTGCTTGAGCGCCCAGGGCTTCGGCGCGGATGTGCAGGAAAACGCGCTCTTCACCGAGCTTTTGCTGCTGATTCGCGCGCTATACGAGCCTGCCTCTTCGGGGCATGGCGCGTCAAGTCAAGGCAGAGCCGACCGCGATGCATCGGATCGCGGCGAACCGGGACGCGGCGCTTCTGAACACGGCGCTTCTGAACACAATACTTCCGAACACAATACTTCTGAACACAATACTTCTGAATATAATGCAGCCGGAAAGACCGCGTCCGGCGCGCTGGTGGGCGAAATCCTGATCCATATCAACGTACGCATCAGCCAGACGATCACCCTCGTCTCCCTGGCCGAGGCCTTCCACATGAGCGCCGGCTACCTCTCCCGCCTCTTTAAGCAGGAGACCGGCACCACCATCAGCAAGTACATCACCGCGCGGCGCATCAGCGTCGCCAAGCGCCTGCTGGCCGAGGGCTGCACCGTGCGTGAGGTCTGCGAGCGCTCCGGCTTCGGCGATTACACGCACTTCATTCGCGCCTTCGGGCAGGCGGTGGGGGTTTCACCGAAGCAGTACGCGATGCGGGGGACGTAGGTGCGCGCGAGGGGACATTCGAGGGGACGGTTGGGGGGATAATGCCTCCGGCGGCCCGCTTTTTTGAAAAAAAGCGGGGCAAAAAACTTAACTTAATTATTGCGGAAGCGTGATTTGGAGGGTGTTTATGCTTTACGAGGGATTGGCGCTGCTGGCGGGCGCACTCATCGCGCTCATGGTCACCGCCAATGGTTTGCTGGCGGCGCAGACTGGGCTTTGGATGAGCACGCTCATCATTCACGTGTGCGGGCTGGTCACGGTGAGCCTCATTCTGCTGGGTCGGCGCAAGCCGGTCACGCTGCGCGCACCTGGGGCACCCTGGTACCTGTACATCGCCGGGGTGGGCGGCGTGTTTACCACGGTGCTCAACAACCTCTGCTTCGATCCGCTCGGCGCGGCGCTCATGCTGGCCATGACCATCGTGGGCCAGCTGGTGGGCTCCTGCTTCATCGATCACTTCGGCTGGTTTGGCATGAAGCGCTACCCCTTCCGCGCGGGCAAGCTGGTGGGTTTCGCCATCATGGCGGCGGGGTTGGCGCTGATGGCGTTCTGGTCGCCCGCCAGCCTATCGCCCTCGCCCTTGCCCAAACTCGTCTATATCCTGCTGGCGCTGGTTACCGGCATCAATCTGGCCTTCACCAACACGCTGAACGCCGCCCTGGGCGCGCGCATCGGCATCTTCCCCGGTGCGCTGGTCAACTACATCGCCGGATTGTCGACCGTGGCGGTCTGCGTCACGGTGCTGGGCCGCTGGGCCGCGCCCGCCGGGTCGATCGGGCCGCTGCTGCTGACCGGCGGCGTGCTGGGCGTGCTCATCATCGCCATGACCAGCCTGGCCATGCCGCGCATCTCGGTGGTGTACGCCACGCTGCTGCTGCTGGTGGGGCAGCTGGTGGCCGGCATGGCCGTGGACGCGGTGGGCAGGCAAACGATCCTGCCGCTAAAGATCGCCGGATGCGTGGCCATCGTTGCCGGGCTGCTGTACAACCTGCAGCTGGACAAGGGTGGCACAGACAAAACGGCGGAGAAAGAAAATGCACCGGGCTAGGGTGCATCCGGGGGTGCGGCAAAGGCCAGCGCATTTTCAGAGCGCCGAGGGAATCCCTCGGCGTGCTGCTCGGCTTATTCGGCGCTGCTTCAGCGTTGCGCCGCGACGCCCTCCGCCGGGTAAGGCCCCTTCTCCCCGCGGAAGGGCACATCGGAGACCGAGATGGTTTTATCGCCCTTGTTCCACAGCAGCGATAGGTTGGCGCACAGATACGAGCCCTCATCGTTCGTATAGCTGCCGCGCACAATCGCCAGACCGAGCTCGCCGTACTTCTCGAAAAGGGTCACATCCCCCTCGCTGGGGCTGCACAGGATGCGCAGCAGCGCCTCGCGATCACGAACGCCCTCGCGCATGGGATAATCGTAGGTATCCACATGATCCTCCGACCACGCCTGAACCCAGCCGGTGGAGGGGCCGCCGTACAGCGCATCGAGCTGCTCCAGCAGCTCAAGGTAGAGCGAAAGCCTCTGCGCGAGGTACGCTTCTGCCGCGCTCTCGCTTCCGCGCACGATGCCTTCATCCATGAAATGCGCCGCCGCGCCATCCAGCACATTGCGCGCAAAGGAGATATCTACCTCGGCGGGCTGGCCGAACACCCGGAGCTCCGGCGGCGCTTGAAGCCGATAAAAGAAGGATTCCCCATTGTCCACGGGAACGCGACGAGACTCCTCGTCCCACTGATAATAGACGATGCGCTCGTAGGTGCAGCCCGCTTCCGTCGCGATCCGCTCCACGCATTCCTCTTCGCCGATCCCGCCCGGAATCTCGTTTAAGAAATCAAAGCACTCCACCGCAGCATGGGCGGCCCTCCCAAACGCCGCCAGACACAGGGCTGCAAGCATCGCGCACACCTGCTTCTTCATCTTTTTATCCTCCCTCTTCCCCTTTGCACGCTATGTGGGTTACAATGGAAACGAATCATCCTTCAAAAATACTCCCGAATGCTCCCGCCGTTGCTCCCTTCCTTCCCCCGACCAACCCGTGAAAGGATGGAACTCCATGAAAAAGATGATCTCACGCGCGCTCTGCCTAGCCCTGACGCTGGCGCTCTCGCTCACGCTGGGCACAGCAGCCCTCGCCACCGAAACCCCGGCCATCTTCACCCGCGCGGACGGCATACTCTGCCAGGGGCAAGACCTATTCACCCTCTCCGGCGCGGAGATTTTCACCCTTTTGGGCACGCCGGATACGCGCCTCGACGGGGGCATCTCCGAGGCAACCAGCGAACACAGCGTGGTGTGGGTATACGATGGGATGGAGCTGCAGCTCTATGTTGACAGCACAAGGAACGAGGGCGGCCAGTGGGATGGCGATCTGGCGCAGGTGCCCTGCGACCAGGCCCCGCTCAAGGTGCGCCGCGTCTCCGTGTCCCGCCCCGGCATCCCCGGGCCGCGCGGCATCGAGGTCGGCATGTCGCTGGAGGCGCTGTTGGCGCTGTTCCCTGCGCAGAACGATGCCTCGGCGGATTATGAGGATTTCGACGAGGTGCCGGTGAAGGTGCTCTACCAATACGCGCCGGATTTTGCCAGCGATGAGGAGCGGGAGGCGGCCTACGCGGGCGGAATGGGCCCGCTGCCGCCCTTCGGCAAGGTGATTGGGCCGATACCCGGCGAGGCGTACGATGCCTCGGTGGTGTTCAACTACTTCGACTGGGAGGCGAACCTGGATACCTTCCGAGAGGAAGCCGCATCGAACGACACGAGCATCGAATACTGGTCGTACATTTACTCCGTGCAATACATCTTCCGCGCCGAAAGCAAGGACGGCACCGTGACGGCCTACTCGCTCTATCAGGGAGCCACGGCGGAGTGACCCGGAGCGTGGATATACCCGAATGAACAGGCATAGTGCATTTAGGAGGAACAGCCATGAGAATTGCCCGGATACGGATGGGAGAGCGGACGGCCTACGCCGTTCTCGAGGGGGATAACGCCTGCCTGCTGGCCAAGCCGCCCTTTGAGGGCATCGAAAGAACCGGAGAGACCGTGCCGCTGGCGCAGTGCACGCTGCTCGCGCCCTGCGAGCCCAGCAAGGCGGTGTGCGTGGGCCTGAACTACGCCGACCATGCGCGCGAGATGCAGAAGGATGTGCCCATCGAGCCGCTGTTCTTCCTCAAGCCGCCCAGCGCGGTGCTCGATCCGCTGGGCATAATCGATTACCCGCCGCAGACCTCTGACTTGCAGTTTGAGGCCGAGCTGGCGGTGGTCATCGGCAAGCGCGCGCACCGCATCTCCGTGGATCAGGTAAGCGAGCACGTGCTGGGCTACACCTGCTCCAACGACGTATCGGCCCGCGATTTGCAAAAGCTGGACGTGCAATACTCGCGCGCCAAGGCGTTCGATACCTTCTTGCCCCTGGGCCCCTGGATCGAGACCGAGCTGAACCCCGAGACCGCCGACATCCGCCTGACGCTCAACGGGGAGCTCAAGCAGAACTCGAACACCCGCTGCCTTATCACCCCAGTGGCGCAGATCGTGGCCCTGGCCTCGCAGATCATGACGCTGCTGCCCGGCGACGTGATTCTGACCGGCACGCCCAGCGGCGCGCGCTCCATGCAGGTGGGCGATACGGTAAGCATCGAGATCGGCGGCATCGGCACGCTGACGAACACCATCGGCATCGTGCGGTAGATTTCGCGGGGAATATTTCGTGGGGATATTTCGCCCTCACGGCGACCCCGAAGGATTCCTAAGGGCGACCGGAAAGCCCTTAGGTCGTGCGTGAGCACGAAACACCCCTGAAGCATTGCGGGGTATTTCGCCCTCACGGCGACCAGGGGGCTTTCCGGTCGCCCCCTGGACTCCTTCGGCGGCATCCGCGAGATTCGTAGTGACGCGATTCACATCGGCGCGATTTATGTCGGTGAGCTTCACATCACCAAACTTCCCCGCGAAACGGCAAAAACGGGCCCGGCTCCTTGGAGGGGCCGGGCCTATTGTGAAAGCCGCGTCCGGGGGGAACGCCGCTCGGTTGGTATTCGCGCTCAAGTTCGTTCCGCAAAGGTTCGCCGTCCACTGTTCACTGTTCACCGACCCGCTACGTCCAGTCTACCGCACCTTTATGGCAGGTTTGTGGCGCAGCAGCGATCGGAATATGATATAATAGAAAGAAATCTGCGGAAACGCGATAGACAAAGGCGGTAAAAAAGGATGCTGGTTCGCTTTGCACGCCCCGAGGATGCGCCTGCGCTGCACGTACTCAACGAGCTTTTTAACGGCGAGGGCAGCAACGCCGAACGCGCCATCGCCTCCTCGCTGGCCCACAATCGCCTGGAGCTGGTCTGCGTGGCCGAGGAACAAAGCGAGCTGGTGGGCTTTTGCTGCGGGCAGCTCTTCGATTCGCTGTGCTACAACGTGCGCTACGCCGAGGTGACCGAGCTGTTTGTGCTCGAATCGCACCGGCGCAGGGGCATCGCTTCACGGCTCATGGGCTTTATGGAGCAGGCCTTCGCCGCCCTGGGCATATTCGATTATCAGCTGTTCACCGGCGTGGAAAACGCCGGGGCGCAGACGCTCTATCGCGGCCTGGGCTACGCGGAAAGCGCCGAGCGCATGTTCCGCAAGCGCATCCCCCACCCCCAGGACGCGCCCCCGAATACACCTTCGAATACACCTTCCGACACGCACTCCGGCGCATATTCCGGCGCACATTTTGATGAAGTGACCATCTACTTTATCCGCCATGCGGAATCCGATCACGCGGTGCGGGAGGATTTCATTCGTCCGCTGACCGCGCGCGGCTTGGCCGACGCGGAGCGGCTACCCGAAGCGCTGGCGGGCGTGCGGTTCGACCGCATCTGCAGCAGCCCCTACCTGCGCGCGGTGCAGACGGTATGGCCGCTGGCACGCGCCCAGGGACTGCACTGCGAGCTGATCGAAGGCTTGCACGAGCAGCGCGTCGGCGAATGGGTGGAGGATTTTCGCCCGTTTGCGGAAAAGCAATGGGCCGATTTCCACTTCCGCCTGCCTGGCGGGGAGAGCCTGGCCGATACGCAGGCGCGCATGATCGGTGCGCTGCACCGCCTCGTGGAGGGCGCACCAGGCCAGACCTTGGCCATCGGCACCCACGGCGAAGCGCTGAGCACGGTGCTGCGCTACTACCGGCCCGGTTTTGGGTTTGCGGATTTCTGGCGCATCGTGCCCTTGCTGCCGTACGTGATCCGCCTTCGTTTGCGGGGCACGGAGTGCGTGGGCATGGAGGAAATCCCTCTCAACCGCTAGACGTTACCCGGGAAGAGGCTGCTATGTAAGTGGCTATTTCGCGAAAGGCTGTTTCGGGCTCGCGCCCGACCCAAGGGCTTTCCGGTCGCCCTTGGGAATCCTTCGGGGCTGTGGAAACAGCTCCCCATTCGAAAGGGGGATCCCTATGACAAACATGCTGCAAATCGCTCAGGCCGCCAAGCAGGCCTCCATTCCCCTGGCCGCCACCGCGCATGAAACGCGGGCCGCCGCGCTGCTGGCCATCACCGATGCGCTGCGCGCCGATGCGGCGCTGATCTTCGCCGCCAATGCGCTGGATATCGAGCAGGCGAAGGCCGACGCGCTGGAAGCGCCGCTGCTCAAGCGGCTGCGGTTCGATGCCGCCAAGCTCGACGAGGTGCTCGGCGGCCTCACCGCGCTGGCCGCGTTGCCCGATCCCATCGGCGCAACCCAGCGGGCCACCGAGCTCTCCCCCGGGCTGACGCTCTATCGCGTGACCTGCCCCATCGGGGTGATCGGCGTGATATTCGAATCGCGGCCCGATGCGCTGGTGCAAATCGCCTCGCTCTGCCTCAAGAGCGGCAACGCCGTGCTGCTCAAGGGAGGCCGCGAAGCCCTGCACACCAATCGCGCGCTGTTTGCCGCGCTGACCGGGGCGGCCCACGCGGTGGGCATACCCGAGGGCTGGGCGGGGCTGCTGGAAACGCGCGAGGATGTGGCGCAGATGCTGCGGCAGGATGCGCTGATCGATCTGATCATTCCGCGCGGCAGCAATGCCTTTGTGCGCTACATTATGGAAAACAGCCGCATCCCGGTGCTGGGGCACGCCGACGGCATTTGCAGCGTGTACATCGATCGCGCCGCCGATATCGACATGGCCGTGCGGGTGGCGGTGGATAGCAAGGCGCAGTATGTGGCGGTGTGCAACGCGGCGGAGACGCTGCTGGTGCACCGCGAGATCGCTCCCCGCGCCCTGCCCCCGCTCGCGCAGGCGATGCGCGCGGCGGGCGTGGAGCTGCGCGGCTGCGCGCGCACGCAGGCGCTTATCCCCTGCACCGCATCCGCCGAGGCCGATTACGATACCGAGTTCCTCGGCTACACCATGGCGGTGAAAATCGTGGATACGCTGGCCGAGGCGGTCGACCACATCAACACACACGGCTCGGGCCACACCGATTGCATCGTCACCGGCGATGCCGAAGCGGCGCGCACCTTCCTGGCGCTGGTGGATAGCGCGGGCGTATACCACAATTGCTCCACCCGCTTCGCCGATGGCTTCCGCTACGGCCTGGGCGCGGAGGTGGGCGTATCCACCGGCAAGATCCACGCGCGCGGCCCCATGGGCCTGGAAGGGCTGTGCACCTACAAATACAAGCTGCTGGGCGAAGGACAGATCGTGGGCGAGTTCGCGGAGGGGCTGCGGCAGTACACCCACCGCGCGGTGGATACGAGCTGCCCGATGTAGGCCGCCCTCCCGGCATTGTGCTTGCGCTAGGCAATGCCGTGCATTACAATAGGAACGCAACAGATCCAAACGAAAGAATAGAAGCAAAAAAGTGGAGGAAACATTCGTGAAGCGTACCAAGCTTATCGCTATCGTGCTGGTCGCCGTACTGCTGCTGGCGCTGGTGCCCGCCGCGCCCGCTGCGGCCGCGCAGGGCCGTTGGTCGGTGTTTGTGTACCTGTGCGGCTCCGATCTGGAGAGCAGAGGCGGCGCGGCGACCGCCAACCTGGTGGAGGCCATGAAGGTCGATTACCCCGACGGCGTGACCGTGCTGGTGCAGACCGGCGGCTCCAAGAAGTGGAACATACGCGGCGTGGACGCGGGCAAGCTGCAGCGCTTCGTGGTTCAAAAGGGCCGGCTCAAGCTGGTGGATGAGCAGCCGCGCGCCTCCATGGGCGATGCCAAGACGCTCACCGCTTTTTTGCAGTACGGCATCGCCAACTACCCGGCGGATCACTACATGACGGTTTTCTGGAACCACGGCAGCGGCAGCGTGGGCGGCGTCTGCTTCGATGAGCTGTACAATTCCGATTGCCTCTCGCTGACGGAGATGAGCAAGGCGCTCAAGGCCTCGGGCGTGCAATACGACGTGCTGGGCTTCGATACCTGCCTCATGGCCTCGCTGGAGCTGGCCAACGCCATCGCGCCCTACGGCAAGTACATGGTGGCTTCCGAGGAATACGAGCCCGGCGGCGGCTGGGATTACGAAGGCTTTCTGAAATACATCGCCACCAACCCCAACGCGGGCGGATTGGACTTGGGCAAAAAGATTTGCGACACGTACATGGCCAAATGCAAGCGCTCGCGCACCGACGATATGGCTACCCTGTCGGTGGTCGACCTGGCCAAGATTCCAGCGGTGGTGGACGCGTTTGACCGCATGGCGAGCGAAATGAACGGAACCACCCAGGATATTGCCACCTTCCGCACGCTGACCTCGGCCGTCAGAAGCGCCGAGAGCTACGGCGGCAAGAGCGCGCGCGAGGGCTACTCCAACATGGTCGACCTGGGCGATTTGGTGACCAAAGCCGAGGCCGTGCTTTCCAAAACGGGCATGGACGTGCTCAATGCGCTGTTCTCCTCGGTTTCGTACAACGTGAAGGGCCGCAGCCGCATCAATGCCAACGGCCTGAGCGTATTCTATCCGCTGGGTGATATCTCCAAGAATTATCTGGCCGTATATTTCACCGATGCGGCCACCTCGCAAAACTATCGCCACTACGTGCAGACCGTGGCCGATTACAAGGGCGATATCGCCGTGGATAGCTGGGGCGATGCCAGCTCGTACACCTCAGGCACACCCGGTTCCACGGGCGGGGATTCGTGGATGGACATGCTGATGAACCTGCTCGGCGATTCCAGCGGATCATCGGGCACGAGCGGATACGATCAGCCCCTGCAGGAGGTGACCCCCGGCCAGTCCACGCAGCCCGATCCCTTCGGATCGTTGGGCGGGGATTCGTCCGGCGGATCGTGGATGGATCTCCTTTCCGGCTTGCTGGGAGAGGATTCCTCCTCTTCGAATAGCGGCTACGGCGACAGCGGCAGCACCCTCACCCCGCCCACGGACGACGGATCGAACGCTTTGGGCGGCGGTTCGTGGATGGACCTCCTCGCCGGTCTGCTGGGCGACGGTTCCTCCTCCGGCGGCTACGGCGATTACAGCCTCGAGGACATCACCGGCACGGTGGAGGGCGGCGGTTCGCAGGGTAGCGTCGATTCTCAGAACAGCCTCGGTTCTACTGGCGGCTTCTCCTGGATCGCAGAGGATCAGCAGCACGATTACGGCACCGCCGACATGCTGCAGGAGGAGGATTACGACGTTTCCTTCGAAAACTACATCACCGAGGACGGTACCTACGCCCTGATCTTCAAGGACGGCCTGGATTCGGTGGAATCGGTCAACTTCGTGCTTAGCTACCTGGATTACGATTACAACGAGTACATGGCCCTGGGCCAGGATAATGACCTGGACGCCGATTGGAAAAATGGCTTCTTCTACGATAATTTCCGGGGCGTTTGGCCCACCATCGATGGCGTTTGGTGCGCGCCCCTGCTCATCGCCGAGGAGGAAACCTACAACCTCTACACCATCCCGGTGCTACTCAACGGCGAGCGCGCCTTCCTGCGCGCCGTCTATTGGTTCGACGACGATCCGGAGGTCGATGGCTCCTTCGAGGTGCTGGGCGCGTGGAACGGCTTGGCCGAAAGCACCAGCATGAGCGGCCGCAACATCCGCAAGCTGGTAAAGGGCGACGAGGTCACCTTCCTGTTCGATTCCATCAATTGGGATACGCAGGAAACCACCACCTATCAGCTCGAGACCATCACCATCCAGGGCGAGCCGGTGATGGAGGAGAGCCAGCTGGCCGATGGCGACTACGAATATTACTACATCGTCACCGATCTGTTCGGCAACACGTACTACTCCGAGCCGATTCTGATGACGTACGATCAGGGCGATATCACGCTAAGCACGATGTAGCCGAAGGCTCCTCTCGCTGGGCACAACGTAGCCGAGGGA
Source organism: Eubacteriales bacterium (assembly GCA_031553615.1). GTDB lineage: Bacteria > Bacillota > Clostridia > Christensenellales > Aristaeellaceae > WQXF01. The sequence continues at coordinate 88,814 of JAVBLJ010000008.1, forward strand.
CCTCTCTCCCTTCAGAATGCATCCACAAAGGAGAACGACATGCACCGTTTACCGCTCACCGTCACCCTGCGCGAAGGCGCATACCACATCGCTTGGCAAGGCCCGCTGGAGGGCGCGCGCCTGTGCGCAAGCTCCATCCCCTACGATCCCGCCCCCGCGCCGGTATGCGCGCTGGAGGCCCCCGAATGCACCGTGCCCTTCACGGGGCTGCGCACCTACTTCGCCGTGGAGGCGGGCGGTGCGCCCGTGTGGGCTGCCGACCGCGCCGTGGAGATTCCCAGCGTGGAAAACTTCCGCGATCTGGGCGGATACCCGGCAGCCGGGGGCAAGACGGTACGCTGGGGCCGCTTCTTCCGCAGCGCGGTGGTCAACGGCCTTTCCCAGGCCGAGCAGGCCACGCTGGCCGGTATGCGCATCGCACAGGTGTTCGATTTCCGCGCCGCACCCGAGGCCGACGCCAACCCCGATGCCCTGGCCGAGGGCACCCGCTACCGCAACGTTCCCGCCTTCACCCACGAGGGTCTGGCGGCCAAGCTGGTGGAGATGGATTTGGCCGAGCGGATGTCCCTCATCCGCACGCGGGAGGATGCCACCCCGGTGCGCGCCATGTTCACCGCCATCTATGCCGAGCTGCCCTTCGCCAATGCGGCCTACCGCCAAGTGTTCGATGCGCTGGACGAGGAGAGCTGCTTGCCCCTGCTGCAGCACTGCACCGCGGGCAAGGATCGCACCGGCGTGTGCAGCGCGCTGATCCTGCTGGCGCTGGGCGTACTGCGGGAGACCGTGCTGGAGGATTACCTGCTCTCCGCGCCCTACCGCGCCGAGAGCAACGCCAAGCTGATCGCCTACTTTGCGGCCAAGGGCGCCTCGGAGGCGGCGCTGGAGCTGGGCACCGAGCTGATCTCCGTGACTCCGGCCATGCTGAACCGCACGCTGGAGGCCATCGATGCGCGCTACCCGAGCATCGAGGCCTTCCTGGCCGCCGAATACGCCGTGGATGCGGCGCGGCTGGCTCGCTGGCGCGCCCTGCACACGATTTGACGGAGTTTTGACAAAAATCGCATTTTCCTGGGCATTAAGCGGCCTGTCCTGGCAATATTTGCAGGGACAGGCCGTATCTCAATGCAGTTTTTCCGTCGGGGTATCAATAAGATTTTGTTAAACTTTTGTCAAAGCTATTGCTTTTTGCGCGGAGTTTGCGCATAATAGGGAAATACTTTGTTATGCTAAAGCCCTGAACGGAGTATAAAAGGAAGTCACCGAACCCCAACAACACCCCAACAACACCCCAACAATAACAGGAGGTGCGCACAATGGAAAGGATTTTCAATTTCTCTCCGGGGCCGTCGATGTTGGCGTTGCCCGTACTCGAACAAGTGCAGAAGGAACTGCTCTGCTACGGTAGTACCGGCACCTCCGTGATGGAAATGAGCCATCGCTCCAAGATGTATTTGGAGATTTATGAAGAGGCCATCGCGCTGCTGCGCAAGCTGATGGATATCCCCGAGGAGTACGCGGTGCTGATGCCCCAGGGCGGCGCGACGCAGCAATTCTCGGCGGTGCCCCTCAACTTGCTCACCGGCACGGGCAACGCCGATTACGTGGACAGCGGCAACTTCGCCAACCTGGCCGCCAAGGAAGCCGCGCGCTACGGCAAGGTGAATGTGGTAGCCTCCTCGCGGGAGGATACATACACCTACGTGCCCGCGCTGGATAGCGCCAAGTTCAATCCGGAGGCCGATTACTTCCACATCACCACCAACAACACCATCTACGGCACCCGCTTCACCGCCCTGCCCGAAACCGGCAGCGTGCCGCTGGTGGCGGATATGTCGTCCAACATCCTCTCCGAGGTGTACGACGTGCGCAGGTTCGGCGCGATCTACGCGGGCGCGCAAAAGAACATCGGCCCCGCCGGGCTGTGCGTGCTCCTCGTGCGCAAGGACTTGCTGGGCAAGGCCAACCCCGCCTGCCCCAAGCTGCTCGATTGGAAGGTGCTGGCCGACAACGATTCCATGTACAACACGCCCAACACCTTCGCCATCTACGTAGCAAAGCTGGGTTTCCAGTGGCTGCTCGACCTGGGCGGCGTGGCCGCGATGGAGCAAATGAACATCGCCAAGGCCAACATCCTCTACGATTTCCTGGATCAGAGCAAGCTCTTCCGCGGCACGGCGCAGAAGGAATACCGTTCGCGCATGAACGTCACCTTCGTCACCGGCGATGAAGCCAAGGACGAGGCCTTCGTGAAGCAGGCGGGCAAGGCCGGGCTCATCAACCTCAAGGGCCACCGCAGCGTGGGCGGCATGCGCGCCAGCATCTACAACGCCATGCCCGTCGAGGGCGTGCAAGCGCTGGTGGATTGCATGAAGAAATTCGAGCTCGAAAACGCCTGAGGCGGCCTCTGTGCGCTTACGGCGTTCTAGCTTCAACCTTATCAAGAAAGAGACTTCGCTTTCACAGGCGACCAAAGGGCTTTCCGATCGCCCTTTGGGAACCTTCGGGGCATGCACTTCGAGTTTCCCATTATGACGGAGAAGGTGGAAAACGAATGTTCAAAATTCAAACGCTCAACGAAATTTCCGACGTGATATACAGCCAACTGGGCACCGAATACAGCGTCGCCAAGGATGAAGCCGCGCCCGACGCGGTGCTGGTGCGCAGCGCCTCCATGCTCGAAACCCAGTTCGCGCCCTCGCTGCTGGGCATCGCGCGCGCCGGGGCCGGGTACAACAACATCCCCGTCGACCGCTGCTCCGCGCAGGGCATCTGCGTATTCAACACGCCGGGCGCAAACGCCAATGCGGTCTGCGAGCTGGTGATCGCCGGCATGCTGATGTGCAGCCGCGACATCGTGGGCGGCATCGCCTGGATTCAGGGCGAGAAGGGCAAGGGTGCGGATGTGCCCAAAATTGTGGAAAAAGGCAAGGCCGCCTTCACCGGTCCCGAGCTGCGCGGAAAGCGCCTGGGCATCGTGGGTCTGGGGGCCATCGGCGTGCTGGTGGCCAACGCCGCCACCGCCCTGGGCATGGAGGTCATAGGCTTCGACCCGGCCATCTCGGTGGAGCATGCCTGGAAGCTTTCGCGCATGGTGCGCCGCGCCATGTCGCTGGAGGAGCTGCTCTCCACCAGCGATTACGTGACCCTGCACCTGCCGCTCAACGACAAGACGCGCGGCATGTTCAATGCCGACATGCTGAGCAAAATGAAGCCCACCGCCGCGCTGCTCAACTTCGCGCGGGCCGAGCTGATCGATAGCCCCGCCATGCTGGATGCGCTCGCCTCCGATCGCCTGCGCAGCTACGTCACCGATTTCCCCACTGACGAAATGCTGGGCGTTCCGAAGGTCATACCCATCCCGCACCTGGGCGCTTCCACCCCCGAATCGGAGGACAATTGCGCCGAGATGGCCGCCGCGCAGCTCCGCGATTACCTGGAGAGCGGCACCATCCGCAATTCCGTAAACCTGCCCGATGTGGCGCTGGCCGCGCCTGCAGGCAAGCCGCGCGTCACCGTAATCCATCAGAATATTCCCAACATGCTGGCCGCTATCTCCTCCACGGCGGGCGAGCTGAGCATCAACATCTCCGATATGACCAACCGCTCGCGCGGCAACATGGCCTACACTGTGCTCGATCTGGACAACGCGACCGACCACCTCGACGCACTTTGCAAGACGATCTCCGCCATCGAAGGCGTGATCCGAGTGAGAGCGATTTAACGGGGAAGGGACGGGGCGAGGGCGGCCAGGGGCGCTGTCCCTGGACCCTGACAAAGGGACAATGCCCCTTTGGAAACCCATACGCTTTGGTATAAAATATCGGGCCTCCGCTTTTGCGGGCCCGATGTTTTTTGCTTTCGAACAGGCAAAAGTTGTTCGCTGTCCTCTTGCGCGAGCGGGGGAAATGGTGTAATGTGGGTAAGGATGGTTACACAGGAAACGCAACGCAAAACCGCTACCCATGAGGCTTTCCCAGAGGTACTCCAGATGGATTTTAGGAGGTTCGCGTGATGAGAGCCCACTCCCTTTCTGTCCGCCGGATGCTTTGCCTGGTGCTTTGCCTGCTGCTTTGCGCCCTATTGCCCCTGCAAGCCCTCGCCTCCGGCAAGGCGGCGCGCGCAGCCAAGCCCACCAAGGAGGAGCAGTACGAGGCCGCGCAGCTTCTATTGGAAGAGGGGCAGCTCTTCGACGCGCTCGCGGCCTTTCAGAAGCTCAAAAAGTTTCAGGAGAGCGCCGAATATGCCCAATACATCGAGGCGCGCATACTGGTGATGCAGCGCGATTTGGACGGCGCGCGCAAGGTTTTCGGCTCGCTAAGCGGCTTTCTGGATAGCGCGCAGAGCGCGGCAATCCTGGCGCAGATGGGCCTGCATCCGGTGGAGCTCAACCATCTCAAGCCCGCGGGGGACGATGTGCCCTTCGCCTATGGCCTCATGAACAGCGCGGGCGAGCAGGTGACCCAGGGCAAGTGGCAATACATCCACCGCACCTGCGCATGCTTCTGGGAGGAAGGCGCGGCGACCACCTGGGGCGAGCACGCCTTTGGCCGCGTCGCCACCGAGCATCACGTGACGGCCTTCATCATTTACCACAACCCGAACAAGCTGCAATCCCCCCAGGTGATGTATGGCCTGCCCGCCCCGCTGAAGGACGAGGAGAACGACGGCACCGCCGGATATGGCCTCATCGACGTGCAGGGCAAGGGCTTGGTAAAGCCGATCTACCGCGCCATCCGCTGGGTGGCGTACGGCATGGCCGCCATGGAGCTGGAGGAAGGCGTGATCGATCTATACGATCTATCCGGAACGCGGGCGGTCGATCCCTGCGGCGATCGGCTGCTCGATTCCGAGACGTGGTTGCAGCCCATCGCCCAATGGGAGGATGTGGACGATCTTGCCGACAGCGGCCGCATACTGCCCGTGAAGAAGGACGGCAAGTGGGGCTACTGCGGGCGCGAGGGTTCGCTGATCGGCGAGGGCCTGGCCTACACCACCGCGCGGGGCATTTGGGGCGGCATGGGTGCGGTGGAGATCGAGGGCAAGTGGGGCTTCGTCAACGCGGAGGGGCTGCCGACCATCCCCTGCGAATATGAAGAGGTGCGCGATTTTGCGCAAAACGAAGAGCTGGCCGCCGTCAAGCAGGGCGGCAAGTGGTACTTCATCGATAGCACCGGCAAGCGTGCGTTCGACAAGGCCTTCGACGATGCGGACGAATACCGCATCGGTCTCGCGGCGGTGAGCGTAAGCAACAAGTGGGGCTACATCGACCGCACGGGCGCGCTGGTGATCGAGCCGGTGTACGATGCGGCATATCGCTTCAGCGAATGGGAGCGCGTTGCCTGGGTAAAGGTGGGCGAGCTGCGCGGGATGATCGATGAACGGGGCAAGACGGTATCCAAGCCCCAGTGGGCCAAGGTTGACCCCACCTTCTCGCCGGAGCGCACGGCCCGCGTATCGGATGCCGAAGGCAAATCGGCGGTGGTCAACCCCAGGGGCAAGGTGGTAGCCAAGCTGGGGTTCAGCTCGATCTGGCGCTACGATAGCCATTTGGCCATGGCGCGCAACGCCAAGGGCGAATTGGTGATCCTTTCGCCCAAAGGGAGCGTGGTCGCCAAGCGTCCCAAGGTGAAATCGGACGTCGAATACGGCTACAACCTGCTTGAGCCGCACAACAACGTGATCACCTTCGAGGTGCGCTTCGATCCGCACGCCGCAATCAAGCAATACCAGGTGTTCTACTACGATAAGAAGATGAAGCCGCTGAAGCTCAAGCTGCTGCCGGAGCCGGTGGTGCCGCTGATGACGCGGTAGCAGCCACTCTCGCGATCTGGGATAATAGCACGCAAAGGCGAGGGGCTGTCCTGTCGGCACCATAAGCGGCAGCCACCGTGACGATGCAAATTGGCCTTGATCCATCACAAAAGAAGGGGGGACCATTGTGAATAACCCCATCGAAAACCATCTTTCCTTCCAATTCGGTTCCGCAGAGATTCGTGAGCCGGGCAGTATTCTGTATTTTGGCCGCACAATCCCTACCATCATTACGGAAAGAGGAATTTATCGCGGAGGCGAGATGTGCGTCCATATCCCGCAACTCAAGAGCGTCGATCGGGAAATCTTTATCACGCTGACAAAAGATGAGCATACCACGTTGCTGAACGATTTCTTTGATCTATCGCGCGCACTCGATGAATACGAGATGGTGCTTGATTTGCGTGGGCAAGAAGCGAACGAAACATTGAAAAGGCTACAGGCGCTGGTGGAGCGACTGGAAGAGGATGACCGTGAAGAGGCCCTTGATGGGGGCACAGATGAGAAGTACGTAGATGATAATGAATATGTGCCGAGCGCCAGCTTTCGGCCCGGTGTAGCTGAGCAATACTTTAGGCAGACCCAAGGCGATGCGCCGACATGCGCCACCTCGGTCAGCCCGCCTATCCCCTCCTTGAATATGGAAGCTTCCCCGTATGCCGAAAGAAGCGACGTGTACGTTCCCCCCGCCTTTTCGACGCCCCCTGCGATGCCGATCGCGACGCGATCTAAGATCGCATTGATTCTCATAGCCTTCTTCCTTGGCAGCCTCGGCTTTCATTACCTATATCTCGGGGATCATCAAAAATTTGTGCGCACTTTGCTTCTAAGCCTGCTTACGCTAGGTCTTTATGGCGTGCTTAGCGCACTATTTGCGATCCTTCGCGTCCTCACGGGTTCGCTGAAAACTGATTTCGACGGCGTGCCTCTACAATAATCAAAGGAGACGATGCAAATGACAAAGGCCGAAGTGATTCAAAACTTGCAGCTGTGTACCGTGATTTACGATGATTTGCGATCCGCCGAAAAAACGCGCGATGAGGTGCAGAAGAGGATTGATTCCGCAAAAACTCCCGATCAAGACGTATTTGCAAGCCATTTGCAAAATGGAAAAAATGAGTTCCACAAACATACTGGGCCGCGAACCATCCTGCGCGGCATGGTTATTAGCGTGATCCCCGCTTTGTTAGCGACGTTCCTCTATGTCATGATCGCTTACGAGGGCGGCTCCCGTTCCTATGGGAAGCCTGCCTTTCGAATAATGTTCGGCATCATCGCGCTAATCACCGTATGGTACTTTATGAAAACGCGCAAAGCGGCCCTTGCGCGGCACCGCACCGTCGCAGAGCTCGAAGTCCGTCACAACGAAAAGTTGCGGTCCGTTTTACCTCAATTGTGTAATCTGCACGAGCGCTGTATCGAGGCATACCACGAGCTGCATCAGACGATGAAAAGCGCCTGCGTCGCGGTGGAGGAGCATTGGCCCCTGCTAGACCCTATTATAGCTTACCTGCAAAGCGGTCAGGCCGCCGATATCGACCAAGCTGTAGCCGTGGCGCGCGAAGACGCACGGCATCAGGAAAAGATGGGGCGGCTGCAGCAACAATTGGCCGCTACAGAGGACCTGTGCCGGCAAGCGCGCAGGGCCGAACGCGCGGCTTCTGAAGCGAGAAGCCATGCCCTCCAATTAGAATTTTCATCCATGATGAACTCCATAAAAAACTAACACGCGAAAGGGGTACTTCCTGTGTATTGCAAAAGATGCGGAACCTATGTCGAGAGAGCACCAGACGGGTGTTCCCTATGTCGATCTTTTCATCTTGAAGATGATTTAACAAACGATTGTAATATAGGGAGCAACGCAAAAAGCTCGCAACTGGAGTTTATACATGCTTCCGTCGCTCAATGTGAGGAACGCTTATGCCGTATTCGAAAACTGGATGCATTGCGGGTAAAAATGTATCCCTATCTCATGTCTGAACAGGAGTTTTCGAAATGGTACGTTGGCTCCACCATGGGCCACGGCATGGCCATGGCGGGCATCACGGTTGCGGTATACCTTGTGCTGATGCTCATCCTTGTGGGTGATGGCACCTTTTATTCGTTAGGGGTATACGTAATGGGTGCGTTGGCATATTTTTTCGGCCCCAAATTGTTTCCAAAGCACAAGAAAGAAGAGATAAAAAGGGCATTCGATGAGGATGTGGCTACGATAAACGCGGAGCGCATCCACGCCGAATCCATGTACCCCGCGTTGCGAGATCAACTCTATGCCTTCGTGGAGGAAATGCGCGACCCCCACGCATGCTGCATACCGCAGTATTATTGGGATGTAGCGGGTGTATTGCCGCATTATTTGCAAGTTGGCCGCGCCAAGGATCTCACCAGCGCGATTCAAGAGTATGAGCGGGATCGCAAAAGCGAACGGGAAGCCAACATCATGAGTCAAACACTTAGCGCAGCTAGAGAAGCGCAAAGGATATCGGCCCAAGCCGCCGAACATGCGTACGAAGCGAAGATGGCCGCGCAAAACGCTGAGTGGATGTCCTTCTTGACTTACCTGAAACGCTAGCCGACATAGCAATGCAATGGATCTTGCCGAATGCGTTTGCGTCTGTCGCCTTTGTGCGTAAGAAGCATATGACCCACTTCGACGCTTGACGAAAGGCGAGGGGCTTCCGTTCTGGCAAAAGCCAGCGCGGAAGCCCCTTTTCGATGCCCCAAATAGTATTCTCCAAACCTTACTTCCCCGCCACCGCGATCTCCCTGACGCAAACCGAGGGGCTGCCCGTGCCGTCGCTGCCGAAGTACAGGTCGCTGGCCACCGCCACCACGTCCTTGAGCAGCGCATAGAAGTTGCCCGCCACGGTGATCTGCTCCACGGCTTGTCCGATCTTACCGCCCCGAATGGTGAAGCCCTTGGCGGAGAGCGAGAAATCGCCCGATACTTCGTTGGCTCCGGAGTGCAGCCCTTCCAGCTCGGTGATCAGCAGGCCCTCGCCCATCTCGGCCATCATCGCCTCCAGCGATTGTTCGCCGGGCGCGAGGTAGAAGTTGGTGGGCGCGACGCGCACCGGTGCGCTGTATCCGGCCTTCGAGGCGTTGCCGGTGGATTTTACGCCGTCGACCCGCGCGGTCTTGAGGTTGTGCAGCAGCGTGCTCAGCTTGCCCTGGGCGATGATCTCCTTGCGGTAGGTCGCCACGCCCTCGGCATCGAAGGGGCAGCTGGAAAGCCCGTCCTTCATCAGCGGATCGTCGATGAGGGTCACACATTGGGCGGCGATCGCCTCGCCTTCGCGGCCCTTGAGCAGCGAAAGGCCCTTTTGCGCGGCCTCCGCCGAGAACGAGCCCGAGAAGCAGCCTAGGATATCGGCCATGGCCTCCTTGCGGATGATGGCGGGCATCTTGCCGCTGGCGATGGGCGCGGCCTCCAGCATGCGCACCGCGTAATCCACGGCCTCGGTGACCACCTGCCGGGTATCCAGCTCGGTCTTGCGGCCAATGCCGAACGCGCCGCCGTTGGAGGTGCGCTCGCCGCGCCGCGCCACCACGCTGATGAACTGGTACTGCGCGTTATCCTGGTGCGAAAGCGCCAGCCCGAACGAATTGCGCAGCGAGATGCGGCTCTTTATGTAGGCTGTTTGGTTGTAATCGGATTCACGCACCTCGGGGTGCCGCGAAACGCCATCGCGCTCCAGGGCGATGGCCGCCTCGATGTGGTCGGCGGCGGGCAGCGCGTCCAACTCGGGCGAGTAGGTTTGCACCTCGGCGTAGGCCTCGCTGCCCGCGAAGATTTCCTGCACGTCCTCATCCTCCACCAGGGAGGCCGATTCGCGCACGGCCTTGACCAGCATGGCCACCGCATCCTCATCCAGCGCTTCGGTGGAGGCGTAGCCCATGCGCCCCCCCACCATGCCGCGGAACGAAAGCCCCGCCGTGCTGGCCACCGCGAAGGTCTCCAGCGCCTGCTTGAGCGTGGATACCTTCACGCTATCCCGCTCCGAGTAGTAGACCTCGCAGGGCGCGATGCCGGCCTTGGCGGCCTCGGCAAAAAGTCGCTCGGTAAATTGCTCGTATGTCATTGCTCTCGCCTCACTTTCCGCCCACGGTGATGCTGCTGACCCGGATGCGCGGCTGGCCCACGTTGGTGGGCACGCTGCCGCTGATGGAGCCGCACATGCCCTGCGCCATGCGCATATCGCGTCCCACGCGGTCGATGCGCATGAGCACCTCGCCGCCGCGGCCGATGAGCGATGCGCCGCGCACCGGATGCACGATCTTGCCCCCCTTGACCAGGTAACCCTCGGCCACGGCGAAGTTGAATTCGCCGGTGGTGGGGTTGACCGATCCGCCGCCCATGTCCTTGGCGTAGAGGCCATCGCCCATGGTGGAGATCATCTCGTCATCGTCGTCTGTACCGGCGGCGATGAAGGTATTGCGCATACGCGAGCAGGGCGCAAAGGCGTACGATTGGCGGCGGCCGCTTCCCGTGGATTTTGCGCCCATGCGCTCGCCGTAGAACCGATCGCACATGTAGTTTTTCAGCACGCCGTTCTCGATGAGCACCAGGTTGGTGGAGGGCACGCCGTCGTCGTCGATCACAATGGAGCCCCACTCGTTGGGCATGGTGCCATCGTCGATGGCGGTGACGCAGGGCGCCGCTATCTGCTGGCCCAGCTTGCCGCAGAATTCCGACATGCCTTTCGATACCGACGAAGCCTCCAGCGAATGCCCGCACGCTTCGTGGAAGATCACGCCGCCGAAGCCGTTGTCGATCACCACCGGCATGGTGCCTGCGGGACATTCGGGGGCATGCAGCATGGTGATGGCCTGTTTGCCCGCGTACTCGCCGCAGGCCTTCGGGTCCACGCGCGTGTCAAACAGCTCGAAGCCGGTGCGCGCGCCGGGCGCGGTGTGCCCCGTTTGGTTCTCGGCGCCGTTGGACGCCACGGCCACGCACGCCATGCGGGTGTACACGCGCCGATCCTCGGCGAACAGCCCATCGCTGTTGAATATCGCCACGTTCTGATCCCACGCGATGTAGCTGGCCGTGGCCTGCGTGATCTCGGGCGAGACCGCGCGCGCCGCCGCCGCCGCTTCGCGCAGCTTGGCCGCCACCTTTGCGCCCTGCACATCCCCCGGCCAAGCCTTGATGGGGTGAATGTCGCGGTGCTCGGCACGCGTCATGGGCAGCGCTTTGCCCGCCGCGCCGCCCAGGCCTACCGCATCGGCGGCACGCTGTGCGCAGCGCAGCAGGCCCTCGCGGCTCGTATCGTTGGTGTACACGTAGTAGAATTGCTCCCCGGAAAACACGCGCACCCCGGCACCGTGCAGCCGCGAGGTGTTGGCGGTTTCCACTTTTCCGCCGCGCAGCATCATGGTGTGGTGGGTGGTGTCCTCCAGGAACAGGTCGGCAAAGTGCCCTCCGCGCGCCATGGCCGCGGCCAACACTTCCTGCGCCAAGGTAGTGGATATCATGCGCGTCCCCCGCTTCCCGCGGCCCCGTGTGTTCCCTTGCTCTCTGCTGGGCCGCTAAAGCTTATTATACCCCAGTTTGGTCAGGCTTTCCAGTCGAAACGCGCCGCATGAGGACGAAATCGTTTTGCGAAATCATTTACCCTTTTTTTCACATATCCTTTTTTTCACAGAAAACGCTTGAGGGGCGAGAAGGTTCCCCAAGGGGCCCGAGTTGAGGCCGCCCAGTGGGCGAAAGCCGAAACGGCAGGCCAATGAGCGACAGAGCAGCCAAGGGCTGCGACAATCGCGAATTGAGGGGCCCGATAAGCCCTTGGGTCGCCCGTGAGGGCGAAATACCTGCCAAAAGGAAGTGTTTCGTGCCTTCGGGCACGACCAAAGGGCTTTGCGATCGCCCTTTGGAAACCTTCGCAGCCCATCTCTGCATGGTTACGAACAAGCGGAATCACCCCGACACCGCTTGGGGAAAAGGCTGCGGAAAACCTGTGGTTTGGGTGGACAACCTGTGGGCAAGCTGCGGAAGGGCGGTGGGAAACGGTCTGAAAATTATCAAAACTTGGAGGGCATGCTAGGAACTGAGGGCCTTCGCGTAGAAATGATACCTTTGGCATTCTGTGCAAAATGTGGACAACCTGTGCACGCGCCCTACCACATGATGGGGTCGACCGCATTCTGTTGGGTTTCCCCTGCATTCCGATGGAGTCGCCCGCATTTTCACGCCGGTTTCATCCCCTCGCCCACCAAAGCAAAGGACGGAGGAATCCCGTATGCCCCAATACAGAAGCAAACGCCGCGAAGTGAACCTGCCCCCCATCACCCAAGACGACGTTTTCTTTTTGCTAGAGCCGCTGGTGGGCCTTCCGCTGCTGCTCAAGCATTCCGAGCTCTCCTCCGAGATCGCCGAGCTGCTGGGTCAATACAGCTGGCATTCGGGCGATTCGCTGGAGGAGCTCTTCCGGCAGATCGAAAGCTCGCTCTTCAACAGCGTGTACGGCTTCACCAATGGCAAGATGGTGGTCAAGGATGAGCAGGGCCACCAGCACAAGATTTATACCGATTCGCTTTCGCAGATGGCCGAGCTGCTGCTCGATCCGCTGTTTGAGCGCTTCCCGCGCTGCGAGCGGACGTTCACCCTGTTCAACGATTATGCGCTGCGGCACCTTTCCCTGCCCGCCATTAAGCGCATATTCACCGATTACCCGAACCTGGTGGAGCCCATGAACCGCGCCATTTTCGAGCGCATCCTCATCGAAAATTTTGCCAAGGAAACATACGAAGATTGGCTGATGGCCACGGAAGAGCGGGCATAGCGCAGGGGCGCGCTTCCAGAAACCTGCGAGCAGGGCACGCGCCCAATTCGAACAAGCCCTTTCTTTTCGGGCGAATATACCGTATAATGGAGAAGGCTCTTTCGCAGATACGAGCTGTTGTGTTTTGCAGCGGCTTTTGCTCCCTTAACGTTAGGCTCGGAGGAAGAAGCAAAGCATGGGTAAAATCATCGCCGTTACCAACCAAAAGGGGGGCGTGGGCAAAACCACGACCACTGTCAATCTGAGCGCTTGCGTGGCCGCCGCCGGGAAGCGCGTGCTGGTCGTGGATATCGATCCGCAGGGCAACGCCACCAGCGGCTTTGGCGCCGAGGTAAGCAAGAACGCGGTCACGGTGTACGAGGTGCTCATCGACGATCGCGATGCGGAGAAGGCGCTGGTTCGCACCCCGGTGAAAGGTCTCACGCTGCTGCCCGCCGAGATTCGCCTGGCGGGCGCGGAGCTCGAGCTGGTGGATATGGACAACCGCGAGCACAAGCTCAAGCAGGCGCTGGCCTCGGTGCGCGACCATTACGATTTTCTTTTTATCGATTGCCCGCCCTCGCTGGGCTTGCTCACCCTCAATGCGCTCAGCGCCGCCGATAGCGTGCTGGTGCCCATTCAATGCGAATACTACGCGCTCGAAGGCGTGACCGCGCTCATGAACACCATCCAATTGGTCAAGCAACAGCTCAACCCAGCGCTGGAGATCGAGGGCGTGGTGCTCACCATGCTGGATGCGCGCACCAATCTGGGCCTCCAGGTGGTGGACGAGGTGAAGAAGCACTTCAAGGGCAAGGTGTTTAGCAGCATCATTCCGCGCAACGTGCGCCTGGGCGAAGCGCCCAGCTACGGCCTGCCCATCCACCTCTACGACGCGCGCAGCATCGGAGCGGAGGCCTACGCGGAGCTGGCCCGCGAGCTGCTCAAACGCAACAAGTAATGCCCCTATCACTCCCCCATCCTACTAGACCGAGGCAGGAGAAGCGAACGCTATGATGAAAAAAAACAGCCTGGGCAGGGGCCTGGGCGTGCTGTTCCAAGACAACGCTTTATTGGATGAAAACGCTGCGCCCGCAGTGGAAAACGCGGTGGTGGAGCTGCCGCTGGGCAGCGTGGACCCCAACCGCGAGCAGCCGCGCAAGCGCTTCGACGAAGAGGCGCTGCGCCAGCTTAGCGAATCCATCCAGCAATCGGGCGTGATCCAGCCCATCATCGTCTACCCCGACGGAAACCGCTACACCATCGTGGCCGGGGAGCGCCGTTGGCGTGCCTCGCGCTTGGCCGGGCTGGAAACCATCCCCGCCATCGTGCGCGATTACGATCGCGTGAAGCAGATGGAGGTTGCGCTCGTCGAAAACATTCAGCGCGAAAACCTCAACCCGCTGGAGGAAGCCGCCGCCGTGCGTCAGCTCATGGACGAATGCGGGTTCACGCAGGAATCGGTCTCCACACGCATCGGCCGCAGCCGCCCCGCCGTGGCCAACCTGCTGCGCCTGCTCACCCTGCCCGAGCCGGTGCAGGGGCTCGTCCGGGAGGGCGCGCTCACCGCTGGGCACGCACGCACCCTGGCCGGCATGGACGACCCGGCCCGCCAAAAGGCGCTGGCCGAAACCGCCGTGCGCCAAGGCTGGTCGGTGCGCCAAATGGAGGTCGCCACCCAGCGCCCCCTGCGCAAGGCTCCCAGCACGCGCGAGCAGCCCGTGGAGCTTTCCGACCTGGAGGACACGCTGCGCCGCGCCCTGGGCATGAAGGCCACCATCTCCGGCACGCCCAAGAAGGGCCGCATCGTGCTCAACTACAGCTCCATAGAAGAGCTGGAAAACCTGCTCGCCGCCCTGCAAACGATACTGGAGAGGTGACGGGGGCGGGACGGGGGACGGCCTCCGGTGGCCCGCTTTTTAAAAAAAGCGGGGCAAAAACTTTGACTTCTGGGGGAGGATTTGGGATTGTATTGGGCCGCCTTGCTTTGCTCGGCGGTTTTTTTGTGCGGCTGCGTTGCTTGGAGTGAGGGGAAGAGTCGCCTATGTAACATTTCATGTAACCCTCATCAAACGCGATATAAGCTTTTAAGATATGGATTTTGTCACCCTTCCTGTGCTATAATATAGATGCATGTGTTACTGTGTTTTGAAACATTTCATTACTCCATGTAACCATGCGGATCGCAAAGGCCGCATCCCCTTCGGGTGCAGCCGCAGACCGCCCCGAGACGTTCTCCGCGTTGCCCTCGCTGTGCCTACCGCGGGATTGCACCCCCCGCCCTAACGCTTGCAGCCCCCGGCATCCGGACATTTTGGGACAGTCTGCCTTTGAGATACACGAGGGCCGCACCCGCTTGGGCGCGGCCCTCGGTGTATGCTTCGGAAGCTTCCGCGCCGCCTCGGTGGTCCCCGGAAACCGCGTGAGCGGTGGTGGGATTCCTTCCGGCGCATCGGGCAGGAAGAACGCTCCTGGTTAGGGAATATGTAAAGCGGAACAAAAAAGACGAGAAGAGAAGGGAATCAATCTATGAACCGTCAGCGGATGCGCATTACCCCCATCACGCGTCGGCTCGCCGCGCTGTGCATGGCGCTATGCCTGCTCCCCCTGGGCGCTGCGGCTACCCAGGCCGCGCCTCAGGCCGACCTGCCCGTGCGGCTCTTCTCCGCCGGGGAACGCGCCGCCTCGCTCCATCAGGCCGCGCTCTCGGGCGATACGCTCGCGGTTTCGGGCCGGATCGACGCAGGACAGGGCGCTTTCACCGACGCGCTCTGGTGCATCGACACGACCACCGACACCGGAACGCTGCTCTACGAAGCGCAGCAGGGCATGCGCATACTCACCCTGGTGTACGCCGATGAACAGCTCTACTGGGTAGAGGCGCGGGAGGGCGACCCTTCGGGCTGGCGCATCTGCGCCTGGGATGTGAAAAAGCAGCGCGCGGTGAGCGTGCGCGAGGATCCCTACAGCGGCGGCACGCTGGTGCCCGCGCTTTTCAGCGCAGGGACGCGCGTATACTGGTACGAATCCAATGCGAAGCCGCCCGCTAAGCCGCCCTATCAGCGGCTGCAATATCGGCTGCATTCCCATGCACCGGGCGAAAAAGCACCCACTCTGCACACCTCGGCGATCGCCGTGCGGGATGGGCGGCCGCCGCACGTATTCGAAGACGTGCTGACCTTGGCCTCCTACTTCAACAATTCGTGGCAATTGCGCCGCCAGCAGCTGCGGGGCGACGCGGAAATCCTGCTCCCGCTGGCGGAGATGCCGCTGGATGTGCAGAGCAACGGGCAGTACATCGCCTGGCGGCAATCCGGCTTGGACGATATGGCGGAGACTAATACAGAGCCCGGTGCGGAGGCTGACGCCAACCTGGGCAGCCAGCTCTGGTTGATGGAGCTCTCCGCGCCGGGGAAAAAGGTCTGCGTGGATACCCAGGTAGCCTCGCTGCTGCTGCTGCCCGAGGGTGCGTACTACGTGAATGAGGCGGGCGTGCTATGCTTCTACTGCATCGCGCTGGGGCAGGTGCTGCACCTGACCGAGCACTCCGATTACCTACCCACGCTCTGCGTGCAGGGTGATCGGCTGGCGGCCCTGCGCGCCATCGACGATGGCGAGGCTGCGTCGTATCGCGCCGCGCTGATCGACGTAAGCGCGCTGCAGGCCGAGGGCTGGCCGCCACTCCAGTAGCGCTTGCGGCAAAAACGCAGCCTTCCCCCGCTTTTCCTATCCCCCCTCAAGGGGAGGAGGCAGCGGCGGCAGGGTCTCTCCTGCAAAGCAGAAAGGATGAGCACATGACTCCCTTGAATCCCTTTAAAATGATCCCGGCCTTCCGCCACGGTTCCGATACGCCCTGGGGCGGCACGACGCTGCGCGACGTGTTTGGCAAGCCGATTCCCGACGACACCACCGGTGAGAGCCTCGAAATCTCCGCGCTGCCCGGCCTTTGCAGCCGCGATGCCCAGGGGTGCGGGCTGGATGAGCTGCTACGCGAAGGCGGCCCTGCGTTTCGCGGCACCGAGGTGGGCGAGGTGTTCCCGCTGCTGCTCAAGCTGATCCATGCTCGGGAGCGGCTCTCGGTGCAGGTGCATCCGAACGATGAGTACGCTGGAGCGCACGAGAACGGCAAGCTGGGCAAGACCGAGGCCTGGGTGATCCTCGACTGTGCTCCGGGCGCGAAGCTGGTGTACGGCATTGAGCCGGGAATCTCCCGCGAGCACCTGGCTCAGGCGGCGCAAGCGGGCCGCGCGGTGGAGGACTGCCTGCGCTGGCTCACGGTGTCGCCGGGGGATACGCTGTACATCCCCGCCGGCATGGTGCACGCCATCGGCGAGGGAATATTGCTCTACGAAATTCAGCAATCGAGCGACGTGACCTATCGTTTCTGGGATTGGGATCGGCGCGACGCGCAGGGCAGGGCGCGGGAGCTGCACCTGCAAAAGGCGCTGGACGTGACCGACGTTTCGCTGCACCTGCAGCCCTGCCAAGGGGAGCGCATCAAAAAAACCGGGGGCTTCGCCACCCGGCTGATCGACGACCGCATGTTTACGCTGGATCGCCTGGAGGTATCGGGCAATATGCCGCTGGAGGAGATGCCCGAGCGTTTCCGCCTGCTCACCTCGCTCTGCGAGGGCTGGCTGGCTTACCCAGGCGGCGCGCTGGAGCTCAAGCGCGGCGACAGCGTGTTCATCCCCGCTTCGTCGGGGCGTATCAAGCTGGAATGCAAGGGCGAGCTGCTGCTGGCCGCGCCGGGGCGGGCAACTTAACGGACATCGAGCTGAAGGTGCTGTGTGAACTGTTTGGTGTAACCCCGGAGTTTTTGATGGAGGAAGTATGATATACTCTCCGCATGCGGAGAATTGCGAAAAGTAGGGCTGATCACGCAATGCAAACGGAACGTAAGGATAACGATCTCACCGATACCACCGATACCATCGTGGCCCTGGCCACACCTCCCGGGCAGGGGGGCGTGGCCATTGTGCGCATCAGCGGATCGCAGGCGGCGGCGGTGCTGGCGCGCGTGTTCCGTGCGCGCAGCGGCGAACCGATCGCCGATTGGCCCAGCCACCGGCTGACGCTGGGCTGGGTTGCCGCGCCGGGAGAAGAGCCCGCCCCCATCGACGAGGCCATGGCGGTGCTCATGCGCGCCCCGCGCAGCTACACGCGCGAGGACGTGGCCGAAATCCACTGCCACGGCGGAGTCTGGACGGTACGCGAAATCCTGCGGCTGGCCGTGCAAGCCGGGGCGCGCGCCGCAGAGCCGGGGGAATTCACCCGCCGCGCGTTCGAGAACGGGCGCGTCGATCTGGCGCAGGCCGAGGCCGTGATGGCGCTCATAGGCGCGCAGGGCGAGCGGGCCGCGCTGGATGCACTGCGGCAGATGCGCGGGGGCGCGTCGCGCGTCGCTTTTGAGGCGCGCACCGAAGCCACGCGGCTGCTGGCCGGGGTGGAAGCGGCGCTGGATTTCCCGGAGGAGATCGATGAATACGAGGCCACGCAGGGTCTGCGCGAGGGCGCGGCCGCGCTGGCCGCGAAGCTGCGCGGTGCTTGCAACCCCCGCGCGGGAAAGCTGCTGCGCGACGGGCTGGATGTGGTGATCGCGGGCCGCCCCAACGTGGGCAAATCCACGCTGCTCAACGCGCTGCTGGGCGAGGAGCGCGCCATCGTCGCCGACCTGCCCGGCACCACCCGCGATACGCTCACCGAGCGCATGGTGCTGGATGGATTCGTGGTGCAGCTCACCGACACGGCGGGGCTGCGCGAGAGCGCCGATGCGATTGAGGCGCAGGGCGTTTCCCGCGCACAGGCCGCGCTGGAGCGTGCCGACCTGCGGCTGATCGTGCTGGACGCCTCGGCGCCGCTCGAGCCCGAGGATACCGCGCTGCTGGCGCAATCCCGCCTGCAGCCTTGCTCGCAGCCCTGTATCGTTGCGCTCAACAAGGGCGATCGCCCTGCCGCCCTGCGTGCCGCCGACATCGCCACGCTGGCACCAGGCGCGGTGCTGGTGGAGGTGACCGCGCGCACCGGGGAAGGCCTGCCCGCGCTGCTTTCTGCGCTGCGCGAGCAGGCCGCTCTGCCCGCCGCGCAAGAAGCTGCGCTCACCCAGGCGCGGCACATCGCCGCCGCCCTGCGCGCCGCCGAGGCGCTGGAGGAAGCCGTGGCCACGCTCGATGCGGGCCTGTCCACCGACGTGGCCGCCATCGATCTGCACAGGGCGCTGGACGCGCTGGGCAGCATCACCGGGGAATCGCTCTCCGAGGACGTGATCGATGCCGTGTTCGCCGGGTTCTGCGTGGGGAAATAATTGGAATTGGTATAATAGGCTAATACATAGCGAAAGCGTGCACCGCAGCAGTCGGCGCACGCTCTTTGCTTTGTATTTGCATTGTAATTGCTTTGTGATGGATATTATCCTATCCCCCGGCACTCCATGTAGTACCGCTTCTCGTTCGCCTCGCCCATGGAGAACGTCTTTCGGGGCAGCGCGCCTCGCGCACGCACTGCAGGGAAGAGATCGGCCTTGTTCATGGAGGGCAGCAGCAGGCCCATCGTGTCATACCCTCGGCAGAGCGAGCGCAGGCTGGCCTCTCCGTGGATATAATCGATCTCCACTTGCGGATACTGGATCAAAAGATCGTCCAAAAAATCCTGCAGCACGCCCACGGCCAGCTCCCCCTCCCGGGGGGTAAACCGCCAGGGCGTGACGCCCTCGAACCAGAGCACCTGGCCTCCTTGCTGCCCCGGCGCGGGGGGTGCAAACTCAATGCCCAGGTTGCGCCCGTAGGAGTGCCGCACCCAGGCGGCGCGCATCTCCTCCGGCGAAAAGGGGAACAGCATGCGGTGGATGGGCTCGAACACCAGCGCATCGTCGTGCAGATTGACCACCTCGGCCAGCGCAAACCGTGCCGGATGCTCGGCGCGCTGCGCTTCGGTGAGCGTATCGCGCAGGTTGAGCCAACATTGCCGCGCCGTGGCCAGCGAGTGATTGCCATCGCCCACGGCAAACAACAGCCCCTCGGCGCGCTCCCCCAGCCCGGCCAGCGCCTGGGCCACCTGCTCCAGCTGCGGCCCCTCTTCCACCGCCCAGCCGCGCAGATGCCCGCCGTTCTTCATCAGCTCCACGTCGTAAAGCGGGCGCAGCGCCTCGCGCACGGCGTACAGGGGTTCGATGAGCGTGCGGGCAGGGTCGTCCACCAGCAGCATTACGTGGGGGCTCTCCAGCGGCGCACCCTCGCGAACCTTCACGCGCGGAGGAATGCGCTCCTCGATCGTGCCCTCGGTGGGGCGGATCAGGCTGCGCGCACCCGGCGCGAAATCGTAGGCCTCCAGATCGACGGCCAGCACCAGCCCCAAGCGATTGCCGGTGGAGGTTTGCCGTTCCACCAGCACGAAGCCATGCGTCGCATGCCGCAGCACGCCGCGTGCCTGGTAATCGCGCATGGCGGCCTGTATACCCTGCACGCGGCCCATGCCCTGGCTCAAGTAAACTTCGGGGAAGGTGATGCGGAAGGTCGAGGGCGCATCGCCCACCAGCTCCTCCACTTGCTGCCAATAATTGGGCTCCGCCGTGAACTGATCGCAAGCCACCACCGCCCATGTGGCTAGGTCTACATCCGGGGCGGGGAGGAGAATATCGGGAATGTGTACGCCGTTTTGGGCTAGGGTTTGTTCGTACCGAGGCATAGGGAAACCTCCTTTTGGGGGGTCTTTTTTGCTTTGAAAACCTTCCGGGCTTTGCGTGTGCTCGGGCATCGCACGCCGATCGGCTACCTGCCGCCCCGGTCGTAGGGCACGCCGCTGGCGCGCGGCGCTTGCGAGCGCTTGCTGGTAAAGGCCAGCACGATCAGGGTGGCGATGTAGGGCACCATTTTGTAGATATCGCTGGGAATGGCCAAATCCTTGAGCACCGGCACGCCGGAGTAGGCCGAGGCGATGGTTTTCATGAGGCCGAAGAACAGCGCGGCGAACAGGATGCGCACCGGCTTCCATTGGCCGAATATGAGCACCGCCAGCGCCAGAAAGCCATAGCCCGACACGGTGGCATTGAACTGCGTGGAGGTGGGCACCACGAACACCAGCCCGCCCAGCCCGGCCAGCGCGCCCGAGATGATCACGCCCGCATAGCGGATGCGATAGACGTTGATGCCCACCGAGTCCGCAGCCTGCGGATGCTCGCCACAGGCGCGCAGGCGCAGCCCGAAGCGAGTGCGGTAGAGCACGAACGTGCCCACGGCCAGTATGGCCAGGCCGAGGAAGGTAGTGATATATGTTTTTTGAAAGAGCAACGGGCCCAGCACCGGGATATCGCCCAGCAGCGGCACCTTGTTGATGCGGAAGGTGTTGACGAATTCCACCTGCTGCACGTGGTTGGGTTGCACCATGCGGGCCACATAGATGGCGAAGGCGGGCGCGAACATGTTCAGCGCGGTGCCGCTGATGGTCTGGTTGCTGCGTAGGTTGATGGCCGCGTAGGCGTGCAGCAGCGAGAATGCCATGCCGCTCACCACCGCGATCACAATCGCGAGCAGCAGCAGACCCTGCCCGCTCATCGCGCCCTGCGCCAGACTCATGAAGAGCACGGAGCAGAACGCGCCCACGACCATGATACCCTCCAGCGCGATGTTGACCACGCCGCTGCGCTCGGCAAACATGCCGCCCAGCGCCACGATCAGCAGCGGGATGGAGAAGAACCACATCTGCTGCACCAGGAATACGATGGTGCTCCAAAGCTCGCTCATGCTTCTCCCTCCTTTGCGTCCGCCTGGTCGGCGCTCGAACCCGGCACGGCGGTTGGTTCGGGTGCTTGCTCAGGCTCGGGCTCGGGCTCGGGCTCTGGCTTCGATTCGGGTTCTTGATTCGGTTCTTGCTCAGGCTCTGGCTTCGGTTCGAGCTCCTGTTCCAGCCTTTGCTTGAGACGCCGTTCGGAGCGCCGCTCGGGTCTTTTCGCAGGCTCCGCGCCTGATGCGGGGCTCGCGCTCGGCTCCTCGTTCCGCTCCTGCTCTTGCTCCTGGCTCTGCTCCTGGCGAATGCGGCGCTTGCTGGCCGCCGAAGCGATCAGATTCTTTACCAGTAGCGCGAACGCGCTGAAGTAGATGATGGCCGCGATGATGATGTCGATGATCTCGGGCATGAACTCCATCTTTTGCAGGTAGTAGCCACCCTGGGTGATGTAGGCCACGAACAACCCGGAGAACACGATGCCGATGGGGTGCGAGAGCCCGAGCAGCGCCACCGGACTGCCGTTGAATCCCTGGGCCGAAAGCGTCTCGATCACGGTGATGTGCAGGCCGCTGGACGGGGCCAGATACATCAGCCCGCCCGCCGCGCCCGCCAGTGCGCCTGCAATGATCATGGAGTAGAGAATGCTGCGCTTTTCGTTGATGCCTGCGTACCGGCTGGCCTCGCGGTTGAGGCCGCAGGCCTTGAGCTCGTAGCCGAAGGTGGTGCGGTTGAGCACGATATAGACCACCACCGCCATGAGCACCGCAATGAATATGCCGCCATTGACGCTGGAGGCATCCACGAACTTTCCCTTGAGGTTGTAGAAAACCTGATCCATCCCCCACTTGGGAATGGCGGCCTGGGCCACGTTGACGCTTTGGTTCTTGAGCGCGTCGTAGGTGTTGGTGTTCTTAATAAGGTAGTTGACGCCGTACATGCCGATGTAATTGCACATGATGCAGGCGATGACCTCGTGCACGTTCAGCAGCGATTTAAACAGGCCAGGGATCGCGCCCCAGATCGCGCCCGCCATCATGCCCGCCATCAGCGCGGCCACCCACAGCAGCCCGGGCGGAATGAACGTGGCGTTGGTGCCCACGTATATCGCCGCGAAGCCGCCCACGATCAGCTGGCCCGCCGCGCCGATGTTGAACAGCCCGGTTTTGAACGCGAAGCCGACAGAAAGCCCGGTCATGATGAGGGGCGTGGCGTAGTAGAGCACCTGGCCGATGCCCTTCATGCCGCCGGTGAAGCCGCCCGCCGCGATGATGCCCAGCCCCGCGACCGCCTGCGAGGGATTCGATATCAGCAATATGAGGAAGCCGAACGCCAGCCCAACCACGATGGCGATCAGCGAGGAGGCGATGCTGGCGATCCCCCCGCCCGTGAACAGCCGCCTATTGCTCATACGACTGCCCCCTTTCTGGAACCGGCCATGTACAGGCCCAGCTCCTGCGCGGTGGTGCCCTGGGCGTCCACGTCGGCGACGATCTCGCCTTCGTAGATCACCAGGATGCGATCGGATACATTGAGCACCTCGTCCAGCTCCAGCGATACGAGCAAAATGGCCTTGCCCTCATCCCGCGCGGCGATGAGCCGCTTGTGGATGTATTCGATCGCGCCCACGTCCAGGCCGCGGGTGGGCTGCACGGCGATGAGCACCTCGGGGTCCTCGCTGATCTCGCGCGCCACGATGGCCTTTTGCTGATTGCCCCCCGACATGCTGCGCGCCAGGGTATGCGCGCCCTGGCCGCTGCGGATATCAAAATCGGAAATGAGCTTGTCCGCATACTGGTACATGCGGTCGAACCGCAGAAAGCCATCCTTCTGGAAGCCCGGCTTGTTGGGGAAGGCGCGCTTGTGGTAGCTCTTGAGGATCAGGTTCTCGGCCAGCGAGTAATCGAGCACCAGCCCGTGCCTGTGCCGATCCTCGGGGATGTGCGAAAGCCCGGCGTCGTTGCGCTCGCGGATGGTTTCGCGGGTGATCTCGTGATCGCCCAGGAACACGCGCCCACCATCGGGGGTGAGCAGGCCGGTGAGCGCATACACCAGCTCGCTCTGGCCGTTGCCATCTATGCCCGCGATGCACAGGATTTCGCCCTGGCGCACGGTGAACGAAACGTTGTTGACCAGCGGTTTTCCGTGGTTCTTGCCGCGCACCACCAGGTTTTGCACCACCAGCGCGGCCTTGCCGCCCGGCTTCACCGGCACCTTGTGCAGCTCGAAATCCACCTCGCGGCCCACCATCATTTCGCTCATCTTTTCCTTGGAGGTATCCGCCACCTCCACGGTGCCAATGCAACGGCCCTTGCGCAGCACGGTGCACCGATCGGCCACCTGCTTGATCTCGTTGAGCTTGTGGGTGATGAACAGTATCGATTTCCCCTCGGCCACCAGGTTTCGCATGATCTTCATCAGCTCAGCGATCTCCTGGGGGGTGAGCACCGCCGTGGGCTCATCGAATATTAGCACCTCGTTTTCGCGGTACAGCATTTTCAGGATTTCCACGCGCTGCTGCATGCCCACGGTGATCTCCTCGATGCGCGCATCGGGCTCGACCATCAGCCCATACTGCTGCGAAAGTGCCCGCACCTTGGCGCGGGCCTCGTCCATGCGCAGCACGCCGCGCGCGGTGGTCTCCACGCCCAGCACGATGTTTTCCAGCACGGTGAAGTTGTGCACCAGCTTAAAGTGCTGATGCACCATGCCGATGCCCAGCGCGTTGGCATCGTTGGGGTTGTGGATGCGCACCTCCCGTCCATCCTTGCGAATGGTGCCCTTTTCGGCGGAGTAGAGGCCGAAGAGCACGCTCATGAGCGTGGATTTGCCCGCACCGTTTTCGCCCAGCAGCGCGTGAATCTCCCCGCGCCGCAGCTGCAGGGTCACGTCGTCATTGGCGCGAATGCCGGGGAAATCCTTGGTGATGTGCAGCATCTCGATAACGTAATCCGTTGCGTGCTCCGCTGCGTGAACCTGTTCGTGGTCCGAAACGTGATCCAAATTCGCCACCCCTTTGCCGGACTGGAAATATACTGCATGGGAACCGATTACGATATGTATAGGAAACGGGCAGGTTTCCCGCCTGCCCGTGTGCGCATCCTATAGGGGGATTACTCGACCGCGGTCACCTTGGTGATCTCGGTGGGGAAGGTGGGGAAGAACTTGGTCTGATCGCAGCCATCCTTGTCGTTGAGGAGCTTCACTTCGCCGGAAACCAGCTTGGCGTAGATGGCGTCGTAATCGGCCTGGGCAAACTTGGTGAAGCAGGAGGTATCCATGGGCAGGCCCACGCCATCGCGATCCGCGGCCATCACCACTTGCTGTCCGCCGGGGAAGGTGCCATCGTAGTAGGCGGCGATGGTCTCGTACACCGAACGCTGCAGCTGCTTCATGGCCGAGGTGATGACGGTGGGGGATTCGGGGCTCTGATCCTTATCCACGCCCACGACCCACTTGTTTTCGGAAGCGGCGGCGGCAGCCATAACCGAGTTGCCCACCGCGCCACCGCAGGCGAAGATCACTTCGGCGCCGTCGTTGTACCAGGCGGCGGCCAGCGCTTGGGCCTCGGGGGTGGCTTCGAACTTGCCGGTGTAGTTGTAGTTCACGGTCACTTCGGTCAGGCCCATTTCCTTGGCGGCGTATTCGGCGCCCTGCACGAAGCCCAGGCCGAAACGAACCACCGCCGGAACCGCCATGCCGCCCATGAAGCCCAGCTTGGTGTAGCCTTCCTTCACCACCGCATAGCCGGCCAGGAAGCCGGACTGCTCTTCGGCATACACGATGCTGGATACGTTCTTTTCGGTGCGGAACTCGGAGTAATCTCCGCTGTGCGGCGTGCCATCCAGCAGGATGAAGTGCACATCCGGGTACATATCCTGTGCGATGAAGATCGGCTCTTCAAACAGGAAGCCCGGGGTCACGATGACCTTCGCGCCGCCTTCGACGGCCAGGGCGATGCTATCGAGGTAGGCGTCGGTGCCCTGGGCCTGGGGCTGATAGTACTTGTGGGTGATGCTCTTTTCATCGGCGTACTTCACCAGACCTTCCCAAGCGCCTTGGTTGAAGGACTTGTCGTCGATGGTGCCCAGGTCGGTCACCAGCGCCAAGTCGTAGGTTTCCGCCAGCGCGATGGAAACCATGCTCAACATGGCCAGCGCCAGCACCAGGGAAATCAACTTTTTCATGGGGCTTGCCCTCCTTTTGCCCTTCATATATGAAGGAACATTCTGCAACAGTATTATAGCAGATTGATGCGCAATGTGAAAGGGTGAAATGAGGCGCGGTTTCGCAGCCCTTTACAAGACCTTTTACAAGACCCTTTACAAGATGGGAATGGCGGCCCCATCAAGTGGGAACTCTTTACTTCGTTACCTCTTAATGGTATACTTCATCTATATTTGGCCACACCACATAATAGGAGGGTTTTTATGAAAATCAGACGCTTGCTTGCCCTGCTTCTGGCCTGTGCGCTCTGCCTGCTTCCCGTCGCGCAGGGCTTTGCCGAGGGCGAGGCACCCGCCGCACCCGAATCGGGCACGACGCCCGTAACGGAACCCGTGCCGGAGCCTGAAACCACGGCGCAGCCTCCGGAAGAGCCCTCCGAAGAACCTACAGAGGAGCCGACCGAAGCACCCACCGAAGCACCCAGCGAAGAACCTTCGGAAGAACCTTCGGAAGAACCTTCGGAGGAGCCTACCGAAACGCCTATCGAAGCGCCCGCCGTCCACCCCATCCTTGAGGGGTACGAAGCGCTGCTGACCGATGTGGCCCTGGGCGATACGCCGCTCTCCCTGGGCGAGGGCTACGCCTTCCTGCGCTTCACCCCCCAGGCCGCCCAGACCGTGCGGTTTGAGACCCTGGGCGAAGCCAAGACCCGCGCCTATCTGTTCGCCGACCCGGCCCAGGAGCCTATCGCTACCGCCGAGGCGGGCGGCGAGGGCGAAAACTTCGCCTTCGAGCAAGCGTTGGAGGCGGGCAAGGCCTACATTCTGGCCGTGGGCTGCGAAGCCGCGCAAGCGCCCATCGACGTGACCCTGCGGCTGACGGCGCTCGAAGCCGGGGACGGCGGCGGAACGCTGAAACCTTTCACGATCAACCTGGCCGCCCCCGGCGACGAGACCGTGGAGGTCGTAGTGGGCGTTACCGGCAGCTACCGCTATGCGCTGATGTACGCCACCTACACAATAGCCGGCAGGACCAAGACGATCACCCTGCCCAAGGGTGCGATCCTGGTCGTTAAAAAGGGTGCGGAGCTATTGCTGCACCTCGATCCGGGCGAGGGCGAGATCTTAGGCTGGTCGGTCCGCACCCTTGCCAACGTACCGATTGCCGTCGTGGACGGTTCCTTTTCTACGGAAGCCTACCTTTACCCCTCGGAGAATCTAGTCGTAAACGTGAAAATCGGCACGTACGATTACGAAATCTATTGCGCAATCACCTCCTCGACGCTCACCAGCGTCACCGCGGAGGTCGGGGTGATCAGCGACGTCCCCGGTCGGTACGTGAGGGGGAGAAACTTGAGTGCCATGATATACACCATCGATGGCAGAGTCACGCAACAGAGCTTCCTCGAACCCTTGCCGTCGTATGAGATTACCGGCCTGCCCCAGGATGAGCCCTACTATATCGAGCTGATAAGCGATGTTACAAACACCGTCACCGGCCGCAATACCCTGTGCGAATCTATCGGCGGTTGGCTGCTGTTCAACGGCCTGATGGAGCCGAGCATCGAGGCAGCCCCCTCCACGGGCGCGCCGCTGGCCATCGACCTCAGCGTTTGGCCGGGCTATCACTACGAAACGGTTCCCGCCAACCCGATCACTGGGTTTGAGCTCTGGCGCGGCACCTCGTCCACGCGCTCCAAAATGACCAAGATCGACACCGTCCTGATCGCCGACTCCAGCGAACATCCGAATTGGTCATTTGACGCGTTTCATACCCTTTCTTACACCGATCGCGGCCTCAAGGCCAACACCACCTATTACTATATAGCCGTTCCCCTTCGCGGCTCGTTGAGCGCTTTGCAAACGGAAGCGGTGCGCTCCAAGCCTTCCACGCCCAAGCTCACGCTGAGCGCCCGGCCGGTGGTCGGGGGTGCGATGCTCACCTGGAATCCCCTGCCCGGCGCGACCTACGTGATCAAGCGCACCGGCAAGGGCACCGAGCCCGCCACCTTCACGCACAACGCCGCGCTGGTGGGCGAATACTACGTCGACAAGACCGTCATCGCCGGAAAGGCGTACAGCTACCAGCTCGAAGCCACCATGAACGGCTCCCCCGTGCTTTCCAACGCGGCAAAGTTCACGGCCATCTCGCCCAAACCCACGCTGATCGCCACCGCACGGCCGGACGCCACCGTGCTGCTGCGCTGGAACGCTGTGGGCGCAACGAGCTACATCGTAAAACGGGGACTCAGCAAGACGAGCATGCAGCCGTATGGCACGCCCATTTCGGCGGCTGTGGATGGGGACGGCGAGTTCACCGAGCCTTCCTTCTCGCTGGTCGTCACCCCGCCCGAAGCGGAACTGGGCAAGACCTACTACTACGCGGTGGAGCCCCAAAACGGCACACTGTCCGCCGCTGTGGGCGCGAAGGCCGCCTGGGCCAAGGTTTCGCTCACCGCGAAATCCGCCGGATTCAACACGGTAACGGTCAGCTGGAAGCGCGTTCCCGAGGCGATCGGCTATATCCTGGAGAGCGTGGACAACACAAAGGGAGCGAACCCCCAGACCGTCGCCACCATCAGCGCTTTCGCATCGCCCACCTACACCAACACCTTCAACGCAAACCTGGGCGATAACCCCACGAAGTACCTGCGCGTGCGGTTCGTCGCCGAAGCCTCTTTGCCGGGCGGCGCTATTCGGGAAAGCGCACCCGGCCCCATCAAGACGGTGAAAACCGCCTGGGCTAAGCCGGTCTTGCAGGCCAAGGCCCTCTCGGCCAGCAGCGTGGAGCTCTCCTGGCCCGCGCTGGCGGTCTCGAACGGCTTCAAGGTAGAGCGCCTGGTGGCAAAGCGTTGGGACGATGTGACCAGCGAACTGACCAAAGTATCCTTGGCCGATGAGCCGACCCTGCGCTACACCGAAGTCGGCCTGACCGGCGATTCCGCGACGTACCGCCTGACCCTGCTGAGCAAGGCCGACTCGGGATGGATGTTCCCGGTCGGAACCAGCCCGGTCAGCGCCTCCGTCACGGTGAAATTCACGCTGAGCGCGCCCACAGCCAAGGCGACATACACCGCCAACGACAGGATCACCATCGAATGGCCCGTGATCGGTCAGGCGGTTTCGTACACCGTGCAGCGCTCCTCCAGCAAATCCTTCCCGGCGGGCGATGCCACCAAGACCTGGGAAAACATTGTTCCCGCTAAGTACGACGATACGGCCGTGACGGTGGATTCCGCGTACTACTACCGCGTGAAGGCCGTCGGCGCGACCGCCTCCAGCAAGTGGTCGTCGGTCGTGTCCTCCAAGGCCACGCTGCCCGCACCCGC
Organism: Eubacteriales bacterium; assembly: GCA_031553615.1. Classification (GTDB taxonomy): domain Bacteria; phylum Bacillota; class Clostridia; order Christensenellales; family Aristaeellaceae; genus WQXF01. The sequence continues at coordinate 117,602 of JAVBLJ010000008.1, forward strand.
TGTCACCGCGACCCAGCCCGACCGCTTCTCGGTAGTCGCCCGCTGGCCGCTGGTGCCGGGCGCGATCGGCTACAACGTGTACAGCAGTTCCTCTCCCAAGGGCTGGTTTGAGTGGGAAAACCTGATCACCATGGGCTTCGACGGCCTAGGCAATCAGGAAGCCCAGGAAGATCCCGATGGCTGGGGATGGAGCACCTACTATTCCAGCACAAACACGATAGAATTCAACACCCTTTCCTACCCGCTGGGCACAAGCAACTACATCAAGGTCTGCGCGGTGTTTATGCGCAGCGGCGTGCGGGTCGAAGGCCCGTTCAGCGCGGTGAAAAAGACGACGCCCACGTTCACCCCGCTGCACACTGTCTTGTACGAGCGCGCCCTGACCACCAGCACGATCACCTGGTGGGGTCCGTACAGTGAATATGACGTTGCCGAAATCTACTGCGCATACGGCACCAGCTCTTCCTACAAGAAGATCGGTGAGGTTGAGGCGTACGAAATGAGCTTCACGCACGCGAACGTGTCCTCCTCTGCCTTCGTGAAGTATCGCGTGCGCCTGCGCTACAAAACCTGGGACGGCAAGCGCACCTTCTACTCCCCCTTCACCGACGCGAAGCTTGATACCGGCTCTACGGCCTACCTCGCGCCGCTGTCCGCACCCTCCAGCGTTTCGGGGTATAGCGAAACCAGGCCCCTGCCCGGCGAAGGGCGCAAGTAACCCTTCCCGCCGAACGGGCCGATTCCTCCGACTGGGGGAATCCTAGGGAAATGTTTCTGCCCAGCGGGGCTGCCGTACCGGCAAAATGTCCGGTACGGCAGCCCCGTTTGCGCTATTCGCTGGAAAACCTGGTACTAGCCAAGCCGCGCTTTTTCCGCTACAATACGGTTATACCACATTTGGGGGCGCACACATGCCAAACCAACCCACCCAGAACGCAAAGGACTCCCTGCAGGCGCTGGCCCCGCTCATCGTGCTCGATTTGGAATGGAACCAGCGCTACGGCAAGCAACAAGGCATCCCTTCCTCGCTGCCCCAGGAAATCGTGGAAATCGGCGCGGTAAAGCTGGACGCGTCGATGGGCATCGCCGACCGGTTCCAGGCCACGGTGCGCCCGGTGGTGCATCCGGTGCTGCACCGGCATGTGCAGCGCGTAACCGGCATCAGCGCCGAGGATTGCCGCGAGGGCCTGCCCTTCCGGGAGGCGGGGGCGGCGCTGATGGCGTTTTGCGGCGAGGCGTTCACGCTGTGCACCTGGGGGCCCGATGACTACCCGGTGCTGCAGCGCAATTTGGCCTACTGGTCGCTGCCGCAGGACTGGGCGCGCACGCCGCTGGATGCGCAAAAGATGTACGCACACCTGCAGGGTACAGGGCAGAGCAAGCAGGTAAGCCTGCAGGCCGCCATGGAGGTGCTGGGCATCGCGCAGGAGTTCCCCTCCCACCGCGCGCTGCACGACGCCTACCACACCGCGCTGGTGGTGCAAAAGCTGCGCGCCCTGGCCGATGCGCTGCAAATCGACGATCCGCGCCACAAGCTGCTGAGCGACGCTTCCGCCGAGTATGCGCAGCGGCGGGAGGAGCGCAGCACCGTGCGCGCCACCGCCTACCGCACCGCCGACGCGCTGCTGGCCGATGAATCGCTGTTTGAGCTAACCTGCCCTTATTGCGATGCGCCGGTGAGCGCCGCCTCCAAGCGGCTATCGCTCTCCGGCCAGCAGACGCTGGAGCAATTCGCCGCCTGCAAGAGCCACGGCACCCTCCGCACTCGCTTTGTGCCGCAGCGCACCGCCTCGGGCACACTGAGCCTGCGAACCTGCATCTCCCCTGCCACCGAGCAGCAGATGCGGCAATTCTTGGATCGCTACGCCAAGCAGAACGCGGTGCGCACCCGCCGCACGGGGCATCGCGGCGGCAGGATAAGGGCCGCCCGCCCCGACAAACAGTAGCTCTTGCGCCGCCGCGCTGCGCCCCTGCGAACACAAAAAAGGAGCTGCCATGCATCCGACCGATCCTTCCAGGCTGCCCGAGCCTATCCACCTCTCGGATGAGCCTTATGAGAATGAGCCTTATGAGGATGCGCTTTACAAGGATGCGCTTTGCGAGAATGCACCCAGCGCCGAGCCGGGAAGCGGAGCTCACGGCCCCAGTGAAGGCGGTGCGGCCTTGGCGGAAATCCTGGCTTCGGCCAGCGAGATTCCGGCCGAGAAGCGCTCTTTGTGTTTGCGCCCCTTGCTTTTGGGGAAGCGCGTACCGCATGCCGCGCGCATCGTAAGCATCACTTTGGCCGCGCTGCTGCTGGTGCTGGGCGCGTTGGCGGCCAAGCTTTGGCTGGATCGGCCCAGCGGCATCCACCATTACCTGCTGGCGGGCAAGGATCATTGGGGCGAGACCGATCCCGACGATGCGGGCCGCACCGACGTGATGCTGCTCCTCTCGCTAAATTACGATCAGCCCAGCATCTCCATGACCTCCTTCCTGCGCGATACGCAGGTGGAAACGCCCAAGGGCGGGCAGATAAAGCTCAACACGCTGGCCCGGCAGTATGGCGACGAGGGGCTGCGGACTTACTTGGAGGAAACCTACTCCATTGATATCGAAGGCCTGTTTAGCATCAATTTTACCGGCATCGTGCAGGTGCTCGATTCGCTGGGCGGCGTGACCGTGGAGCTGACCCGGGCCGAGGTGGGTTACTTGCGCCGCGCGGTGGGCGAATATGAAGGGTATCCGCTCCAGGAGGGCCCCTGCCTGCTCAACGGAGCGCTGGCGCTGGGCTACATGCGCTGCCGCAAGCTCGATAACGACTTTGGCCGCACCAACCGCCAGGCCAACGTACTCTCCGCGCTCATGAGCGAGGCGCGAACCATGCAAATGGGCGAGGTGCTGGGCATCGTGCCCGCCATCGCCCGCTGTTACACCACCGGCATGAGCCTGGGCGACCAGCTGGCGCTGGCGCGAGGCGCTTTTTCGCTGCGTTCCGCGCCCTTGCGCCGCCACCAGATTCCCGCCGAGGGCACCTACCGCTTCGCCACCGTGGACGGCGCTTCCATGCTCCGCATCAATCTGGAAAAGAATCGACAGCTTTTTCACGATTTTCTGGCGGGTACGGTCGAATAATGACCGAAAACCTATATTTATTATAAAGAAACCATTGCCAAATGTGTCAATTTCGGGTACAATCGATTTGGTATACTTCATATAGTAACGGATTTGTACGCAAGCGCAATACTTGGTGCGACGAATCATCTTCTACGACCGGGATGGAGGCGGGGACAAGCCATGATTAAGATTCTGCTCATCGAGGATGACCGCGACATTCAAAGCATCAATTCCTTCTTTTTGCACAGCAAGGGGCACGATGTGACCTGCGCTTATTCTTGCGCGGAGGGCTTCGAAAAGGTGCAGAGCTATGTGCCCGATTGCATCGTGCTGGACGTGAACCTGCCGGACGGCACCGGCCTGGAGCTTTGCCCGCGCCTGCGCACCGTCACCGATTCGCCCATCATCTTCCTCAGCTGCATGGACACCGAGGACGATAAAATCGCGGGCCTGCTGACCGGCGGCGACGATTACATGACCAAGCCCTACTCCGTGAAGGAGCTGGAGGCGCGCATCCAGGTGGCCATGCGCAAGCGGGTCGCCACCGCGCAAGCCTCCAACGCCGTGCAGCTCAACGTGCTGGAGTTCCCGCCGCTGCGCATCGACCTCACCTTTGAAAAGGTGTTCGTACACGATGCGGCGCTCAACATCTCCAAAAAGGCTTTCGGCATGCTCACCGTGCTGGCGCAGCATCCGGGCCAGTGCATCAGCGCCGAGCAGCTCTACGAAACCGTGTGGGAAATGACCAGCCTGGGCGATCTGCGCACGGTGCACGTACACATATTCAACCTGCGCAAATGCCTCGACCAGGCGATGCCCGAGCATCAGGTGATCCGCACTGCTTGGGGCAAGGGCTACTGCTTCGTGCCGCCCGGCGGGCAGGAGGCGGCGGTTGAATGAATAAAGCGGTAACGCTTCGCGGCGTGCTGCTGGTGCTGCTGATCGCGCTACTGCCGGCCTCCCTGGTCGGCTTGATCGTGCTGGACCGGGCATCCGCCATCTGGACGCGCCCGGTCGATGGCTATGTGACGATTCGCCCCGATTCGCCCAAGCCGCTGGCCATTGAGGCGACGTGGTCCGAGACCGCCGAGGATCCGGTCACCGGCGAATCGGTGGTGAGCACCTTCTTTCAGCTGGACATGCGGCAATCGCAGAAGTTGGCGCTGGTGGTACGCTCCTCGTATAAGCTCATCGCCGTCAACATCAACGGCAGGACCTGGGCTTCAGGCTCACCCGAGCTATTGTCCGGGTCTACTGTTGCGCTTCCGGAGCAGATTAACGCCATGCCCATCGAGGTCATGCTGCGCAACACCAAGGGGCTCACGCCGCCCCTGCTGCTCATCGGCAGCGTATCACAGATTCAGCGCTTTAACAGCACACGCACGCTGCTGATCGCGGTGATGCTTACCGTGCTGCTCACCGGCGCAGCGCTCATGTTCCTCAACTACCTGCTGCAGGGCCGCGAGATGTCCACGCTGGCGCTCTGGCTGGCCTACATGCTGCTGCTGGTTTCGCAAATCGATATGCTATTGCCCAAGGGGCAATCGGCCCACGTGATTCACCAGACCGCCATGCTGCTGCTCAGCGCGGCGCTCTGCTGTTCCGCAAGCCTGCGCCTGGATGGCTCGCGGGAGGCGGTGCTGCTGCTGGCGCTGCTGCTGGTGGACATCGCGCTTTCGCTGGTGTGGCTGGCGGGCTTCTGGATGACGCAGAGCGCGCCCCTGCTCTGGCTGGCGCTGCCCATGCAGATTCTCGGCTTCCTGCTGGCCGCCGGATTCGCCATCTACGGCCTATTGCGCGGCAGCTCGCGAGGGCGGGGCGTCGATCGGCTGATGGACATCGCCATGCTGCTGCAGCTTGCCGGTCTGGCCGCCGACCTGATGCTCGACCGCAGCCGCACGCTGCTGCTTCCGCCGGTGCTGGTGTTCTCCTGCGGCATGGCACTGATGCACCTGTGGCTGGCCACGCTGAAGCAGGCGCGCGACCGCGCCGTGAGCGAGGCACTGGAAAAGGACCTGGAGCAGCGCGTCGCCTCCCGCACCGAGGAGCTTCGCTTCGCCAACGAGCAGCTCTCCCGCATCGATACCTCGCGCGGCGAGTTCTTCTCGCATATCGCGCACGATCTGCAATCCCCGCTCACCATCATCCGCGGCAGCCTCGATTTGGTGATCGACGGCACGCCAATCACCGATGAGGAGCGCGAAAATTACCTGGTGATGGCCAAGGCCAGCGCCGTAAAGCTCACCAACCGCATCAAGGCCCTGCGCGCCCTGGCCCTTATGGAAGAAACCGAGTTTACCCCCAAGATGCAGAAGCTCTACCCGCTCATCTCGGGTTACGCCGAGAGCTGGCGCGGCCTATACGCCACCAACCGCATCGAGTTCCTGGCCGAAGGCGACCGCGAGATGTCCGCCATGTTCGATGAATCCTGGCTGCAGAACGCGCTCGAGCGCCTGATCTCCAACGCGGTGCGCTACACGCCCCCGGGCGGCACCATCACCGTATCCTGGGAGCGGAAAAACTTCGGCGTGGAGCTCAGCGTCACCGATACCGGCTGCGGCATCGCCGAAAGCGATATGTCTTCCCTCTTTGATAAGTTCTACCAGGGCTGGAACTCCCAGGACGGCCTGGGCATCGGCCTAGCCGTCGTGCAGCGCGTCGCCCAGCGCCACAATGGCCGCGTTTGGGCCGAAAGCGCCCCCGGCAAAGGGGCCCGCTTTACCCTCTTCTTCCCCGACCTGCCCGCCCACACCTGGGAAGGCAAGGCGGCGAAGGGATGACCAGGGGACGAGGGCTTTTATGAGGTTTTGCGAGAGAGGAGACTTTTTATAAAAGTTTCCTCTCTCGCTCTCTCCTTCAAAAACACCAACCGCCCTCATCAAAACGACGAATCGCAGGTGAATGCAATGAGCAAAGCTGGCGGCGCAATGCCGCACATGCGTGCGCTGGAGGAGCAGGCCGAGCGGCGCACGCCCCTGCATGCGCGCAACCCGCTGGCGCACCTGCTAGTGACGCTTTGCGCGGTTTCGGTCACCGCCTCCTTTGGCCGATACGCGCTGGCCGCGCCGCTGCCCCTGCTGCTCTATCCACTCTTCGTGCTGGCCGTGGGCGAAATCCCGCTCCGCCTGCTTTTGATGCGCATGCTGCCCGCGCTGCCGCTGGCGCTGGGCGTGGGGCTCTCCGGCCCGCTGCTCGATCGCGCCGCCTTTGCTCTCCTGCCTGGGCTCACGATCTCCGCCGGGTGGATATCGCTGCTCTCCATCGCGCTGCGCGGCTGCCTTTGTGTCGCGTACGCCCTGCTGCTCGTAGCGCTGACCGGCATGCCCGGCCTCAGCCAGGCGCTGCTGGCGCTGCGCGTGCCCCGCACGCTGGTCGCGCAGTTTTTGCTCACCTTCCGTTACCTGCAAACCCTGGCCGAGGAGGCCGCGCGCATCACCCTGGCCTACCGCCTGCGCGCGCCCGGAAAGAAGGCGCCCGTTCCACGCGAATGGGGCCCGTTGGCCGGGCAATGGATGCTGCGCACCCTGCAGCGCGCCCACCGCATCGATGCCGCGCTGCGCTGCCGGGGCTACGCCGGAACCTGGCCCGCCGCGCGCCGCCCCGCCTGGGGATGGGCCGACACGCTCTATCTGCTGGGCTGGTGCGCGTTCTTCGTGCTGGTACGCTGCATAAACCTGCCGCAGGCGCTGGGCGCGCTGGTGCTTCGACTGGGGTAGTCCGTTCGAAAAACAAACTATTAATAAGGCACCTGAAAATTTCTATTGACAAAATCATCAGGTGCCTTTATACTACGATTGTAAGGTACCTTTGAAAAATATTTCGGTACCACCAGGAGGAAATCACATGACCCAGAATCAAAACCCGAACCAAAATCCGAACCCGAACGATGCTCCGAACCAAGATTCGAACGTGAACGAACAACAGTACCCCGTCGCGCTCGATCTTTTCGAGCAATTCGCCCGCGTCGAGTGGCTGATGCACCGTTTTCACCAGCGCAACCGCCGCGCACACGGCCCCATGGGCGATCCGCACCGCGGCCAGGGCCGCATCCTTTCCCTGCTCAAGATTCAGCCCGAGATCAGCCAGCGCGATCTTTCCTACCTGCTGGACATGCGCCCGCAATCGCTGGGCGAGCTGCTGACCAAGCTGGAGAAGGGCGGCTTCATTGAGCGCACCGCCGCGCGGGACGATCGCCGCGCCATGAACATCCGGCTCACCCCGGCGGGCGAAGAAGCCGCCGACGCCAATCAGCGCCCCTCCCGCGCCGACAGCATGTTCACCTGCCTGACCGACGAGGAGCGCGCTACGCTGGGCAGCTACCTGGAGCGCATCATCGGCTCTCTGGAAGAGCAGATAGGCGACCAGCCCGAGCCCTACCCGCCGCACTGGCGCGAGGGCGGATATCCGCGCTTCAGCCCCGAGCAGATCGAGCAATTCCGCGCCATGGGCCACAAGTTCGGCCACCGCTGGCCGGGCGGCTTTCCGGGCCCCGATGAGTTCCACGGGCATGGCCCGGACGGTTGTCGCAGACCCGGCCCCGATGGATTTCGGGGGCCTGGGCGGGGCGGGTTCCCCGGCGCGCCGCTCAATGAATTCGCGCGGGGCGAGAGCCGCGAGTTGAAGCACCCGAGCAAGGATTCCACCGAAGAGTAACCGCATAGTACTATTCCTCGTTAGATTTCACGCAATAGATTGCGGAAGATTTTTAGGATGGCTAGGAGCCTGAGGGAGGCGTAGCCGGCAGGTACGCAGACCGAAGCGCGACAACGCCATTCGAAAAAAGATCCGCGAGATATGCTGGAAAGCTATCAAGGAGTAGTATAATACAACGCGGCGGCGCTGCCCGAAAGGGACGCGCCGCCGCTTGCTTGTAGAGAAAGAACCAAGGGATAACGAAGAACTTCGGAACCCAGTGATAGCGAAGGACTTCGGCAAAGCAGCGCGCCCGAGAGAATTCCGCCGCCACCACTGCGGGGATTCCTTCCAGGTCTTTCCTATTCCCGTTGCGCGCTCCGCCGCTTGCGCCGGGGCAGCCAGATCGCTAGCCCTGCCAGCGCGGCGAGGAGCAACGTGATGCCCGCGCCCACCACGCCTGCGAAGCTAGTGCCTGCATCCACGGCGGGCCATGCGGCCTGCTCGCTCGATTCTGACGATGCGATCGATTCAGCCGGAGCCTGCTCCTGCGCGGGTTCCGTGCTGCGGAAGCCGTAATCGGGCAGGAAAGCGGTGCGCTCCTGCACGGCGGAAAGGGCATCGTACACGCCGCCCAAAGCCTCGGGTTCCTCTCCGCTCACGCCCTGCACCGACCATTCCAGCCCATCGGGCCGAGTGGAGGCGAACCAGGAAAGCACGCCGCCCACCGCCAAGGCCAGCGCCGCCAGCAGCGCCAACGCGCGCTTGGGAAGGGGCGCGCTCGATCCGGCGCGCAGATCGGTCACGGCTTCGGGCGCAGTGCGCAGCAGGAACGCCAGCACCGCCGCGGTAATCAAGCCTTCGCCGATGCCGATGGCTAGGTGAATGGGCTGCATGAGCAGCGCGAACGGCCCAAAGGGCAGCGTCGTCTTGCCGGAGAGCAGCGTTTCGAGCACCACGGCCAGCGCGCCCATCTGCAGCCCGACCACCGCGGTAAGCAGCGAGGCCGCCATCACCCGGCCCGGCCCGGCGCTTTTGCGCACCATCGGCTTGAACAGCAGCGGGTAGGCGATCAGGCAGGTGAACCCGCCCATGTTGATGATGTTTGCGCCCAGCGCCAGCAATCCGCCATCGGCGAAAAAGAGCGCCTGAATGGCCAGGATCACCACCATGGTGAGCAGCGCCGCGGGCGCGCCCAGCACCGCGCTGAGCAGTAGCGCTCCGCTGATGTGCCCGCTTGAACCGGTGCCCGGAATGGTGAAATTGATCATTTGCGCGGCGAACACGAATGCGCCCATCACGCCCATCAGCGGCGCTTTTCCGGCCTCCAGCACCTCCTCGGCGCGGCTTTTACGCACGGCATAGGCTACGCAGCCCGCCGCCGCCACCCACATCGCTCCGCCCACCTGCGGCGAGAGCAAGGCATCGGACATATGCATGGGTTCCTCCCTTCCGGGGGCCTTCGCCCCCCTGCGCGATTGAGAAATGGTACGATTCCAAAAGAAAACAGCCATACGGCTGCCGCCGATTCTCGGCGGAGCAACCTTCATGGCTGCTATATGCTGCTTTTTGACGGCTCGCGGGGTTTCCCCGCGAAGTTTTTCAGAGTACGATCGGGTAGCACTTGGCTATCCTGCGGCCTTCATGGCCTGCACGTATTGTAAGGGAGATTCCCTGTGTTGTCAACCTCGGCATTCCTGCAGCCTACGGCAAAGGCATTTACATTTTTGGGGCAAACCGCATCGTTTTTAAGGAAGGATTTCGCCCTCACGGGCGACCAAAGGGCTTTGCGGTCGCCCTTTGGAAACCTTCGCGCGCCATCCCTGCATGCTTATGTGTAAATGCTTTTGCCGTGTCCTGCAAGCAGGGCGAAATCCTCACCCCATCGAGGGAGTATTTCGCTCCCTGCGGGGAGCGACCAGGGGGCTTATCGCTCGTCCCCCTGAACTCCTTCTCTGTCGCCTCTCTCGGCACCTCCGACAAACACCGCGCCCATACAATATATTGTATACACAAAAATGTGTGTTGACAAACTATGGTATCGTCCGTACAATATTTAGTTGGAATATGTCGAACCCAACGGATTAAGAAGACAGGAGTGAAGATCGGTGTCGAAAGCAACCAAGTCGCCCGCGACCATGGGGTACCTGCCCGACGAAACACCCTCCCTTGGCAAGCTGATCATCTTTGCATTCCAACAGGTGCTCGTGATGTTCCCTGCCACCGTGTTGGTGGCGCTGCTGACCGGCTTCCATCTCTCGACCACCATTTTCGCCAGCGGCCTGGCCTCCCTCTGCTTCCTGTTCATCACCAAGGGCAAGATTCCGCTCTACTACGGCTCCAGCTTCTCGTACATCGCGGCCATCGTGGGCATCACGGGCGCAAGCTTTGGCACCCCGGCCCCGGATGCGCTCATCAGCCAGGCACAATTCGGCATCATCTGCTCGGGTTTCGTTTCCATCATCGCCGGCTTGATCGTATCCCGCTTTGGCATGAAGACCATCGAGAAGGTGCTGCCCGCCACCGTCACCGGCTCCATCGCGCTGATCATCGGCCTTTCTCTGGCCGGTACGGCGCTGACCAACGCCATCGGCTATTCGGGCGGCGTGCTGAGCCCCGATACCAACAAGATGTGGATCGCGGCAGGCATCACGCTGCTCTCCACCATCCTGTTCTCGGTGTACCTGCGCGGCGTTTGGGCGCAGCTTCCCATCCTGTTCGGCATATTGGTGGGCTACATCGCCAGCTACTTCTTGGGCCTGCTCGACTTTTCAAAGATCATGGCCGACGGCGTGATCTCCCTGCCGCACTTCACGCTGCCCACCCCCAGCTGGGCGGCGGTCGCGGCCATCATGCCCATCGCCATCGCCACCATCCCCGAATCCACGGCGCACCTGTTCCAGCTGGATATCTACGTAAACAACCTGGCCAAGCAAAAGGGCAAGGGTGAATACCCGATCGCGGACAAGCTGGGCCTGAACCTCATCGGCGACGGCGTGGGCGACATTGTGGCCTCACTGTTCGGCGGCCCTGCGGGCACCAACTACGGCGAGAACATCTCGACCATGGCCATCACCAAGAACTTCTCCACCCGCATGCTGGGCGTGGCGGCCATCATCTCCATCGTGCTATCGTTCCTTAGACCGCTTTCGAACCTGATCCTCACCGTGCCGGGCGCGGTCATCAACGGCGCGTGCATCTTCCTGTTCGGCGTCATCGCCGCGCAGGGTGTCGCCATCATGATCAACAAGCAGGTCGACATATTCGATGCGCGCAATCTGGCGGTCATCGCCGTGATCCTGATCCTGGGCCTGGGCGGCACCTACGGCTTCGCGGACGGCATGATCCCCTTCTTCGGCGCCAAGCTGCCCCCCATCGCCACCGCCGCCATCGTGGGCATCGTGCTCAACCTGGTGCTCTCCATTGGCCGCAAGGACGAGGAAAAGGCCGAAGCGTAATAGGCGATAACGCAACCCTAAAATATATGATTAACCGGGGGAGCCTTCGAAGGAGGGCTCCTCTTCGCGTTTTCCCGCAGCAGCCGGGGTTCACGAAACGCTTTGCGGCGAATATACTGTACCATGCACCAAGGCGGGAGGGTTTGCATGAAATTCATTTATGGGCAGAGGTGCGTGCGTTGCCAGAATTGCCGAGGGAATTATTGTGCACCCAGATTGGAAAATCCCGTGTGTGAGGTAACCCGGCAATGTTGCCTCTGCCCCTCCTGCCCGTCGGGCCCTGTCGGGCCGCAGGGTGTGCCTGGCCTTCCGGGACCACAGGGGCCGCAAGGGCCGCAAGGTGTGCCTGGGCCACCCCCTGATACGACCGAAATCCTCCGGCAGGCGTTCGCGTATACCGATCAGCAGTTCGCTCTCGCCACGGAATACACCGACGAACAATTCGCTCTCGCAAACGCTTACACCGACCAGCAATTCGCTCTCGCAAACACCTACACCGACCAGCAGTTCATCCTCGCAAACGCTTACACCGACGAGCAGTTCATCCTCGCAAACGCTTACACCGACCAGCAATTCGCCCTCGCAAACGCCTACACCGACCAGCAGTTCATCCTCGCAAACGCTTACACCGACGAACAGTTCGCCCTCGCAAACGCCTACACCGACCAGCAGTTCGCCCTCGCAAACGCTTACACCGACGAGCAGATTCGCCTGCATACGATCGTCGTGGTGGATTACGGCCTCATACCGGCCGGGGGCACTATCGCGCTGGTGAACAACAGCAGCGGGCGCATTGTGGCGGCGGGCGGATTTACCGTCACCCTGCCCGCCTACGAGGAAGGGCGCGAGAATACGATCTACTCCTCCATCCAAATTCTCGCCCTGGGGCCGCAGATTTGGCCCTCGGGTTTCTTCACGCCGCCGCCTACGCTTCCGCTGGGGGTGAATGAATTCTGGATCAAGGGAATCCGGCTTTTCGACGGAAGCATCCGTTGGACATTTGACACAATAGGGCGGGGGTAGCATGCCTTCTCAGCGGAACCAGGTCATCGTATGGTATCCGGGATACGTGACCAGCGGCATGGTGGCGCGCTTCCAGGGCTCCAACAACACCGGGCAGGGGCACAGCGCCACCGCCACCGTTTGGAAAGATTTGATCGACGGCAACGACGCGGTGCTCTCCACCACGCTCCGGCCGGGCACGCGGCAATGGGGCCCGAATTACTTCGAAAGCATCCGGTTGAACTTCGCGCATTTTTTCTGGCTGACGAGCGCGTTCCCGCCGGAGTTTTCGCCGGAGGAATCCACCGTGGAGGTCGTGTTCATGCCCTACGTCGGCGCGGACAGAGCCAACGGCGGCGACGTATTCGGCTTTGACAACGTTCCTACATCGCCCTTCGTCTCTATCGGGTTCCAGATGGGCGCGCTGAACGGGGAAAGCCTGTTTGAGGAAACCGCGACCTTTGTGATCACCTACACGCGCGTCCTGGTGGCCAACACCCTCTACTCCCTGGCCATGACGGCGTTTCCCTTCAACCCCGTACCCGCGAGCAACGGAAAAAAGCAAGTACTCTACGATGGCGTACTTGCTTTTGAAGCGCCCCGCATCGCGCCCTTTTTTGTGCGGCTGCCCGAACACCGGCTGGCCCTGAACGCCAATCCGGTGATTGTATCCACCGCGCAGGTTTTCTTTGGCCGAATCTACGAGGTGCGCGTTTACAACCGCGTGCTTTCGCCCCGGGAGATAGCGCACAACGCCGCCCTGGACCGCGCGATCTACGGGCTGGGATAAGGCTTATGTCTGCTTAGATCCTCTGAATAAACCGCTCGATCCGCAGCAGCGCTTCCTGCAGCTTATCCAGCGCGGTGGCGTAGCAGCAGCGGATGTGGCCTTCGCCGCTGGCACCGAAAGCATCGCCGGGCACGCAGGCCACCTGCTCGGCGCGCAACAGCTTTTCGCAAAACTCCTGCGAGGTCAGCCCGGTGGAAGCGATGCTGGGGAACACGTAGAACGCGCCCAGGGGCTCGAAGCACTTCAAACCCATTCGGGTGAAGCTATCCACCATCAGGCGGCGGCGGCGATCGTAGCTGGCGACCATGGCGCGCACGTCGGCAAAATCGGTATCCAGGCCGTGAGCCAGCGCGCGCTCGGCGGCGATTTGCCCCTGCATGGGCGCGCACATGATGGTGTACTGGTGAATCTTGCACATGAGCGAAAGAATCTCACGCGGGCCGCAGGCGTAACCCATGCGCCAGCCGGTCATGGCGAAGGCCTTCGAAAAGCCGCTGAGGGTGATGGTGCGCTCCCACATGCCGGGCAGGGTGGCGAAGCAGGTATGCGTATGCCCGCCGTAGGTGAGCTCGCCGTACACCTCGTCGGCGATGACCAGGATTTCGGTGCCGCGCAGCACGTCGGCGATGGCCTCCAAATCCTGCTTTCGCATCATGGCCCCGGTGGGGTTGTTGGGGTAGGGCAATATGAGCGCCTTGGTGCGCGGGGTGATGGCCTCGCGCAGGGCGGCGGGGGTGAGGCGGAATTCCTCCGCAAAGGTCGTGCGCACCGGCATGGGCTTGCCCCCGGCGAACACCACGCCCGGCGCGTAGGAAACGTAGGAGGGCTCGGGCACCAGCACCTCGTCGCCCGGTCGGGTCAGGGCGCGCAGGGCCAGATCGATGCCCTCGCTCACGCCCACGGTGACCAGTATCTCGTTGGTCGGGTTGTATTCAGCGCCAAAGCGGGTGCGCAGGTATTGCGCGACACGCTTCCGCAGCTGGATACGGCCCCAGTTCGAGGTATACTGGGTCAAGCCGTCCTCCAGGGACTGGATGGCGGCCTCGCGGATCGACCAGGGGGTCACGAAATCGGGCTCGCCCACGCCCAGCGAGATGGCTTCGGGCATTTCGGCCACGATATCGAAAAACTTGCGGATGCCCGAGGGCGGAACCGCCGCAATCTCCGGGTTAAACAGGCGTTGATAATCCCATTTCTGCTCGCTCACGGGGACACCGCCAATCTACGATCGCCGTGCTCGCCGCTGAACACCACGCCGCCCTGCTTGTACGTCTTGAGCATGAAATGGGTGGCCGTGCCGGTGACGCTCTCCAGGGTGGAGAGCTTGGAGGAAACGAAATTGGCGAGTTGCTTGAGCGTCGGCGCTTCCGCCATCACCATCAGGTCGTAGGCCCCGCTCATCAGGTAGAGCGAGATCACCTCTTCGAATTGGTAGATGCGGGAGGCAATGGCGTCGAACCCCTGATCGCGCTGCGGCTGCACGCGCACCTCGATCACCGCCTGCACCCATTCGCGATCGGTGCGCTCCCAGTTGATCATGGCCGCGTACTTTACCAGAATGCGCTCCTGCTCCAGGTGGGCGATGGCCTCGCGCACCGTGGGCTCATCGCTGCCGGTCATGACGGCGATGCGGTCGGGCGCAATGCGCGCATCCTCGGTCAATATATCGATGATCTGCATTTCCAGCGTGTTGAACATACTACTCCCCTTTTCTGCGCTTACACGATTGCTTCGAAAAGCCCTCGATACTTTAGAACAAGCCCACGATATCCCCATTTTCCAGCACGTCGATGCCTTCGGCTGCCGGAACCTTGGGCAGGCCGGGCATAGCGATAATATCCCCCGAGAAGGCGACCACGAACCCTGCGCCCGCGCTCAGCCGCACCTGGCGCACCGTGAGATCAAAGCCTTCGGGCGCGCCCAGCTTCTTGGCATCGTCGGAGAAGGAATACTGCGTCTTGGCCACGCACACCGGCAGCGAGCCGTATCCGGCCTTCTCCAGCGTGCGAAGCTGGCCCTCGGCGGGGCCGGTGAACACCACGCCGCGCGCGCCGTAGATGCGGGTTGCGATGGCCTCCAGCTTCTTGGCCAGGGGCAGCTCGTCCGCGTAGGTGAAGGAGAACGCATCGGGCTTGGCTTTCGCGCAGCTTTCGAGCACCGCGCCCGCCAGCTCCGTGCCGCCCTCGCCGCCCTTGGCCCATACCTCGCAGAGCGCAACCTGCGCGCCCTGGGCGGACGCGGCCTCGCGCACCGCCGCGATCTCGGCATCGGTATCGGACACAAACCGGTTGAGCGCCACCACCGGCTCCAGCCCCCAAACCTGCCGGATGTTGTGCAGATGGCGGGTCAGGTTGGCGAGGCCCTTTTCCAGCGCGGGCAGGTTTTCGGCGGAAAGCTCGGCCTTGGGAACGCCGCCGTGACTCTTGAGCGCGCGTACTGTTGCGACCAGCACCACGCAGCTGGGCTTGAGCCCGGCGGTGCGGCACTTGATATCGATGAACTTTTCCGCGCCCAGATCGGCGCCGAAGCCTGCCTCGGTCACCACATAATCGGCCAAGCCCAGGGCGGTGCGGGTGGCGATGACGCTATTGCAGCCGTGGGCGATGTTAGCGAACGGCCCGCCGTGGATGAGCGCGGGCGTTCCTTCTAATGTTTGTACCAGATTGGGGCGCATGGCATCGCGCAGCAGTGCGCACATCGCTCCCTGGGCCTTCAAATCGCCCGCAGTGATCTCCTTGCCCTCGAAGCTCTTGGCCACCACGATGCGGGCCAGCCGCACCTTCAAATCGGCAACATCGCTTGCAAGGCAGAGAATCGCCATCACCTCGGAAGCGGTGGTGATATCGAAACCATCCTCGCGCGGCATGCCGTTGGCCTTTCCGCCCAGCCCGCTGACGATGCTGCGCAGCTGCCTGTCGTTGCTGTCCAGGCAACGCCTCCAGCTGATCTGGCGCGGATCGATGCCCAGCACGTTTCCCTGGGAAATGTGGTTATCCACCAGGGCGGCCAGCAGGTTGTTGGCGGCGGTGATGGCGTGCAGATCGCCGGTGAAATGCAGGTTGATATCGTCCATGGGCGCAACCTGGGCATAGCCGCCGCCGGTCGCTCCGCCCTTCATGCCGAACACCGGCCCCTGAGAGGGCTGACGCAGCGCCAGCATGGAGCGCTTGCCCAGCTTGCGCAGCCCGTCGGCCAGGCCGATCGAAACCGTGGTTTTTCCCTCGCCCGCCGGGGTGGGGTTGATAGCGGTGACCAAGATCAGCTGGCCCTGCTTTTTTGCCGCGGGCAGCGCCGTATTCCGCACCTTGGCCTTGAAGCTGCCATAGGCTTCCACGCAGTCGGCGGGAATTCCGGCCTCGGTAGCGACCTCTGCGATGGGACGCAGCGTTGCGGCTCGTGCGATTTCGATGTCTTGCAGCATGTGGATGTCCCCTTTCCTGCGTTCGCGGCCTTGCGGCTCGCTTGCTTCCTGCTTATTGAACCGTGTTCTTCTGAAACCTTGTTTTTCATTATAGACGAGCAAGGCCAAAGGCGCAACACAAAGTCGAGTGCGATTACGGCTTACTATGGGGCTAAATATGGGAGAGCATGCAGAGAAGGTTCTCCAAGGACGACCGATAAGCCCTTGGGTCGCCTGTGAAGGCGAAATCCCTACCTCAACGAAGCTTTTCAGGAAGATTTCGTGCTCATGCACGACCAGGGGGCTTATCGTTCGCCCCCTGGACTCCTTCTCTGCACACCTACTAACTTTTTTTTGACGCGAATGCAATTTGGACGCGAATGCAATCTCCCTTGGAAGGATTTTTTCGCTTGCTTAAAGAAGATTATACAGATTATAATGGTATGGACTATCTTTGCCCAAAATGACACGCTTCTGCGCGAAACGGCATGGGGACAAGCCTGCCCTTTCGCATCCCCAGGGGCTGTGGAAACCTTCGCCCCTTTTCCCATGGCTTGTCCACAGGCACTTTTCAGGCGCTCACAGGTCTAGGACCACTTTTCCACCGTTTCCACCGTACTACGACGGCTTCGACATAGTATCTCTACATCCACACCGGGAGGGTCATGCGATGCGATTTCATTGTCTAGTATCCAACCTGATGGCTGGGCTGTCCATCGTCAACCGTGCGCTGGCGACGCGCTCCACGCTGCAAATTCTGGAGGGTATCCTGCTGGAGACCTGCCCGGAAGGGCTGCGGCTCACCTGCACCGACCTCGCGTTGGGCATTGAAACCCTGGTCGAGGCCGAGATCGCCGAAGAGGGCCGCATCGTGATGCCAGGCCGCTTGTTCAGCGAACTCATTCGCAAGCTGCCCGAAGGCACGCTGGAGATGACGGTGGGGGAAAATCACTCCGCCGTGATCCGCTGCATGAAATCGCGCACCACTTTGGCGGGCATGAGCGCCGTGGAATTCCCCGATCTGCCGCAGGTCGAGGGGGGGAACCTCATCACCCTGCAACAAAACCAACTGCGCGAGCTTATTCAAAAGACCTGCTTCGCCATCGCCACCGACGAATCGCGTCCGCTGCTCACCGGCTGTCTGATGGAGATCGACGCCGACGAAATCCGCCTGATCGCGCTGGACGGTTTCCGCCTCGCGCTGCGCAAAATCGCTCACGCGCAGGCCATCGAGCCCATGCAGGCTGTGATCCCGGGCAAGGTGCTCTCCGAGCTGGCCAAGGTGATGAGCGACGACGATATCGAAGTGCAGCTCAATATTGGCCGCACCCACCTTTCCGCCGACATGGGCGCGACCCGCGTGGTCACCCGTCTGCTCGAGGGAGAATACACCCGCTATCGCCGCATTTTGCCCACCGAATGGCAGACCCGCATCAAGGTGAGCAGCAGCGAGCTGGGCAAGGCCATCGACCGCGCCGGGCTGATGGCGCGCGAGGGCAAAAACAACCTGGTGCGCTTCCACATCGCCGAACAACAGCTGACCCTGACCTCCAACGCCGAGATGGGCGATGTGCAGGAGCAGATCGAGATCATGGTGGACGGCAAGGACCTCGACATCGCCTTCAACGTGCGCTACGTGAGCGACGTGCTGAAGGTATTGGACGAGGACGAAATCTGCCTGCGCTTTAATTCCAACGTAAGCCCCTGCGAAATCTGCCCCTCCGAGGGAGATGCATACCTCTACCTGGTGCTGCCGGTGCGCGTTATCTAATTCATCGGGGCCGTTGGGCCGAAAAAACCTGAAAGGCGAGGGCGATCAGCGTGCGCGTCACCTCCATCGAGCTTCGCCATTTTCGGAATTACCGGGAGGCCGGCTTTGCGCCCGATCCGCGTCTGACGGTGCTTACCGGGCAGAATGCCCAGGGCAAGACCAACGTGCTCGAGGCGCTGCACCTCTGCTGCCTGGGCCGTTCGCACCGCACCTCCCACGATAAAGAGCTGATCGCTTGGGGCCAGGATCGCGCATCGGTCAAGGTTTCAGTGCGCCAGCGCGATGGCACCCACGATGTGGGAATCGTGCTGCACCGGCAGGAGGCCAAGCGCAAGCAGGTGCTGGTGGGCGGCAAACCGGTGGCGCGAATCGGTGAATTGATGGGTCATTTCCATGGCATCCTGTTTTCGCCGGAGGATCTTTCCATCGTCAAGGACGGGCCTGGTGAGCGCCGCCGCTTTCTGGATATGGAGCTATCGCAGCTCCGCCCCGTGGTGTTCTACGCGCTGCAGCGCTACGTGCGCGCGCTAAGCCAGCGCAACAACCTGCTGCGCGAGCTGCAGCGCAATCCAGCGCTTCGTTCCACCCTGGATAGCTGGGATGAACAGTTGGCCCAAGCCGGAGCCGCGGTGGTGCTGCACCGCCGAACGTACACCGAAGCGCTGGCCCTGGCAGCCCGCGCCAACCATACCGCCATCGCGGGCGGAGGCGAGCCGCTGCTCGTCCGCTATCAGACGCAGATCGAGGGCGACGGCGATCAGGCCGCGCTCACCGAGCAATTCCTGCAAAGGCTGCGCAGGGCGCGGGAGGAGGACATCCGCCGCGCCACCACCAGCGTGGGCCCGCACCGCGACGAGCTGCGCCTTTCGCTGGGCGACAAGGAGGCGCGCGTGTACGGCTCGCAGGGGCAGCAGCGCACCATTGTGCTCGCTCTCAAGCTGGCTGAGCTGGACGTGGTGCGCGCCGAGCGCGGCGAGAACCCGGTGCTGCTGCTGGACGATGTGATGAGCGAGCTCGATCCCTTCCGCCGCCAACAGCTGGTGGAGCGCATCGCAGGCGTGCAGACCATTGTGACCTGCACCGACCTTTCGGATTTGGGTGGCGCGCAGCCGGGCGCGGTCTACCAGGTACAGGCGGGGACGCTGATGGGAAACCCTGTGGAAAACCTTACAAAAAGCATGGTGGACGACGGAATACAAAGCGCGGTTTCGCGAGAGATTGATCTCGCTTCGGATGCATCGATCGATGACTTGATCTAGGATTTGTTTTGGATTTACGAATTACGAGGTGGAGGTACAACCATGGCAGTGACGCGCATCTTTGTGGAAAAGAAGCCGGGATACGACGTGGAAGCCAAGCAACTTTGTGCCGAGCTGCGCGAGGCATTGCAGGCGCACGGGCTGCAATCGGTGCGGATACTGCAAAGGTACGACGTGGAGAACCTGCCCGCCGAAACGCTGGAGGCCGCTCGCGGCGTTATTTTTTCGGAACCCAATATCGATACGCTTTACGAGGAAAATCCACCCACCTTATCGGGGTGGGTGTTTGCTGTAGAATACTTGCCGGGCCAATATGATCAGCGCGCGGACAGCACGGCGCAGTGCCTGCAGCTGCTCACCCAATCCCAGCGCACGGCGGTGGCTTGCGCCAAGGTATACGCGCTGGAGGGCGATGTCGATGCCGAGCTGTTCACCCGCATCCGCGGGCAGCTCATCAACCCGGTGGAAGCGCGGGAAGCCTCCATGGACAAGCCGGATACGCTGGCGCCCGATCTCCCGCCGCCCCAGGACGTGCCGGTGGTCGAAGGCTTCATCGGCTATTCGGCCAAGAAGCTGGCCTCCACCGTGAAGAAGCTGGGCATGGCGATGACAGCCGACGATCTCGAATTCTGCCAGGCCTACTTTCGCGACGAGGAGCACCGCGACCCCACGATGACCGAGCTGCGCGCCATCGATACCTACTGGTCGGATCATTGCCGGCACACCACCTTCCTTACCGCCATCGACGAGGTGAAGATCGCCAATTCGCGATACTCCGAGCCCATCAACCGGGCCTGGAAGCGCTACACGGAAACCCGCGAGGCCGTCCACGGGCCCAAGCAAAAGGATGTTTCGCTCATGGACATGGCGACGCTGGGCATGAAGGCCCTGCGCGCCCAAGGCAAGCTGGACGATTTGGATATTTCCGAGGAAATAAACGCCTGCTCCATCGTGGTGGAGGCGCAGGTGGACGGCGTACGCCAGCCCTGGCTGGTGATGTTTAAGAACGAGACCCACAACCACCCCACCGAAATCGAGGGTTTCGGCGGCGCGGCCACCAGCCTGGGCGGCGCGATTCGCGATCCGCTCTCGGGGCGCTCCTACGTGTACCAGGCCATGCGCATCAGCGGCAGCGGCGATCCGCGCACGCCCTACGGGCAGACGCGGCCCGGCAAGCTGCCCCAGCGGCGCATCACCACCACGGCGGCCCACGGCTTTTCCAGCTACGGCAACCAGATCGGTCTGGCGGCGGGCAAGGTGCAGGAGGTGTACCACCCCGGCTTCGTGGCCAAGCGACTGGAGCTGGGCGCGGTGATCGCCGCCACGCCCAAGGCCAACGTGCGCCGCGAGGAACCCGCCCCCGGCGACGTGGTGCTGCTCATCGGCGGGCGCACGGGCCGTGACGGCTGCGGCGGCGCGACCGGCTCCTCCAAGGCCCACGATGCCGAATCGCTCACCAGCTGTGGCGCCGAGGTGCAGAAGGGCAACCCGCCCACGGAGCGCTGCCTGCAAAGGCTGTTTCTGAATCCCGATTTTTCCAAGCGCGTGAAGCGCTGCAACGACTTTGGCGCGGGCGGCGTGTGCGTGGCGGTGGGCGAGCTGGCCCCCGGCCTGGAGATCGACCTGGACGCCGTGCCCAAGAAGTACGACGGCCTGGACGGCACCGAGCTGGCGATCTCCGAATCGCAGGAGCGGATGGCGGTGGTGATCGATATCCGCGACGTGGCGGTGATGATGCGCCTGGCCTCCGCCGAAAACCTGGAATGCACGCCGGTGGCGCAGGTGACGCAGGAGCCCCGGCTGCGCATGCGTTGGCACGGCGGCAACATCGTCGATATCGCGCGCTCGTTCCTGGATACCAACGGCGTCACCCAGCACGCCAAGGCCAAGGTGATCGCGCCCGATGCGGAGCACCCCTATCCGCTCACGCTGCCCGAGGCCGTGAAGCCGGGCGCGCGGGCCGAGGAGAACTGGCTGCGCATGCTGGGCGATTTGAACGTATGCAGCCAGCGCGGGCTGGTGGAGCGATTTGACGGCAGCATCGGCGCGGGTACGGTGATCGCGCCCTACGGCGGGCTCCACCGGGGCACGCCCAACGAGGCCATGGCCGCGCTGCTGCCCGTGCCCGGCATCACCACCACCATGACGCTGATGGCCCACGGTTACGATCCGGCGCTGGCCAGCTGGAGCCCCTACCACGGCGCGGTGTACGCCATCATCGAAGCCATTGCCAAGGTGGTGGCCGCCGGGGGCGACGCCGCCACCTGCCGCCTGACGCTGCAGGAATACTTCGCCCGCACCGACAAGGACCCCGCCAGGTGGGGCGCGCCGCTGGCCGCCATGCTGGGCGCGCTGGACGCGCAGCTCGCTATGGAGACCCCGGCCATCGGCGGCAAGGACAGCATGAGCGGCACGTTTGAGGATATTTCGGTGCCGCCGACGCTGGTGGCCTTCGCCGTGGCGGTGGAGGATGTGCTGCGCGTGGTCACGCCCGAGCTCAAAGGGGCCAATCACGTGCTGGCGCGGTTGGCCGTGCCGCGCGACGCCGCGCTGCTGCCCGACTACGGCAAGCTGCGGGCAGCCTACGACGCCGTGCACGTCGCCATGCGCAAGCGCCAAATCCTCTCCGCGCACACCGTGGGCCACGGCGGGCTGGCCACCGCGATTTCGCGCATGGCGTTCGGCAACCGCGTGGGTGTGGTGCTCGATGTGCCCGCCACCGAGGAATCGCTGTTCCTGCCCGATTGGGGCGGGCTGGTGCTGGAGCTGGCCGACGGCATGGCCGATGCGCTGATGCACGGGGCCAACGCCATTCCCGGGCTTACGATCATTGGTCGCACCCAGGCCGAGCCGGTGTTCCAGTGCGGGCCGAATCACGGTTCCTTCAAGCTGGCGATCGCCGACGCGCTGGCCGCTTGGGAAGCGCCGCTCACCAGCGTTTTCCCCACCCAGGCCCACGCCCAGGCCGCGCCGCCGCCGCCCTTTGCGCCGCACACGCAGCGCGGCCAGGCCAAGGCCCGCATCCGCACCGCGCGCCCGCGCGTCTGCATCCCCTGCTTCCCCGGCACCAACTGCGAGCTGGACAGCGCGCACGCCTTCGAGCGCGCCGGGGCCAACGCCGAAGTGATCCTGCTGCGCAACCTCACGCCCCATGCCATCACCGAATCGGTGAAGCAGCTGGCCGAGGGAATCAAGCGCGCCCAGATTATCATGCTGCCCGGCGGCTTCTCGGCGGGCGACGAGCCCGACGGCTCCGGCAAATTTATCGCCACCGCGCTGCGCAATCCGCGCATTGCCGAGGCAATATCCGATTTGCTGGAGCATCGCGACGGCCTGATGCTGGGCATTTGCAACGGCTTCCAGGCGCTCATCAAGCTGGGGCTGTTGCCCTACGGCTCCATGCGCGTGCTGGGCGAGAACGATCCGACGCTTACCTTTAACACGCTGGGCCGCCACGTGGCCACCCACGTGCACACCGTGGTCTCCTCGGTAAAGTCGCCGTGGATGGCCGGGGTGAACGCTGGAGACGTGCATTCCATCGCCATCTCCCACGGCGAGGGCCGGTTCCTGTGCGACGAGGCGCAGCTCAAGGCGCTGCAATCCGCCGGGCAGATCGTGACCCAATACTGCGAGGCCGACGGCACGCCCGCCATGCGCATCCCCGCCAACCCCAACGGCTCGGTGTGGGCCATCGAGGGCATTTGCTCGCCCGATGGCCGCATATTGGGCAAGATGGGCCACAGCGAGCGCGTGGGCTCCGGGGTGGCGGTGAACATCCCGGGCGAGAAGGATCAGAAGCTGTTCGCATCGGGCGTGGCTTACTTCGCGTAACGGAAATAGCGTTTTCCAAGTAATGACTAGTAGCAGCAAAAAGCATCGCACAAGGGGCGGTGCTTTTTCTTTTCCTTAGGGAATGCGCGAAATACCGACCCTAAAGTTTGATATTAATTCCATGGAAACAGTTACACAGCGAGGTGCGCGCATGCTATACTTCTCTTATTCCGAGGAGAAGGAAGGAAAACGCATGTCGGCAAAACGATTTTTAGCGCTGTGGTTGCTGCTCGTCCTGTTCTTGACGGGCTGTAGCGGCTCAAAGGAGCAGGTGCTGGGGGCTTCGGACCCCGAGCCTGAAGCGGCGAACGAACAACAGGCCGAGGAGGCGGGCGGCGCATCCGTCGGCTCCGATCATTCTGGGAACACCGGAAATTCCGGGAGCACTGGTGGTTCCGGAAGCCCCGGAAGCGCTGGCAATACGGGCAATACTGAAAACGCAGGAAGCGTCGAAAGCACCGGCGGCTCCGGAAGCGCTGAGGGCTCTGAGGGCGCGGCAAGCATCGAGAGCACCGACGGCTCCGGGAGCGCCGCCGCTGCCGCCTCCGGCGCAAACGAGGGCGAGGCCAGCGCCGCAATTCCCGAAGGCGCGGAGGGACTGCTCGAAGCGGAGCCCGAGGTGCTGACCGCGGAATGGAGCATGAGCGGATTTTCGCCGATGGGCGCAACCCAGCCGGTCATGGAGGCGATGGCGTTTACCATGCTGGAAAACGCTACCTCTGCGGCTTCCAGCTATACGGGCACGCTTGCGGCCACCGATCCGCAGCAGGGCGCGCTGACCTACACGGCCGCCGGAGCCTCGCACGGCACCGTGAAGGTGACGGGCAGCTCGTTCACCTACACGCCCACCATGAACTACAACGGGCAGGATAGCTTCCAGGTTACGGCAAAGAACGCGGCGAAGGAGCAGGTGACGGCCACCGTTTCCGTGACGATTCTGCCGGTGAACGATGAACCCACGTTTGCAGCCCAAGGCTTCACGGTTTCGGGCAACGAGATTCGAAAGACCGTGAGCACCAACAAGCGCTCCAGTCCGATCGCGCTGGAGGGCGCGGTGCGCGGCGCGGATTTGGAAACGCCCGCGACCGAGCTGTACTACGAGGTAACGCCCGGAGCCGGGGCGGATCGGCTGGGCGTGCTTACGCGCGGCGCCATGGAATCCTCCGGGCGGCAGACCTTTAACCTGCTGCCGTACTCCAACGCGTTTGGAAAGGTGTCCTACACCTTTACCGTGACCGACAAGGGCGATCCCAGCGGAGCCCCGGCCAGCAATGACGAGGCGAAGGCCAAGACCGGCACGCGCGTCGCGGTGGTGACCTACCACATCACGCCCATCAACGCCACGCCGCCAGCGCCGAGGAACGTCGCTTTGAGCAGCACCGCCACGGGGGGCGTGAGCGATAGACCGGGCTACAACACCATCACGGTGAGCTGGGATGCGAGCACCGATCACGAAACGGCCCCGGAGGACATGACCTATACCGTGGAATACAACGTGACCAATACCGACAACAACACCACCGGCGTTTGGAAGGTGCTTTCCGCCGGTATTGCCGGATGCGCGGGGCGCAACACCGCGACGCTCACCCTGCCCAGCGCGGGGATCAACACCAACACGCTCTGGGTTCGCGTGATCGCCAAGGACGACGGCTACTTGGGGCGGGACATATTTGATCAAGATGCGAACCCCGCGTACGATGCGGACGGCAACAGCTCCAGCGGCGCAAGAAGCGCTAAGATCAAGATGGACAACGCGCCCCCGACCTGCACCTGGAGCGTGACCCCGGGCGCAACGGCCAGCGACCCGGCGACGATTACGCTGGTTCCGGCGGATGCAAGCCTGGCGGGCGCGATGGGGCTTTCCGGCGATTGCGTCACCGCGCTGAGCGCGGGGGTTACCGAGCTGACCGATACGACGTATACCGTGGCCGCGAACGGAACGTATGATTTTCAGGTGACCGACGCGGTGGGCAATGCCTGCACCGTGCGGGTGACCGTGGAAGGGATTGCCCCACCGCCGGTTCTCGACGAAACCGCGACGCCGTCGCCCACATCCACGCCTTCGCCGACCTCTACTCCGACTCCAACTCCGACCCCCTCCCCGACGCCCACCCCCACCGCCAAGCCGGTGCGGACGGCGACGCCACCGCCGACCGCCGAGCCCACGCCGTTGCCCACCCCCATGGGCATTCCTTCGGCCTTGCCAACGCTGATCCCAACGCCGGAGCCGACGCCCACGCCCGACCCGGCAAGCACGCCCTCGCCCGATGCGACCGCCACCCCCACGCCCCTGAAGGCCCTATCGGTATCCGGGCCGGGCGGCGAGGTGACGATCGACCGGATTCCGGCGTTCACCTCGATCATCGAGGAGGAGGTGCCGCTGGGCTCGCTGCCTGCGTTTGCCAGCCTGGAGGGGCTGAGCATTGAGGCGGTAAACGAGCTGATCGGGCATCCGCTCTACACGGAGGAGGCGATGGAACAGATATTTGATAGCGCCGACCAACGGATGCTTCCGCTGGAGCTATCGGCCATCGATTGGGCCGCCGTGCCCGAAGGCGGATACGCGATTCGCGTTCTGGCCAAGGGCAAGTATCACATCGGCACCCTGTACCTCCAGCCCGGAGAGGAGGAGGGGGAAAAGGGATATGTGCTGCATTGCGAGATGAATGCCGACGTGCTCTTCGATCCGCGCGCCATCGCGTTCCACCTCGCGCCGGCGGTGGAGGGGATGCGCATGATCGAGACACAATACGCGATGTTCGATGAGCAGACCATACTGCGGGCGGATACGTTCGTTCCCGCCGGGCTGCTGGGCGAGCAGGGCGTGCTGTACGCATCCATCCCCTGCGTGTACACTGCGGATGAGGAAATCCTCTACGAAACCACCGAGGAAGAGCAGCAGCAGTGGCTCGAAACGCTGGAGAGAATCCGCCAGACGCCGGTGCAGTAGCGCACGCTGCCGTAGCCCGCGCCGCGTATTCCAAAAGAAACCTGACAACGATGGGAGTTTTGCAAGAAAGGCGATGGCAACATCGTCTTTTTTGTAGAATGACGGGGCCCGGCGTTTTTGAAAAGAACAAAGCAAGCAGGAGGCACCATGGATAAGCATCAGATTTGGGGTATCAATTGGGGTACGAATCGGGGTACGAATCGGGGTACGAATTGGAGCAGGATCGCCGCCGTTTCCCTCGCCCTCGCTTTCGCCTTCCTTGCCCCGCTCGCGCTGCTCCCTGCGGGCGCTGCGCAGGCCGAATCCGCCGCCGCCGAACCGGGTGCGGCGCTTTTCGAAACACTCTGGCCGCGCATCGACGGCTCCACCGCCACCCAGCCGCTCACCAACGCGATCTACGCCCACTTCACCGGCATCGAACCGTCGGAGGGGGAACCCGCCATCCGGCACAGCAAGACCTACAACGCCTACGAGCGGCTGTTTGTCGGGGAGGATTGGGTCACGAAGGACCCCGCAGACCTGATCTTCGTCACCGCGCCCTACGACGAGGAGCTGGCGAAGATCGGCGAGGAGTTCGAGCTGATCCCAGTGGTGAAGGATGCGCTGGTGTTCCTCAACAACCAGCAGAACCCCATCACCGGGCTGACCAGCGAGCAGCTGCGCGCCATCTACACCGGGGGGACCACCGATTGGGCCGAGCTGGGCGGCCAGCCGGGGCAGATCAAGGCGTACCAGCGCCCGGAGGAATCGGGCAGCCAGACGCTCTTCCAAAACCTGCTGATGCGCGAGCTGGAGCCGGTAAAGGCCCCGCCCGAATGGTACATCAGTGAAATGGGCTTTCTGGTGAACGCCGTGGCCGCCTACGATAACGCGAACTTCGCCCTGGGCTACAACATGTACTACTTCGTGGCCAACATGCAGTACGATTGGCGGGTGCGCATGCTGGCGGTGGACGGGGTGGAGCCCACGTTTGCGAGCATCGCCGCCGACGAATACCCGCTGAACACCGCGTACTACGCGATCTACCGCAAGGATTTGCCCGCCGATCACCCGGCGCGCGCGCTGGTGGCCTGGCTGCTGACCGACGAGGGCCAGCGCGTGGCGCAATCCGCCGGATACGTGCCGCTGCGCCCATTGCCCGAGGCTCCGCTTCCCGCCTGCGTGACCAAACGGCCTGATACGGACGAAGGAACCGCGCCCGCGGGAAACCGCTGGGCCGAGCCGCCCCGGTATACCGAGGCGGTGTTTGCCCGCGTTCTGGATCAGGACGCGCTGCAAAGGGAGCAGGACGAATCGTGGTACGATCCGCAGGAGGACGAAAATCTCCCGCTGGTCGTAACCCTGCCGGATCAGCCGGAGCTTTCCGCCGAAATCAACGCCTGGCTGGCGCAGGCGGGCGAGGAACTGACCCGCTGGCTGGCGATGAACGAAGCTGAGG
Organism: Eubacteriales bacterium; assembly: GCA_031553615.1. GTDB lineage: Bacteria > Bacillota > Clostridia > Christensenellales > Aristaeellaceae > WQXF01. The sequence continues at coordinate 145,229 of JAVBLJ010000008.1, forward strand.
ACTTGGTTCCTTCCACCAGGTGGCAGCTAAACGACAACCTGCTTTCGCTGAGCCTGAGAGTATACATATGGGAACCGGAAGAAAAATTAGCGTGCCGCAGGGCGGTATTCGATTTGAAAGCGGGCAAGCGCCTGCGCCTGGCAGACCTGTTCTACCAAGGCTTCGATTACCTGCGGTACATCGACGACGCGCTGCTGTCGATTCGATCCGACCTACTTGCGGGGGAGGATAAAAGGATCGCAGCGTTTGACGGCATTTCGCCCGATCTGGATTTTTCGCTCGACTACAAGGGTCAGCTGCGCCTGGCGCTGGAGGACCACCCGGTATTCTACGATCTGTACGACGATATCGATTACATCACCCCGGTGAATCAGGCAATGCGGATTTGGCACGGCATATCGCCCTTTGGGGCATGCAAGGTGGAGCTGGAGTACGTCGGCGTGATGCCGCCGGAATCGGAGCGCCAGGTGTACGTGCCCCGGGTGCGCATCGACGACGGCGCGCACCCCGAGGCCCAGGCCGCCATTCAGGCCGAGCTGGATAGCGCCGCCCAAAGGTTCCGCGCGCACAAGCCTTACCAGGTTTTGCCGGGGGATGGATTGAATATCCAGCCGTACGTGGATCAGTGCGGCCGGTTTTGGAGCATCCGTTACCCGGAGGATTACGGTTGGGAAGGCAGCACCGGTGTGCTTTGGGCGCAGGCGTTCGATCTGCACACGGGAAAGGCGCTCATCCAACCGGAGCAGATGCGCGAGTTGCTCGAAAGGCCGGACACGACCTACAATTTTATAAGCGAAAATTATCAGAGCGATTGGCGGCCCATCGATCTGGCCATGTTCCCGGAGGGCAGCACGTTGACCGGCGTGGAATTGGGCGAATCGGAGGCCGGCGTGCTCCTCAGCCTGGATCTGCGGGTGCAGCCGCCCGAGGGGGAAGCGAGCTGGGTGCGGGTGTCCGCCGCCGGGCTGGATTTGCCCGGGGCTGCGGATTTCGATTGAGGCCGACCGGGTCTGCTGCTTGCAGGCCCGGTTTTTTTGCAGTGGGTTTTGCGCAGGATATCGCCTTGGCGGCGGCAGGGCTCGCCCCTTGACATCGCGTGCACAATGCCGCATACTGATTTTGATCGACGATACAAACGATTGCACAACCGGAGCTGCCGTCCAACGGGCTTGCTATGGAGGGATCGCGAATGCAAAAAAGCCGAACGGAAAACATTCGCATGCAAAAAGCGCGGATGCAAACGCCTCGGGCGCTCCAATGGCGTGGGCGCGCGTTGCTGGCCGCCGCGCTGGCTGGGGCGCTGTTGTCCTTTGCCCCGGCGCTTGCGGGGGAAGGGAATGCGAATCAGGCGGGCGTAGGCGAACCAGGCTCGAAGCCATCCGGCGCGTATTACGAGGTATTCGTGCGCGCGTACGCCGACAGCGACGGCGACGGCGTGGGCGACCTGCGCGGGCTGACGCAAAAGCTGGATTACCTTTCGGGCACGCTGGGGGTCGAAGGGCTTTGGCTCATGCCCATCTTTCCCTCGCCCAGCTACCACGGCTACGACGTGACCGATTACCGTGCCATCGAGCGCGAGTATGGCACCCTGGACGACTTCCGGGAGCTGCTCGATCAGGCCCACGCGCGCGGCATGAAGGTGCTCCTCGATTTGGTGATCAACCACACCTCGAACCAGCATCCGTGGTTCACCGAGCTGGCCAAGCGCGATTGGTACCACTGGACCGACGGCAAGGATCCAGCCATTTCCCTCGATCGGCAGGTCTGGGGTCACAGGGTGTGGAACCAGCGCGGCAACGCTTGGTACTACGCCATCTTCTGGGACGGCATGCCCGATTTGAACTTCGATAACCCAGCTGTCCGGCAGGAGATGAAGGACATTGCCGCCTACTGGCTCGAAATGGGCGCGGACGGTTTCCGGCTGGATGCCGCCAGCCACGTGTACGGCTCGGGCGAGGCCGGTTTGGAGCAGGATATCGAGGCCAGCGCCGCCTGGTGGCGCGAGTTCGCCGCGCACTGCCGCGCGGTGAAGCCCGTTTGTGTGCTGGTGGGCGAGGCCTGGGAGACGCTCGATATGCGCGTGAGCATTGGCAGCGCGCTGGGCAGCGTGTTCCATTTCGATTTGGGTCAGCAGATCGCCAACCTGATCCGCCGGGGTGGCGAGGTGCCGCTTTGGCTGGCCAACGTGCAAAAGGAGAGCGAGGCACACCGGGCCGCGGGCGCGGACTTTGTCGACGCCACGTTCCTTTCGAATCACGATCAGGATCGCATCGCCGGATCGCTGCGCGGCGTAGGTCCGGGTCGGGCGGCGGCGGCGCTTTACCTGATGCTGCCGGGCAGGCCGTTCCTCTACTACGGCGAGGAGATCGGCATGCAGGGCGCGGGGCCCGATGAGGAGAAGCGCACGCCCATGCTCTGGGGCGAGGACGATCCCCTGCAAACGCGCTGGCGCGAGAGCAAGTATAACGCTAAGACCGTGCCGGTGGCGGAGCAGCTGGCGCAAGAGGATTCGCTGCTTACGGCGTACGTCCGGCTGCTCCAGGCACGCGCCGCCTACCCCGCGCTGCGGCAGGGCGACTTTGCTCCGGCAGATTGCGGCAACGCGCGCGTGGCGGTCTTCCTGCGCGCAGTGGAGGATCAGCGACTGCTGGTGCTCGTCAATTTGGAGAAAACCGAGCAGCAAGCGGTGCTGCCCGAGGGCGACTGGACGCCGCTTTGGTCGCTGGACGGCGCGTTGCCCGCGCCGGGCGAACCGGTGAGCATCCCGGCCTACGGCGCGCTGATCTATCAGCATCGGTAAGCACATTAGTGCTCCGCACCCTTTCGGCTTTGCCTAGGGCGTGTCCCTCCCCGTGCGGCCCTCATTGGCCTCCCGTATCTTTCCCCTGGGTCCAGGGCCCGAGGCCCTGGTCGGGTGAGGGAGGGTACTGGAGAGTGCAGAGAGGATCTAGGGAGGGGGAGCGAAACCCCTCCCTGATCCTCTTTGCGCCCCCGTTGCCTTGAGGTCGCTGCGAAAACATTGTTTGGGGTGTTTCGTGCTCACGCCCGACCAGGGGGCTTTCCGATCGCCCCCTGGACTCCTTCGGATTTCATTAGCGACGGGGAGCGGAATTCATTTTTTGCCCTCATGGGCAGGGAAAGCAATGCAGCATCCGTGCGGCATTACCCGAAACGACAGCGATTCAGCGATCTCCAAACCTTCACGATACACCAAAAGGAGGAATCCCCCCATGCGAAACCTTACGCTTTCCGCCGTACAGCATCAGCCCTGGCTCGAGTACCGCCACACCCTGCCCGATGGCCGCGTGTGCGTACGCATACGCACCGCCGTGGGCGAATGGGACGAGGTGCAGCTTTGCTACAAGCGCATGTACACGCCCGCCGCCGTGCCCGCGCCCAAGCAGGGCATGCCGATGCGCCCGCTTTGGCGCGACGAGCTGCATCAATGGTACGAGGCGATCTTCCAGCCCGAGGATCGGCGCGTGCACTACATCTTCCTGCTGCGCAGCGATGGGCGCACCCTCTACCTCGATCAGGATGGCTGGCGCACCCCCGAGCAGATCGCCGAAAGCCAGGTGGTCTGGTTCCCGTACGCCCATGCCTGGATTCCGGCGGCCAAGCCCGAATGGGCGCGCGGCGTGCCGGGGTACCAAATCTTCCCCGACCGGTTCCGCCGCAGCGGTAAGCCCGAGGCCGGGCTGCAGCCCTGGGGTTCGGAGAAGGTGCAGAACGAATATCGCTTCGGAGGGAACCTGGCCGGCATGCTGGAGGCCGTGCCCTACCTGAAGGATTTGGGCGTGGGGCTGGTGTACATGACCCCGCTGTTCGTATCCGACACCTCGCATCGCTACAACACCTTCGATTATTTCACCATCGATCCGCTGATGGGCACCACCGAGGACCTGCGCCGCCTGACCGATGCGCTGCACGAGGCGGGCATCCGCATCATGCTCGATGGCGTGTTCAACCACTGCGGCACCGAGTTCGCGCCCTTCGTGGATGCGCAGGCCAAGGGCGCGGCCTCGCCCTACTATCCTTGGTTCTTCTTCGATCCGGCCTATCCCCACGGCTACGCCACCTTCGCCGAAACGCCCTACATGCCCAAGCTCAACCTCGCCAACCCCGATTGCGCCGAGTATTTCCTCGAGGTGGGCCGCCACTGGCTGCGCGCCTGCGGCGTGGATGGCTGGCGGCTGGATGTATCGCCCGAGGTCTGGCCGGATTTCTGGCGGCAATACCGCAAGGCCGTGCTCGATGAAAACCCGGAGGCCATCCTGGTGGCCGAATGCTGGGACGATTCGCGCGAGTGGGTCACCGTCGGCGATATGTTCGATAGCACCATGCACTACGTGCTCTCCCGCGCCATGTGGGGCTTCTTTGCCGAGGATACGTTGGATTTGCGCACGTTCGATGCGCGCATCAACCGCGCGATGGCGCTCTACCCCCACGCCAACCAGGAGGTGCTTTGGAACTTCCTGGGCAGCCACGATACCCAGCGCTTCCTCACCCGCGCCGGGGGGAGGCTGGCTCGCCTGCATCAGGCCGCGTTTTTCCAGATGACGGTGCCCGGCGTGCCCATCGTGTACTATGGCGACGAGCTGGGCATGGAGGGCGGCGACGATCCGTTCTGCCGCCGCTGCATGCCCTGGGAGCAGGCCGAGCAGAGCCCGGTGCGCGCCTGGTACAAGAAGCTGATCGCGCTGCGCAACGGCAGCCCGGCGCTGCGGTATGGCACGTTCCGCACCGCGCACGTGGGGGGCGATGGCCTGTATGCCTTCGTGCGCGAGGATGCGGCGCAGACCGCGCTGGTGGTACTCAACACCACCGATGCGCCGCTGGAGGCCGCGCTGCCCCTGCCCGCCGAGCTTTCCGCCCGGCCTGCGCTTACCGATGCGCTCAGCGGCGCTTCGTGCGATGCGCGCGGCGGCGCGGTGCGGCTCTCGCTCCCGCCCCGGGAGGGTGCGGTGTTCTTTTGGTAGAGGGAGCCTTTTTCGGCGTCTGAGCCCCACGGCTAAAGCATTTACATAAAAACACATGAAAAGGGAAGAGGGGAAGCGCAGAGAAGGATTCTCAAGGGGCCCGAGTTGAGGCCGCCCAGTGGGCGAAAAGCCGAAACGGCAGGCCAATGAGCGACAGAGCAGCCAAGGGCTGCGACAATCGCGAATTGAGGGGACCGATAAGCCCTTG
>JAVBLJ010000041.1:0-14989 GCA_031553615.1 Eubacteriales bacterium
CGGGTGGGCGATGGCCAGCGACGGGCGGGCGTTGTGCCCGGCATGCCTGAGCAAGGCCAGGGCGCAGGGGGGAATCATCTCGGCAAGGCCGCGCGGAAAGGTGGCGATGCCGAAAAAAGTATACGTCGATTGAGGAGGGGATGGGATGCCCATCACGTACCAAGAGCTAAGACGTTGCGCCGCGTTGGCGCGGGAAGCGGACAGGCTGCGGGAGCAGATCATCCGGATGCGGGCCAAGCTGGAGGGCGTGTCACCCTCGCCGATGGGCACGCCGAGGGGCGGCGGGGTGACGGACGTGATCGGGCGGGCTATCGCCGTGCTGGATGCGACCGAGCGCAAGTGGCTCCGGGTGATCGAGGAGTACACGGCCATGATGCTGCGGGTGGAGGCGGCGATTGCGGGCGTGGATAACCCGGATCATCGCACGGTATTGCGCATGCGATACCTGGACGGGGAGAGATGGGCAGATATCGCTCAAGCGCTGCGATACTCCGAGCGCCAGTGTCGACGGATGTGCACAGCGGCCGAGCAAAACATGTCCAACAATGTCCACCCGAAACGTGATATTATGGTATCGTCAAAACCCGGCAGGGCGACGCGAGCACCCCGTAGCCGGTGAGGCGCGTCGCAGGACTGCGGCGACAACAATCCCCTGCCGATGGGGCAAGATCGGGCCCGAGAGCGTCGAAAGGCGCTCTTTTTGTATGGCGAGAAAAGAAGCGAGGAGGAGAGCGCATGCCGAAGAAAGCGGAGCAGAAACCGCTGCCACCGAAGCACGAGCTGTTCGTGCGCGAGTACCTACGCGACCTGAACGCGACGCAGGCTTACCTGCGCGCCGGGTACCAAACCAAGAGCGCGGATGTGGCCTGCGCCTGCGCATCGCGCCTGTTAGCAAGCGCAAAGGTTCGCGCGCGCGTCGATATGGAGCTTGCCCGCGCCAGCGTCCGCACCGGGATCACCCCCGACCGGGTGCTGCGGGAATACGCCCGGGCAGCCTTCGCGAACGCAGGACGAATCATCGACGGGGATACAGGCAAGATCAGCGATACGGCCAGTGAGGACGACCTGGCGGCGGTCGCGTCGATCAAGGTCAAGACCACGCCGCTGGGCGAGGGGGATACGATGGTGGAGCGCGAGGTGCGCATGCACGACAAGATCAAGGCGTTGGACGCCCTGGGCAATCACCTGGGGCTGTTCCGGAACGATGGCGCGATCCGCACCGAGGCCCCCCGAATCATCGACGACGTGCCCCGGCGGGAGGGAGGCGCAGAGAGTGGCGGATAACCAGGTGAGGCTCTCCAATCTGATCGCCCCGCTGTACGCGCCGATCCACGAGGACATAGGCCGGGCGGAGCACACCGAATACTGGCTCAAGGGAGGGCGCGGCAGCGGGAAATCGACGTTCGTGGGGTTGGAGCTGCTGCTGATCCTGCTGCGCGATCCGCGCGCCAACGCGATCGTATACCGCAAGGTGGCCAACACCCTGCGCGACAGCGTGTACAAGCAGATCGAGTGGAGCATCGAGGCGCTGGGCCTGCAGGGATGGTTCCGGATGGGGCTCTCCCCGATGGAGATCACCTATCTGCCGACGGGCCAGCGCATCCTGTTCCGGGGCGCGGACGACCCCGGCAAGAGCAAATCGATCAAGCTGGGCAAGGAGCAGCATTTCAAGGTGCTCTGGTTCGAGGAACTGAGCGAGTTTGGCGGCATGGCCGACGTGCGGACGATCCAAGCCTCCGTGCTGCGCGGGGTGGATAGGGCGTACACGTTTTACACCTACAACCCGCCGGTGAGTGCGCGCAACTGGGTGAACGAGGAGGCGATCACGCGCCGGGGGGATCGGCTGGTGCACGAGAGCAACTACACCCAGATCCCCCGGACGTGGCTGGGCGAGCTATTCATGGCCAGCGCCGACGCGCTGCGCGAGAGCAATGAGCGGGCGTGGCGGCACATGTATATGGGCGAGGTGACCGGCAGCGGCGGGCAGGTATTCGACAACCTGCGGCTCAAGGCCATCACCGACGCGCAAATCGCGGGCTTCGACCGCCGCTATTACGGGCTGGATCACGGCTTTGCGGTAGACCCGGCGGCGCTGGTGGCCATGCACTACGACAGGCCAAGCAGCACGCTCTATATTCTGGACGAGTACGTGAAGGTGGGGGCCAGCTATGACTCCATCGCCAAGGCTGCGCACGGGATGTTGCACAAGGGCGGCCTGATCACCGCCGACAGCGCCGAGCCGCGCTCCAACGACGAGCTGGCCCAGCGCGGGCTGTGCGTGACCGGGGCGACCAAGGGCCCCGGCTCAGTGGAGCATGGCATGCGCTGGATGCAGGATCTGGCGGCCATCGTGATCGACCCGGCACGCTGCCCGGAAGCTGCGAAGGAGTTTGCGGGCTACGAGTACGAGCCGGACAAGAGCGGGGGCTTCAAGGCCGCCTACCCCGATCGGGACAACCACACCATCGACGCGGCGCGGTACGGGCTGGAGCCGGTGATCGGCCGGCGCACGGTCGGCGTGCCCAAGAGGCCCCCGGGATTGTAAAGAAACCAAGCAAGGAGGCTGGCATGATCACTAGGGATGCGAAATACATGCAGGGGATACCCAGCGAGGCGCTGCTGCAAGGCGTGCTGACCGAGTTCGACGGCGACGCGGCGCGCAGGGATCGCCTGGGCAACTACTACGACGGCAAACACGCCATACTGGAGCGCAGCAAAACGCCGGGCACCAGCAACAACAAGCTGGTGGTCAACCATGCCCGCTACATTGCCGATATGGCGGCGGCCTACCTGATCGGGAGCCCTGCGGCCTACACGAGCGCGGAGGAAAGCGAGGGCGGAACAGAGGGCGAAACGCCGAAAGCGAAGCCGGGCAAGGACGCGCTGGAGGCGCTGCAAGAGGCGTACCGGCGCTGTGACATCGACAGCATCGACGCGGAGATTGCCAAGGGTGCCAGCATATACGGCCGGGGCGTGGAGCTGCTGTACATGGATACCGAAGCGAGGCCGCGCTCGGCGGCCATGGACCCCAAGGCCGCGTTTGTGGTGTACGATGACACAGTATCGCACGCGCCGTTGTTTGGCGTGCGCCGCGTGGTGAGCGTGGACGAGGGCGGCAAAGCCACGGGCAGCGTGGTGTACGTGGACACGCCGACGCACACCCTCCGCTATAGGCAGTCCGCCACGGGCGGAGCGCTGGCGCAGGACGGAGCGCCGGAGGAGCACTACTTCGGCGGTGTGCCCCTGATCGAATACTGGAACAACGAGGACGAGCGGGGCGACTTTGAGCCGGTGCTGACGCTGATCGACGCGTACAATCTGCTGATGAGCGACCGGGTGAACGGGGAGGAACAGCTGGTCGACGCCATTTTGATGATCAGCGGCGCTGCCCTGGGCGATACCGACCCCGAGGTGAACGCGGCCATCCAAAGGCTGCGGGATCAGCGCATATTGGAGATGCCCGCAGTCGGCGCGACGGCGGCATACCTGACCAAGCAAAGCGGGGGGAGCGAGGCGCAGGTGCTGGCCGACGCCATTGAGCGCGCGCTTCACAAGATCGCCATGGTGCCCGCGCTGACCGACGAGGACTTCGCCGGGCAGGCCAGCGGGGTAGCGATGAAGTTCAAGCTGCTGGGGCTGGAGCAGATGACCAAGACGAAGGAGCGCTGGTTCCGGGAAGGGCTGCGCATGCGGTTGCGGCTGTTTGCCAATGTGCTGGAAAAGCTGGCTATGCCGCAGCTCGACCCCGAAGCGGTGCAGATCACGTTCACGCGCGGGTTGCCGGTCAACGAACTGGAGCAGGCGCAGATCGCCCGGACGCTGCAGGGCATGGTGCCCGAGGAAATCCTGCTGCGTATCCTGCCGTTTGTGGACGACCCCGAAAAATGCAAGCAGATGCTGGACGAGGAGCGGGAAGAGGCTGCCCAGAGGCAAATGGCGATGCGCACCGACATGCTGGGCAAGTGGGATGCGGGAGAAGGAAAGCCCAAACCCAGGCCCGGTGAAGAGGGCAAGGGGAAAGCGCCGGGGCGGAGGCGGGAGGAGTAGCGCATGGGGAGCGTGCCGAGCAACGACTACTGGCGCGAGCGGGCGGAGGCGCGCATGGACGCGTACGTACGCGACAGCTACAGCACGCTGCGCACGCTCAGCAACGCCCACCAAAAGGCATTGGACGGTATCCGCGAGGACATAGAACGCATTTACGGCAACTTCGCGCGCTGGCACGGGCTGACCGAGGACGAGGCACGCACCTACCTATCCCAGCCGGTGAGCGAGGAGGAGCACGCGTGGCTGCTGCGGGAGATTGAGGAGGTCCAGGATCCCCGGATCCGGATGGAGCTGATCGCGCAGTCGCAGGCGCCTGCGTACCAGTACCGCATGAGCCGCCTTGAGCGGCTGCAGGGCAGCATTCACGCGCAGGTGGGCAAGCTGGCCGATCTGCAGCTATCCGAAAGCACGGAGCTTTTCCGGCGCACGATTCACAACGCGTACGGGCGCGCGATCTTCGACCTGCAGCAGGGCAGCGGGTACGGCTTCGCGGTCGACCGCATGTCGACCGGAGCGGTGGAGCAGCTGCTGCGCACCGACTGGAGCGGCTTGCATTATTCTGAGCGGATATGGAAAAACGCACAGGCGCTGAACGAATGGCTGCAGGAGGATCTGCTGGCCGGGATGCTGCGGGGGAAATCGGTCGACGCCCTGGCCGAGCAGCTGGTCGACAGCCTGGGCACCGGCCTTAACGAGGCGGAGCGGCTGGTTGACACCGAGATGACCTACTTCGCCGGGCAGGCCGAGATGGCCGGATACCGGAAGGTGGGCATCGACCGATACATCTACATGAGCGAGCACCAGAAAATTACGTGCAAGCGCTGCCTGGCGCTGGACAACGTGATATTCCCGGTGGAGGAGGCGGAGCCGGGCGAGAACATGGAGCCGATGCACCCGCACTGCCACTGCACGACGGGGGCCTGGTACGACGACCTGACAATGGAGGATTTCAAGCGCCGGGCCACCGACCCGGTAACCGGAGCGGTGACGGAGATTCCAAACGATATGACGTTCGAAGAATGGGAGGCGAGCTACCTCAACCCATCCACGCGAGCGGCGGCGCAAGCCAAGCAGCGCAAGGAAGCGTTCGACCGCAAGCAGTTCGAACGATACCAGGAGGCGCTGCCTAGCCAAATGCCGAAGTCATTCAAGGCGTTCCGGCGCGTAAAGTACGAGAACGAGGAACGATACAAGGAGTGGATGGCCGACTATCGCAGAGCAATGCGGGCGGCAGCCGAGCCGGAGAAATAGGGGATTAACCGCAACTGCCAAGCAGGGGCGGTTTTTTCATGCCCTTTTTTTGCCGAGGGCTTACAGCAGGCAGAAATAAACGGACGCGCCGGGCATTGAACGGCGCGGACAAAAACGAGGAGGAACCCCATGCGATACTTTGATTCCTACGCAATGCGCAGGCTGATGCACCCTGACAGCTCGGGCGGGGCTGGCGGAACCGCTCCGGGAACCGGACAGGGGGATGGCGCCGCGCAGGGAGACCCCGGCACACAGACCAAGCCCCCGAGCTTTGACGACCTGCTCAACGGCGACGGCATGCAATCCGAATTTGATCGGCGCGTGACCAAGGCGCTGGAGACCGCCAAAGTCAAGTGGGAGACCGAGGCCAAGAACCGCGAGACCGAGGCGGCGCGGATGGCGAAACTCTCGGCGGAGGAGCGCGCCAAGGCCGAAGCCGAGAAGAAGGCCGCCGAGCTGACCGAGCGGGAGGCGCAGATATCCCGCCGCGAGATGCAATCCACCGCGCAGGAGGAGCTGAGCAAGCGCGGCCTGCCGATGAGCCTGGCGAAGCTACTGCCCTACGACAGCGCCGAGGCCTGCAACGCCGGGATCGACGCGTTGGAAAAGGAATTCCGCGCTGCGGTCCAGGCAGGGGTGGAGGAGCGGCTCAAGGGCAAGGGAGAGCCCAAGGCAGGCGGCGGAGCGCCCGACGCCATCGCAGGAATCTTTGGCAACGTCAAACCCGCCCAGTAACCCAAATACAACATAACAGACGAACAACATGGAGGAGGGAAACCCATGCCCGCAATCAACTATGCGGATAAGTTTGAGCGCGACATCGCGCAAAAGTACACCCGGGAGCTGACCTCGAGCGCGCTGGGCACCACGCCTGTACGCTTTGCCGACGCGCGCACCGTTAAAATCCCGCGCATGACCCTGGCCGGATACAAGGAGCACGGCCGCAGCGGCGGCTGGAACCGGCAGGCGTTCAGCAACGACTACGAATCCAAGACCCTGACGCACGACCGCGACGTGGAATTCTACGTGGATGCCATGGACGTGGACGAGAGCAACCAGGTGGTCTCGGCGGCCAACATCACCAACACCTTCCTGACGGAACACAGCATTCCGGAGATCGACAAGTTCCGCTACTCCAAGCTGTACGCCGAGTACACCGGCAAGGGCGGCACCGTCGATACCACTGCGCTGACCGAGGAGAGCGTGCTGAGGGTGTTCGACAAATTGACCCTTCAAATGGACGAGGCCGAGGTGCCCGAGGAGGGGCGCATGCTCTACATCACCCCGACCGCCCACGACGCGCTCAAGCGCGCCAAGGAGATTCAGCGCAGCATGGGCGTGGCCGCAGGGGGTATCGACAGGCGCGTGCGGAGCCTGGACGACATCACGTTTGTCAAGGTGCCCTCGAGCCGGATGCTCAGCGCGTACAACTTCACGGACGGCGTGACGCCGGGCGTGGGGGCCAAGCAGATCAACATGATCCTGTGCCACCCCTCCGCCGTGATCTCCCCGATCAAGCACACGGCCATCTACTTGTTCGCGCCCGGCCAGCACACCGGCGGCGACGGCTACCTGTACCAAAACAGGCTGTACATGGACCTGTTCTTGATCGAGCGCAAGCTGCCGGGCGTGCAGATCAACGCGACGGCCTAAGCGCCGCCGCGAAAAAACAGGAACGAGAAAGGAGAACGGTATGCACATCGCGATCAAGGAAAACAAGCAGCTGACCATCCAAGAGGATCAGCTGGAGGCGTACTCCAAAGAGGGCTACGACATCTACGCACAGGACGGCGAGGGGCCGCCCGAGCTGATCCGGCACGGCGCGGGAAAAAGCGTGCCCGTTGCCCGATATGAGGAGCTGGAGCGCGTGACCAACGCCGCGCGCCGGGAAGCGGATGAGCTGCAAGCCGCATTGGACGGGTTGCGAGCGGAAAAGGCCGCGCTGGAGGAGGAGCTGACCAAGGCGCTCAAGGGCAAAAAGCCCAAGGAGGCCCCGCCCGACCCGCCCGCCGACGCACAGCCCGCGCCGCTCGCCGAGTAAAGGAGGGAGCCGATGACCGCGCTGGAAAAGCTTAAGGGATACCTGGCCGGAAACGCGGAGGCCGAGAACGGCGAGCAGGACGGGCTGCTGACGCTTTGCCTGGACGCGGCGGCGGCATATCTGCTCAGCGTCACCTACCGCGCGGTGCTGCCGACCGAGCTGACCGACGCGCAGGCGCGGCTGGCGCTGGTGCTGTACAATCGGCGCGGTATGGAGGGTGAGACCGCCCACGCCGAGGGCTCGGTGAGCCGGAGCATTGACCCGGCCGACGTGCCGACCGGAATCCAGAACGAAGCGATGGCGTACCGGTTGCTGCCCTCGGCCCGCCGCGCACGACAGGTGGTGAGCGGCGAATGAGGCTGATGGAGCGCGAAAAAAAACCGCACTACCGCCGCTGCGCCGAGACGACCGGCAGGGATGCGTACCGCGAACCGATCGTGGAATGGGGGCCGCCGGAGCTGATCCGGGCGGCGCGCCAGCCGGTGACCGGCAGCGTGAGCGCGCAGCTGTACGGCCAGCAGATCGCCCGCATGATGACGCTGATCTACGAGGCCCCGGCCATTTTGGCCGAGGGCGACCGGCTGTGCGTATGCGTTGGCCCCACGGACGACCCCGACTACAAGGTGGTGAGCGCGCTGCCCTGGGACGGTCACCGAAAGGCGGAGATCGAATGGATACCGCCAGAAAAGCGGAAGGCGGGTGCGGCGCATGAGTGACATTGCGGGTATGGACGAGCTGATAGAGTACCTGGGCACGCTGCCCACCCAGCTACAATCCAAGACGGCGGCGGCAATGGATAGGGAGCTGGGCCGGGCGGTGACGCTGGCCAAGCGCAAGGCAAGCGCGGGCGAGGACCCCGACCACGAGGTGACCCGAAGCATCACCCACACGGTGAGCATCGGCGGCGAGGGCGTGGAAGGGCAGCTGGTGGCCAACCACGAGCGGGCGATCTACCGCGAGATAGGCACGGGCCCGAGGGGATATGCGTCCGGCGGAAAGCCGCCGATCCCGGCCAAGTACACATTGCAAACCATGATCAAGACAGGGCGGAGGGCGGGCACCATCATCCCCGGATGGGTATACCACAATCGCAAGGCGGGCCACCTGGTGCACTCCATGGGCCAGCCCGCACAGCCGTTTCTGTACCCCGCATGGGAAGAGAGCGAGCAGCTGGTGACCGACGCGGTGGAGGCGGCTATCGACAGAATGCTCGAGGGGGGAGGATAAGCGCCCATGGCACTCATAGACGACAAGCCCCGGATATTGGCGGCGCTGGCCGCCATCCCCGGCCTGGCCGACGCGCTGCCCGCCTGGCCGCAAGACTGGGCGCGCCTTCCCTGCATCACGGTGAGCGAGGCGAGCAACCGTCCCGCCGATCAGCGCGACGACCGCGAGTACATCACCAAGCTGGAATACTACGTGCGCGTTTTCAGTGCGCGCGCGGAGGAGCTGGCCAGGATCGCAGACGCCGCAGACGATGTGATGCTCGGGCTGGGGTATACCCGCACGATGGTGTACGACGACGACAACCCGGACGTGCGCCAAAAGGCGATGCGGTACGTGATCCACCGATAACGACGACCCAAACACGACAACCAAACACAATGACACGAGGAGGACAACCCATGAACAAGAAGATGGCGCTCACGGGCCTGCGCGGGCTTGCGCTGGCCCCGGTGACCGAAAACACCATGACCGCGTACAAATCCACTGCGGCGAAACCGCTCCCGAGCGCGGGCGCGCTCAACCGCACTCCGAAGGAGAAAAAGCAGGATATCTACTACGACGACGAGCTGTACGCCCAGATCAACAAGAGCCTGGGCGAGGACGCGGAGATCCGGCTGGGCGAGATGACGCTTGCGAAGCTGGCCGAGCTCGGCTTGGGCACGTTCGACCAGGAGAGCGGGGTGTTCGAGGGGCGCTTCACCCCCAAGCAGGGCACCTACTCCCTGCGCGGGTGCAGCGAGACCATCGGCGGCGAGGTGCTCTGCTTCAACTGGCGGGCGTTCGACCTGACCGGCATTCGGTTCGACAACTTCACCACCATGGGCGAGAGCGCGAAGGTGGCCGAGGTGATCATCACCGGCGTGTTCAAAAAGCCCGCGATGCCCAGCGTACATGAGTATGCGTTTATGCTGGGCACTGAGGAGAACAAGAGCGATTACGAAAAATTTCTGAACGACGGGGAGACGTTCCCCAAGGTGTAAGGATGCAAAAAAGCCGGGAGGGCGTGGGCTCTCCCGGCGAGTGCGCAGGTTCTTAGCGGCTAAGCTTGTATAGAGCGTACTGGTTGAGGCTGACCCCTTCGACCCGGGCCTCGTCCGCCAAACGCTTGTGCAGGCTCTTGGGCAGGCGCAACAGCACCTTGCCATTGTAGCCTTCGATGGATTCCCTGAACGCATCCAAAGCCATGAGCGTGCCGTCATTCACGCGCGCGCCCTCCTCGATCATCAACAGATCGGTTGCGTCGGGATTTTCTTCTGCGATGGCGGCCAGTTTTGCGCGAAGGTCTTTATCCACGAAAACCCCTCCCTAATACTTGATATTGGTCCGTGTGTTGATGGTGGACACGATGATGATATTGCCTTCCGCGTCGATGGAAAAGAGGATGCGAAAATGGGCGATTTTGTAGCGATAGAGGTTATCATGCCCTTTTAGCCGCTTAATATCGCCTTCCAGAGCAGCAACCTGATCTAGCGCCCTGTAGAGCTTCGCGCGAGAGGGAGCATCAACGGCGGCGAGGTATTTCATGGGCTGCTTAGACAAAACAACTTTCATTCCGCACCAACCTTTCGCGATGATGATATCATATACGATATCGTTTGTCAAATGTTTTAGAATCTTGCAACGCAAGATCGCCACCCGCGAGGGGAGGCGCTCTTTACATACAAGCCAAAATGCAAGGAGGAACATTCCATGTTCGGCAAAACCACGGCGGCACTATCGCTGCCCAAGACCAGGACGGTTCGCGGCTATGAGATCAAGCGACTTCCCATCGGGGGATATCTGCAGGCTATCGAGGCGCTGCAGGACTTGCCCGGCGACCTGCTGACCGCCTGCTTCCCCGGCCAAGACCTTGGCGCGGTGCTGGGTCAGCTCAAAACCGTCAACGAGACCCAGCTGCAGTCGGTGATCGGCAGCGCGCTGCTGGCCGCGCCGAAGTACGTCATCCGTTTTGTTGCCCGGCTGATCGATATCGGTGAAGAGCGACTGCTGAACGATGCGGACATCGGCCTGGACGGGTTGCTGGAAATCTTGAACGCCTGGACGGAGGTCAACCGGCTGGAGGATTTTCTGCCCGCCGTTCGAAATCTGATCAGCAGGATTCGGACGGCGACCGGAAGTGCTCCGAAACCGAGTACTGGCTCCAAAGGCTGATCGTCCAAGCGTTAAGCATCGGTATTGGCAAGCGGGCGCTTTTTGAGGATTATTACATGGACGAGCTAGAGCCACTGTTTGCGGAGTACGCTGCGCTGCACACGCCGAATGGCAAAGAGTGCGAAGCGGAGGAAACCATAGAACAGGACCCGATGACGTTTTTTGCAGGCATGATGACGAAATAAGGCGAGGGGTGAGGGCGCATCGATATCAAGACGTTGACAATCAAAATCCGCACTACGGCAGAGGGTGTGGACGCGGGAATTGCGTCGGCAAAACGCTCGCTGGAGGGGCTGAACGGTGTTGAGGCCGAGCGCGCGCGCGTGGCGAAAGACGCGTCGCGGCAAGCATCGCAGGCATATCGGTTGGCGGCAATTGAGGCACAGAAGTTAGCGACCGCCGCCAAGTATGCTGGCGAAAGTGAAAAGGAATCGCTGCAGAAGAGCGCTCGTGAGGCGGCAAAGGTTGCCGCAGAGAAGGATACCTACGCCAGGCTTATGCAGATTAATGCCGAGCAGGAAGAGTTTGCCGCAGAGAAGGTCGCCAGAGCTAACCAAGAGGCGGGAAAAGCGAGCAGCGACGCGGCGCGCGAAGGCGCACTGTCGTATGCCGCATTGGCTGCAGCGGCGGTTAAGGCGTTTACGGTGATTGTAAGCGCGGTGCAGCAAGGACTATCCGTGCACAAGGAGTACGTTGCGGCGACCAAGGGCCTCGAAAGCGTCGCGACCGGAAAGGGGTTTGGCGCGGAGGAAACACGGGAAGCGCTTGATGGGGTTTCTGACGCGTTCCTAGACGCTACTAGCGCGGCGACGGCATTCAAAAATCTGCTTTCACGCGGATACACGCTGGACCAAGCGCGCGAAACGCTAGACCACATTAAGAATTCGGCCGTGTACAACCGCCAGGCACACTACGGCTTCGCCGAGGCGGTGGTAGCAACCACAGAGGGTATACGCAACGAGAACAGCGTAATGGCCGATGCATCCGGCGTGACAAAAAACCTGGCAAAGATGTGGGAAGAATACGCTAAGTCACTTGGCGTAGCGACTACGGAGCTCACCCAGGCGCAAAAGATTGAAGCCGAGCTGATTGGATTCCGCGAGGGGACGGCTGCCGCAATGGGCGACATGCTAAAGATGAGCACCGACTTGGCAGGTGCGGAAGCGCGGGCTGCCGCTGAGGGCAAAGAGTTAGCGCGAGGTTTTGGAGAGGCGATGGCGCCAACTGCGCAGTTGCTGACCGACATATTTGGCGGGCTCGTGGGAGTGATTGGCGATATAGCAAAAGAATCGCCAGAACTAACGGCGGGACTAACCGGGGCGGCCGGATCGATGCTGCTTGTCGTGGGGGCATCGAAGGGAATGAGCGCAGTGAGCGCTATGGTAAAAATGCTCACGAGTGATGTGATGCTGTTTGGCGTATCCCTGTCCACTGCAATGCCATGGCTAGCGGCGATAGGAGTTGTAATTGGTGCGAGCGTAAGCATGTATACCGCCATAGCAAACGCTGAAAAGCGGGCGGCAGAAGAGCTGAAAGCATATACAGAGGAGATGCACCAGCTTGGCGGTAAACGCGATGAGATCCGCGAGCTGTCGATGGAATACAACGCGTTGATCCAAAAGACAAGTAAAAGCGGGGCTGAAAAGTCACGGATTACCGAGATAGAGCAGATGCTAGCCAGTAAGTATGATATGACTACTCATGCGATCCGTGATCAGATCGATGCCATGAACGGCCTGGAGGAGGCTGGGAAAGGTGCGGGAGAATCGGCAGCCATAGACGCAGCATCGCAATCCCTTGAACGGTACCAGCGTCTGCTTGCTAAACAAGCAAACGATCGAAATCGCATGACGGAGCGGGCCAAGTACAAATCGAACGAAGAAGCGATGGCGAGCGGTTTTTACGCGGAGATTATTGAAAGCGGTGCGGATGCGGCAATTAACGGGATACTTGCAAAGGCGCCTGCGATTTCCGAAGCGACAGCGAAGGCACTGGGCGATGCTTACCGTGCTGCGGTAGCGAAAAACCCGGCTCAAAATTACGGCGAAGAGTTTTTGAACGGTTTCATCGATAGCATGTCGGGCGCAGATGTCACCAAAGCGTTTGCATCTATCGGGCAAGAGTTCCAGGACGGTGTACGCGGCGCGATGGGTGCAGATGGCTTTCTGCAAGAAGATGAATTCCACGCCTTTAGTGTGGTGCTGGGGAAGTTACGCACGAATGTGAGCGAGACTCTTGCCGCAATCGGCCAGATGTACGGGTTGACCAGTGATGAGATTGCCGCAATGACTGATCGAGTGGTAACCGGTCATCTCAAAGCCATTGGCGCGATCGATGAGGAGGCCGCCAGCTACGCAGGGCTCAACGTGGAGCAACTGTTATTGGAAAAAGGGCAGCAGGCACAACTCGAACGGGATCGGGAGATGCTTGCAGCCACCCAGGCGAACGGAAAAGCAATCGGCTATAATGCTGCAGAATGGTCAAAGAGCGTACAGGAGATGAGTGGCAATTACGGGGAATTGCTGCGCGAGGCGGCAACTTACAAGGAGTTGCTGGCGGATGTATCTACGCTGCAGGCCAAGGGTGCCACTGACGTGGATCGAAAGACGGCGCAGCAGCGGCTCGAGCAGGCAGGTTACATCGGCGTAGCCGATAGCGCGGAGGCGCTTGCGGCCGCACAAGCAAAGATCACAGCCAACGCCGAGCAGACAGCCGAGGCAATTTCGGCACAGTCACAGAGCATGGCCGAAGCAGAAACAGAACTGCGGACGTTGCAGGAGCGGCAGGGCGACAGTTCGGCGATTCGACTAGCGCTAGCATCAATTGAGTATGCCAAAACCCAAAGCGTGGATGCATTTCAGGTGATGCTGGACACCGCAAATCAGAGCGCAGGAGAGCTTTCAACTACGGTGGAGGGCATGGTAGTCGATGTCAACGAATTGCTTTCCGCCATGGGATTTGATACACTATTTGGTTCGCTACAGGATATTCCGGCGTTGTTTGGCTCAATTGAAGAGCGGCTGGTCAGCCTTAAGGCGCAACAAGCGGAATACGAAAGCCAAGGCATGCGACCACCCGAAGGACTGCTTGAAAGCATTAGACAGCTCGAGCAGTTGCGAACGGGCATTGTTCAGCTGAATACCGCCGCATCAAAGGTAAGTTCGCTCGAAAAACTTGACAGGGAGGTCAAATCTCTCGCAGCTAACCGTACGACCGCGAAAAATCTTCTTGATATCGCGAACGCAGCAAAAGCCAGCGGAACAGCGTTTTCCGGTCTCAGTCCAAAGCTACAAACATATATTCGGGATCACCAGATGATGGACGCAAGTATTGACCAAGTGATTGCCGCGCTACAAGCGGAAAGCGGCCAGATAGATCAAGCCACTGCCAATTTTGTCCAAGATATTACAGCCCAGCGTGATGAATGGTATCGCACAAAAACTGCTATTGAATCGGGAGCGATCGGCCGATTCACTGCCGATGGTAGCGACCTTATGGCGGAAGCCGACGCTGCGATAACCATCCTCAATACCCTTCTGAGGCTATTGGGCCTGGCAGGCGGCGACGCAACCGAGACGAAGGAAACCAAAGGCGGCGGAGGCGGCGGCAAGAAGGACAAGGCCGAGGAAGCCAAGCGCGAGGCCGAGGAAGCGCGCAAGGCCCAGGAGGAGGCCTGGCAGCGGGAGCTGGACGAGCAGCTGCGGGTACTGGAGCGCAAGAAGCGGCTGGGCGAAATCAACACGCAGGAGGAAATCCGGCAGCTGGAGATCATCCTGAAAAAATACGCCAAGACCGCCGAGCAGAAGCTGCAGATCGAGGAGAAGCTGTTTGAGGCGCGCATGGCGCTGCGGGATGAGGAGATCGCTGAGCTGGACAAGCTCAACGACGGGATCCTCACCGCGCTGCGGGCGCGGTACGAGGAGCAGCGGCGGATCGAGGAGGAGCGGCTGGATTCCTCCGCCGAGGGTTGGAGGGCGTGGGCGGACAAAAATGTGAACTCCATCCAGGCGCAGATCGACGCGCTGGACGAGCTGACCAAGACGGAGGATCGCGAAGCGCAGGACGCGGCCAAGCGGCGCAAGATTGACGCGACCCGGCAGATGCTGGAGTACACCCATGACGAGGCCAACGCGGACCAGCTGCGCAAGGAGCTGGAGCGGCTGGAGGCCGAGTACGCCAAGTGGCAGCGCGGCAACGCGATTGCGGACGAGAAGGAGCGGCTGCGCGCCGAGCAGGAGGCCTTCCGCACACGCGCCGAGGCCGAGCAGGATG
>JAVBLJ010000068.1:0-30663 GCA_031553615.1 Eubacteriales bacterium
TATCCGGTCGATCTGCGCCAAAAATTCCTTCTTGCTTGTGCTGGCCTGCGCCAGCTCGTCGGTCAGCGCCGACAGCGTTATTTGTTTATTCATAGGTTTATAATACCATTTTTCTGTGCCGTTGTATTGTGCGGTGTCGCCTTAAGTACATTCTCTATAATCCTTGGGCAGTGCAAACGCCAGGGATGATGAACATGTTTTCCAGCCCGTTGATGAGATTTGTCTACAGGGCAATCGGGAAGACGGTCGATGAGGCATCCATACAAATAGCAGATTTGCTTGATAATCTTCCCTCTGCATCACTATCCGCATATAGAGAAAAGAAAAAGCTTAATCTCGCTTTACCAACCTATGATAAGGAGAAGGCAACGAAGTTACACAATGTAACGACACAATTACTCATGCATGTTTGATCATCACCATCATCCTTGCGTTGTTCAAAAAACGTATTGTTTGTGGACTACGGCATGCTAACCAGGTTCAGCTAGAGCTGTTTAGAAAGCGAAGGGACGGACGATAGACCGTGACGAGGGAAGCGATGGCCTTGTCTAGCAGGCAGCAGGTCTGTATATCTATAACAAGACAACAAATTGATAACCTTGTCCAGGTCGGCTACGAGCGTCCCGTTTTCCATTTTTCATTGCCTGAGGCCGATCAAGATGAAAATACACAATAATTCAAGGGCGGTCGGAAGGCCGTCCTGGTTTTTGCGCTCAACTTTTGTGCCTGTTCGCGTGTCCACAAGCTGGGGTTTTGCACCTTCCAAGTGTCCATCGACAGGGTTCGCACATGGCCAAAAACCTATAAAAACACGGACTGGCCTAATCTTTTCACGGACTACCTTAATCATTTCACGTACTAGCCCGCCCTGCATGTCCCGGTTTCATCGTGACACGGACTAGCCCGGAATGTCCGAAAAATCAGCTTGTCCCCTTCATAAAAACAATTTGTCACCATTTCCCGAGGACAAGCAAAAAAGCCCGCAACTGCGAGCTTTTCTGCTTACTGTCTTGAGCTAGCCATACCTAGCTCCTGATTTGGTGCCGGTGGTCGGACTCGAACCGACACGGTGTCGCCACCACAGGATTTTGAGTCCAGCACGTCTGCCATTCCATCACACCGGCACGGCAAAAAATATTATAGCATGCGATACCGCCCGGGCGCAAGAGGGGGAGCGGCATGTCCGCATAAAAAATCGGGCAAAAGTCGGTTAAATTCAGAAAAAGCTGAGAGTCTAAAAAAAGCAACGTGCGCTTTTCAGGAATCCTCGTCGAGTATCTCGACGTTTTGACGACCGAATAGGTCGAAGAGCTGGGCCTGGACGCGATCCGCCGCTACGACCGCTTGCTTGGTGGGCGCGGCGCTTTCTTCTTCCAGCTTAAGCTCGGCCTGAGCATCGCCCGCGTCGTGCAGCGCTTGCTCGATGTGTTTGCGGCAGAAGTCCATGCTCAACACCTGCAGGTATACCTTGGCGGCGGGCGGGAAGGATACGCGGTAGAGGTGCCCCTCGCAGCCTGTGTAGCGGCCCTCGCCCAATTGCGCGTACACGTCGGGGCGCGTCCGCTTCAATGTGGTCATGGCCTGCTGCCATACGTCGGAGGCCGATGCGCTGGCAGGGGGGAGCTCGGCGGATGCGGCGGCCTTGGGGGCGGGTTCTTTTGGCCCGACGGAGGTCGGGGAGGGCTTTGAATCGGGCGCTGCTGGCTGTGGGACGGCGGGTGCGACGCTTTTCGGGGCGATGGCTCCGGCACGCACGGCCTCCTCCAACGTGGCGACGCGCTCCAACAGCGCTTCCAGCGATTCTCCCTGTTCGGGCTGACAGGCACGGACGGTCGCCATCTCCAGCGCGACACGGGGCTGGCTGGACCACTTCATGTCGGTTTCCGCAGCCAGGTAGGCATCCAGCAGCTTGAGCAGCTTGCCGCGGGAGATTTGCCCGGCCTGCACGCGGTAATGGTCGGCATCCTCGGCGGTGATCTCCAGCAAATCCTGCAGGGTATCCCCGCAACTCTGCGCCAGCAGCAGCGCGCGCAAATGCTGCGTGACGTCGCGCGCAAACACCACCGGTTCCCGCCCATGGCGCATCAGCGCATCGATGCTTTGCAGCGCTTCGGCGGCTTGGCCGTCGAGCAGCGATTGGGAGAAACGGAACAGGAAATCGCGGTCGCTGGCGCCCAATACCTCCAGCACCAGCGCTTCATCGAGCGAATCGCGGCTGTAGGAGAGGCACATATCTAGTATGGAAAGCGCATCGCGCATGCCGCCTTCGGCAGCGCGGGCGATGCGGGTTAGCGCGGCGGGCTCGACGTTTGCCCCGGCCTTTTCCGCGGCTTCGCGCAGGCGGCCCACGATCTGCTGCGCCGGAAAGCGGCGGAAATCGTAGCGCTGGCAGCGCGAGAGTACGGTGGCGGGCAGCTTCTGCGGCTCGGTGGTGGCCAGGATGAACACTGCATGTGCGGGCGGCTCCTCCAGCGTTTTGAGGAGCGCGTTGAATGCGCCGGTCGAGAGCATGTGAACTTCGTCAATGATGTATACGCGGTACTTGCCGTACTGCGGCGGATACTTGATCTTTTCGCGCAGATCGCGGATTTCGTCCACGCCATTGTTGGAGGCGGCGTCGATCTCCACGATGTCCAGATTGTTTTCATCCGCGAGGCGAAGGCAGGCGTCGCACTGCCCGCAGATATCGCCGTTTTGCGGGTTCTGGCAGTTGATGGCCCGCGCAAATACCTTGGCGGTCGAGGTTTTGCCAGTGCCCCGGCTTCCGCAGAACAGGTAGGCGTGGGCGATGCGCCCGCTCTGCACCTGGTGCCGCAGCGTGGAAATGATCGCTTCCTGCCCCACGAAATCGGAAAAAAGCGCAGGCCGCCACTGACGGTACAGTGCTTGATACGACATAATTCTGCCTCCTATCCACCGCACCTTGCGGGATGCCGACTGCTTTACAATCTCTTTTATTATCCCTTATCCCTGCGGTGCATGCAAGCATTAATTTAGAAGAAAGATTTGAGAGAAAGCATACGGACGAGGCTTGCCAAAGAGGCCCATCAATGAGGTTTCTCAGAGGTTTTTCAGAGGATTTTCAGCGACACACCGCTTCTGGCAGCGCTTGACAAACTATTCAAATTGTATTATTGTTCTATTGCCCTAGTACAATGTGCTGGGGGGTGGGGAATGCGCCCGGCACAAAAGCCTCGTCCCATCCGCCAGAATGTGGTATACTAAGCAGCGCTCGCGGTTTGACAAAATCGGTGCGCAAACCGTTCCTCAAATTCATTTCGTTGGAGGTTCTCGTTATGAAGAAATCGGTCAAGGTACTCTTGATTGTGCTGGCGGTGGTGGTGGCCTTGGCCGTGGCCGGCTACTTGTTCATGAATCGGAGCAAGCCGGTGACTGTTGCTTCGCTCGATCTGGATACTGCGTCCGTGCAGCGCGGCAATATCCAGATGACCGTGCACGGCACTGGCATGATCGAGGTCGATGTCACCCAGGACGTGTACAGCCGCGTCTCCGGCCATGCCCTCACCATCCACAAGGAGGATGGCGACTACGTGGAGGAGGGGGAGCTGATTGCGACCCTCGAAAACGAGCAGCTGGCGGAGAGCCTGCGCTCGCTTAGCGACGATCTGTACGTGCGTGAGCTGGAGCTTTCGGCCTCGCGCATGGGCCGTTCGACCACCGCGATCAACGCGCCCTTGGCCGGCCGCGTGAAGCTGCTTCGGGCGCGCAAGGGCGACGACATGGCCGCCGTGCAGAAGCAGTATGGCGCGCTGGCCGTGATCTCCAGCGATGGGCGGATGCGGGTGACCCTGCCCATCCCCGAGGGCTACGTAGTACCCCCGCTGCCCCAAGAGGTGAAGGTTCATGCCGACGGCCAGGTGGAGACCGGCTATCTGCTCTCCGCCGACGCGGATCAGTTGACCGTGATCATCGATAACGATGAGTACACCGTGGGCGAGCCGGCCACCGTGAACGATGGCGCGGGCACGGAGCTGGGCCGCGGCGAGCTGGTGATCAACAAGCCGGTGGTGGTGGCCGGTGTTTCCGGCAAGATCAAGACCGTCGAGGTGAAGGAGAACGACGAGGTTCGTGCCTCCGATCGCCTGTTTACCCTGGAGAGCGATTCCCTGACCGTGGACGTGGAGAAGCAGCTGCTCTCGCGGGATCAGCTGCAGCGCCAGGTCGAGGATACGCGCAGGGATATTTCCCGGCTGGAGATTCGTTCGCCCATCTCGGGCGTAGTCGCGGCGCTCGCGCTGCGCGAAGGCGCGGCCGTGCAGGACGGCATGCAGATTTGCACCGTGATTCAAACCGACCGCGCCAAGGTGCGCTTGGCGGTGGACGAGCTGGACATCGCGGCGGTGTTTCCCGGGCAACCCGCGCTGTTGAAGGTCGATGCCATTCCCGGCAAGAGCTACGAGGCCAGCGTGGACCGCGTGCTACCCGTTGGAACGCGCACCGGCGATATTACGACCTACGACGTGGTGCTCTACCTGGATGCCCAGGACAACATGCTGCCCTACATGTCGATTTCCGGCGACATCATGGTGGCTTCGGCGCAGAGCACGCTGCTGATTCCGGTGGCGGCGCTGCAGGTGGTGGGCGAGGATAAGTACGTGATGCTTGCCCCGACCGATGCCGATCTGGCCGGGGTGACCGCCAAGCGGAGCGGCATGAACGCCGGATTCATGATGATGACCGGCCAGGGAGCCAACAGCGACGTGACCCTGTTGCAAAGCGTCGCGCCGCAGCTGATGCGCCGCGTGGAGGTGGGCATGGCCTCCGGCGAATACGTGCAGGTGCTTTCCGGCTTGGCCGAGGGCGAGCAGGTCGTAGTGCCGCGCAGCGGATCCAACCTGCTGGGCTTGATGATGCGCAACCAGCAGCGCGTGGGAGGTGGCCTGCAGTGATCGAGCTCGAGCGCATCTGCAAGCGCTACCGGATGGGCAGCGAGATCGTCACCGCGCTAGACGAGGTTTCGCTCAGCATCGACGACCATGAGTATGTGGCCATCATCGGCCCCTCGGGCAGCGGGAAATCCACGCTGATGAACATCATCGGCTGCCTGGACAACGCTGACAGCGGCGCGTATCGCTTGGATGGCCTGGACATCACCCGCTACACTGCCCGTCAGCTGGCGACCATCCGCAACCGGAAGATCGGCTTCATATTCCAGCAATTCAATCTGCTGCAGAAGCTCAGCGCCTACGAGAACGTGGAGCTTCCGCTCATCTACCAGGGGATGGGCATGGGGGAGCGCAAGGCGCGCGTCACCGGCGCCATGGAGCGCGTGGGTCTGGGCGACCGCACGCGCCATCGCCCCAACCAGCTCTCGGGCGGACAGCAGCAGCGCGTGGCCATTGCCCGCGCGCTGGTCACCAATCCCGCGCTCATATTGGCCGATGAACCCACCGGCAACCTCGATTCCAAGACCAGCGTGGAGATCATGGCCATGCTGCGCCAGCTGCATGAGGCGGGCAACAGCATACTGCTCATTACGCACGATCCCAGCGTGGCGGCCCAGGCCCCGCGCCGGGTGCGCATTGCGGATGGCTGCCTCACCGAGGAAACCTCGTCGCCGGAGGTGCACGCATGACGATACTGCAATCCATCAAGATGGCGCTGGCCGCCATCAATTCCAACAAGATGCGCTCTTTCCTGACCGTGCTGGGCGTGATCATCGGCGTGATCGCCGTGGTGGTGCTCACCTCGCTGGGCCAGGGCGCGCTCGACCAGGTTTCCGGGCAGATTCAGGACATGGGAACCAACATGCTGATGGTGAACGTGAGCACCACGCGCTATACCGGCATCGATGCGGAGACGCTGCACTCGCTGGTGGGTCAGGATGGAATCACCGCCGTCACCGCCTCGGTGGCGGGGCGGCTGACCGCCAAGGCAGGCACCGAGACCTTTGCCTGCCGCATCGAGGGCGTGGAGCCTGCATTCTTCGCCATCCGCAAGATGGTGGTCGAGCAGGGCCGTCAGCTTACCGCTGCCGACGAGGAGAACCGCTCGCCCGTGGCTGTGCTGGGTGTGAGCGTGGCCGATGAGCTGTTCGGGCATCGCAACGTAGTCGGCAACACCATCCACGCGGGCGGCTATGAGCTGACCATCGTGGGCCTGCTAGAGGAGCAGGGCACCAGCATGATGGGCTCCGAGGATGAGCGCATCGTGCTGCCTTTCTCGTTGGCGCAGCGCATCCTCAAGCAAAAGACGATCGACACCTTCTACGTATCCACCGAATCCGAGGATGTGATCGATCAGGCCGAGCAGGCGCTTCATCGCTTCATGAAGGCGCGCACCACCGAGGATCGCGACTACATGGTGATCAACCAATCGAGCATACTCGATATTTTTAACACCACCACCGCCACGCTGACGCTGATGCTGGGCGGCATCGCGGGCATCGCCCTGCTGGTGGGCGGTATCGGCATCATGAACATCATGCTGGTATCGGTTACGGAGCGCACGCGCGAGATTGGCATCCGCAAGGCCATCGGCGCGCAGCGCAGCGCGATATTGCTGCAGTTCCTGGTTGAAGCCGTGGTGCTTTCGCTGGTAGGCGGTCTGCTGGGCGTGGGTCTTTCGTACCTGATCCTGCTGGTGCTGCGCGGGCTCATCGGCATGCCGGGTCTTACGGTCTCCATCGGAAGCCTGCAGCTTGCGCTTTCGTTCTCCATCATTATCGGCATCGTATTCGGCATCTACCCGGCCAACAAGGCCAGCCAGCTCAAGCCCATCGACGCGCTGCGGTACGAATAATCCAACGCATACGTTCATGCAAAAAGCTCTCGCTCACGCGGGAGTTTTTTTGCTGCATTCATAGGTTTTCAGGGCGTGGCGGGTGTGCTACCATAAAGCTGTTTATTTAGGGTGTAACCTTTGCGATGTTTCGCGCGAAGGGTGATGGAGGGGAGGTGAGCGCGCGTGGAGCAACAATGGCTGGAAGTCTTTCTAGGGGGCGACCAGCAGGCATTTGAGGAGCTCGTACTCCTCTACCGCAAACCGGCGGTGCTCTTCGCCCTGCGGCTCACCCACGACCTTTCCGCCGCGGAGGATGCCGTGCAGGAGGCGTTCGCCTGGCTGCTGATGTACCGGCACCGGATTCGCGCCGAGAAGGGCCTCAAACCGCTGCTGTACACGCTGGTGCGCAGGCGATGCATGGATTGGTTCCGCCTCTGGCGCCGCTGGGCTCCGCTGGAGGAGCGGGCAGAGGCCGCCGAGTACGCTGCCGACGCGGCCTTCGCTCAGGAGGCCAAGCGCACACTGCACGAGGCGCTGAGCGCGCTGCGCCCGGAGGATGCCCGCGTGATCCACCTGCTGGATATCGAAGGGTTTACGCAGGCCGAGGCGGCCGCCATCTTGGGCAGGAGCGTGGGGGCCGTAAAGGTTGCGCACCATCGGGCCAAGGAGCGGCTCAAGGAACGGTTGAGCAAGGAACGACTGGGCAAGGAGGAGAGTAGGCCATGACACCGGAAGAGAGACGGTTTTTGCGGTCTGTGTATGCCAAGATGGAGCAAAAGGAGAAGCGGCGCGGGCGGTGGATCGGCGCGGCCCTGGGTGCGGTGGGCATCGTGCTGCTGGCAGTGGCCTGTCTCGCCGTGCATGAGCGCATGGTGCGCTTTCTGCTCGTCGGCACGCTGGTGCTCACCCTACTTTGTGCGATCGATTGGGTGCGCCAAGGGGCTACAAAAAGACACGGGAGTGAGAACAGATTATGAGCATAGAACTCATCGATTTATCGAAGCATTTCGGGGCCAAGGTGGCGGTGGATCACATGACATTGCGCATCGAGGGCGGCATGTACGGGCTCCTCGGCCCCAACGGCGCGGGCAAGACCACGCTGATGCGCCTGCTGTGTACACTGCTTACGCCCACGAGCGGCGAGGCGAGGCTGGACGGCATTTCGATTGGGAACAGGCGGGAGATACGCCGCATGATCGGCTATTTGCCCCAGGATTTTTCTTTCTATCCACATTTTACCGTTTGGGAGACGATGGATTACCTGGGTCTGCTGGCCGAGATGCGGGAGGGCGCGCGGCGGAGCGCGAGGATTGCAGAGCTGCTGGAGCTGACGAACCTTGCGCAGCATCGCAAGGCGAAGGTGGGCAAGCTTTCCGGGGGCATGCGCCGCAGGCTGGGCATCGCGCAGGCTTTGCTGGCCGATCCCAGCATATTGGTGGTAGATGAGCCGACCGCTGGCCTGGACCCGGAGGAGCGAATCCGCTTCCGCAATCTGCTGGGCACGCTGGCCGGGAACAAGACCGTGCTGCTCTCCACCCACATCGCGGAGGACATCATGCAGACCTGCGCCCATGCCGCCGTGATGCATGCCGGGCGGCTGCTGTACGCGGGAAGCGTGCAGGCGCTTACGGAAAAGGCGCGCGGGTGCGTGTGGCGCGCCCGCGTGGATAGCAAGACGCTGGCGATCCTGCAGCAGCGCAACGCAGTGGTCTCCATGGTGCCGGGCCCCGAGGGATACGAGGTGCGCGTGGTGGCCGAGCGTCAGCCCTGCGAGGGCGCAACCCTGGCGGAGCCGGGGCTGGAGGACGCGTACATGCTGCTGATGAGGGGAGGAGAAGCGAGTGCGGCTGTTGAGGTTTGAGATTGGGCAATGGCTGAAGCGGCCCATTCTTTACGTGGCGCTGCTGCTCGTCGTCCTCTTCGTGTATACCCAGAGCGGCGATGAACTGGCACACGGCGTCTTTTCCTGGCCGGAGCCGCCGCAGCCTGGCTTGGAGGATTCGCCCTATGGCGTGCCTGCGTACGGATGGAGGCAGGACACCTCGGAGACGGCGCAGATACAGCGGGTGCTCCGCGAGATGGCATACGCGGCGTGGGGCAATCCGGTTCTTGCGCCCGCGCTGGGGGGCCTCATCAATCGAGAGGTGCTCCTTTCGCAGGAGCAGGCGGCGATGGTGCGCGCAACCCTTGAGGAGGCGACGGGCGTCGCGATGGAGGAGATGCGCACCGATACGCTGGCGAGCATCCTTCCCTACGGGGTGCTCACCCAGCGGCTGGAGGCGCTCAATGCCGCGCTGGGTGGCACCTACTTCCAGATGGACCCGTACATCGGGGACTTTGTGCCGAGAACCTACGAGGATGCTTTGGCGGACTATGGGTGGCTGACGGGCGGCGGCGAGCTGACCTGGGCGTACGCCCGTTTGTTTGCCGACTATGTAGGCATCGCGTTGGGATTGTTCTCGGCGTTTCTGGCGGCTTTTCTGCTGGGGCGGGATAAGCGCAGCGGCGCGGAGCAGCTCATCGGCCCGCGCCCCATCACCAGCATGCGATACCTGTGGGCAAAATACCTGGGGCTGGCGGCGCCCCTCTGCGCGTTTACGATGATCATGGGTTTGGTGCCTACCATGGGCGCGGTGCTCATGCGGGCCGCTGGGCATGCGGTGAATGGGTGGGCGTACCTACTGGTGAGCGCAGGCTGGCTGCTGCCCACTGTGCTGGTGGTCACTGCGCTTGCGCTCTTCGTATCGGAGGCGACGGGCAGCGGCATTGCGGCGATTCTGGCTTCGGTGGTGTGGTGGTTCGCCTCGATGGCGCGCCCTGGGCTGAGCGGCCCGTATCCGGCCTGGGTATCCTTGATCCGCTTTAACTGGCCGCGGCTCCTGCCTGCGGAATGGGCGGGGCAGATCGTCGTGAACCGGCTTTGCATGGTGGCGCTCTCTATTGCGCTGGTGTGTCTTGCGGGCATTCTTCATGAGCGCAGGCGGGCGCGAGGGGGTCGGTATGTGTAGGTATCACTTCAAATTGTTACCTTGGGCCAGCGTGGCCCTGTGCCTGCTGCTCCTCGCGCTGCTGCCGATGGTGATCAGCTTTCGCTTCCTGGCATTGCGGCAGGTGGGGACGATCGGCGAAGTGGTGATCGGCCTTGCCGGGATTCTGCTGCTGCCGCCGCTGGCTTTTCGGGAGGATCACGAGGGGAGGCGCGAGGCGCTGGGCTGCAGGCCGGTAGCTTACTGGCGGGGCTTTGCGGTGCGCCTCGCGCTGATGTCGGTTGTGGTGGCGCTGTGCGTGGGCGCGTACATCGGCATGGCCGCGCTGCACGCGAACCCCTTCGATGAGGGGGCGGTGTTCGTCGGTCTGTGGGTTACCGCCACCGTGCTGGGCGGAATGGGGTTGGCAATCGGTCACGGTACGCGCAGTCAAACGGCCGCTTTCCTATTGCCCACGGCCTACTTTGCGCTGGAGCTCTTCACGAAGGGAAGGTATACGGGCCGCTTTTTCTTGCTCAGCCTTATGGAGGGGGAACTTCGGCCGGAGAAATGGGTGCTGGGGGGAATGGGCGTGGCGGTGCTGCTGGTGAACGTAGCACTCTCCGGGCGGCAAGTGCGGGTGGGTGGGCCGTGACACGCCCGTGAGCGAATTTCGCAGCGCACATCATTGTAAATACAGCACAAAAAAGGGCCGTCCGCGCGGGACGGTCCTTGCTCGTATTCGGAAGGGTGCGCTGCATTGCAGGGCAAGCTCAATTTGCGGAGGGCTCAATCATAGCGGCCCAGCTCCAGCCCGCGCTGCACGAAGTACCGGTAGGTTTCGAAATCCACCGTCACGGGGATCGAGTGATCGCTGTGCAGCACGTAGTTGAAGCCCTGTTTCACCAGCGGAATCTTGGCCTCAAGTTCGCGATCGATCACGGCGCGATCGTTGGTATAAAGGGTGCGCACGTCGATGCCGCCCATGAAAGCGATGCGATCGCCGTACAGCCGGTGCAGCTTGAGCAGGTCCATGCCTGCTTTTACCTCGATCACCTGTAGGCAATCGATGCCTGCGTCGATCATGTCGGGCAGCAGAGGCTCGATGTAGCCGCAGGAGTGCATCACCACGGGCAGCCCCAGGCTGTGCGCGTAGCCGATGGTTTTGATGTGGGCGGGCTTGATCATTTCCCGGTACATGGCGGGGGACATGAACGGGCTGCCCTTGTAGCCCATGTCCTCGTAGTACCAAATGCCATCGGGCGCGCCCTCCTGCTCAAAGAGCATCTTTTGCATGGCGATCGTCACTTCCGCGTAGGTGTTTGCCATGTCGTAGACCCATTCGGGGTCCTCCACCATGCCCACCAGCATGTGCTCGTGCCCGCAGACCGGATGGATGCATTCGAACGCGTTGATGCCGCTCCACATGAAGAAACGCTCATCCTGCGCGGCCTTGCGCTTGGCCTCCCGGTAGGCGGCAAAGTCGATCCGGCGCGGATCGGGGGTCAGGAGGGGCTTGATGCTCGTCTCCCAGGCTTCGCGCTCCTTCACCTGAAAATCGATGTGCTCGGGCGTGGTATCGTGCTTCTTGTGCCTGCGCAGGGTGGCGCCGTTGCCATCCAGCAGGGTGACGGTGTCCTCATCCTCGGCCACAATGCGCGACTCCTCGCCGATGCGCGCCATGAGGTTGAAAGCCCACGATTCCTCGATGTCGTAGCCAAACGCGTCGGCGATGGATTGCCCGGGCTGGATGTGCCCTTGTTCAACCCAGGCGTTGTGTGTATCGTTCCAGAAATGCTCGTACAGCCCGATTCGATCCACCGGCTGGTGCCGCAGGATGTTGGAAAAACGCTGTTTGCCTGTCATGAAAGCGCCTCCTTGCTGACTAGCGCGTGGTAGTGCCAACGTACACAATGGCTGGTTTGGGCTGATAGACGTCGGTGGTGATCAGCTTGCGATCGATCTCCAGGCCATCGCTCCGCAAGGCGACTAGATAGGTTTGAATCTTGTGGCCAAGCCGCTTGGGGGAAAGTTCGTATTCCTTGTCGCTGTACACGACGTACTCCTGCTTCTTGTCCTTGCGGTACTCGATCGGCACGTCGGGCTCTATATCCACGCCCACCTGCCTGCTTTCCAGCACATAGCTGATGCCGTCGGGCAGCGGCTTTCCGTAGATTTCTACCACGCACTTTTTTTGCTTACCATCCACAAAGCGGGCGACGATGTAGATGGGGGCGCTGGAGTTGTTGCGGAACACGAAGTCGATGCGGCCATCGGAAACCGTGGCGTCCTGGCCCATTTCGGAATAATTGGAGGGGATGGCGTGGGGCTCTCGCTTATCGATCTTGAGCCCGGCACGCACCACCGCTTGGTAGAGGGTGGTGGATACCTGGCAGACACCGCCGCCAATTCCGATGGTGTACTCTCCGCTTTCAATCTCCTTGGCGGGTTGGAAGCCATTCTTTTCGGTGCGCTTGCCGACCGTATCGTTGAAGGAGAACTTCTTGCCCGGATCGATGCGTAGGCCATCGATCCGCGAGAGGGCGAGGCGCACGTTCTGGTTGCGACCCTCCTCGCTGTTTTTGTTGATGGGCGTCGATACCGACACGATGAGCGCATGCTCTGATTCCAGATCGGCCAGCGTAATCGCAGGCGCGACCTCCTCGGGCTGCAGCTGCACGGAGGAACTCGAAAGAGTGGTGATACTCTTCTCGATCTGCGCCCGAATTGGCTCGACATCCAGCGTAGCGCCGTATTCCTCGCGGGTGAATACAAAGGTCTTGTCCTCTTCGGAGAACACGACCTCGGCGTTCTTTGCCTCGGCGGTTATGCCTTCCTGAATGAGTTGCAGGATACGGTCGAGCTTCTCGGCGCTGTAGAAAATGCCGCCCTCACTGCTGGAGGGGGTGGTGCGCAGCGCGTTGATGGTGCGCCAGCGCGTGAACAGGTCGCCTTCGCGCCCGATGACCCAGGCGGCCGCAATTTGATCCGGCAGCTTGAGCTGTAGATCGATATCCGCAGCGGTGAGCGATTGCAGCGTGGCGTTGTAGGTGATATCCACCTTCCATTCGGCGAGCTTCTGTTGCTCCACCGCGGCCAGGGCGTCGTAGGCCTCCTGCTGCGTCATGCCGCCCAAGTGCACGCCGCTGGCGAACACGCCATCGTAGAAAACGTCGGCTTGCCGGTTCACGTCGCGGTAGATGATGAATACGTAGGAACCGACGCACAGCGTGGCCACCAGCACGAGAATCATGAGGAAGGGAAGCACCCTCGACTTGCGCCGGGGCTTGGCGGGGCGCTGCGGGCCCTGCGTACCCTGACTCTGCGAGGAATGCGGTGCACGGGACGAGCGTTGTGGGGCCTGCTGAGCCTGCGGAACTTGCGCAGGACGCTGGGCTGATCCGGCTAGCGCGGGTTCACGCCAGCCCTGCGGGGTCACGGGCTGCATGGGTGTCCGATCCCAGCTCGGTGCGGAGGAACGTTGATCCCAGCTGGGCATGCGCTGACGCTGCGCGGGCCCACTTGACCGGGGCTGCATAGACGTACGCTCCCAGCTCTGCGCGGGCGCAGGCGATTGATCCAGCCATTCCTGCGCGGGGCGGGGCTGCGTGTTGGCGCGTTCACGCCACTCTTGATTGGAGCGGGACGAGGATTCGCGCCGATCCTGCGTCCTGGCTGCAATTTGAGGGAACTCGGGCTCACGCCATTCCTGGGCGGCCTGCTGCGGCGCATGCGACCGCCGGGGTTGCGAATGCATGGCGGATTGCGCCGCTGGCTGCTGCAACTCCGGGGGAGTGTCGGATGGATTTTGCGACCGATAGCGGCGTACCCGACCCTGCTCATTGGGGCTGGCGGGCGTGGCCGCTGCGGGACGCGGCGGACGATACTCGGACATGCTCACCTCATAAAGCGCTTGTACTGAATGGCCTCGAGGCCAAAACGAAGGGGGGATATGGAGCCAGTATGATTGCGGAAGGCATTAGTTTCGGGGTGTTACGCCGACGTATATCTGCGCGGGGCGGGGGCTGTATAGATCCTCGGAGATGCGCTCGCGATCGGTTTCCAGGCCGTTCTCGCCCAGCGTCACTCGGTAGGTTTCTATGCGGTGCCCCAGGCGTACCGGCAGGTACTCGTGCTGCTCATCGGTGTAGGTGACGTACGCGGCCTCGCGGTCGGCGCGGTATTCCGTTTCAGTATCGGGCGGTATATCGGCGCCGATCTGCGTGCTTTCCAGCGTGTAGCGCGTGGCGGAGGGTAACGGCCTGCCGTAGATGGCAATCTCGCAGCGCTTGCGAGGGTTCTTGTCGTCGCTTTCGGTAAGGCGGGCGCGAATGTAGACCGGGTAGCCGGTGTTGTTGCGGAATACGAAATCGATGCCGTTATCGGAGACCGTGGCATCCTGACCGCGTTCGGCATAATTGGAAGGGATGGCGTGGGGGGAGCGCTCCATCACCTGCAGCCCGGAACGCAGTACGGCCTGATACAGCGTGGTAGAGACTTGACAAACGCCGCCGCCTACCCCGGTCACGTACTCGCCGTAGGCGATCTCTAGCGCTTCCTTGTATCCATTCGCCGGATCGGAACGCTTGCCAACAACGCTATTGAACGAAATTCGCTCGGAGGGGGCAATGGACATGCCGTTGAAATGGCCCAACGCGATGCGGATGTTGTCGTTGCGGCCCTCGGTGCTGGTGCTGTGGATATCGGTGGTGACCACGACGATGCAGGTCAGGTTGGCTTCCAACCCGGCGCGGGTCACCTTGGGGAGCACGGTTTTGGGCTCCAGGGTGATGTCGGCGCTCTGCAAGGTGGAGGCATATTCCTTGATCAGGCTTTGGAGCGCGTCGACATCCAGTTGCCTGCCGTTGGATTCATCGGTGTAGCGGAATGGCTGCTCGCTCTCCGGGGCGAAGTCCGCGGTCGCATCCACAGGCTCGCGGTCGATCTCGGAACGCAGTTGCTCCAGCATCACTTCCAGCAGTCCCGCATCGAAGGTGACCCCGCCTTTGACCTGGTAAGGGGCGCTGCGTAGCGCGGCGACCGCCTGCTTTCGCTCGGTGTAGCTGCCCTCGCGGCCCTGCTTCCAGGCCTCGGCCAAGTGCTCGCCCAGGTTCATCTGCATGCCGATATCGTCGGCGAGTATGGTCGTCTCCGCTAGGTTTTTCTCCGCGTCCTCGTAGCGCAGGGCGACGCGCCAAGCGGCGAGAATCTGCGCCTGCGCATCGGAAAGCGCTGCCGAGGCCTGCTCTTTGTCCAGGCCGCCCAGGTGCACGCCGCCCACGTAAACCCCTTCGAAATAGGTATTGCTGCGCGCGGGATCAGTTATAAATGCATAGAGGCCAAGGCCGACCACCGCCGCCAACAGCACCAGGAAAGTGACCGGTATCCATGTGGACTTGTGCGGCTTTTCGGCTTTTGCCTTGGCCATAGCCTTGGCCTTGCGGGTTGACTTGGGGGGCCGGGAGGCCGGAGTGCCATCGGGCCGCATCGCGCGCGCGCGGAACAGCGCTGTCTCATCGGGTAGATCGGCGGCCGGCGGCGCGGCTTCCACCTCGGTGGAGCGGAAGGAGATGCGTATGCCTTCGGCTTTGCCAGGGGTGCGGCGCGGGTCGGGCTTCGGGGTCGGATTGCCGGTGTCGCTCATGGCCTTGCCTCCTTCCGTACATTGTGCAATGGTCGCGGTGCGAACGCAACGCCTACTGTAATGCCGGATCAATGCCCGCTTAACGCTCACTTAGCGGGCTGTATCGGTGCGGGACGGCCTCCCAGAGCGCAAGCAGATCCTGCGAACGGTGGGCCCAGTAGTCCATGCCGTCGCCAATGTGGATGGGCCGGATGGCCTCTCCGTGGGTATCGCTCCCACCGGTGACCAGCATGTCCAGGGATCGCGCCAGCCACTCGAAGCGGGCGATTTGGGCCCGGGTATGCCGGGGGTAGTGGGCCTCGATGCCCATCAAGCCCTGATCGTGCCACATGTGGATGTGCTGCTCGATCTCTACGCCTCGCATGCGAAGCAGGCCGGGATGCGCGAGCACCGGGATGGCTCCCTCCGCCCGCAAGCGCTCAATGGCTTCCGCTACCGTCAGCGGGGTGCGGGGGAGATAGGCGGGAGCCCCAGGCCCCAGGTAGCGCTGAAAGGCTTCCTTGATGCTGCTGACCATGCCGCCGACCACCAGCGCCTGCGCGATGTGGGAACGGGATACGCTGGGCCCCGCGATGCGCAGCACGTCCTCCAAGTCGAGGGCGCAGCCAAGTCCCTGCAATAATGAAACGATCTTCCCGGCGCGTTGCCTGCGTTCCTGCTGCAAAAGGCCCAGGAATTCCTTCCAGCGCGGGGAATCCTTGTCGATCCCGTAGCCGAGCAGGTGCACTTCCTGCGCGCCCTCGCAGCTGAGCTCTATGCCGGGGATCACGCTGATGTCGTACAGCCGAGCAGCGTCCCGGGCCTCGCTTAGGCCATCCACGGTGTCGTGATCGGTCAACGCGATGTACCGGACGTCGCGTTCCGCCGCCATGCGCACCAGTTCGCGCGGGGAAAATAGGCCGTCGGAGGCGGTCGAGTGCATGTGCAGGTCTACGCGCATGGCGTGCCCTTGCCGGAGGCGGATTGCGACAGCAGCCCGCTTGCGGCGATGCGTCGCACCGCTTCGCGCATGGATTCCTCGGGCTGCACCAGCGCCATGCGCACGTGGCCTGCACCTGCCGGGCCGAACGCTTCGCCGGGCACGACGATGACCCCGGTCTCCTCGGCCAATGCCTGCGCAAACGCGCGGTCGTCCGCGAACCCTACCGGAATTTGCGCCCATACGAACATGGTCGCGCGCGGCTTGGGGATGACCCAACCCGCCTGCGCGAGGCCATCGAGCAGCACGTCGCGCCGCCGCTGGTAAGTCTCCCGCATGAGGGTCACCGATTCCTGGGGGCCGTTGAGCGCGGCTTCAGCGGCCAGCTGGATGGGCAGAAACGCGCCGAAATCGAAATTGCTCTTGAGCGAACGCAGCAGACCGACCATCTGGGCATTGCCCAGCGCGAAGCCGATGCGTGCGCCTGCGAAATTGTATGTCTTGGAAAGGGAGTTGAACTCCATGCCCACCTCGGTCGCGCCCTTGGCTTGCAGAAAGCTGCCCGCCTGCACGCCGTCGAACGTAAGCTCGCTGTAAGCATTGTCGTGCACCACGGCGATGTCGTGCCGCCGGGCGAAGGCCACCAGCCGATCGTAGTAGGCGGGCGTGGCCACGGCGGTGACGGGGTTGTTGGGGTAGGAGATGATGAGCAGCTTGGCGCGCTCCGCCAACGCCTGGGGCACCGCGTCAAAATCGATGAGGTAGCCGTTTTCCCGCAGCTGGGGGAGGCGCTCCACCCGCATGCCGCACAGCGCCGGGCCAATGGAGAAGATCGGGTACCCAGGATCGGGGGTAAGCACGGTGTCGCCCGGATCGAGCAGCGCTTGGGCCACGTGGGCCAGGCCATCCTGCGAGCCGAGCAGCGAGGTGATCTGGGTAGCGGCATCGAGCTCCACGTTGAATCGGCGGCGGTACCACGCGGCGGCGGATTCCAGCAGCTGAGGGCGGTCGTTCACCGCGTACCGGTAATTCTCCGGGTTCAGCGCGCCCTCGGCGAGTGCGCGCATCACGTGGGGGGCGGGGGATTGATCGGGCGATCCGATCGAGAGATCGATCACCTGTACGCCGCGCGCGGCCAGGGCACGCTTGCGCTGCGCCAGTCCGGCGAACACGCTCTCTTCATAGGCCGCCAGCTTGCTGGAAAATTGCATAGGTCTTCCCCTTTGTACCGTCTAGCGCAAGTTAGGGTTAGGGCTCATTAGGGTTCGTTTCGCTCAGGCTTTGTTCAGGAGGGCTTCAAACTCGGCGCGGTAGATGGTTTCGTTTTCAATGAGCGCTTCGGCAATCTCGTGCAGCTTGCCCAGATTCTCGCTCAGCGCCTTTTCGGCACGCTCGTAGGCGTTTTGCAAGTAGGCGTGAACCTCCTGATCGACCTTGGCGGCAGTGGATTCGGAGTAGGAGCGGCTTTGCTGGGCAAAATCCCGGCCTAGGAACACTTCCTGATCCCCTCCCAGGTAGATGGGGCCTATCTCCGGGCTCATGCCCCAATGGGTGATCATGCGGCGGCTGAGCTCGGTGGCGTGGCGGATATCGGAGGAGGCTCCGCCCGTCATGTCGCCGAACACCAGCTTCTCGGCGGCGTATCCGCCCAGCGTCATGGCCAGATGATCGTGCATTTCTTTGCTGGATTCGAAATCGCGCTCTTCCTCGGGGAGTAACAGCGTATGGCCGCCGGTGGAACCGCGCGGGATGATGGTGACCAACTGCACCGCTTCGCACAGCGGCATTTTTGCGCCGACCAGCGCGTGACCGGCCTCGTGGTAGGCCACGATCCTCTTATCCTTTTCGTGCACCACATGGCTGCGCTTTTCGGGGCCCATCTCGACGCGTTCCACAGCTTCCTGCAGAAGCTGCATGGTGATCACGCTGCCCTTGCCGCGCGCACAGAGGATGGCGGCTTCGTTCATGATGTTTTCCAAATCCGCGCCGGTGGTGAACGGGGTGCGCTTGGCGATGAGCAGCAGATCGACATCCGGGGCCAGCGGCTTCCCGCGCGAATGCAGCTTGAGAATCTCCTCGCGGCCGCGCACGTCGGGATAATTCACCGTGACCTGCCGATCGAATCGGCCGGGGCGCAGCAGCGCCGGATCCAGAATATCCCGGCGATTGGTGGCGGCCAGCACGATCACACCTTCGTTGTTCGCAAAGCCATCCATCTCCACCAGAAGCTGGTTGAGGGTCTGCTCGCGCTCATCGTGTCCGCCGCCCAGGCCCGCGCCGCGGTGACGGCCCACGGCGTCTATCTCGTCGATGAACACGATGCTGGGCGAATGGCGCTTGGCCTGCTCAAACAGGTCGCGCACGCGGCTCGCGCCGACACCTACAAACATCTCCACAAAATCGGAGCCCGAAATGGACATGAACGGCACGCCTGCTTCGCCTGCCACGGCCTTGGCCAGCAGCGTTTTGCCCGTGCCCGGAGGGCCCACGAGCAGCACGCCCTTGGGGATGCGTGCTCCCAGCTCGGTGAAGCGTTTGGGGTTTTTAAGGAAATCGACGAGCTCGGCCAGCTCCTCCTTTTCCTCCTTGGCACCGGCCACGTCGGCAAAGGTGATCTTGTTCTTTTCGGGATCGTACATGCGCGCGCGGCTGCGGCCAAAGTTCATCACCTTGCTGTTTCCGCCGCCCTGAGAGCGCATTACGAACAGCCAGAATACCACCAGCATGCCCACCATCACCAGTATGGGAATCAGCTCCACATACCAAGGGGTAACCGGCTTGGGCAGGTACTGCACGGTAAACGCGAAGTCCTTTTCGCCGATGCTCTCAAAAGGCTTCTCCAGCTTGGCGGCGTAGATTTGCCGCACCGAGGTAAAGAAGCTTTCGCGATCGATGGTGGTCTCGAAATCGTAGGATTTGTTGGGGAACGAATCCACGGCGACCTTGCTTTCACGCAGCAGACCAACCAGCGTCTGCTCCATGATGGCGATTTTGGCGATCTTGTCCTCCTGGACATAGGTCAGCAACGTGCTGCTGTCGATCTTCTTTTTTTCCGACTGGTTCATGGGCATTACCAGCTGCGAAAGCAAAACGATGGCGATCAGTATGACCGCGTACCATATAAAACCCTTGTACGACCTTTTCAAGCCATTTCCTCCCCCGCTATACGCGGACTGACATTGCGCCCAATGCTGGGCACTTAACTATGAATTATAGCACATTCCTTGAAAATGTGCAAAATCCCGATTCGCTTTTTGCCCTATTTTTCGTAAATCTCCGGCTTCAGCACGCCGATTTCGGGCAGGTTGCGGTAGCGCTGATCGTAATCCAGCCCGTACCCCACCACGAACGCATCGGGCACGGTGAAGCCTGTATAATCGCTGCTCAGCCGCACGAGCCTGCGCTCCGGCTTATCCAGCAGCGAGCAAACGCGGATCGAAGCCGCCCCGCGCGAAAGCAGGTTGTTTTTCAGAAACGACATGGTTAGCCCGGTGTCGATGATGTCCTCCACCACCAGCACATGCCGCTCCACGATGTCCCGATCGAGATCCTTCATGATGCGCACCACGCCCGAGGATTTGGTGGCGTTGCCGTAGCTCGATATGGCCATGAAATCGAGGGTGACCGGCAGATCGATCTCACGAACCAGGTCCGCCAGAAACAGGACGGCGCCCTTGAGGATGCCGATGACAACCAGCTCTTTGCCCTGATAGTCCGCGGTGATCTGTGCGCCCAGCTCGGCGATGCGGGTTGCGAGTTGCTCGCGCGTGATCAGTATATCCGGCTGCAGGTCCTTGTAGAGTTCGCGTGTCATGTTCGTATCCTCCTCATCGAGTGCGATCTATCGTGCGTATTTGGGGAACGTGGGATGGGGCATCATCGAGGGTTTGCTTCCCAGGGCAGCTCGCCCTGGTAGGTGAAGTGGAGGGGCCGCACGGTGCGGCCGGTGACGGCGGCATCCTGCGCGGGCAGGTGGCCGATCAGCCACAGCACACGCTCTTCGCGGGCCACCAGGGGGATCAGAGAGCGAAAGGGTCGATCGATCCCGCGATCGATCAGCGTCTGCTTGAGCGCTTGCGAGCCGGCAGCACCCAGGGGATGGAAGCGGTCGCCCGGTTGCCGAAAGCGCACCACCGCCCCGGAGAGCAAGTCGCCATCGAGTACCTGGGTGCGGATTCCATCGCCGCGCTCGCCCGGGGCCGCAGGCCGCACGGCCAACACGCCCCCCGGCCAAACCGTTTCCCCGGCGAGCAGGAGCGGCGTGGGACCGTTTGGCATCGGGTCCGGCGTGGGGGAGAGCAGATGCAGGTGGTTCCGGCCCCGCAACGCGTGCCAATCGCCTGGCAAATTGCAGGTTTGGCCGGGCTCCGCATCCAGCAGCGCGGAGAGCTCCGCGACCTGTCCGGCATGGAGCCGAGCGAGCGCTTGGCGCTCCGGCGGCTCAGCCGGGTGCTCCACGAGGTGCTCCGCCGGGTGCTTAGATTGGAAAACACCGCCGGGGCTGAGGCCATCCCAGGCCGCCATCAGTGCCCGCCTGCGCAGCGCTTCATGGGCGCATCGCAACGCTCCGATGGGAATACAGTACCCGTAGGGCATGCGCTCGGGACGGGCCAAGCAGCGTGCGGATTGGGCGAGGCAATCCTCATCCAACGCAAGGCGCGCGGCCATGCCCGCCACGCTGGCGGCCAAGTTGGGGTTGAGCAGCGAAAGCTCGGGCACGATGCGCGTCCGCAGGCGGTTGCGTGCGTAGGCGGGATCGGCGTTGCTCGCATCCTCGCACCAATCCTGCCCCAGATCGCGCAGGTATCCGCGCAGCGCTTCGCGGTGCTCGCCCAGCAGCGGGCGAAGGTACCGGCCGCGCACCGGGCGCATACCAGCCAGACCGGCCAACCCGCTGCCGCGCACCATGTGCAGCAGCACCGTTTCGGCCTGATCCTCCAGGTGGTGAGCCAGCGCAATGAAGCCCATGCCGGTCTGCGCGCGCGCTTCCTCTAAAAAAGAGTAGCGCGCCCGACGGGCCGCGTCCTCGGGCCCGGTATGCAACCGGGCGGACAGCGCGGGAACATCGCGTGCGCCCATCACGCACCGCACATCGAGCGAATCGCACAGCACGCGCACAAATCGCGCATCCTCTGCGGCGGCTTCACCCCGCATGCCGTGATCCAGGTGGGCCGCGCAGAGCGGAAGCCCAAGCCGGTCGCGCACCGCGCAGAACAGCCGAAGGAGCGTTACCGAATCGGAGCCGCCGCTGACCGCTACCAGCACACCCTGCTCCAGCGCCACGCCAAGGGCATCCAGCGCCAGGACAAAGCGCGCTTCCAGTGCGTGCGGCTTTTCCATTGCTGCCCCTCCTTCGATAGTTTCCCAAAGTATATTGTACCCGGTTGTTTCCTTTCACGCAATACGATTATGCTCCAAAAGGGGTTGTTTCTTTTGAAAGTCCTTTGAAAGTCTTATGAAAAGTCCTTTTGAAAACGTCGCTTAATACTATTCCTCGTTAGATTTCACGCAATAGATCGCGGAAGATTTTTTCGAATGGCTAGGAGCCTGAGGGAGGCGTAGCCGGCAGCTACGCTGACCGAAGCGCGACAACGCCATTCGCAAAAAGATCCGCGAGATATGCCGGAAATCTATCGAGGAGTAGTATAAAGGGTTCCCGAAAACCTGCGAAAAAACTTTTGCCAGGATATTGACAGCGGAGTGGGGGCGCGCTATAATTTAGCGTATTAGCACGATAAAGCAAGGAGGAATCTTTTTATGAAGGGTTCGAAACGGATTTTTGCGGTGAAACAGGTGCTCGCGTTTGCCCTGGTGCTCTCCCTGACGCTGGCATCCGGGTTGGTTGCTTGGGCCGAAGGCGCGGTGGACAGCTCCTTGGAGGATATCAAGGCCAAGGGTCAGTTCATACTGGGCCTGGACGACAGCTTTCCCCCCATGGGCTACCGCAATGAGGATAACGAAATCGTTGGCTTCGATATCGACCTGGCCCGGGAAGTGTGCGCGCGCCTGGGTGTGGAGCTGGTGCTGCAGCCCATCGATTGGAGCGCCAAGGAGATGGAGCTTTCCGCTGGCAACATCGATTGCATTTGGAACGGCATGTCCCGCAACCCCGATCGCGAGGCCAGCATGGCGCTTTCGCTGGATTATATGAACAATCAGATCGTGCTGATGGTCAATCAACCGGCAATCAGCGTGAAGGAGGACTTGGCGGGTAAGGTGGTCGCCGTGCAATCCGGCTCGTTTGCCGAAGAAGTGATGGGCTACGAAAAGTACGCCGATTACCGAGCCTCGCTCAAGGAAGTGCGCGCGTATCCCGATTATCAGACCGCTATCATGGATTTGCAGAACGGCAACGTGGATGCCATCGCCATCGACCTGGTGGTGGCCAACTTCCGCATCGCCAGCCTGGAGGATAAGGCGCTGCGCATCGTCGATTCGCTGGAGGATGATCTGTTCTGCGTGGGCTTCCGCAAGGACGATGCGGCGCTGCGCGACGCCGTGGATCAAACCCTGAAGGCCATGGCCAAGGATGGCAAGCTGGACGAGATCGCCACCGCATGGTTCGGCTCGAACATCGCCATCGTGCCCGCAGAGTAACGCGGGAATGCCATGCTGATCAAGTTTTTCAACGATCCCCAACGGCTGCTGAAGCTGATCTCGCTGCTGATGAGCGGGGTGGGCATGACCGTATCGATCTTCGCGCTCACGTTGCTGATCTCGTTGCCGCTGGGCTTGGCGGTGGCGCTGGGCCGCATGTCGAAGCGGGCAGCCATTCGTGGGCCGATTTCCTTCTATATCTATATCATGCGCAGTACCCCGCTCATGCTGCAGGTGATGTGCATCTACTTCCTGTTGCCCCAGGTGCTGCCCTTCAAGCTCGACCGTTTTTGGGCGGTGATCTTCGCGTTTTCCATTAACTACGCGGCCTACTTTGCGGAGATATTTCGCGGCGGCATTCAGGCCGTGCCGGTGGGTCAGCGCGAGGCGGGGCATGTGCTGGGCTACACGCGTGGGCAAGTGTTCCTGCGCATCGTGCTGCCCCAAGTGCTCAAGCACGTGATGCCCTCGGTCACCAACGAGGTGATCACCCTGGTCAAGGATACCGCGCTGGCTAGCACGGTGTCCATCACCGAGATCATGATCATTGCCAAGCAGCAGGTGAGCTCCTCCAGTTCGGTGGAGCCCTACCTGCTGGCGATGGGATTCTACCTGGTGCTCAACGGCGTCGCGAGCCAGCTCTGCAAGCGCATTGAGAAAAAACTGGGGTATTATTAAAGCGGGGTATATGCATGCTGAGGGCGGATGGAATCGAGAAGAGCTACGGTACGAATAAGGTGCTGCGCGGCATTTCGCTGCAGGTGGAAAAGGGGCAGGTGGTCGCGCTGATCGGCCCCAGCGGGTCGGGCAAAAGCACGCTGCTGCGCTGCCTGAACCAGCTGGAGCGCATTGACCAGGGCGCGATTCATCTGGGCGAGCTGTGCATGTGCAAGACCGAGAACGGCCGCGTGCAGTACGCGAGCGAGGCCACGCTGCGCGCTATCACCCTGCGCATGGGCATGGTGTTCCAGAGCTTTAACCTTTTTCCGCACATGGACGTGCTGCACAACCTGATCGACGCGCCCATGCACGTGGGGCGCATGCCCCGGGCCGAGGCCGCCGAGCTGGCGCGCGGGTTGCTTAGCAAGGTGGGCCTTTCGGATAAGGCCGGGCACTATCCGCATCAGCTTTCCGGCGGCCAGGCGCAGCGCGTCGCCATCGCGCGGGCGCTGTGTCTGCAGCCGGAAATCCTGTGCTTCGACGAGCCCACTTCCGCGCTCGACCCCGAGCTGACGCAGGAGGTGCTCGCCGTGATGCGCGGCTTGGCCGAGGAGCACATGACCATGGTGGTGGTGACCCACGAGATGGATTTTGCGCGCGATGTTTCCAGCCAGGTGGT
This sequence comes from Eubacteriales bacterium, assembly GCA_031553615.1. Lineage (GTDB taxonomy): Bacteria > Bacillota > Clostridia > Christensenellales > Aristaeellaceae > WQXF01. The sequence goes on from JAVBLJ010000068.1 coordinate 24,210, forward strand.
GTTCATGGAGGAGGGCGGGATCGTGGAGCAGGGTGCGCCTGCGGCCGTGTTTTCATCCGAGAATCCGCGAACGCGTAAATTCATCGGGAAATGACATTGCGTTACAAAAAAAGCCGTCTGATGCCGTGTTCGGCGATCAGGCGGATTTTTTAGGCGCTTTGTATGGCGGTTTCACGGGCGCTTTGGGGATTCGCAGCGGGTTACTTCGCGGCGAATGCGGCCAGCTTGCGGATGCGCGTGGGCTCGCCGTCGGTTTCGGCGGTGAGGATCAGCGCGGCGGCCTGGATGGGCCCGAAGCTGGCAAAGCGCTTGTGGCCCATCGATTCACCTTGGGCGAGCAGCGTGCGCTGGCCGTTCGTCTCGGCCTCCAGCTTCCAGCGGCGGATGTGCTGACCGTTCTGCAAATCCTCCTGCAAAATGACGCGGTCGATGAGCTGCGCGGGCAGCTCCAGACGGCAGACGGTGCCTTCACCCTCCATTTCGGTGGTTTCGATGGTGGGCACGCCCCACTTATCGGCGATCGCCTCGCCCAACTCGGCGAACCGTGCGCAGTCCACATCGGGCACCAGGCCGCGGTCGTCGATCACCATGCCCAGCATGAGGTTGGTGCCGCGGCCCACCGTTTTTTCGTAGCGCTCCAGCAGGTGCGCGGTGCTGTACAGGCAATGATCCTCCCCGGCCTTCCAGAACCAGCCGCCGCCGAAGGATTCGAGATCGCGAATGGTCATATCGGCCTCGACAGGAGCCCATACCGTGCCATCCGGGCGGCCAGTGCCCTCCAGCGGGCATTCGCCCTGACCGGTCGCGTCGCTGGGCTGCTGCATGTCGGTGCAGGCCCAGCACGGATCGGGCGCTACGCCCTCCTCGTTTGCGCCCCAGCGGATGAGCGTGGGGAAGGTGCCCGGGCCTTGGAAGCACACCGCGTTGGGCTGCAAGCGAAGCAGATGCGAGGTCAGCTCCGGGCCGCCCATGCTCGGGGGCAGTACGCCGCCATCGAACCAAATCTCAAACAGCTCGCCGTAGTTGCTCCAAATCTCTTGTACCATGGTTTCGACCGCGCGGTTGTACTCCTGCTGCTTGGCCATATCGCCCGAACGCTCCCGGCCCGGATTGTCGATGTTCCAATAGGCGTTGAACGCTGCCGAGCAGTAGATGCCCGGCTTGATGCCGTACTTTTTGCAGGAATCCACAAAATCGCGCACGATATCGCCCTTGCCATCGCGCCAGGGCGATTGCGCCACTCCGTAGGGGTAGGATTTCGAGGGCCACAGCGTGAACCCGATGCAGTGCTTGGCCACCAGCACCGCGTACTTTGCGCCGCAATCCACCGCGGCTTTCACCCATTGATCGGTATCCAGATCGACCGGGTTGAACATCGAGGCCGGGGGAACGTAGCCCCAACGCTCGCGGAAGGCGTAGTCCGGCTCGTAAACGCCGATATCGAAGTGGATGAGCACCCCCATTTCGGCTTCCTGCCAAGCGAGGTGTTGGGGCGTAGGCACAGGATGTTTCGGCATAGGCTTGCTCCTTTGCGTGTTCATGATGGGGTATATAGGGTCGCGGCATCATTATAGCGCAGGGCGCAGGCTGCGGCAAGGAAGCGCGGGCGCTTCGGCATGCAATCAAGCAACTCTTTTGGTTTTCAAGCGCTTTCGCCTACTTTCCGGCCGCCTCGTCCAGCAGCTTGTAGAAATCGTTCTCGGCCAATATCCGGTTGGTGAGGAACTGGCCATTCAGGAAGAACGCGTAGGTGGGGGTGGGCGCGGGCGCGCTTTGGGCCTGCTCGGTGGTCTCGATTTTGCGCAGGGTGGCGGTCTGGCCGCGCTGCTTTGCCCAATCGAGAACCAGAGGCGCGTACTTATCGTTGAAGGGGCACTGGTTGGTGTAATAGAGCACGATGCCCTGTTCTTCGATGCGGCCCGCTTTGGCGCAATCCTTGAAGCGGGGGAGGGGCGCGGCGTCGGACTCGTCGAAGGGCAGGTAGTAGAGCTCGAAGTAGGGCGCGGCGGTATCGGCCACGCGGAAGCCCTTGTGCTTCAAAAAGCGTGGCTCCGAAAGAAAAGCCATCTTTTTGGTCGAGGAGACCACGGTCAGGCCGCGCTTGCCCTGGGCCCGCGCATCCTCAATGCAGGAGGCAAGCAACCGGCCGGCATAGCCCTGCCCCTGCAGCGAGCCGGAGACCCAGAAACAATCGATGTGCATGTACCCCCCGGCCTCGATGGGGCACCAGGCCTTCTCCGCCGGGATATATTCAATGAACGCTTTGCCGCGCACATCCATCTTTTTGAACACCAGACCATCGTCGAAGCGGGCCTCCATCCAGGCTTTTTTGGAGGCGACGCAATGTTCGCCCTTCTTATCGGTGATGGCGCAGCAGATGTGCTCCTGCGCAAGGTTTTCACGATCGATGCGAACGATATCCATCGGTTTTCCTCCTTTTGAATCCGTGCTGAATCCGTGCTTGAATCCATGCAGGTTTTGCTGTATTTTGCCATGGATTGAGTATACCATACAAACTCGACAGGTCGCGTCATATTTAGTGAAAAATATTGTGCTATTTCACGTTGACTTGCCGGTTTTTTTTCACTATCATTATCGCTGGCAAGCCAAATAATCCCGCTGGAGGAAGCCCATGGACGTGATCAAACGCATCCTGCTGTGGGTAAAGCCGTATCGCAAAATGGGCGTGATCGGCATCGCGCTGATGGTGCTCGCGATGCTTTGCCGCATGGTGATGCCCTACCTGACGGCGGTGGTGGTCAACGACGTGCTGCCCGGAAGGGACATGTCGCTGCTGATCAAGCTTTGTGCGCTGATCGTGGCGACGACGGTGATACGCTCGGTGCTGATGTACTACCGGGGTATGCTGTTCGAGCGCCTTTCGCAGAATCTGGTGTACGATTTGCGCACCGGCCTGTATGCGCACATGCAGGAGCTTTCCTATTCCTTCTACGATACCAACCACGTGGGCGAGATTATGAGCCGCATGACCGGCGATATCGAGGGCGTGCGCGGGCTGGTGATCAACGCCTGCATGGGTATGACCGAAGGCGTGTTGATGCTACTGTTCGCGATTATCAGCCTGGGCCTGATGAGCTGGCAGCTCATGCTGGTGATACTGGCGGTCTGCCCGGCCATCGCGGCGGTGGCGGTCAAGTTCCGCCGCGTGATCCGCCCCGTGCATGCCTCCATTCGCGAGCAGAACGCCGTGCTGAACACCAAGACGCAGGAAAACATTGCGGGCGTTCGCGTGGTGAAGGCCTTTGCCCAAGAGGAGCGGGAGATGGGCTCCTTCCAAAAGGAGAACCAACATATCCTCGACCTGCACCTGCGCGCGACCCGCATTTGGAGCGTGTACTTCCCGCTGCTGGACATGATCGCCTCGCTGGCCACGCCGCTGATGCTGCTGGCGGGCGGCGCGATGGTGATGAGCGGCGCGATGCCGCTGGGCACGCTGGTAGGCTCCATCGGCTATGTGTGGATGATTATCGGCCCGCTGCGGCAGGTCGCCAACTATGTCAACCAAGTCACCAACGGCATCGTTTCCGCCGAGAAGCTCATCTATTATACCGATTTGGGCTCGCGCATCCGCAACCCGCAAGAGCCGGTGGAGCCCGAGACGCGCGCGGGCGCGGTGGAGTTTGATCGCGTGACGTTCCATTACGACCGCGACGCGGTGCTGAAGGATGTTTCGCTGCGCGTGGAGCCGGGGCAGACCGTGGCCGTGATGGGCGCGACCGGCACCGGCAAAAGCACGCTGGTCACCCTGCTGGGCCGCTATTACGATGCGACCAGCGGCACGGTGAAGGTGGATGGCGTGGACGTGCGCTCGCAGAACCTGCACGCGCTGCGCCGCACCATCGGCCAGGTGATGCAGGAGACCTTCCTCTTTAGCGACAGCATCGCCGAAAACATCGCCTTCGGCAATCCGGAGGCCACGATGGAGCAGATTATCGCGGCGGCCAAGGTCGCCGATGCCGATGGGTTCATTCGCGAGATGCCCCAGGGCTACGATACCGTGGTGGGCGAGCGCGGCCTGGGCCTTTCCGGGGGCCAGAAGCAGCGCATCGCGCTGGCGCGCGCCGTGCTCTTCGATCCAAAGATACTGGTGCTGGACGACGCCACCTCGGCCATCGATATGGAGACCGAGGCGGAGATCCAGGAGCATCTGCAGGGCGTAATGCACGGGCGCACCACCTTCGTCATCGCCCATCGCATCTCCTCGGTGCGGCGCGCCGACAGGATCATTGTGCTGCAGGAGGAACGCATCGCCGAGCAGGGCACCCACGAGGAGCTGCTCGCCGCGCGCGGCCTGTACTACCAAATGTATCAAGACCAGACCCGCGATTTTGTGCCCGTGGACGCCGCAGCCCACACCGCCGCGGACCGAAAGGCTGGTGAGTGATATGGCCAACCTGCGCAACCTGGATGACGAAGCCCTGGAGGCCCCATTTGACCGAAAACAGTTTGGTCGGCTGCTGCGCTACCTGAAGCCCTACCGCAAGCAAATGGCAGTTTCGCTGCTGCTGATGATATTGGCGGCGGTGGCCAGCCTGGTGGCGCCCTACCTCATGAGCCGCGCCGTGGGTACGCTGGAAAGCAAGCAATCGCAAATGCTGCCCTGGTACGTGGGCGGCATGGTCGCGGCTGCGGTGGTGGGCGGGCTTTGCTTGAGCTTCCGCGTGCGCCTGATGGATAGCGCGGGCCGTAAGGCCATCGCCACCCTGCGCCAGGATTTGTTCAACCACATCCAGACGCTGGCTCTCTCGTTCTTCGATAAGCGCAGCGCGGGCAAGATCATGGTGCGCGTCATCAACGATGTGAACAGCCTCAACGATCTGTTCACCGGCGGCATCATCAACGTGCTGGTGGATTGCCTGACGCTGGTGCTGCTGGTGGGCATCATGCTGGTGATCAATTGGAAGCTGACGCTGGTGGCGCTGTGCTCGCTTTCCATGCTGGTGGTGCTGATTTTGGTGCTGCGCAAGCGGATGCGGACGGCATGGCAGCGCGTGCGCATGAAGACCAGCACCATGAACGGCTATCTGCACGAGAGCTTGGCGGGCATGCGCGTCACCCAGGCATTTACGCGCGAGAAGGTGAACCGCAACACCTTCAACGAGACCAACGGCGATATCCGCAAAAGCTGGCTCGCCGCCGTGGCGAACAATCACCTGTTCTGGCCCTATATCGATACGCTGAGCACCTTGGGCACCGCCGGGGTTTACGTGGTGGGCCTGCTGCTGATGGGGGCGACCGGAGCCACGGGCACGCTTTCGCTGGCCGATCTGCTGATCATCCTGTGGTACCTGGGTCGGTTCTGGGAGCCGATCAACAACCTTTCCAATTTCTACAACAGCGTGCTGACCGCCATGGCCTCCATCGAGCGCATATTCGAGATCATGGATACCCCGGCGGACATCGCCGATTCTTCGCCCGATCTGCCCGTGCTGCCGCCCATCGAGGGCGCGGTGCAGTTCGACGATGTAACCTTCGGCTACAATCCCGAGGTGATGGTGCTGCGCAACGTATCGTTTGATGTGCAGCCCGGGCAGACCATAGCGCTGGTAGGGCCCACGGGCGCAGGCAAATCCACGGTGGTCAACCTGGTCAGCCGTTTTTGTGACGTGACCTCGGGCGCGGTGCGCATCGATGGCCACGATCTGCGCGCGGTGAAGCTGCATTCGCTGCGCAGCCAGATGTCGGTGATGCTGCAGGATAGCTTCATCTTTAGCGGCACCGTGCTGGACAACATCCGCTACGGTAAGCCCGATGCCACGCGCGAAGAGGCGATCGAGGCCGCGAAGGCGGTGCATGTGCACGAGTTCATCGAGCAGCTGCCCAAGGGCTACGATACCGAGGTGTTCGAGCGCGGTGCGGCGCTCTCGGTGGGGCAGAAGCAGCTGATTTCCTTCGCCCGCGCGCTGCTGAACGATCCGCGCATTTTGATACTGGACGAGGCCACCTCCTCCATCGATACCCACACCGAGCTGCTCATCCAGCAGGCGCTGGAGGTGCTGCTCAAGGGCCGCACCAGCTTCGTGATCGCCCATCGGCTTTCCACCATCCGCCGCGCCGATCGCATCCTGGTGGTGCGCGATCACAACATTGCCGAATCGGGCACCCACGAGGAGCTCATGCGGCTGGAGGGCGGGCACTACAGGGCGCTATGCGAGGCGCAATACCGGTTCATGAAATAGACGATTCCCCGTGCTATGCGGGCAAAGAAAACGGGCGGAAACCTTCGCGTTGAAGGTTCCCGCCCGCTTTTCGTTTTCAGGTAATACCAATTCCAATTAGGTTTGGCCAATACGCCAGCGAGAGATTTTTTCGATCGGCTAGGAGTCCGAAGGAGGCGTAGCCAGCAGCTACGCTGACCGAGGCACGACAACGCCGATCGAAAAAAATCCGCTGGATTGTGGCAAAACGTAGTTGGAATGGGTATTACACTCCG
>JAVBLJ010000054.1:0-104784 GCA_031553615.1 Eubacteriales bacterium
ATTCCAACTACGTTTTGCCACAATCCAGCGGATCTTTATCCGATCGGCGTTGTCGTGCCTCGGTCAGCGTAGCTGCTGGCTACGCCTCCTTCGGACTCCTAGCCGAACGTAAAAATCTCTCGCTGGCTTATTGGCAAAACCTAATTGGAATTGATATAAGGCAGTACCGCGCGAAAAGATCCGCAATTACGGCGCGCACGATTTGTGCGGTATTGCCTTAACGCGGCCCAAATTGCAAGCGGGGCGGACGGATGGCTCATCGCCCTTCCGTCCGCCCCGCGGGTTTGGTTATCGCGCTCGCTTTCGCCCTGTTGGGCCGCGGCTTACTTGTCGTCCCGCTTGCGCTTGGGCAGCAGCAGCGCTAGCAGCGCCACCCCGCCCAGTATCAGCGCTGGAATCCACCAGGGCAGCCTGGAGGCGGCGGTCACGTCGGTCTCCGGCGCGGCGGTGGTGAGTTTGAGCGCTTCGGTGGCCGCTTCGGTGGCCGCCACGGTGGGCTGCGCTGCGCCTTCGGCGGCGCTCTCCGCCGATTTGGTGGCGGTATCGGTGGCCGGTGCGACGGTTGACGCGACGTCGGTCGTCTCGGCTTTTTCGGCGGCTGCGGTCTGCGCGGCGTCGCCAGAGCCCGATATCTGCGTATCCTTCACGGTGGCATCGGCGGCTGTGCCGATCTCGGCTTGACCCGTCCTAGCGGTGTTCGCATCGGTCGCGCCGACTTCCGCCGCTTGCGACTGCATTTGGCCCATGACGGCCATAGCGGAAGCATCCGCAGTGGGTTCAGCCGTAGGCTCCTCGGTCGGCACTGCCGTAGGCTCCTCGGTCGGCACTGCCGTAGGCTCTTCGGTCGGAACCGGCGTAGGTTCTTCGGTCGGCACTGCCGTGGGTTCTTCGGTCGGCACTGCCGTGGGTTCTTCGGTCGGCACTGCCGTGGGCTCTTCGGTCGGCACTGCCGTAGGTTCTTCGGTCGGCACTGCCGTGGGCTCTTCGGTCGGCACTGCCGTAGGTTCCTCGGTCGGCACTGCCGTAGGTTCCTCGGTCGGCACTGCCGTAGGTTCTTCGGTCGGCACTGCCGTGGGCTCCTCGGTCGGCACTGCCGTGGGTTCCTCGGTCGGAACCGGCGTGGGCTCTTCGGTCGGCTCGGGCGTCGGGGTCGGCATCAGACCTTCGCGCAGCTCGAAATGGTACGAGGCCGTGGAGCGCAGCGCTTCCTTCGAATCGCGAACCGTGATGCTCAGCGTCAGCTCTTTGCCCGCCTTGCTCTGGCTGGGTAGATTGATGGTCACGTCGGTTTCCTTGGGGGCCTTGTCGTAGCCGTTTACGCTCACGCGGGCAACCCGCTCGCCGTTCACCTTGACGTCGGCGAAGGTGACGATACCATTGCCCACCGCATCATCGATCACCTCGGAAGCGATGTGCAGCACCAGAGAATCTTGATCGGTATAGGAGGGCAGCACCGTCCAGCTGTAGCGGTGCTTGGCTGTGGCGTTGCCGCCGACCTTGCTCAATTCCAGCACGATCGAAGGACTTTCGGCCAGCATCGCCGCCAATTCTTCATACGCAAGCTCGGTTTCATCGGTATTGAAAGCCTGCAGGCCTTCGCCCGTGGTTTCACCCTTGAAACCCTCCAGCGCAGATTCGGTGGGGAGCGTCAGTTCCATCTGCTTCATCTGCCAGTAGCGGATTTCCCCGGCGGGATTCGGATCGACGCCATCCGCCGCAACCGCCTGCAGCGCGCTCGTCAGCGCCAAAAGTGCCACGAAACACGCCACTAACCGCATCGCCGTGGAGAAACGGGAATTGCCATTTTGCCTTTTCATCGCGTAGCCTCCTTGCCCGGTGAGTCTTCACAGGACGTTTATACAAGCAAACATATTCCAACAAATATATACCACAATCGCTCTCGAAACACAACAGCACGCATGAATTTGTCGAAAGCCGTCGTGCGAGGCTTGCCGAAGCGCATCTTTTTGGGGGTAGCGCAAACGCGGGGCGATAGGGTATAATGAACCTAGAACAACAAAGGAGGGATTGACCATGATCCAGATCATCTTTGGAAAACGCGGATCGGGCAAGACCAAACGGATCATCGACCTCGCGAATGAAGCCATAAAAGAGCAGAAAGGCGATGTGTTGTTCATTGATGACGACAATCGTTACATGTTCGACCTGCGCCACGAAGTACGCTTTGTGAACGCGGGCGAGTATGGCGTGCACGGTGCAGAAATGTTCTTGGGCTTCATCAACGGCATCATGGCCGGGAATTTCGATGTGAGCTTGGTGTTTATCGATGCATTCCTGCGCTTGGTGCAGGTCGACAAGCCGGATATCCACACGCTGGAAGGCTTCTTTACCAGCCTGGAAGAGCTTTCTACGCGCTGCAACGTCGATTTCGTGATCAGCCTGAGCGAGGACGCGGCGCTGGTGCCCGAGCTGATTCGCAAGTTCGCCATCTAATCGCGCAGGGTTCATTCCGTTTGGTATGCCTGCTTTCAGGGCGGTTTCACGAGTTCAAAGGGGCGATGTTCTGCATCGGCCCTTTTGTCGGAACAGAAAATGAATCGCAAGAGAGGGAGCGTAGCATATGGCTTTGATCAGCACGCGCAGCAGCGAGGCGGTCACCGCTTCGCAGGCCATACTGGCGGGCATGGCGCCCGGCGGTGGATTGTACGTGCCCTGCGTGTTCAGCCCGATTTCACAGCGTGAGATCATGCAAATGGTCAACCAGCGGTATCCGCAGCGTGCGGCGCGCGTGCTGGAAGCCTTTTTGGATGATTACACGCACGAGGAGATCGCCGGGGCGGTCCAGGCCGCGTATGCGCGCTTCGATTCCCCCAAGGTCGCGCCTCTGTGCCCCTTGAGCGGCATGGATGGCGACACCCACGTGCTCGAGCTGTTTCACGGGCCCACGCTGGCCTTTAAGGACATGGCGCTGCAGTTGCTGCCTCGCCTGACCCGCCTGGCCATGGACAAGCGCGGCGAAGAGCGCGAGCTGTTTGTGCTGGTCGCCACCTCGGGCGATACCGGCAAGGCCGCGCTCGAAGGCTTTGCCGATCTGCCCGGCACGCGATGCGCGGTATTCTACCCCAGCGAGGGCGTAAGTCCGGCGCAGCGCCTGCAAATGGTGACGCAGACCGGCGAGAACACGCACGTGATCGCGGTGCGCGGCAATTTCGACGATGCGCAAACCGGCGTGAAGCGCATATTCGCCGATCCTGCGTTCGCCGCGGCTATGGATGCGCGGGGGCGCGTGCTTTCCTCGGCCAACAGCATCAACTTTGGGCGGCTGGCACCGCAGGTGGCCTACTACTTCTCGGCCTACGCCGATCTGCTGACCGCGGGATCGGTCACCATGGGGCAAAAGGTGAACTTCGTAGTGCCCACCGGCAACTTTGGCAACATACTGGCCGCCGAATACGCGCGGCGGATGGGCCTGCCCGTGGGCAAGCTGATCTGCGCCTCCAACAGCAACAATGTGCTGACCGATTTCATCGAAAGCGGCGTGTACGATGCGCGCCGGAGCTTCCATCAAACCATTTCGCCCTCCATGGATATCCTGATCTCCTCCAACCTGGAGCGGCTGCTATTTGAGCTGTGCGACCGCGACGACGAGCAAGTGGCGCGCTGGATGCAGGCACTCAAGGAGGGCCAACCCTACGATATCGGCGCGGAGCGGCTCCACGCGCTGCGCGAGGTGTTCACCGGCGATTGGCTGGACGACGACGAAACCCGCGAGACCATCCGCCGCGTATGGGAGCGTTCGCGCTATCTCATGGATCCGCACACCGCGGTGGCGGCGCGCGCACTGATGCGCTACCGCAAGCACACCGGCGATCCCGCCCCGGCGGTGATCGTGGCCACGGCCAGCCCGTTCAAGTTTGGCCGCGAAGTAGCGCGTGCGCTGCTGGGCGATGCGGCGACCCAAGGGCTGGACGACTTTGCCTGCTGCAACCTGCTGGCGGATGCCTGCGGGCTCGATGTGCCGGCCAGCATCGCCGAGCTGCCCGGGTTGCCCGTGCGCCACGATGCGCTGATCGACGCGGCGGACATGGCGGCGGCCCTGGAGCAAATCCTGGAACAGACCACCGACAGGGCATAGCGAAGCCTCTTCAGTGCGCCCAAGCAGCCTTATACACCAAACGGCCTCGTCCCCTGCAAAAGGACGAGGCCGTGTTTTTTGTGGGATCGGCGGAAAGCCCCTGCGCGGCTTACTCGGTAAAATACATCACATCAAAAACCTTGCGGTTGTCGCCCAGCACTACTTCGCCTTGAAACACCATGGCGATGGAGCTGCCCCCATCCAGGTTGAAAGCCCACTCCGGCTGGAATTCCATCACGAACTCGCCCATGCGCTTGAAGGTGAAGCCCTTTTTGTCCTCGTTCCCCTCAACGCATATGATTACATAATTGTTTGCGTCGATCTTCGCGATCACGGTTCGGGCGGCGGAGAAGGTCTGCACCTTCTTTTCGTGAGGCGTCTTGGGCTCCCCGATGGCCAGCTCCCCATCCTTCACAATGCAGCAATTGTCCAGGAAGGCCCACGTGTTGTCTCCGATCACGTCGGCATTGGGGACTTCATGATACATCTCCAGCCCGTTTTCCCCCAAGGCGATGCCGGTAAACGGGATGGGGATATCGCGAAACACCTCGCCCCCGGTGCGCACCAGGCTGCCAAGGCTGGTGTAGTGGTTCTCCCGGGGTCGGCCGTACGCCTCGATGGTGCTCGGAAAATCCGGAGACAGAAACCCGCTGGCGTTGATCAGGATCACCGCATCATCGGTATCGGGCATCCGGCTCGGGTACCGAAGTTTCACGCGCCAATCGGCGGTCGCTTTCCTGATCTGCCGCTCCGGCTCCTGCAGCCAAATCTTCGCGACGAGTATTCTGCACCCGTTTTCGCGGGTTTTCTCGATGGTCACCCGAATCGTTTCGGACGAGTGCTCCCGAAAGACTTCCTCGGCCTGCGCGCTGCTCGAAAAGAGCACCACCAGTGCCGCCAGGAGAACAAGAATGAAACGCTTCGTTCGTGTCATGCAAACTTCCTCCGCGCCGTCCGGCGATTAGAAAATCAGGATATCGGACACGGCACGCTCCGCGCCGCCGGCGGGCTTGTTGAGCACCTCACCACAGAAGAAGAGCGTGGAGGAGCCGCCGCCATCGAGGTTGAAGGCGATTTGCGCACCCGCATCCAGGAACACCTGCTGCAGTTCGGGCAGCGTCATGCCCTCGGAGTAATCCTTACGGCGGCCATCGGCCACGACGACAACATAGTGCAACGGCCCGATTTGACCGATGGCGGTTCGCGGCTCGCGGATGCCATCGCGCACGGAGATGAGCGAAAAGCCCTTGTAATCGAAGGCCTCACCCTCGAGCACCAGCGTGGGGCCAAAGGCCCAAACCTGGGATACCCCGCTGGCAGCCAGCTGCGCGGCGTACGTCTCGGCGTCCTCCCCGCCCCGATCGGTGACGATGGAGAAATCGCCATTCGCATCCAGCAGCAGCAGGTGATGATTGCTCGATTTTTTGGCGCGCACCACCTCCCCATTGCGGATGATGATGGCGCGATTGTGGAAATCGTAGCCATCGCCGTTGACGGCCAGCTTTGCGCTGTGGCGGAGAGCGATGTCGGCGGTGGCTTCCCGGGGGCCGTTCGGCTTATCGCTGGAAAGCGCGGAATGCAGCGCGGCGGGGTTGGTGGTCTGCACATCGCAAACGAAGTAGGTGATCAAAGCCGGTTCCGATACGAACCGCTTTTGTATATTGATCCAAAGCTGATCGTCGGCATAGGTGTATTCGGCGGCGCCATCGAAGCACAGCGGTTCGGGGGGCAGCGCTTCCCCGCCCAGCGCAGGCAACGCGCAGCCCAGCAAGGTCAGCGCGAGCAGGGAAGCCAGCACCAACCGCAGCCCGCGGTGCACACCGGGTTTTTGTGCATCCATCTTTTGCAATGCATTCTGTTGTAGCGTATTTTTCACTTCTGTCACCTCGCAGTCCATCATACACTGCGCGTGCAAAAAAAACAATCCCCACCCTTGCACGCCACAATTGCGCCACAATCATCTCATAATCTGTTCATGGATGTACCACCGTTTTGCCAAAAAGGGCGGGTATACTGTGCTCATCCCAGGAAACCAACATTAGCGAACCTGTCAACAGAAAAGGAGGTTGCATCTATGAAACCCATCGAATCGCAAACCCCGGTCCGTGCCGCCAAGCGCATCGTAGCGATCATGCTGGCGTTGCTGCTGTGCACAGTGGCGGTCATCAGCTTTGCAGAATCGAACCGCAGCTCGGAAAAGCACTTCACCCTGGAATCGGCCACCACCGAGGTTAGCCAGGATCCGAACCGCCCCGCGCTCACCATTGTGCAGATCGCTAAGCAAGCGCGGCCCTCCATCGTGGGCATCACCGTGGAGAGCACCGTCACCTACAGCGACCCGTTCGGCGGCTTGGGCGGCTTCAGCTTCGGGTATGGCTACGGGTATGGCAACGGCAACCGCCAATCCCCCCAATACCGCCAGAGCGGCGCGGGTTCGGGCATCATCATCAGCGCGGATGGCTACATCCTCACCAATAGCCATGTGGTCAGCGGCGCGGACACCATGAAGGTGCTGCTGGACGACGGTACCGAGTATGACGCCATCCTGGTCGGCCAAGATCAAATCAACGACGTGGCCGTCATCAAGGTCGACGCCACCGGCCTGACCCCGGCGATCATGGGCGATTCCTCCACGCTGGAGGTCGGCGAGCTGGCGGTCGCCATCGGCAACCCGCTGGGCGAGGTCAATGGCGCGGTGACCGCGGGCATCATCAGCGCGCTGGAGCGCACCCTCAACATCGACGGCCAGGAAATCAAGCTGATGCAGACCGACGCCGCCATCAACCCCGGCAACTCGGGCGGCGCGCTCATCAACTCCTTCGGCGAGGTCATCGGCATCGTCAGCGCCAAGACCTCCTCGGTATCGGTGGAGGGCATCGGCTACGCGATTCCGATCAACAACGTCAAGACTCTCATCGAGGATATCATCAACAACGGCGGCAAGAACATCCAGGCGGCCAACGGTCCCATGCTGGGCGTGACCATTCGCAACGTGGACGCCGCCACCGCCAAGCAGTACAATGTGCCCGAAGGCGTGTACGTAATCGACGTGGAGCCCTTCAGCGCCGCTGAACAGGCGGGCGTGCGCCGCGGCGACACCATCCTCTCGCTGGCCGGCCAGGAGATCAAGACCACCGACGATCTCAACCGCGTCAAATCCGAGATGGAGCTGGGCGTTCCGCAAACCTTGACTGTGCTGCGCGGCGGCGAGAAGGTCGAGCTGAGCGTGACGCTGACGGACGATTCGCAACCGAAGCTTTAATACCCCTATCCAATTAGTCCATGCGCCCTATCAAAACGGCCCGGACAGCGTTTGCTGCCGGGCCGTTGTTGCGTTTTGATGCGGTTTTGTTTGGGACGCTAACCCAGGGTTTCGGCGGTCTCGGCCAGCTGATCGCGAATCTTCAGGTGTTGCGGGCACTTCTCCTCGCAGGCCGCACAGCCCACGCAGGCCGAAGCCTTCTCCCCCTGCATCCAGGGCAGGGTGCCAATCTTGGCATACTGATCGCGGGCATAGCCGGTGAGGCCGTACACGCGGTGATAGTTCATAATTTCGAAATTGAGCGGGATGTTCACACCCGCCGGGCAGGGCATGCAGTAGTTGCAGCCGGTGCAGTAGAGCTCGGCACGGCGCTTGTTTTCCTCCATGGAGCGCACCACCTGCTCCTGTTCCTCGGGGGTGAGGGTGGTGGAGGTCGAGGCGATGTGCGCGTTCTCGGTCACCATGCGCTCATCGCCCATGCCGCTGAGCGCGCAGCTCACGTTGGGGTTGGAGAGCACAAAACGCAGCGCGATCTCGGGCGAGGATTGAATCTTGCCGGGCAGCAGCGATTGCACCACCTGCGAGGGGTACCCCAGGCGGCCGCCGCCAATCGGGCCCATCACCACCACGCCCAAACCCTTCTCGTGCGCGTAGGCGATGGCCTCCTCGTTGGAGCGATCCAGCAGGTTGTATTGGCAGAGCACGCTGGAAAAAAGGCCGGTATCGATCAGCCGGATCATGTTCTCCGGCGCATCGTGGAAGGAGAAGCTCAGGTGACGAATCAGGCCCTCTTCCTTGGCCTTAAGCGCCATATCGACCTGGCCCTCGGGGCGGGCCTGGGTATCGAACCGATCCCAGCTGATGCCCCAGAGGTGATAGAAATTGACGTGGTCGGTGTCCATGCGCTTCAGCGAAGCTTCCAGCCGCGCACGCGCCGCATCGTAGCCGCGATCGTCGCCGGGCAGCTTAGTGGAGAGGTACACCTTGTCGCGATAACCGTTCTTCATCGCCTTGCCAACGATGATCTCGCTCTCCTGGTCGCAGTAGCCGGGCGCGGTATCGATGTAGTTGATGCCCGCATCGATGCCTTGGCGCAGCAGGACGATGCCCGCATCGTGGTCGAACCCCTCCTGGCCTTCGCCGGTCAGCCGGGGCAGACGCATCGCGCCAAAGCCCAGCGCCGAAATCTGAATGCCTGTGTTGCCAAATGCTCTGTATTGCATAAGAAATCCTTTCCGGCGGCGTGCGCCTAAGCGAGACGAATACGAAAGATATAGGCATTATAGAGCGATGGGTAAGCCGCGTCAACCTGCGACATGAAAAATACGGAAATGCCATGAAAAAAGAAAGGAACCAAAAAAGCGAGGATACAAATAAAAAAGGAAATACAAAGCAAGGGGATACCCGCCCGTTTTAGGGATACCCAGGTATTATCTCCATACATATGGTATACTATTGTACATACCATCACAAAAGCCAACCGGCATCCCAAGGAGGCACCCGATGCAAACCGTAAAACTCCGGGCATACGACGTGGCGCAGGAGATCGACCTGAACGCGCTTGCGACGGCGTTCGATATCAAGAAGAAGTTCACCTGGGAGGAGCCGCTAAGCATTTCGGGCCGCCGCTTGGCCGACATGATCGGCGGCGAGGCGCAGGATGGCGATCCAGTGGCCATGCTCTTCTCCTTCGGCGCAATGGTGCTGATGAACATGACGCGCGAAGAAAGCCAGCGCTTCGTGGATGCGATGCGGCGCTTCGAGGCGGCCAAGGCTTGGCGCTACCCCTCGCCGCACTTCGAGCGATTCCAAATCGCGCTCTCCGGCGAGGTGGAGGATGTCGAATTTACCGACGCCATGGTCAGCGTGCCCGAAATACCCACCTATTTCCCCGAATTAGCCGCCACAGTGCTGGCCAAATCGGTGGCGTTGGAGCGCGTCGAGCAGCGCATCGACAGCATACTCGACCGCGTGGAGCCTATCATCGCGCAATTGGAGCGCGGCAAACTGAAGATCAGCAACCGGCAGCGCTCCACCATTGTGGCCGAGATCGCCGGATATCAATACGCTACGCTCAGTTCCATTATGGTGCTCGATAAGCCGGATATCACTTGGTCGCGCGGCGATGCGGAGGAATTCTACAACCAAATGAGCGAATTCTTTGAGCTCACCGACCGCTACGAGGTCATCAAGGCCAAGGGGGACGCTGTCGAAAAAATCACCAACGCCATCGCCTCCATGAACGACCACTCGCGCTCCATGTTTGTCGAGTGGCTGATTTTGGGGCTCATTTTGGTCGAAGTCGTGCTCATGGTGCTGGATCTATTGAAGTAGACGCACCCGGTGCCCCCCCACCCAAAACAAAACCTACTCACAAGTCTATTGTTAAGTCCATTCATAAGGAGGCGGTGCAATGCAGACACAGCCTACAGAAAGCCACGTGCTTATGGATTGCTGCCGCGTGGCCGACCGCCTCCCCCTCGATGTGTTGGCGCGCGAGTGGGGCCGCAAACCTCCCGCGCGGGGCAGCGCGCTGACGCTCGAAGGCGCGGCGCTGGCCGCGGCGTTGCGGCGCGAGAGCGCACCCGGCGCGGCCTACCTGTTCTCAAGCGGGTGCCTGGTGACCGCGGGCATGGAACCGCGCGACACGCAAGCGCTCCTGCTCCTGCTGGTGCGCAACGCGCCCGATGCCGACCTGGAGCGCTTGCTGATGATGCGCGAAGTGCGCACCGCGCCCGCCGAGGCTGCCGACGCCCAAGCGCGCGCGCTGGCCGCAAGCGTGATGCTCGATGCGCTGGAACACCGCGCCGATCAATTGCTCTCCCAAGCCAAGAGCAGCCAGCCGCGAAGGCAAAAACGGCTTCCGCTAGGGCGGCGGCACGCGCGGCAGCTACTAGGCCAGGCGACGGCATTCCGCTACCAGTGCGCGCACGGCTACGGCGCGCTGGATCGGCCCGACGCTGGCTGGAACCTGCAGCGGCGGGCGGCTTACAAGCGACTAGCAGACGAGCTGCGGCTCTCGGCGCGGGCGAAGGTGCTGCTGCACAAGCTGGATGGATTGGAAGAGATATTGCTGCGCGCCGGCGAGCTGGGTCACACCGGCGGCAGCATGCGGCAGCTTTGGCTGGAAGCATGGATGCTCCTGCTGTTTCCGCTCCTGCGGGTGGTAGAGCTGGTCGCCGTTCGCTACAATGGATTTGCTTGGCTGCAACGCTGGCTACATTCGTTGCGTCTGTTTGGTTGAACGATGCACACATGCGCGGCAGGGGGAGGCAGTAGGAGGCAAACCAGCACCGCGCCGCAATGCGAATAGGCAATGTGAATAGAATGTGACAACCCTATGATCTTTTGGCTTTCGGCATTGCGCATGCACTAATAACTTGGTACAATACATCCTATCTGCGCACCTGCATTGAGTTGACAAATGCGACAAAAAACCGAGGATCGAAATGGATGGAGGAGAGCTACTTTGAAAGGTATGACACCGAAGAAATGGATGCTGCTAGGGCTTGCCCTGGTAGTGGTAATCGTGGCCATCGTGCTCGCATCGGTGCTGAGCAAGGGCAACACCCCCGCTACCGCCCCCGCCGATGCCACCGTCGCGCCCGCTGTCGAAACGGCCACCGAGGAGCCGACAGCCGAACCGACGGCTGAGCCCACGGCGGAGCCGACCGCCGAGCCCACGGCTGAACCCACAGCAGAGCCGACCGCCACCCCGACGGTGAAGCCCACGGCCGCGCCGACCCCCACGGTCAAGCCCACCGATAAGCCCACTGCTGCGCCGACCCCCACGGCCAAGGCTGCCGAGCCCGCCGCTGTTGTGGATACCGCGAGCACCGCCAAGGTCGAAGTGACCGAAGCGCCGACCGAGGCCGCTACCGAAGCCGCCACCGAAGCCGCCACCGAGGCCGCTACCGAAGCCGCTACCGAAGCGCCGACCGAGGCCGCTACCGAAGCTGCCACCGAGGCCGCCACCGAAGCGCCCGTGGGCGCTGCGGAGGCCGAAATCCCCGCTGAGCTGGCCAACGCCGTGCTGGGCGAGGTCAATGGCAAGCAGTTCATCTACTCCGATCTGAAGGCCGACATCGACCTGATGACCCAGCGCTTTGTGGATCTGTATGCGCAATACTACGGCACGTCCATGTCCAAGGAGGACCCGCAGGTGATCAGCATGGCCGCCGAAGCGGTTCTCAACGGCCTGATCAACAAGGAAATCGTCGCCTCTAAGCTTACCGAGTACGGCATGGATACCGAAGAGAGCAAGGCCGCACTCGAAACCAGCGTGGAGACCCGTTACCAGGAGATGGTGACCCAATACAAGGAGTTCGTGAAGCAGGATCATCCCGATGCGCAGGAAACTGAGCTCGACGCCCTGCTGGACGAAGCGCTCGCCTCCGAAGGCTACTCGCTGGCGCAGCTTCGCCTCGATATCACCGACGACGTCACCAACACCCAGTTGGATGAGAAGATTTCCGCCGACGTGACCGTGACCGAAGAGGATGCGCGCGCCACTTACACCGCCCTGGTCGACGAAGCCAAGGCGCAGTATGCGGAAACGCCCGACAACTTCATCAACGATTACATCGCGCAGAAAAACCTGGTCTATACCCCCGAGGGCTACCGCCTGATCCAGCACATCATGCTGAACATCGATGAGACCAACACCAAGGATGCGCAGGTCGCCAAGGCCGAAACCATCCTGACCGAGCTTGCGGGCGGCAAGGACTTCCTGGAAGCCGCGCAAGAATACGGCAGCGATTCCGGTATGAGCGATCCGCACATCTCGCTGGGCTACCCCGTAGCCGCCGGTGTGGCGGGCTACGGCGAAGCGTTCGTCACCGCCGCCATGGAATTGGCCACCGTGGGCGATGTTTCGAAGCCCGTGGTTACCGAGAGCACCGTCCATATCCTGCGCTATGCTGGTGACCTCACACCCGGCGAAGTGCCCTTCGAAGAGCGCCAGGACGAGTACTTGGCCTCCTCTCTCGAGGAAAAGAAGAACTCCGTCATCAACGCGACCCACGAGCAGTGGTGGACCGATTCCGGCGCGAAGATCGATACCGCCGTGCTGGTTGCCGCCGCCCAGGCCGCGATCGACGCCAAGGCTACTCCGGAGCCCACCGAAGGCCCCACCGCCGCGCCCGTGGAGCCCATGGCTTCCGTGACCAAGTCCGGCATGGTGAAGGCTGAAGGCGCTTCCCTGCTCGATCAGCCCAGCGGCGTTGAGATGTTCAAGCTCGATGCGGGTGTCACCATAGCTATCGAGGGCATCATCGAAATCGACGGCACCGTTTGGGGCTACGCCATGTTGCCCGAGAATGCTGGCCAGGGTTATGTGAAGCTCGACTCGCTCGATGAAATCACCGCCGAGCAGGTCGCTCCCGTCCCCGAAGGCGTACATGCCCAGACCGTGCAAGGCGCGGAGAGCAAGTTGCCCGTGTTCACCATCGTGCTCCGGGATGGCAGCCTGATGTACGGCGAACTCTACCCGGCCACCGCGCCGCAGAGCGTCGGCAACTTCATCGCCCTGTCCAATGCCGGCTTCTACAACAATTTGATCTTCCACCGCGTCATCCCCGGCTTCGTGATTCAGGGCGGCGATCCGCAAGGCACCGGCATCGGTGGCCCTGGCTACGCCATCAAGGGCGAGTTTGAAGCCAATGGCATCACCAACCCAGTGCTCCACCTGCGCGGCACCCTTTCCATGGCCCGCTCCAGCGCGATGGACAGCGCCGGTTCACAGTTCTTCGTCTGCGTTGCCGATGCCCCCTCGCTCGATGGCAGCTACGCTACCTTCGGTAAGGTGCTGGGCGGCATCGAGACGGCGGATCGCGTGGTCTCGGCGGATCGTGATGCCGGCGACAAGCCCCTGCAGGATCAGTTCATCAAGCTGATTCATGTGCAGACCTACGGCGCGGAGTACGCCTTCGAGCAACTCGCCGAATAATCCTCCCGCACCGTTCTCTACCTTGTCATCGACCGGGCCGGTTGCGCTATGTGCAACTGGCCCGGTTTTTTGCACGAGGGCTTTCCGCGCAAAAGGCGCACAAAAAACGGCGGGAGATTCTCTCTCCCGCCGCCCATTCACGTTATACTACTCCTGGTGATTGATCAGCTTATACAGCTTCTTATTGAAGCGGCGCTTCTTCCCCAGCGCTTCCTCGATAGGCAGGTAGAATATCTTGCCCTTGTGGATGCCGATGGCGTTGTTATCGTAGGGCTGATGGCTTTCCTTAGCGGCAAATGCCTCGTACAGCAGCTTCACAGCCAGATGCCCGGCCTCGAAGCCAAAGCAGGAGTCGTACGCCGTGGGCTGGTTGCCGCGCTGCACATAGCCCACCACAGTGTGGCGCGCATCCGCACCCAGGCATTTCCGCTTGAGCACCGAGGCCAGCCGCGCCGACGACATGGGCTCATCCTTATAGCAAGGCTTGGGGTCCTCCGGATGGTTGTTGAGGAATTCGTACACATCGAAGGGAGCCATGGCCTTGGAATCGTATGCACCTTCGGCCACGACCACGGTTACGCGGAGGTTGCCCTTGGCGATCTGCGCATTGAGCCGCTCTGCCACCCGATCCACCGACCAGGGTATTTCGGGCACGATCACGATCTCGGAACCCGTGCTGGCCGCGGCCTTGAGCGCGATATCGCCGCAATTGCGGCCCATGACCTCGACCACGTGCGGCCGATCATGCGAGCGGGAGGTGGCGCGGATCGAGCGGATGGCGTCGACGCAGCAGTTGACGGCGGTGTCGTAGCCCAGGGTCATCTCGGTGTATTTCAAATCGTTATCGATGGTGCCAGGGATGGTCACGCAGGGCACGCCCAAGTGGCAGAGCTTGAGTGCTCCCTGATAGCTGCCGTCGCCGCCAATGATGACCATGCCATCCAGCTTCAATTCCTTGATGATGTTCGCCGCGCCTAGCTTCTGATAGGCCTCTTGCTTGAACTCCTCGCAGCGGGCGGTACGCAGATAGGTGCCCGGCTGATCGGCGATATCGAGTATCGTATCGCGACTCAGCTCCTCGGTGCTCGCTTTTTTGCCCGCCTCATCTTGAAACAGCAGGCCGTTAAAGCCGCGCTTGATGCCCACGGGGACCATGTTGTAACGCTCGGCGGCGCGCGCTACCGCCACCACGGCGGCGTTCATGCCCGGCGCGTCTCCGCCCGAGGTGAGGATGCCGATGCGGCGCGATGGGTATTCCTTGGCGGGCTTCATGGAAAGCTCCAGGTCCAGCGAGTCATCGCCCTCCTGGACTTCGTTCGGGGTGGCGCGGTCCAGATCCGCGCTGGTGGACTGAATCGCTTCGAGAGAGCTGAGAGAAGCATCGGTCTTTTTCGACTTGGCCAACGTGTTCAACCTCACTTTTCGTTACTCGGGCAAGATACCCTATGACGCGTCGCCGCAAACAGTCACAGGCCACGCTCCAGCAAGATGCTGCGCGCTTCCTGCACTTCGGACTGTAGCACCTGGATTTCGAAGTAATTTTCCTGCGAAGAGACCGTCCTGTACACCGGGTGTAGGCGCACAAGAAGACCCTCGCGGGTCAGGCAATCACGAATCTCCTCGGCGGCGGCTTGGCTCTTGGCCATATGCACGACCATCCACATGAGCATCCCTCCGAATGGGCGGCAACTGCAGGTATCATGGCAAGCAGTTTTACGCACCCTGTATTATAGCATGCCGCGGCGCACTCGACCAGTAGCGTCTGTAGATTCCATCCATTTTTGCACCGTTTTACTCATAAAAATCGCTTTTTGTCGTGCAGGAAAGCGCTCTTTGCTTGCCAGGAAAGCAGTGGGAGTGTATAATGCAGGGTATCCCCTTCTGCTGGCAGCAGTTTCCGGCAGAGTTGCGCCGATTGGGTTGCGCCAATCGCGAAGCGCCCCAGCACGTCTCCACTGTCCCTACTCATACAACGAACGTGCTGCGCTTTGCTTGCATTCCTTTCCTTTCCATAACCTCTTGCAAAGCCCCTGTTCGGGACCTTTGCGAAATCCTGGTCGGAACCCTTTCTCTGAGGAGGCGATGTGCGTACATGGTGAAGGCGAAGAACCTCAACCTGGTACCCAAGCTACAGATCGTGGGCGGCAACCGATTGGAGGGCGTCATCAGCATCAGCGGCGGCAAAAACACCTCGGTGGCCATCATCCCGGCCGTGCTGTTGAGCGACGAGCCCTGCACCATCGAAAACCTGCCCGATATTGAAGATGTCCACGTGCTGGTGAGCATGATGGAGCAACTGGGCGCAACCGTCGAATTTGAAGAAGGAGTCATGCGCATCGATCCGCGCGGCGTAACCGAGCACGTCGTGCCCGCCCGCTTGGCGCAGCGCATGCGCGCATCCTACTACCTCATCGGCGCGCTGCTGGGCCGCCTGGGCCGGGCGGAGGTGCCCTTCCCCGGCGGATGCATGCTGGGCCCCCGCCCCATCGATCAGCACATCAAGGGCTTTCAAGCGCTGGGTGTGACCGTGGAGTGCCACAGCGACGGCGTGCACGCCAGCTCCGATGGCCTGATCGGCAACGACGTGTTCTTTGACCTGGTGACCGTTGGCGGCACCATCAACGTGATGCTCGCCGCCGTGCGTGCCTCCGGTAATACCACCATCTACAACGCCGCCAAGGAGCCCCATATCGTCGATTTGGCCAACTTCCTCAACAGCATGGGGGCGCGCATAAAAGGCGCGGGCACCGATATCATACGCATCCGCGGCGTGCAACGCCTGCGCGGCTGCTCCTACGCCGTCATCCCCGATCAGATCGAGACTGGTTCGCTGATGATCGCGGCCGTCGCCTCCCATGGCGATGTTACCATTCGCGGCTGCATCCCCACCCACATGGATGCGCTGACCGCCAAGCTGCTGGAGATCGGTGCGAACGTCACCGAAAGCGACGATTCCATTCGCGTGCGCTCCAACGGCGCACACCGGGCTATCAACCTCAAAACGCAGGTGTACCCCGGATTCCCCACCGATTTGCAGCAACCCATGGCCACCCTGCTGACCACCGCGCGCGGCACCAGCATGGTCACCGAGAATATATTCGAGCAGCGCTTTCGCAACCTGGAGGAAGTACAGCGCATGGGCGCGAACATCCACATCGTGGATCGCGTCGCCATCATTGAGGGCGTGACCGCGCTCTTTGGCTCCTCGGTATACATCACCGATTTGCGCGCCGGCGCAGCGCTGGTGGTGGCTGGGCTCATGGCCGAGGGCGTAACCGAGATTGCCAACACCCACTACATCGATCGCGGCTACGAGCGGCTGGAGCAGAAGCTGCGCGATCTGGGCGCGAACATCAAACGCGTCGAGGTGGAGGACTACAGCCCGATGATTGAAGTGGTGCGCGAGTAATCCGATTCCTCGTATGATTTCCAGAGATAGATCGCGGAGCATTGTTTCAGCTTGTTCAGATTGCTTCAATTGGCTAGAAACCTGCGCTTCCCGTGCGGCGCAAAGGGTCGTCGAGCTGCTTTCATGCAAGCTTGGCGACCCTGTTATTTCGCTTTGCAAAAATGCTAGCGTTGTGCGTGCGCAGCAGCATTCTACCGCATACAATGCATCGGAGATGAGGTCATCACTACTGAGTAATACCAATTCCAATTAGGTTTTGCCAATAAGCCAACGAGGATTTGTATAAAGGCCATACGCGCGCCTGCATCCCTCACCGGATGGGGCACGACGATCGCGGCTTTTACGCAAAAGACGAGCTTTGTTGCAAAAACAAGGCTCGCCTTTTTGTATGCTTCGCGCAATCCCTATCTCCCGAAGGAATCGGGGCCATGAACCAGAGCCCTGAGCCTGCTCCTATCGCTTCACAGCCTTCGGCGTTCTCTACGGTGCTGTTGCCTCCGGGAAATACTCGTAGGTGGCGTTGCCATCGGTGGCGTGGGTTGCGCCTATGAGCAGAACCGTCACGTCGGGCTGGTATTCGGCGAAAAACTTCGCAAAATCCACCTCGTAGTAGCGCATGTCCAAATCCTCCGTCTCGCGGAACAGCAGCGCGCCGAAGGGTACCACCGCGTTGCCATAGGAATCGCAAATCCACAGCAGCTTCTGGTCCAGCGGCGCCAGCGCATTGCTCACGCTATGCCGCGACAGATCACCAAAGCAGAACGCATTGTAGAGATAATCCTTGTTCATAGCATAGTAATTGAATTTTTGCAGGAGCGGAAGATCGACGAAAACCTGCGAAAAGGTGCCTTCCTGGTGCATCTCGGGGCCAAAGCACTCGGCGGTGAACCGCGTCTCAAACTTGGGGGTAATGACGGCCATATCATCGCGCCCAGCGTAGTAGGAGCCTGTTTTTGCGCCAGCGGAACCCAGGAGCACGTCTTTGAACACGTCTATGTTGTAGTTGGAGATATCGGTGTACAGGGGGGCGACCGGGGGGATAGCGCCGCTTTGGAGCAGTTCAGCCTGAATCTTGCCCCACGCCCAAAAACAGGCTTCCGTATTCCAGTGATGATCGGTCACGAAGAACGCATCCTCGTAGCGGTAATCATCCTCGCGCATCGACTGGCGCAAATCGAGGAAGGGCACGCCGCTTTCGCGCAGGCGGGCGAGCAAGGCATCCGCATTTGCGTTGGAAAAATCCGCGTAATCCAGGGGGATGATCTGCTCATCCGGCGGCACCTTTGAGGGTGTCATCACCAGCAAGAACGCTTTTCCGGCATCCCGCTGATGCGCATAGAGCGAAGTGATGCTCTGCGCCGCGCGGTCGACCTTGCTTTCCTTCGCAAGCTTGTACAGATCGATCAGTTGACCATTGTCCATACGCACCACACCGCGAATTTGGCGCTGGCCCAAGAGCCGCGCAAAGAATCCGTAGATATCGATATAGCTCTTGCGGCCAATGAGGGGGCGAGCATCCTGCAAAAGGGGTTTGCTTTGGTATTCCGTGCCCAATGAATCGATGTATACGCGCGGTTCGGTGCTCTGGCGTGTAAGCGGAGCGGAAAGCCCTACAACGCCTGCCCGCAACGAGCACACGCCACCTGCTAGCACATAAAACAGAAACAACACGCCTATAGTCCGCCGGCCACTAAAGCCTTTCCGATCCTTGCTCACACGATTCACCGCCCCTCTCACGACAACGGTTGCGCTGACCTTCGATCGCTCAAACGCTAAAAGTTAAAGTAGATGAAAGGGTTGTGGGTGCTAACAATCAGGAACGATACCGACCAGATCAGGCAGATCATGTACGTGCAAACCGTCAACACATCGACCGTAAGGCGCAGCGCGCGGGAGTTCGTGGCAGATAGCTTGGTGCGCAGTACCTTGAATACCGGCGTTGAGCAGAGGATTGCCATCACAAAGAAGAACCAGTATTCGCGTAGCGCGACGATTACATTGGGGCAGGCTAACGCATTGCCGTCCATGCCTAACATCGAAAGCCCGTAGAGGGCCGCCTTGTAGGTTCCACTCGCGCGGAACAGCACCCATCCGGCCAATACGCACAGCATGGTGAACACTTGGTAGGCGGCGCGCGCCCCTTTGCTCTTGAATTTCTCCGGGTAGCCGGTCAGCTTCTCCGCAGCGATGAGCACGAAGTACATCAGGCCCCACAGTATGAAGTTCCAGCTTGCGCCATGCCAAGCGCCGGTGAGCAGCCACACCACAAACAGGTTGAACACCAACCGCAGCTTCGATTTCACACGCGAACCGCCCAGCGGGAAGTACACGTAATCGCGAAACCAGGTGCCCAGCGATATATGCCAGCGCCGCCAGAATTCGGAGATCGATTTTGATATGTAAGGATAATCGAAATTCTCTAAAAATTCGAAGCCGAACATCTTTCCCAGGCCAATCGCCATCTCCGAATATCCCGAAAAGTCAAACAGAATTTGGAACGCATAGGCGATTACGCCCATCCACGCGTAGGCCACGGAAAGCTCACCCCGGGGCATGCCAAATGCCTTATCGGCGATCAAGGCCATGTTGTTGGCCAGGATCACCTTTTTGGCCATGCCTGCGATAAAGCGCATCGCGCCTTCGCTGAATTTATCCAGGCTGTGCTCGCGAACCAGTATTTGTTCCTCAATGGTGGAGTAGCGCACGATGGGACCGGCGATCAGCTGCGGAAAGAACGCCACATACAACCCCACATTCAGCGGATTGTGCTGCACCGCCACCGTGCCCCGGTACGTATCGATGGTGTAGGACATGGCCTGAAAGGTGAAGAACGAGATGCCGATGGGCAAAGCGATCTTTATCATCCGCGACGTCAAACCGAGTGCATTCAGGTTTTGCAACGCAAAACCCAGGTATTTATATACAAACAGCACCGATAGATTGCCTGCTATCGCAAACACCAGCAGCCCGCGCTTGAGCCGGGGAGTTTCCCGATATCGCTCGATGCAGAGCGCCATGCCGTAATTGAACAGTATGGATCCCATCATCACCAGCACGAAGGTGGGCTCGCCCCAGGCGTAGAACAGTAGGCTCATGACCAGCAAGAACGGGTTTCGATACCGATTCTTGATCAGGTAGTAGCCCACCAGCACGATAGGGAAAAACAGGAACAGAAAAACGTTGCTCGAAAAGACCAAGCACCCACCTCCAGCCCCACATGGGCATTTTTCGCGATCATTCTACAGGAAATCGCAAATCTGTCCAATTATACCATGGGCCCAGAAGATGTGCAAGGCAGGCGGGGCAGGCCATTATAGCTGCGCGGGATACACAAAAGCCCCCGCTCCCGGAGCTCTGGAGCTTCCAGCCGGGCGGGGGAGGCGACCTAATCCGTGCCCTTTTGGGGGGATACGGAGCATTGCAACGGCTCTTTTCAGAACCCCTATACTATTCCTCGATAGATTTCCAGCATATCTCGCGAATCTTTTTCCGAATGGTGTTGTCGCGCTTCGATCAGCGTAGCTGCCGGCTACGCCTCCCTCAGGCTCCTAGCCATTCGAAAAAATCTTCCGCGATCTATTGCGTGAAATCTAGCGAGGAATAGTATTAGGCGCACCATTGCTCAACCAGGAGGAGCACCCGCTGACCTTTTCCGGTGTGCAAGCAACGCTTCGCGCCGGTTTTCCACCCTACCCTCGATCACCGCATCGAGCAGCACCCCGAGCGCACGGCCCACCTCCGCGCCGCGCAGGCCAATCGCCAGCAAATCATTTCCGCTGATCGCCAGGTCAGCCAGCCGGTAGCAGGGCGGAACCGCCTCCCCCATCAACGCATCCAGCGCGGCCTCCATCGCGTCCATACCCGCCTCGCCCTGGGCGGCGCGCAGCGCGATCAGATGCCGCAGCGCTTCGGCATCCAGCGCGTGCAGCGCGCGCAGCAGCACCCCGCGTTCCGGGGAAAGCGGCAGGGCTTGCGCCCCCAGCAGCGCCACCACCTGGGTACGTGTGGCATTATCGCAGCGTAGCCCTCGCAGCAGCGCGTCGGCGTGCATGGGAATATCCCAAAGCAGCGCGGCCCACCGCACCGCCGGTATACCGAGCACGGCACACACGCGGCGCACCGCCTGCTCCCACCGCTCTGCATCCTCCGCCAACGCGGAAAACTGCGGCGCGGCGGCGCTCACCACTGGGGCGAAGCGGGTCAACCCCCGCTCCGGCGCAGGCGCGCACAGCAGCTTGTTCAGCTCGATCCAAATCCGCTCACGTGCCACGTAGGCCAGCGTGCCGCGTGCGGAAAGCGCCGCCTCCGCCGTGGCGGGCTCCACGTCAAAAACGCACGCGGCGGCGAACCGCAGCGCGCGCAGTATGCGCAATGCATCCTCTTCAAACCGCCGCGCGGGCTCGCCCACGCAGCGCACCAGCCGCCGCCCGATATCGTCCAGCCCGCCAAAGGGATCGACCAGGCCGCGAACCGGGTGGTACGCCATCGCGTTCATGGTAAAATCGCGGCGCGCCAAGTCCTCGCGCAGGTCGCTCACATAGCGCACGCCGTCGGGCCGCCGGTGATCGGTGTACACGCCGTCGATGCGGAAGGTGGTCAGCTCGTAGGGCACGTGATCCACCAGCGCGGTGAGCGTGCCGTGGGCCTCGCCGGTGGCGAGCAGCTTCACCCCGGGCAAGCTTGCGCGCATCTGCTCCGGCGTGGCGTCGGTGCAAATGTCGTAATCGTGCGGCACGCGGCCCATCGCCTGATCGCGCACGCAGCCGCCCACCGCATAGGCTTCGTAGCCCGCACGCTCCAGCGCTTCGATGAGGGTGATTGCCGCGGCGGGGAGTTGAAAGCGCATGCGTCACCGCCGTCCCTGTCAAGCCTTCCGGCATAATTGCCTCGTTAGAATTTGCGGCTCGTGCTGGCACCGCGGCCCGTGCCGCCGCCGGGCTTGAATCCGCCAAACCCGCCGGAGCTTCCCCCGCCGAATCCGCCGGAGCGGGGTCCGCCAAAGCCGCCCCAGCCGCCCATGGGGGGCATGCGCGTGGTGCGGGAGTTCCCGCGCATCATGTTGCCCAGGAAACCGCCCAGCAGGAAGGGCAGGCACCCGCTAGAGCTGCTGCGGCGACCGCTGCGCCGCAGGACCGAGATCACGATGATGATAAGGATCAGCGTGCCCAGCCAGCTCCCGCCCTCCTTTTTGGGGGTGGCGGTGCTCTGGTTCGCATCGTACTCGTACTGGTACTCATTCCCGTTAGAATCGTACTCGTAATGATAGTTCGAGCCGCTGTCGAACAATCCGCCAAACAGGCTGCTGAAAAAGCCGCCGACGTCGGTGCCGTTGATCGTAAAGCTGTTGCCCGTGTTGACTCCGCCGTAATTGCCCGCCGTGCCCGCTGTCAGCGAAACACCTTGTGATTGGGCAATGCGGTCACTGATAGCGAAAAGCATGTTGCGCAAGCCCTCGGAGTATTGACCCGCTGTGAGCAGGTCGGCATATTGATCCACGACGCGCTGACGAGCTGAGGCATTGAGCGTGTGCTCTACGCCGGTTCCGGAGTAGATGCATATGTCGCGGTCGCCGCGCGAGAACAGCAGCAATACCCCGTTGTTATCCTTCTTGGAACCGATGCCCCACGAGGTAAACAGGTCGTGGGCGTACATATCGACGTCCTCGCCGTCCAAGAAATCCACCAGGACGGTCACGGCCTGTACCCCGGTCTTGCTCTCCAGATCGCGCGCATAGGCGGTCATCGCGCGGATGTCCGCTTCGGCCATCACGCCGCTGCCGGTCAGGTCAAACACGTAGGTCTGTGCCGTGCCCGTGGGCGCGGGGGGGATCTCCGCCAGCGCCGCGCCGCTCAGCAGCGCGCAGAGCACCGCCAGCACAACACCGATACGAAGCTTGTTCATTTCTTTCCTCCTATTGGATATTCAAGCGAATGGGTACTCGGGCTGCAAGTTTCTGAAAAACGCGAAAAAACTATAGCTCGCTAAAGAGCTCGGGCTTGGAGAACAGCGCGCGCGTGGGCAGATCGTTGTAGGTATCGATGGCCTTTTGCATCTGGCGATCGTAATCGCGGGCGCGGATGGCCAGCTTGCGGCCATGCTCGTTGAAGGAGGCGGTCACCGTCTGCAAAAGCTCCTTGTCCTCGGTGTTCAAGTGGGAATGAACGGCGTTCACCGCATCGCTGATGGCGATTTGCAGCGCAGCGTTGGCTTCGGCGATCTCCTTGGGTGTGCCGGCGTTGTGCATGGTGTTGCGCGCCTTCTCCAGCGCGGCGCGTTCGGTCTTGGCCACATCCTGATATCGGCTCATAATGGCCAGCAGGTTGGCGGCGGCGGCGGCGCGCCCTTCCACGATATCGCCTATGGGCAGCTGCTGATCGCCGGGAATCTTTTTGCCGTCGACCTCCAGCCCTTGCCACACGCGCTGTGCCTCACCCACCTTGCGATCAAGCTCGCGCCAATTGCCCATTGGGATGCTCACCAGCACGAACACCAGCCCGATGGCGAGGCCCTTGGCGAGGGAAACGAGATGCAGCCGTTGGTACAGCGTCCTTCTCGCGCCTTCCTTTGCGTCGGCGGGGGAAGCTGTTTGAACGGTCTGTAGCTTCTTCATGGCCGCACCTTCTTTCTTCTGCTACCTTTTATCTGTGCTTACGGTCTGTGCCTACAGGGCTAGCGATATGCTTTAAGCGGAACGCAGCGTCTCCTGGGTGCGCTCGCTCTGCATCTGCTGCATGCGCAGCGCACGCTGCAGATCGGTCACCGCGCCCAGCAGCTTTTCGTTGCTGCGGTGAAGCGCCTGGCGCTCTCCGGCATGGCCAACGCCCAACAAGGCGAGCAGCCGGGCAATGAACGTGTTGCGCATCACCATGTCGCGCTCAATCTCGCGCCGCGCCCGCTCCACCTCGTGCTGCGCATCGAGCTGCGCCGCCAATCCCAGCGACACCAGCACTTGCGATTTCCAGAGCGGCAGCGTCTGCCGAAGCGTGCGATCCATGACCTCGATCATGCGGGCATTGCCTTCGAGCAGTAGCACCATCTGCGCACGGGTTTGCAGCGCCACTTGGCGGGTGAGGGCGATATCGTGCACGCGGCGCTCCAAGCGCTGAAGCTCCAATGCATTGGCGGTATCGGCAGGTGAAACGGCGTCTAAAACAACATTTGGGCCAGCATTCGGGACGGCGGCCGGGCTCTGCGCACTCAGCGCGGTTTCCCCATTGACTGCGCCCGTTGCAGGGAGCGCGGGCATCCCCTGAGCGGCGCGCAGCTGGGCCAGCCGCACCTGTCCGCAGAGCAGGTAGGTGCTTAGCCGCACCAGATGCGCCTGATTCTCTTGCTCCATGCGCTCCAGCACCTTCGAAATGCGCCGCAGGCCGATGCTTTGATCGAGCAGCTCACCCGCGGTGCGCTCCACCGCCGGGTCCAGCTCGCGGTACTCCTTGCGCAGCCGCGAAAAGCTGACCCGGCCAAACAGGAACATGCGCGCGGCGCACAGCCGGTCAAAGCCGCGCAACTGAGCCAGCAGCTTTTCCACGCCCTGCTCCCCGGTGTGCAAATCCTGATCGGCCACGGACTTGATGGCCACGTCGAGCCAGGTTTGCATCGAGCTCTGCTCGGCGGCACCGTACACGCTGAGCTGGGAAGGGTCGGACGCATCGATCTGCCCTGCGAAGCCGCGCACCAGCGAGCGTTCCTGCTCGGTCAGAGCAGGCATCACCGCCGCAGCCTCCAGCACACCCTCCCCCAGCAGGGCCGGGGTTTGCAATTGTGGCAAGTCGTATGTCACGTTACTTCTCCTGCGTCGCGTCCGGCTCCAGCAGGCCATCCTGGCGGAGCAGGTCGCGCAGTACGTCGATCTCGGTCTCTACGTTGAGATAGCGGAATTGATCCAGCGCGTCCAGCTGCTTCTCGAAGGCCTTGCGGATGGCCTCCAGCGCTTCCTCGATGCGGGATAGCGTGCGCTGGGCGGCCTCGCCGTGCGCCTCGGTCTGCGCGATCTGTGCTCGGGCATCCACCAGCTTGAGGGTGGTGGGCAGATAGTAGCGCAGGAAGGTGCGCAGCTGACTCTGCAGCTCGGGCTGCTTGGCTAACACGGCCAGCATCTGCCGCGCGAGAGCCTCGACGAGGTCGACCTTCTTATCGATGCCGTCGGTGGGAATGCGCATGCGCGCATCGTGGATATTTTTGAGCGATTCACGCGCTTCAAGGATCAGCTGATCGCAGGCGATGTTGCCGGTGTTGGGAGCAACCTCCACCACCATGAACCGATCCGGGAAGTACCGGCGCAGCGGCGCGTACAGCAAAAAGCAGAGCAGGGCCGCGCCCAGGTAGGAGAGCCACGTATGGAACCCGATCACCCAAGCGTACAGCATTACGAGCACGCCCAGCAGGATAAAGGGTGCGCCGGAATGGATGCGTTTGGTTTTCAATGGCTCGCCTCCTTAACAACATTCGCAGATTCATGCGCTTCCCAGGTTCTTTGCCTTCGCAAATCGTCAGCGTTCGCGTTTGTTTGTGCCCTTATTGTACCCGATTGCCTTCGGCCTGTCATGAGAATGTGGTTAAAATCCGCTATTCCACGATTAAAGGCAGCGCTCGTAGCAACGAATCGAGCAACGACCAGCCACAGATCGATCGTCGCTCGATCGTACGTCGGCTCTAATTCAATATAATAGCAATTCCGGCACTGAAATGCAACGTTGGCTTCCCCGGCTTTCTTCGCTTTTCTTCGCTCGCCCGCGAATTTCTCTCATTTTTTGAAGAATGCCCGAAAGCACCGCCGGGGAAACTAGAGCGGTTGGAAAACGTTTGGCATGCGATTGGTATGCGCTGGAAAGCTTTGGGAAGTCAATGCGCGCCAAAAAAGCGAGCCGTGCCCCCGTAGATGCGCCGCTTTCGCTGGTTCTTTTCCCATCCTGCCGCGAAAAAGCAAGGAATTGCTTGGGTTTTTCGGCTGAGGGCGGCGCATAAACACCCATAGTGCGGACAAACTGGAGGGGTGGACAGACGGAGGTGGGCGCGTGAAGCGATGGTGCATTCTGGGAATCGTGGCGCTGGGCTGCGCGTTCCTTCCCCTTGGCGGGCGGGAAGCGCCTGCTTCGGCGCGGCTGCTGGAAGCCGCCGAAGCCTGCCGCATTCAAGCGCACGCATTCTATATTGAAGCCGCGGCGACGCTGCCCACCGGGCAAGCGCGGGCGGTACTGCGCCTTGCGGCGCAAGCGGTGCGTGAATGGCCGGCGGGCGAAGCCGGAGCGGCGGCGGACGGCGAAGGGCAACGGATCACGCTGGCGGCCACCTGTCCACCCCAAGCCGCGCAGGCACAGCGCATCGAGCGCCGCATGCGCATGCTGTTGGGCGAGGGCGCGCGGGTCTCCACCTGCCTGACCGGGCGCGCGGACGAAGGCAGCGCCTACGATGAAGGCGGCGCCTACGATGAAGGCGGCGCCTACGGTGAGGGCGGCACTCACGGCGAAGGCGGCGCCTACGATCAAGCCGATCTCTCCGCGCTGGCTGAGCGGGCGCTAACCGCCCTGGGCGATGCGCCCTGTCAGGCGCTGCGCGAAGCCCGTCTGGTCAGCCTGACCGGCGAGCGCGCCCAGGTAGCCCTGCGCAGCGACGAGGGCGGCGCGATGGTGTTCCTGGCCTGTCCGCTGGTGCCCTTGGACTACTGAATCCCAGGAATACGAAGATACAAAAGCAAACTTTGGAACAGAAAGGAGGCGAACGATTGGCGATCTTTGTGGTACACCCAAGTCCACCATTGATCGGCGAAATAGAGATTAGTTCCTCAAAGAATTCCGTACTGCCGCTCATCGCGGCGGCGCTGCTGACGCGCGAGACCATGCGCATCGAGCATCCGCCCACGCTCAGCGACGTAGAGCTGCTGTGCCAGGTAGTGGAGAGCTGCGGAAGCAAGGTATGGCGCGAAAACGATGAGCTGTGTATCGAGGCGGCGGAGCTAAGCAGCCCCACTGTGGAGGATCCCATGCGCCGCATGCGCGCCTCGGTGCTGGTGATGGGCCCGCTGTTGGCCCGAACCGGCCGCGCGCGCGTGGCGTTGCCCGGCGGCTGCGCCATCGGTCAGCGGCCCATCGACCTGCACCTCAAGGGCATGGCCGCGCTGGGTGCGCAGGTGATGCTGCACCAGGGCGCGGTGGAGCTCTGCGGCGCGCTGCGGGGCGCGGTGGTCTACCTGGATACACCCAGCGTGGGCGCGACCGAAAACCTGATGATGGCCGCGACCCTGGCCAAAGGCACCACCCGCATCGAAAACGCGGCCAAGGAGCCCGAGATCATCGACCTAGCCAACTGCCTGACGATGATGGGCGCGCAAATCTCCGGCGCAGGCAGCGGCACCATCGTGATCGAGGGCGTAGAAACGCTGCACGGCACGCGCTTCTTGCCCATTCCCGACCGCATCGAGGCCGGAACCATGGCCTGTGCGGCGGCGCTCACCGGCGGCAACCTGCTGCTGCGCGGCGCACGGGCCGATCACCTGCGCGCACTGCTGTTTAAGCTGCACGAATCCGGCCTGGAGGTGCTCGATTACCCCGGCGGCCTGCGCGTGCGCGGACGGCTACACCGCCCCATGGAAATACGCACCATGGTCTACCCCGGCTTCCCCACCGACCTGCAAGCACCCATGATGGTGCTGGCCTGCACCACGCCGGGCACCTCGGTTTTTCTGGAAACGGTGTTTGAAAACCGGTACATGCACGCCGTGGAGCTGCGGCGCATGGGTGCGAATATCCGCGTTGAGGATCGGATGGCCGTGGTCGAGGGCACGGCGGCGCTGGAGGGCGCGCACGTGCAATGCACCGATCTGCGGGCAGGCGCGGCGCTCATCCTGGCAGGTCTGGCCGCCCATGGCGAAACCGTGATCGAAGATTTTCCCGGCCATATCGACCGGGGATACGATCGCATCGAGCTCAAGCTGCGCAGCGTCGGCGCGCAAATCGAGCGCGTCGAGCACGCTCCATAACTCCCTGACGTACGATTGATAGGCATATTTGGGACAACAGGCACATGCAAAGCGGGGCGTTGGCACAAGGTGGCCAACGCCCCGCTCCGCTTCTCAAAAGCCTTGAAATGTCGGGCGGCCGCGTATCGGTGACGCCGCTATAGGCGAGAGCGTCCGCCCCGGCCGATGCGTGCGAGCAACTCGCTCGCGGCAAGGTCGCTCCCATCCTCCGGGTTTCTTTCGTGGTATTCGCGAAGCTCCCGGCGCAGCGAAATGCGCTCGCGCAGCCCCCGCGAGGGCAGAACCAGCTTGATCAGCCGCATGCAGTCGCGCTCGATGTGCTCATCGCGGAAGCGCTCCTGCAGCGTGCGGCAGGTCTCCAGCGCGGCGCAGCGCTCCTGCGGCCCTTGCGTCCTTGCGCGGATTACCAGCCCCTCGCTATAGTACCGCTGAATGCGCCGATGGTGCGGCAGGCGCTCCGCTGCGGTCTCCAGCTGCTCCATCAGCGCGGCAATCTCCTGGACGGGCACGCCGCGCAGCAGCTCCAGAAGCGCTTCGGCGTAGCAAATCTGAATGGTCGCATCGACCGGCAGCATCCGCGCCACCCGGTCGAGCTCCTCGGTCAGCGGCGAATCCTCGCCTTCCCTGTTCAGCAGCATGGAGCGCAGCACATACGCATACGCGCGGCAAATTTCCTCATCGCCGGGGAACGCGTGTGAGAGCGTGTTCAACTGGCGCTGCGCAGCCTCCCGGCTCTCACGACCCGCTTCGCAGCCGCACAGAAGCCCCTTGGCATACGCCCGCTGCACAGGCAAAAGCTGCGGAGACGCGTAGGAGAGCGCCTCCAGCTCACGCATCAGCCGCTCATCGGGCTTTCGCAGCAAGCGCCGCTCCCGCACCCACCAGTCCGCCTGCTCGTCCTCCACCGACGCAGCGAGATCGAAGTTGCCCACCAGCAACGCGCTTAGCGTTTCGGCACTCTCCACCTGCAGAGTGGCGGAGGAACGAGTGCAGGCGCTCGCCAGCGCGCAAATCGCATCGACCCAAGGGATATACTCCCCCATTTCGTGATACCGCGCTTCGGCAAGGCGACGCAGCACCCGCAGCAGCGCCAGCGGAACGCGCTCCGCATCGCTCGCGGACAGAGACGGTGGAGCGACGGGCGGTTCGGGGCAAGGCTTGCTCTCCGGCCCATCCTCAAACCAATGGCGCGGCAATCCGGGCATAGCATACCGCCGCACCACGGCGTAGACCCATTCGGCTAGGCACAGCGCATAGGCCGTGTGCGGGTCGGCGCACTCCGGAAGCGCGTACGCCGGGTCGGCGTCCTCGGGCAGCGAGGGCAGGTTCTCCCCCAGCTCGGCCAGAATCCTGCCGTATAGGCCGCGGGTGAAGCACACCCTTTCGGCTTCGCCCACCCTTTCGAGGGCCTCGGAATGAAGGGTCTCGGAGCGAAGCATGCTGAGATCAAGGGCGTTGAGGCCGTGCGCTGTCAGGTACACTTCCCTCTGGTGAGCGGACAGCCCCTCCTCGAGCAGCGATAGCAGGCACTCCGCACTCTCCTCGGCGGATGCGGCGAGCGAACGCTCGCACAGGCTGCGCAAGAGCAGCACCCGGTTTTCCGGTTCGCCCTCGCCCGCGTTCATGCAGGCGTGCAGCGATCCGCGCAGCTCCGGCAAGGGCGTGTCGGGCCGGCGCAGGGCGCGGCAAAGCAAGCGCACCATCTCGCGGCGGAGCTCAGGGATGCGCGCATAGCGGCCCTCGCAAAGCTCCCAAGCCTTCAGCTGCCCCGCGAGCTGATCCGGAGCGAAATGCTCGAGCTGCGACAGGATGCCCGCAACGCAGCGCACGAGCTCCACCCGCACATCCTGGGCGACCGTGCCCCGGCTGCGGGAGAGAGGCACCTCCCACTCGCCCGCGATGACGACCATCTCCCACGGCGCGGCCAAAGGAACTACTTCCTCCATGCGCTGGAGCATCACGAATCGCTTCGACATCTCCAATCGGTCGGCATAGTTGGCAATGCCGCGCAAGAGCGCGATGTGCAGAGGCCAGAGGGCTTGGTATTCCCGCGACAGCATCCACAGCGTGGCCAGGGTGTGCCGCGCCTGCGATGCGCTCTGGTCGGGGATATCTTCGGCCAGCCGAGCGGCGTGCTCGACGCGCTGCTGCGCGGGCAGCGTCCCGATCTCTTGCAGCAGCCGCGCCCGCTCCGAAGCCTCCAGCATTCCGAAGGGCGCGTTCGAATCCTCCCTTTCCGCAAAGCAATCGTCCGGCCCCTGCGCCCGGGGCGAAGGGCGATAACCCGGCTGGCGGGCATAAAACTTGTCCCCATCGGGCTCTCCGTACTGCTTCCAATAGGGGTTTTCATCGTGCTCCTCGTACGGCCAGTCAAAAGCTTCCTCCAGCGGGATGATGCCCACCCGCACCCCGAACCGCCGCAACATCCTTCTGAACCGTTTCATTCGTAATTCCCCCCCTGCCGATATAGCGGTACCCTAAAGCGCCTTACTCTGCTCCGGAATCCGCATCGTTAAAGTCGCCGTCGTCCGGGTCCGCATCGTCGTCATAGTCGTCGTCGAATTCGTCGGCATAGCCGTCGGCATCCGTATCCTCCGCGCGAAGCACCGAGCAATCGGGCAGCGCGGCCTGCAGCGCTGCGAGCTGCGCATCGGTCAGGCCCTCGATGTGCGAAACCTCCAGCTCGAGCAGCGCGCCCAAGCCGTACAGCGGCTTTAAATCGGCCGCACGCGTGCCGCTGAGCCGCAGCTCGCCGAGGGAAACAAGCGCCGCCAGCGGGGCCACGTCGGCCAGCGGGTTCGCGCAAAGGCCGAGCCGGGTCAGGCCGGTCAGCGCGGCCAACGGCGCAAGATCGGTCACCTCGTTGTAATCGAGGGTAAGCGCCGAAAGCTGCGTCAGCCCGGTCAACGGCGCGAGGTCGGCCACGTCGTTGAAGCTCACATCCAAGCGGGTGAGCGCGGTCAACCCCGCGAGCGGCGCGAGATCGGCGACCCGGTTGTTCGCCACCCGAATGCTTTGGGCCGAGGCGACGAGAGGATATCTGACCTGCTCCTCGTCGCTTAAATCGAGCTCGGTCAGACCGGTGAGCCCGGCCAGCGGCGCGAGATCGGTGATGCGGTTGCAGCCCGCGCGCAGGCGAGTAAGCCCGGCGAGGCCCGCGAGCGGCGCAAGGTCGGCCACGCCGGTGCCGGTGATGTCCAGCTCGACGAGGGAGGCCAAGCCCGACAGCGGGGCCAGGTTGAGGATGGGTTGGCCGCGCAATTCGAGCTTCTCCAGCTTTGCCAACGCATCCAGCGAAGGCAGCGTGGTCAATCCGCCGCCGGTGAGCGCCTGATCGTAATCGCACGCTGATAGATCGAGCACGCGCAGGCCGGTCAGCGCGGGGAGCGCATCCAGCGAGGGCGGCACGAGGCCCGGGCCCATGCGCAGCGCGAGCTCGGTCAACCCCGTCAGCGCACCCAGACCTCCCAGGTCGATCCCGCCCTGGATGTCGATGCTCAGCCGTTCCAGCGCGGGGAGCGCCGCCAAGCTATCCACCGAGGCGGGCGCGGAATGCGGCCCCAGTAGCTCCAGGCGGCGCAGGCAGGGCAATGCCAGCGCGCCCACGTCGGGCAGGCCCTGCACATTGCGCACGATCAGGCTTTCCAGGCTAGGCAGCAAACGCAGCGCTTCGGCCCAGGGCCCGGCGGAGCAATCCACCTCCGTCAGGCGCAGCGTTTTGAGCCCGGTCAGGGCGGCCAAGGGTGCAACATCCACGGGCGCGGCGGAGGGGCCGATCAGTGTCAAATCCTCCAGCGAGGGCAGCCGCTGCAGCACCGACAAATCCGGATTGTACTCCAGCCGAACGGTGACCGCTTTCGTATCCGGCGAAAGGGTGCGCTCTCCGGCAGCCTCGCGCAGCCGAATGGGCTCAAACGCAGGCCCCGCGCCAACCTCGGCGGCCGGTTCTGCGGCAGCCCACGCATTGCCCGAAAAACAGATCAGCGCCAAGCACAGGCAAAGGCACCGCATGCATGAAATTCGATTCAAAAAGCTCACTCCTCCATCGTTTCCCCACCCAGTGTATCATACTGCACCCAGCATTCGGGCAGCGCGCGTTGCAGCGCCTCGGAGCGCTCAGGCGGCAGCTTTGGGCAGCCGTACAGGCTCACGTTCTCCAGCAAATCCAGCGCCTCCAGCGGCGCAAGATCCTCCAGCGGATTGTAGTCGAG
This sequence comes from Eubacteriales bacterium, assembly GCA_031553615.1. Classification (GTDB taxonomy): domain Bacteria; phylum Bacillota; class Clostridia; order Christensenellales; family Aristaeellaceae; genus WQXF01. The sequence goes on from JAVBLJ010000054.1 coordinate 31,904, forward strand.
ATTGAGCCGGGCCAGGCGCGCCAGATTGGTCAGCGGCGATAGGTCCTTGACCCGGTTAACGTACAGGTTCAGCTCGGTCAGCGCAGTCAGCTCGGTCAGCGGTGTGAGATCGGAGATGCGGTTGTGGAACAGGTCGAGGCGGGTGAGCACCGACAGATCGGCCAATTTGCCAATGTCGGTCAGCCCGTTGTGCCCCAGGTTCAAGGATTCCAGCCCGGTCAGGTGCGCAAGCGGAGAGAGGTTGAACAGCCCACATTCCCGCAGATCCAGCGCCGTGAGCCCGGGTGCCGCCTCTGCCAACACCTCTAGATCGATGCCCTCGCAGCCTCCGGCGCGCAAGTCGGCCAGCTCGGTACAGCCCGCCAGCGGCGTGGGATCGGTGAAGGCAGTGCCGCTCACATCCAGCAGGGTCAGGCGGCGCATGTCGGCCAGGGGCGAAAAATCCTGGCAAGGCACGGCGTTCAACTCGAGCTCGGCCAGGGACGGAAGCTCGGCCAGAGGCGCAAGATCGGTCACCCCGGTTGCACCAAGCCCCAGCCGCACCAAGCCCTGCAGCCCGGCCAGGGGAGTGACATCCTCCACCGAGCCGTTGAGCCGCAGCTCCAGCTCGGTCAGCGCGGTGCAGCCCGCCAGCGGGGCCAGGTCGGCCACCCTGGTTTCAGAAAGGTTGAGCCGCTCCAGCCGCTCCAGCCCCGCGAGCGCCGCGAGATCGCCCGCGCGGTTGTGGCTCAGGTCGAGATCGGTCAAGGCGGAAAGCCCCGCCAGTGGCGCAAGATCGGCGATTTGGTTCAGGCTCACGTTCAGCTCCGTCAGCGCCGTCAATCCCGCCAACGGCGATAGGTCGGCGATCTGGTTCTCGCTCAGGTCGAGCTCGCACAGCGCCGTACAGCCCGCGAGGGCATCCAGCTCGGCGATCTCGCAGCCATAGGCATGCAACCGTTCCAGCGCATCCAGCCCGGACAGCGGCGCGAGGCTGGTGATGGGATTGCCGCTCAACACCAGCTCGGTGAGCCCCGGGAGCCCGGACAGCGGCGCAAGATCGGTAAGCTCGTTAAAGTGCAGCACCAGCCTGTTGAGCCCGGTCAGCCCGGAAAGCGGCGCAAGGTCGGTGATCTGGTTGTAGCCCAGATCCAGCGAAACCAGCGCGGTGCATCCGGCCAGCGGCGCGAGGTCAACCAGGCCTCGGCCCGAAAGATCGAGCTCGATAGAATCGGCAGGCACGGCCAGCGATCCTTCGGCGGTATCGAGCCAGACCGTTTCGGAAACGAAGCCTTGCCCAGCGTTCGCTCCGGCGGGCGCAAGCAGGCAGAAGCACAAGAGTGCGGCGGCAATCCTCATCGGTCGTAGGTTCTCCTTTATCCGCAGCGGCATTTTGAATCCCTTCTCAATACCCGCTAAAATACCTTCGAAATACTTCGCGAATACTTTCTGAATACTTTCAGAATATCCCTTATTGTAGCGCCGCGCCGACAGGGTGTCAAACCGAAGAGAGTACCCGCGCTGAAACCGCGCCCTTCCCAGGCATGCCCAAGTATGCCCAGCAAGCGCCGCACGGTGCAAAGCAGGATTTTTGCAGCTTTACGGCAAAGTACATACCGACCACCAATGCCTCTGAATTCACAACGGCCAAAGAGGAGGAATGCCCATGGGCACCCCAATATTCACCCCGTCTCGCAAGGGCAGGCGGAGAAACCTGCGGGGCATCGCTTGCCTGCTAACGGCGATCTGCCTGCTGACGGCGGTCGGCGGCGCGTTCGCCCAGGAGGCGGCTCCGCCGCGCCTGATCCGTCAGCCGGAGCCCGGCCGACCGGTGGTGATCGCCTGCGTAGGCGATAGCCTGACCGAGGGCACAGGCTCGCTCAAGCCGGAAAAAGAGAGCTACCCCGCCCGCTTGGGCCGCATGCTGGGCAAGGATTACGTGGTGCACAATTTCGGCGTCGGCGGTGCAACGGCGCGCCAGAAAACCAGCCGACCCTACCGGGGTCAGGCCGCGTTCACCGAAAGCCTCGCCTGCGAACCCGATGCGGTGATCGTGATGCTGGGCACCAACGATACCAAGCGCGAAGAGTGGAAGAACATCGATACCTTTATGCTCGATTACCAAGAACTGATTGCCCAGTACCGCGAGCTACCCTCGGCCCCGGTGGTGTACATCATGACCCCCACCACGCTCTACGAGGGTTGGAATTCGAAAAAGCCCTGGTACGGCATCCGGCCGGAAATACTGGACAAGATACTGGAGGGCCAGCTCGCGTTTGCCGAAGCGGAAGAGTTGCCGATCATCGATGCGCACACCGCCACCGCCGGAAACCGCGACTTGGTGAGCAGCGATGGCGTGCACCTTTACCCCAGCACCAACGTATTGCTCGCGGAGCTGGTGTACACCGCATTGACTGGCGAAGCTCCCCCTACTAAATGAGTACTCCTAGCGAAAAAAGGTTCGAATACCCTTCGGAACGATAGACGAAACCGCCCTGCATCGCACAGGACGGTTTCGTTTTTTGTATGCTCGCATTAAGCATCCTTCGCTTGCTTGAGCCAATCGGACAAGCCTTGCTCCGCCTCACCTTGCGGGATGTATTCCAGGCCCACGCAGCCGGTGTAGCCCATCTCCTCGATGCTGCGCATCAGGCGGGGGTAGTGGATTTCTCCAGTGTCCATCTCGTGGCGGCCCGGGCAGCCCGCCGCGTGCATGTGCGCGATATCGCCTAGGTGCAGGCCGATGTTGCGCATCAGATCGCCCTCGGTGAGCTGCTGATGGTAGATATCGAACAGCAGCTTGATCTGCGGATGCGCCACCATGCGCATCAGCCGCGCCGCGTCGTCGGTGGTGGAAAGGAAGTAGCCCGAGTGATCGACGCGCAGGTTGAGCGGCTCCACCAGCAGCACCACGCCGGCCTCGGCCAGCATCGGCCCGCACAGGCGCAGCGCTTCGGCCATGCTTTCCATTTGCGAAACGCGTGGCGCGCCGGTGTCGTTGCCCGTTTGGGTGATGAGCATCCGCGTGCCCAAGGTGCGCGCGGCCTCCAGGCTGGCCTCCAGGCCGCTCAAGAGCGTTCCGCGCCGATAGGGATCGACCAGGCTGGGCAACCGAGCGCAGCAGCAGGTCAGCGTCAACCCCAGCTCCCCGGCCTCCTGCGCAATGGCGGGCAGGTACTTGCCCTCGAATCCCCAGAACTCAAAGGCGCTGTAGCCCAGGCGGCGCACGGTTCGCATCGCCTCCACCGTGGATTGGCCGTAGAATACCGCATCGGTGCACACCGAGTATTGGAGCATGGGCTCCCCCTCCCCCGCATTCGTTTGCCGCCATTATAGCACGGCGGGCGCAAGGTTTCAGCCGATGTGGGGCAATTTCGAAAATCCTGCTTCAAGCTCCTCGTCGGTAGGCGCGCGGTCGGTCATATTGCCGGCGTTGTAGTTGGCGTAGGCCGTCATATCGAAGTAGCCGGTACCGGAAAGGCAGAACAGTATGTTCTCGTGCTTGCCGGTTTCCTTGCAGCGCAGCGCCTCATCGATGGCGGCGCGGATGGCGTGGCCCGATTCGGGCGCAGGCAGAATGCCTTCGCACCGCGCGAAGGTGACGGCAGCCTCAAACACCGCGGTCTGCGGCACGGCGCGCGCCTCCATGAGCCCATCGTGGTAGAGCTTGCTGAGCACCGGTGAGAGGCCATGGAAGCGCAGTCCGCCCGAGTGCGACGAGGCCGGAATGAACTGCGAGCCCAGGGTGTACATGCGCATGAGCGGGGTGACGCGCGCAGTATCGCCGTAATCGTATGCGTAGCGGCCCCGGGTTAGCGAGGGACAGGAAAGCGGCTCGACCGCCACGATGCGCGGATTGGCGCGCCCCGCCAGCTTATCGCCCAGGTAAGGGGCGGCGATGCCGCCCAGGTTTGATCCGCCGCCCGCGCAGCCAATGACCACATCGGGGTACACGCCGTACTGATCGAGCGCGGTCTTGGCCTCCAGGCCGATCACCGTTTGGTGCAGCACCACGTGATCAAGCACCGAGCCCAGCACGTAGCGGTAGCCCGCGTGGGTGGTGGCGTACTCCACCGCCTCCGATATGGCACAGCCCAGCGAACCGCCAGTGCCCGGATGCTCGGCCAATATGCGCTGGCCCGCCTTGGTTTCCAGCGAGGGCGAGGCGTGCACCTTTCCGCCGTAGGTCTCCATTACCGTCTTGCGGTAAGGCTTCTGCTCCGCCGATATTTTGACCATAAACACTTCCAGCGGCATGCCGAAGAACGCGCAGGCCATGGAAAGCGCGGTGCCCCACTGCCCTGCTCCGGTCTCGGTAGCCACGCCCTGCAGGCCCTGCTTCTTGGCGTAGTACACCTGGGGCGCAGCGGAATTGAGCTTGTGCGAGCCCGAGGTGTTGGTGCCCTCAAACTTGTAGTAGATGTGCGCGGGGGTACCCAGCATTTTTTCCAGGCAATAGGCACGCACTACCGGAGAGGGGCGGAACATCTTGTAAAAATTGCGGATCTCCTCGGGAATGGGGATGAAGCGGTCGGTCTCGTTCAGCTCCTGATCCACCACTTCCTCGCAGAAAACCTGCGCGAGCTCTTCGCGGGTGGCGGGCGCACCGGTCTCCGGGTTCAGGAACGGGTCGTGCTGCTCGGGCATATCCGCCTTGATGTTATACCAAGCGCGGGGCAGCTCCTCTTCTTTTAAGTAGATTTTGTACGGCACATTCTCCATGTCTGACTCCTCGCTTTCTCTCGTTTTGGGCTTTTCCCATGGCGTATGTTGGTAACAAAAAATCGCTCCTATCCCTGCTCGGGACAGAAACGATGTTCTGCGGTACCACCCAAATTGACGCAAGCGCCCTCTTTGCAGCGCACACATGATGCGCCCCCCAGGATAACGGGCGGGATTCCCGTCGGGCACTACGGGCGCTTTCGCGCCTTTCGATCCGCCTTCATGAGTCCATTCCCTGCCCCTTGCGCCGCCGCGATCCCACCCTCCGCAGCTCTCTTTGCGCGCTCCAACGCAGGTACTCTTCTCAATCGCAAGTTTGATGTTTTGTTTCCGGTATTGTAGCATCGGCGAGGGGGCTTGTCAATACGGAAACCTTAAAAGCCACGGCAAAAGCATTTACATAAAAACACATAAAAGCGGAATAGAGAGGCGCAGAGAAGGTTCCCCATGGGCGATCGATATGCCCTTGGGTCGCCCGTGAGGGCGAAGCACCTCTCCCCAAAGAAGTGTTTCGTGCCTTCGGGCACGACCAAAGGGCTTTGCGGTCGCCCTTTGGAATCCTTCGCACGCCCTCCTTGCATGTTTATAAGCAAATGCTTTTGCCGTGCCTTATAGCAGGGCGAAGGCATGCAAAAGCCGCTCTCCCCTTGCGGGATGAGAGCGGCTCTTAGACGCGTTTCGGGTTCTAGCTATTGCCGCGCTTCCTCTTGCCTACCAGCGCACAAAGAAGCAACATGGCCAGGAGGAGAAATATCGAACCGGCGAGCGGTAGCAGGGCTATCATACTTCACCGCCCAACGATTCCGGCTGCGTTCCGTGCACGTTACGGCGTCACGGGCGCGGGCTCAACAGGCTGTTCGCCATCAACCAGCACGCCTTCCGCCAAATCTTCGCCCAGAAGCGGAACATCGCTGATGTACGCGAACGGAATGGCCAGGGCCCAGTTCGAGCTGGTGATCGGGTTGTAGCCCTGCAGATCCTTGCGGTAGAAATCGAAGTAGATGTTGGAGTACAGCGGCACCATGGGCGCAACTTCGATGAAGCGATCCTGGAACGTCAACCACTTCTCGGCATACGCGCGCATATCCATCGCGGGGGTGGTGCGCATATCCAGGCCGATCTCCATCAGCTTCGCATCGCGCAGGCCCGAGGTGTTCAGCATGCCCTGGTAGATATCGTCGGTATGGAAGTAGTAGTAGGGATCGAACAGGTAATTGAAGTTGGTGGCCATGAAGAACAGGTCGTAGGCACGATCACCGTTCTGACGGTAGTATTCCTGCAGCATCTCGGGGAAGGGCAGCACCGATACTTCCAGGCCAATGCCCAGACGCGGCATGGTTTCTTCCATCACGGCGCGGACCGCAGCAGCGGTCACCAGGTTTTCCGCAATGGCCATGGTCATCTTCAGGGGCTGCAGCTGGCCGTCCTTTTCGCGGTAACGGACGGTATCCTGCTCAGCGTCGAAGGGCTCGCCCGCCTCGTTGAGCTTCCAGCCATCCTTCTCCAACAGCGCCACGGCACCCGCCATGTCGACATCGGCGCGCAGCTCTTCCAGCTTCTCCGGAATGGAGAGAATCTCGCCTTCGGGGGTGGCCGCTTCGCTCTCCACGGTGGTGGACACGCCATCCTCGGTGGTTTCCACGGGCTGGCCGCCATCGGAGTAGGAGACCATCCACTGGCCCAGACCGTAGTAGCCTTCCACGCGGGTGGCCGAGGCGGTCTGTTGCGAATTTTCGACCACGGCATCCTTATCCACCGCCATCATGATGGCGCGGCGGACGGCCTGCGAGTTCGCGGGCTCCTTCTCGCACGCAAAGGCCAAGTACGCCAGGCCGCTGCGCGGGTAGGAAGCCATACGGATTTCTTCGGCAGTGACCTTCTCCAGCGCAGGCATCACCACGAAGTCGTTGAGCATCTTGTTGATGAGGCCCAGATTGCCCGCTTCCAGCTCGGAAAGAGCCTGATCTTCGGGCACAAGGCGCAGCTCAAGGCGCTCGATGTGCGGCTTTTGGCCCAGCGAGTTGCCGTTGAAGTGCTCGTTGACCACGAACTTGGCAACGCTGCTCTCGGCATCAAAGCTGTCGAGGCTGTAGGGGCCGCTGGTGACGCGGGGGTTGTACACGTAGCCGGTGGCGGGGTTGAGCAGGGTTTCCTGCAGCATGACCGCCGAGAACTCGCCGGGCGTGAAGCTGACGGCCTCGATGCTGGACGCATCGGCCTTGGCGGTGATGTACGCGCCTTCGCCATCGTCCTTCACTTCGCAGCCGGGGGCTATCACGGAGATCGGCAGGGGCGAAACCTGCAGCAGCGCAACGCCGTAGAAGAACGGCAGATACTCGCTGAGGATGTTGAGCTGGAACTTGGTATCCGACAGCAGGCGCACACCGGCGAAGGTCTTGGTGTTGCCGATCGCATACTCGTCGTAGCCCAGGAAGTGGTTCAGGCCCTGGGGGGTTCCGCCAATTTCGGCGATTTGCGGCGCGCAGTTGAGCAGCAGCGAGAACACATAGTCGCCCGCCGTGATCTTGGAGCCATCGTTGTAGGTGAGGTTGTCGTTGATCTCCAGGGTGTACAGGTGCTCACCGTTCACTTCCTCATAGGTAGCGCTCTTGAGCACGATGCCATTGAATTGCATGCTGCCGATACGTGTCCAAGACACGGTCTCGTAGCCATGCAGCAGGGCGCGCACGTCCATATCGGCCGTGTTGGTACCCCACATATCGGTGGAAAAATCACCACTTAGCCTGGTGGTGGTACCGATGACCAGTTCGGTTCCCGCCTGGATACCGATCGGGTCCTCCACCACGGGGGCGATGACCTCGGGCAGGCCACCCGGTTCGGTCGTGTCGGCGGCTTGATCCGCAGCCATCGCGGGCATCATTCCCAGCGACCCCACGATCAGCAGCGCGCTCAACATCCCAGCAATAAACTTTCGCATGTTTGCACCTCTTTTGCTTTTTTGCAACGCTTCGTCTGCCCTTGGGTATATTCGACGGTATCACGTACCGTTGCTTTCTGCGTTAAATGCGGCACGGTGGGGGCGGAGCTTGCACTCCGCCCCCTGCCGCGTTGTCTCAGGGATTTGGGTCCGGTGCTTGGGAGGTTATTGCGGGCAGTCGCCGACGTTACGGCTTCCGGCCCCGGCGTTCGGGACGCCGACTTCCATGTTCTCCAGCGTGAGGCTCCAGTTCGGTACCACGATCGAACGCTCGTGGAGGATACCGGTGATGTCCACGCTGCGCTGAATCTTGCTGCCCATGTAGCCTTCCGGCGCTCTGGTCTCGGTCACCACATACTTGCCCAGCGGCACATCCGTGAAGATCGCTTCGCCTTCGCCATTGGAAGTCACGGTCCAGTCGGTATCCAGCCTGTCGTACTTGGTGGGAGCCCAGAGCTGATGCAGGGTAAATTCTGCGCCAGCCAGCTTATCTCCTGTTGCGGCGTCAACTTTCTTGATGATGATCGTCGCGCCCAAGCGCTGGAAGTGGTTGACCTTGTTGGTCTTGTGGAAGTTGGTGCTCGTGCGGATTTCCACATGGGGATCGCCGCCCGGGGTGGTCTCGGTCACTTCGGCGCCGTTGATCAGCAACCGGCTTCCGATGTCGGCCATTTCGGTTACCTGAGCCTGGAAGGTCAGGTACACGGTCTCGCCAACGCCAATCTCGGGGATGATCCAAGCCAAGGTCGATCCGAAGAGCTGGAACTCGGTGCCCGGCTTGTCGCTGGTCTGCGAGTTCACGATGTACTTGAGGTAGCCGGGGAGGGTATCGCGCACAAGTACGTCGATTGCACCGATTGCGCCCGTGTTGCTGACCGCGATGGTGTAGGTGACCACGTCGCCAGCGTTCACGCGGGTGCCGATCTGGATGTTGCTGGTCAGCACCGCGCTGAGCACAGCACCCAGGATGTTGTGGTAGGTCGGGTTGGTGGGCTTGTCGAACTCGGTGACGGGGTAGACATGCTCCCCTGCGCTGTGGCCCGGAACCGGCTTGGTGTAGACCATGTCACGGATGTCCACGTCCACCATGCGGGCGGTGTTGATCACGATACGCTCGCTCTCCACCTCGGTGGTGTCGGGATCGTCCGCGAAGTCAGGCAACTTCGCACGGAACTTCAGGGTAGCAACTTCGTCATCCTTCATGTCCTTGATGACCCATTCCACGCCAGGCTTGCGTACACCGTTGATATCGGTGACTTGCTTGCCAGTCATAGAGACGATCTGTCCAGCGCCGCTGAGCGAGCCGCTGATCGTTCCATCGACCAGGCTCATGCCCGAGGGCAGCGCGTCGGTCACGATGATCTCGCCGCTAACGTTCTTGGCGCTCGCGTCGCGGGTCACGGTCAGGGTGTATTCCACCTGCTGTCCGCGATCGCCCAACACGGGGGAGGTCGGGGTGCCGGCGTTGTCCGCCTGCACCACTCCGCCCACAACCAGGGCCGCGGTCTTTTCCACGTTCGCGAAGCCCAGGTTCGTCTCGAAGTAGGTCGGGGGCGTGGGGGTCGTGGTCTCTCCACCGTCGCCATCGTCGGTGGTCACTTCGCCGCCGGTCTCGTATTCCTCTTCCTTGTCGCCCACATCCAGCGGATCCACAACCAGGGTCACGCTGAAGACGGTGCGGCCGGCGGTTACGTCGCGGGTCGGCCAGGTGATGATACGGGTCGTGGGGTTGTAAGCGCTGTCGAGCACCGGGATAACCTGGCCGTTGGGCAAGGTGATCTTGATGGTTCCGGGCACCGGGGTGATACCGGAGGGCACGACATCGGTTACCTTGATGTTGTGGATAACGTAGGCGGCCTCAAAGATCGCCCTGTACTCCATGGTGTCGCCCGGCTTGACTTGCGCCGCGGTGGCGGGGGTCAATCCGCCGGCGGGATCGGTCTCAACCCAGAAGCGGTACACTTGGTGACGCACAACCTCGCGGGTCTTGTTGTAGGTCATCTTGTCGTCCGGCTTGCCGGGGAACGCCGGGAAGGGCTCGTTCTCTGCGCTGAGGCGGTAGTAGGCCACGTTGTCGATCAGGCGGGCCTGATCGGGCACCAGCACGCGCACAGTGAAGACGAGCTTCACGATGCCGGCGGTGGCGTTCGGTTCGCCGGTCTGGCGGTCAGCGTGCACCAGCTTGGGAATCTCCCACATGAGGGTGGTCACGCCGTCCTCTTCGAATACCAGCGGGGTCGGGCCTTGCTTGCTCTCGACGAACTCCACGCCCGCAGGCAGGATGTCCATCACGCGCGGCTTGATGGCGTCTTCGTCACCGGTGTTCACGACTTCGATCGTGTAGGTGATGAGATCGCCGGCTTCCATGACGACGATGTCGCCATTGGCCTTCGGGCTGATCGGGTCGCTGGTCTTGTGAGCCACGAGTTCACTCTCGTACACCGCGTTGTAGGTGGTGTTGGAGGTCTCGGTGTACTCGTCCGGATCGTTGTAGACCGGCTTGCCGTCGTCGCCCTTGAGATCCTTGAGGCCTTCGTCGGTCAAAGTGGCCGTGTTGGTGAAGGTCTTGGCGGTCTCGTAGATCGTGGTTTGGAGGTTATCGGTGGAGGTCGGCGCGGTGGCGCGGAACTCGATGACGATATCCTCATCCACGCCCAGGTCGGTGATGGTCCAGGTCGCCTTGTTGCCGTTGGCGGCGGAGGGCGCCTTGGTGAGGGTCACCTTGCTCGCCGCGCTGGCGGGGGTGACGGTGGTGGAACCGGCCACGAAGGTGACATCGGGATGCAGCGTGTCTTCGACGGTGACGCTGCCACGCGGCATGTAGCCGGTGCTGTTGACGGTCAGCTTGTAGGAGACGGTCTGGCCCAGTTCGGTCTCGACGGGGGTCTGAGCAGTACCCTGCTGGTAAGACCCAACGACGCCGTTCTCTACCAGGGCGACTTCCTTGCTGCCGAAGGTCACTTCGCGGCGGGTCAGCAGGTGCTCCACATCGTTGGAGGGAGTCGTGCTGTCCGTGGTGCCATCCTTGTGGGTGATGGTCGCGGAAGCGGTGTTCTTGAGGGTCTTGGTGAACGTGCCGGCAGCGATCTCGGCGGCGGTGAACTTATTCACCTGGGCCTTGAAGGTCATGGTCACGCTCGGGGCGGCGATGGTCTGGCTCGGCCAGGTCACGGTACGGGTGCCAGCGTCATAGGTACCGTTGACGGCGCCCGTGGTGGTGATGCTGCCGGGCACGAAGGTCATGCCGGTGGGGATGACGTCCTTGACGACGATGCCGCTTGCGGCCTTCAGCACGTTGAGCTTCAGGGTGTAGGTCACGACCTGGCCTTCGACCAGAGCGGACGCATCCTGGGCAGAGCCGCTGGCGGGGTTGGCGGTCTTGGTCAGCGAAATCAGCTGATGCTCGACCGGATCGTCGGTGGGCGTGTAGGGCTTGTCGGGGTTCTCCGGATCGTCCGGCTCGTCGGGATCATCGGTCAGCTCTTCATCGTCGGTCTCCGGGATGCGGTAGTACGCGATGTTGGAGAAGAGCTTGTTGTTCTCTCCGGCGGCCAGCGGCTTCACCGTCACGGGAACAATGATGTTCGCCGAGGCGTTCTTGCCAATCTGGAGCACGCGCCAGATCAGGGTGGTGGAGCCGTCCGCGTTGTCGAAACGCTTGGTCGGCATCGGGCTGCACGCGCCCACGGTCAGGCCGGCCGGAATGGTATCCATTACGCGCACATCGTAGACGCTGCGCGAGCCGGTGTTCTTGACCTCGATGGTGTAGACGATGGTGTCGCCAGCCTTCACGGCGGCGGTCTCACCGGCCTTCTCGGGAGCGGGCTTCGCGGTCTTCTTGATCGAAACGCCGGCTTCCTTGATGGTGTTGGTGATGACCAGGCCGGAGATGGACTCGTCGTAGTTCTCGTCCAGGTTCTCCTGACCCACGGTGTAGGTGTAGGTCTTGCCATTGTCGTCGTAGATGGGCATGTTCGGGAAGGTGTGGGTCCAGCTGTCGCCGGTGCCGCTCACCGCGATGTTGGTGCCGGTGATGGCGACGGGCTGGCCGCCGGGGATAGCGCGGTAGAGCTGCACGGTGGTCTCATCGGGGCGCAGCTGCAGCGCGTCGCTGTTGTCGATCCAGTTGACGGTGATGGTCACCGGATCGGTGGGGATGGTGTAGGCGTTGGCGAAGCTGAAGGTGTTGCCGCCGGGGGCGAAGGAGGTGGCGGCGCTCAGCGTGCCGTTGGCGGGGTCGGTCACGACGATCGTCATGGTGACGGTCTTGTTGTCGTAGGTGAAGCCCCTGGTGGTGCCGGCAGTTTCGGTAATGGTGTAGGTGTAGGTGCCGGGCAGGGTGAAGGAGATATCACCGAATTCGATCGAGCCAGCCTTGGCTTGGATGGTCTTCGCGCCAGCCGTGCTGCCGGTGGGCATCGGGAAGGCGGGATCGGTGGCCGTGAGCACGAAGGTGAACTCGTCGTCGGGCGCGTAGGTCGCCTTGGTGACGGCCTTCGAACCGGTTACGGTGACGGCGGCTCCGGCCGGTTTATAGGTGTTGGTGAAGTTGGTGCCGCTCTGCACTTCGTCGTAGCCGAGGATATCGCTTTCGGCGACGGTGTAGGTGTAGGTGTTACCGGTGGCATCGTACTTCGGCAGCTTGTCGAACTTGTAGGTGGTGGCCGGAGATACGATGGTCGTGGTAGCAATCGGGGCAGCGGCGTTGCCGTTGCGGATCAGCTTCACGGTGACGGTCGGCTTGGCCAGTCCATCGGGGGTGTCTTTCCAAGTCTTGGTGCCGCTGACTTCCACTTCGGGCATGTTGTAGACGTTCTTGGCGACCAGTACGTCATCGTCGTCCGTGTAGTAGGTGGTGGTCCAACGCGGGAGCAGCGAGTTCTGGGTGATGGAGAAGGTCTGGCCGATGTGGTCGACCCTGGGCAGCGGGAAGGAGTACTTCCAGTTGCCGCTCGCGCTCACGGTGGCCGAGTCGTAGGAGGCCGCGATGCCGTCGCGGAAGAGGGTGATGGTCACGCTGGAGTGCTTGTCGGTCTCGGGCGCGCCGGTATAATCCCATTCCACGCGCACCGGCACCAGCTCGTCAGCGCCGTAGGTGTTGGTGATGTTCATGCCGCTGTAGGAAACTTCGCAGCCGAACGGCACTTCCACTTCCTTCGCGGTGTAGGTGTACTCGGTGCCAGACTTGTCGTAGCGGAGCAGATCCTTGAAGGTGTAGCTCCAGGTCAAGCCGGGCTTGGAGGCCAGGGTTTGCACCTTGCCGGTCATGATCACATTGTTGCGGTAGAGCTGCACATCGATCGGGATGGGGGTGAAGCCATTGCCGACGATGGCCCAGGTCTTGGTGCCCGTCTTTTCGATGGTAACGATGGTGTTGGTGATGACCAGGCCCGCGATGGCCTCGGTGTAGTTCTTATCCAGGTTCTCCTGGACCACCGAGTAGGTGTAGACCTTGCCATCGTTGTCATGCACAGGCATGTCATCGTAGGTGTGGGTCCAGGTGTTCTGGCCGGCCACAGCGGGCACGGTCACGGCGGTGCCGCTAACCAGGACAGGCTGTCCGCCCGGAATCTGGCGGTAGAGCTTGATCGAGGTGCTGGCAGGACGGCCGCCCAGGACGTCGCTGTTGTCAACCCAGTTGATGGTAATGACCTTGTCCTCGGTCGGCACGGCGTACGCGTTGGCGAACTCCGCAGCCGTCACGTTGGTGGTCACGCCACCGACGGTCTTGGTCATGGAGGAGGTCTGTTGCAGGACACCGTTGTTGTCGGTCACCGTCACGGTGAGGGTGAACACGGCGGGATCGTAGGTGAAGCCTGCGGTGGAGCCGGCGGTCTCGGTGATGGTGTAGACGTAGACGCCGGGCAGGGTGAAGTTGATGGTGCCGAATCCAACCGAGCCAGCCGGGGCTTCGACGGTCTTGGTATCGCCGTTGCTGTTGGAGGGCATCGGGTTGCCGGACTTGCCAGCGGTGAGCGTGAAGCTGAACTTATCGGCGGGAGCGCCAACGTTCTGGGTCACGGTCTTGCTCGCCAGTACGGAGATGGAGGCACCGGTCGGGTTGTAGGTGTTGGTGAAGGCATAGCCGGTCTTGGCTTCGTCGTAGCCGGGCACGTCCTCTTCCGACACGGTGTAGGTGTACTCGTTGCCACCGTTGTCGTACTTGGGCAGGTTCTCAAACTTGTAGGTGGTGGTGCCGCTGGCCAGGGTAATATCCTGGATTTCGGTACCGTTGCGCAGCAGGTTGATCTCGATGGCGGGCACGTTCACGCCGGAGGGGGTGCCAACCCAAGTCTTGCTGCCTTCGACGGTGACCTTCGGCATCACAAACACGTTGTGAGCAACCAAGGTATCGCCTTCGGTGGTGTAGGTGGTGGTGTAGTTGGGCAGGAGCGAGTTCTCGGTAATGGTGAACGTCGCATCCTTGAAATCCACCTGCGGTACGTTGAAGGTGTGCTGCCAGCTGGTGGTCGCGGTGACTGCCTGGCTGGCGTACGGGGTCGCGGCGCCGTTGCGGATCAGGTTGATGGTCACGGTGGTGGGCTTCATGGAAGCCGGAGCACCGGTGTGATCCCAGGTAACCTTGATCTTCTTGGTGGCGTCGGTGCCGTAGGTGTTGGTGATGGTCGTGCCGCTGACCGCGCTGGTCACCGCGAACATCTGCGTCTTTTCATCGACGGTGTAGACGTACTTGGTGCCGGTCAGGTCGTACTCGAGCAGGTTGTCGATGGTGTAAGCCCACACATCGGGGTTGCTGTCGGGCGAGACTTCGATCACGCGGTACGCGGTCGATCCGCCGTTGCGGTAGAGGTTGATTTCGACCTTGGAGGGCTTGGTGAAGCCGGTGCCCTGGATGTTCCAAACCTTCTGGCCGGAGACCGAGATGGTCTTGAGGGTATCGGTCAGGTTCAGGCCCGAAACGGTCGAGGTGTAGTTCTTGTCGACGTTCACCTGCTCCACGGAGTAGGTGTAGGTCTTGCCAGCGGTGTCGTGCACCGGCTGAGCGCCGAAGGTGTAGTTCCATACGTTACCGGCGACCACGGTCGCGCTCACGACGGAGCCAACGGGCTGGCGGGTGCCGCCATCGATGATGCGGTAGAGCTGAACCTGGGCGCTGGCGGGACGGCCGTTGAGCGTGTTGTTGCTGTCAACCCAGGTCAGGGTGCCGGACAGGGTGCGGGTGGGGATGACGTAGGTGTTGCTGAAGGTCATGTTCTGGACGGAGACGGAGCCCTTCTTGTAGTCCGCCACAGCGGACAGGACGCCGTTGGTGTCCGAAACAGAGACCGTGAGGGTGTAAACCGTGCTGTCGTAGGTGAAGCCTTCGGTGGAAGCAGCAGTCTCGGCAACGGTGTAGGTGTAGGTGCCGGGCAGGCTGAAGTCCATAGTGCCGAAGTTCACGGAGCCGGCCTTGGCCTGGATGGACTTCACGCCAGCGGTGCTGCCGGAAGGCATCGGGTTCGCGCCGTTGCCCGCAGTCAAGGTGAAGGTGAACTCCTCATCGGGAGCGCCCACGCCCTGGGTGACGGACTTGGTGGCGATCGGGTTGACCGAGGCTTTGGTGGGGTTGTAGGTGTTGGTGAAGTTGTTGCCGGTCTGGCTCTTTTCGTAGCCCGGAACATCTTCTTCCGTTACGGTGTAGGTGTAGGCGACGCCCGACGGATCGTACTTATCCAGGTTGGTGAAGGAGTACGTGGTTCCGCCGTTTACGATGGTGGTATCCTGGACCTTGGTGCCGTTACGCAGCAGGTTGATCTGCGCGGTGGGCTTGGCCAGACCGGTGGGCGTGCCCGACCAGGTCTTGGTGCCGGTCACGGTCACCTTGGGCATCTGGTACACGTTGTGCGCGACCAGGGTGTCGCCATTGGTGGTGTAGGTGGTGGCGTAGTTAGGCAGGAGCGAGTTCTCGGTGATGGTGAACGTCGCATCCTTGAAATCCACCTGCGGTACGTTGAAGGTGTGCTTCCAGCTGGTGGTCGAATCCACGGCCTTGCTGGCGTACGGGGTCGCAGCGCCATTGCGGATGAGGTTGATGGTGACGCTGGTGGGACGATCGGTCATCGGGGCGCCGGTGTGATCCCAGGTGACTTCGATCTTCTTGGTGGCGTCGGTGCCGTAGGTGTTGGTGATGGTCGTGCCGCTGACCGAGCTGGTCACCGCGAACATCTGCGTCTTTTCATCGACGGTGTAGGCGTACTTGGTGCCGGTCAGGTCGTACTCGAGCAGGTTGTCGATGGTGTAGGACCACACATCGGGGTTGCTCGCGGGCGAGACTTCGATCACGCGGTACGCGGTCGAGCCGCCGTTGCGGTAGAGGTTGATTTCGACCTTGCTGGGCTTGGTGAAGCCGGTGCCCTGGATGTTCCAAACCTTCTGACCGGTGATGGAGATGGTCTTGAGGGTATCGGTCAGGTTCAGGCCCGAAACGGTCGAGGTGTAGTTCTTGTCGACGTTCACCTGCTCCACGGAGTAGGTGTAGGTCTTGCCGGTGTTATCGTGCACCGGCTGGGCGCCGAAGGTGTAGCTCCACACGTTGCCAGCGGCCACGGTCGCGCTGACGACGGAGCCAACGGCCTGGCGGGTGCCGCCATCGACGATGCGGTAGAGCTGGACCTGCGCGCTGGCGGGACGGCCGCTGAGCGAGTTGTTGTTGTCAACCCAGGTCAGGGTGCCGGACAGGGTGCGGGTCGGTACCGCGTAGACGTTCATGAAGTCCATGGTCTGGACCGAGGTTACGCCCTTCTTCACGGTGGCGACCGCGGTCAGGCTCGAGGTACCGGAGACCACAACGGTCATGGTGTAGGTGCTGTTGTCGTAGGTGAAGCCTTCGGTGGTGCCTGCCGTCTCAGCGATGGTGTAGACGTAGGTGCCGGGCAGCGAGAAGCTGATCTTGCCGAAGTTCACGGAGCCTACCGTGGCCTGCTTGGTCAACACGTTGCCGACAGCGCCGGTGGGCATCGGGTTCGTGCCGCTAGCCGCGGTCAAGGTGAAGGTGAACTGATCGTTGGGAGCGCCCACGCCCGCGGTCACGTTCTTGGTGGCGACCACGTCGACCTCAGCCTTGGTCGGATCGTAGGTGTTGGTGATGGTCAGGCCGGACTGGGTGGTAGTGAAGCCCGCCACCGGGGTCTCGGACGTGGTGTAGGTGTAGGCAACGCCGCTCGCATCGTAGGTATCGAGGTTGGCGAAGCTGTAGGAGGTGCCGCCACCGGTGATGTTGGTGGTCTGGAACTGGGTTCCGTTGCGCTTGAGGACGATTTCAACGGTGGGCTTGGTCATGCCGATGGGCACGCCTACCCAAACCTTGGTGCCGATCACGGAGATCTTGGGCATCACATAGGTGTTGGTGGCAACCAGGGTTCCATCGGTCTCGCTGGAATAGGTAGTGGTGTAGCCGCTCACCGCGCTCTGCGTGATGGAGAAGGCCACGGTACCCATGCTATCCAGGTACGGAATGCTGAAGGTGTGCTGCCAGCTGTTGGTGGTCCCCATCGCCTGCGTCTTGTAGGCGGCGGAGTTGCGCAGCAGGTTGATGGTCACGCCCGCGTTTTCCACGGTGGTGCGGGTGGCCGCCGGGGCGCCGGTGTGCACCCAAACAACCTTGACCTTCTGATCGCTGTTCGCGCGGTAGGTGTTGGTGATGTTGTAGCCGCTGACCGACGCATCGATACCGGCGATCGGGGTGGTTTCCTTCACGCTGTAGGCGTAGGCGGTACCGGTGGCATCGTACTGCAGCAGGTTGGCGACGGTGTAGGACCACTCGTCATTGCCGGCCACAGCGGGCACGTTTACGGTACGGTAGTTAACGTTGTTGCGGTACACATCGATGTTGACGCTCGAGGGCTTGGTGTAGCCGGTGCCCTTGATGTCCCAAATCTTCTTACCGCTGATGGAGATGGTGTTGAGCTTATCCTTGATGCTCAGCGCGATCTTGGTGTCGGTGCTGTTGGGGTTGTACGACACGGTGTAGTTCTTGTCGTAGCTGGTCTGCTCGACGGAGTAGGTGTACTCCTTGCCGTCGGTAGAATGCACCGGCATGGTGTTGAAGGTGTAGGTCCAGGACGCAGCCGTGCCGGTGCCGGTCATGTTAACCACGGAACCCACGGCTACGCGGGTGCCGCCGGCCGGCGTGCGGTAGAGCTGGATCGGGGCGGCGGTCGGACGGCCGCCGAGGGTGTTGCTGTTGTCATCCCAGAACAGGGTCACGACGACCGAGCGGGTCGGGATGGCGTAGGTGTTGGCCAGGGTGATGTTGGCGACCGAGTTGGCGCCCTTCTTGTAGGTGACGGAGGTGCCCAGGACACCGGCGGTATCGGCAACAACCACGGTCATGGTGTAGGAGTTGTTGTCGTAGGTGAAGCCTTCGGTGGAGCCCGCGGTCTCGGTCACGGTGTAGGTGTACGTGCCCGGGAGCGTGAAGGTGATCTTTCCGAAGTTCACCGCGCCGGCCTTGGCGGTGATGGTCTTGCTCTGGCCGCTCGCGCCGGTGGGCATCGGGCTGCCGGAGGAACCGACCATGGTGAAGCTGAAGGTTTCGTCGGGCGCGCCCACGTTGGTGGTCACGGTCTTGGTGAACAGCGCGTCCACTTCAGCCGTTTTCGGGCTGTAGGTGTTGGTGATGTTGTAGCCGCTCTGGGTGGTGGTGTAGCCCGCCACCGCAGTCTCGTTGGTGGTGTAGACGTAGGCCACGCCGCTCGCGTCGTAGGTATCGAGGTTGGCGAAGCTGTAGGAGGTGCCGCCACCGGTGATGGTGGTGGTGTCGAACTGCACACTGTTGCGCAGCAGGTTAATCTGCACGGTGGGCTTGGCCATGCCGGTGGGCACGTTCAACCAGGTCTTGGTGCCGCTCACGGTGATCTTGGGCATGACATAGGTGTTGGTGGCGACCATAGTGCCATCGCCCTTGGTGGAGTAGGTGGTGGTATAACCGCTCACCGCGCTCTGGGTGATGGAGAAGGTCGCGCCGCTGAGGGTATCCAGGTACGGGACGGCGAAGGTGTGCTTCCAGCTGTTGGCGGTACCCATCGCCTGGCTCTTGTAGGCGGCGGAGTTGCGCAGCAGGTTGATGGTCACACCCGCGCTCTCCACGGCGGTGCGGGTCGCGGCCGGGGCACCAGTGTGCACCCAAACGACCTCAACGTTCTTGGAGACGTCCGCGCGGTAGGTGTTGGTGATGGTCATGCCGGACACCGTCTTGTCGATGCCGGTGGGCACGGAGGGCTCATCCACCGTGTAGGTGATCTGGCCGCCGCTGCCGTACTTGGGCAGGTTGGTCCAGGTGTAGGTCCAGGTGTTGGCGCCGGCCGAGCCGGTGACCGCCTGGGTCTTGGAAAGGGTGCCGTTGGCGTACAGGTTCACGGTGACCGAGGCGGGCTTGGTGAAGCCGGTGCCCTTGATGTCCCAGACCTTGGTCACGGTGACATCGACGGTCTCCAGGGTGTTGGTGATGGTCAGGCCGTTGACCGACTTGGTGTAGCCGGTGGGCACGGTCACTTCGTCCACCGAGTAGGTGTACGTATTGCCGCTGCCGTCGAATTCAGCCTGCTTGGAGAAGGTGTAGGTCCAGGAGGCGGCGGTCGCGGTGCCGGTCATGGCTACCGGGCTGCCCACGGCGGTCGCGGTGCCGGAGCCGACCTTGCGGTAGAGCTGGATCTGGATGTTGGCCGGACGCACGCCCGGCGCGTTGCTGCTATCCGCCCAGTTCTTGGTAACGACCACATCAACCTCGGAGGATTCCACGGTGATGTTGTAGGTCTTGCTCACCACGTCGCCCAGGGTGTTGGTGGTGGTGATGGTGGCGGTGGTGGTGCCCACGGCCAGGCCCTTCACGGCGTTGGTCACGGTGGTGCCGGTGGATTCCGCCGGAGAACCGGTGATCACGTGGGTGTAGGGCAGGGTCTGACCATTGTACGGGGTGGCGATCGTGGTGTTCGCCGCCGCGGAGAAGGCCAGGTTGTAGGAGGTGGTGGGCATGCTGTAGTAGTAGTAATCGGTGAGCTTGGCGCTCTGGTTGGCTGTCAGGCCAACCTTCACGGTCACGTCCGGGGCCGTGATCTCGGGCAGGCGGACGATACCGGCGCTGATGTTCAGGAAGCCATTGGCCGTCAGCGCGGGCAGGGTCAGCGAGTTGGTGTCACGGTCGAAGTCCGAATCGTAGTAAGTGGAAGTGAAAACGCTGGTGCTCTTCTTGGTCAGCTTGTAGGTGCCGCCGCCCGTGGTGGGCATGGTGATCTTGATGATCTGCCCGGCGTCGCCCTTGTAGCTGCTCAGGTTGAAGCGGCCATCGGTGGGGCTCACGGTGGTGGAATCGATCACGGTGGTGCCGTCGGTGTCGTAGAGGGTGACGGTCACTTCGTTGGCGGTCGGGTAGCGCTCGTACGAGGTGGAGCCATACCAGTTGCCGTTCTCATCCATCACGTCGAAGTATACGAAGCCGCCGCCCGAGGTCACAAGGTAATCCTTGTAGACGTAGGTGCCCAACTGCAGCTTGGCCTTGTAGGGGTTGCCGCCGGTGGAGCTGGTCTCGTAGGCGTACGTACCGCCGATGTAGGCGTTCTTGTTGCCCACGGTGGTCTTGACCGGGGCGGAGAGGGGCAAGCGCATGTTGATGGCGCTGCTCTTGGGCAGGGTAGCCGCACGCACGCGAATGGCGGTGACCGCAGCCCATCCGGCCGTGGTGGTCGGCGCGGTGGTGGTGTAGGAGGAGGCGTCGCTCGGGTTCGCGTCGGTGGTGTAGGCGAAAGTCAGGTTGCCCGAGGACATGGCGGTGCTGTCCGCCAGGACGACCGGCGCGCTGCGCAGGTTCATGTCGTACTGGCTGGTCGCGGTCTGCTCCGCGCCCATGGTGTCGTTGTACTTGATGCCCTTGCCGTTGCGGGGCAGGATGACGTAGGAGGTGAAGTTGTACACGTCCATGTCATCCGAGGCGGTGAAGGCGACCAGGGCATCCAGCTGGCTGCGCTGAGCTCCGTTGAACTCAACCTTGCGGTCCACGAACTGGTACACGCCGTTGAGGCCGGGCACCAGGGTCGCGGCCAGCGCGGTGGCCTGCATGACGTCCACCTTGTAGCTGGAGAAGTCATACTCCCTCAGCTTCGGGCCGGTGACGGAGGTGGAGGAAATGCCGTTGGTATCGGCCACCGTGGAGCTAATGTTCCACTTGGTGGGGAAGTCCTTGGTGATGTCGTTGCTGTTGGGCTTTGCGGGAGCGGTGTAATCCTGGAGCAACTGGCTGTAATCGAAGTATACCTTGCCCATGGGGTAGTGGAAGCCCAGTCGGCAGCCAGGCACGCTGGTGAAGCCGATTTGGAAGCTGCCGCCCAGGGAGTTATAGTAGCTGCCGCTGCCATAACCGGTATGCACAAACCCGGTGCTCTTGAAGTAGGAGTTGCGCTGATAGCCGGCCTTTAGCGTCAGCTTCAGCCAATTCTTACCGTTGGCGGTGAACTGGTCGGCGGTGAGGTACGGGCCAACCGGAACGCCAAACACGGAGGTGGTGGCGGGATTAAACACGAACTCCGGATCGGTCAGTTCGATGAAGATCGATTCGTCGATGCCCCACGGCACGTAATAGTTCGAATCTCCCTGGCTGCCAGTGAACGTCTGGGTGCCGGGAACCATGTTCTGGGCATACGCATAGTGGGTAAAGTTCGCGTATGTTTCGGGCTTGGTCGGCGAACCTTGGTAAATGCTCTGGTAGTTCACCGGCATTGCGATGCTCTGGGTATTGAGGGTTACTTCACGGTACAGGAAGAACATGACGCCCGGGAAGTATCCGTTGGAGTAGGGGAGCATGGCCTGCGGGCCGGCGACGTTGACATCGTGCTTGCCGTTGTCGTACGAATCGCAGTTGTCCCAGCTGGCCTGCGCCTGCAGACGGACGTGGAACCGGCCGGAAGCGCCCGAGCCGTACTGGATCGGCTGGCCGTTGGTGAAGTTCTTGTTCCAACCGAACATCATGACGTTGCTCATGAAGTAGATTTGCGTGGTGGAACCGATCGGCAGGGTGTAATCGCCGGTGTAGGAGAACTTCAGGCTGGTCAGATACTCGCCGCCTGCGCAATCGATGTCCAGATCGATGGGCATATCGCCGCTCATGGTGGCGGGCAGCTGAATGGCCGGACGCGCGCCGCGGTTGGTGCTGTAGGAGATCTTCCAGCCCGCCAGATAGCGGCTGGTGGTGAACTTACCAGACAGGAAGCCGATCGAATCGGCGGCATTCATGTTGGTAATCGCGTTGCTGTCGTGGGTGCCGTAGTAGCTCAGCTTGCAGTTGGCAAAGATATCCACAACGGGATTGACCAACTTCGAGATGGTGTTGGTCGCTGTGCCAAACTGAATCCAAACGCTACCGGCATTGTACTCGGTCTTGTTGTCCGCGTGGAACGCGGTGTTGCCGAGGTAGGAGGTGGAGTAGGGGTAGCCGTAGAGGGTGGGGCAGTACTGAACCGGCACTACCGGCGGCTCAATGTGGAACCACAGGTAATCGGCCAGGTCCCAAGTGTTGCCCGCGACGACGTTGTTTTTGCGCGAGTTGGTGTACTTCACCTGCACGTCGCGAACTTGGGTGATCTTGGTGCCGTTGGGGTCGTTGGTGGGGATGTCGAAGGAGAACTTGGTGTACTCCTCAAACAGGTAGCTGCCGTAGCCCCAGTTCACGCCCGCGAGCGTCAGGGAGAGGAAGCTATTGTACCAGGTATAGTTCCAGAAGCTGGTTACCACCTTGTTCCAGGTCACGGTGATCTTGGTGATACGGGTGGTGGCCGACGCGGCGCGCAGCGGCACGGCCGAGGAATCGTAACCATTCTTGAGGATGTTGTTCAGGGTGGACAGGGCCGTCGCGTCGAGCTGCGAGGTGCTGCCATCCTGGTACTCCACCACGACGCTCTTGAGCGAGGTGTCCTTGCTCAGGGCTGCGTTGTTGTTGGAGTAGTAGGCGGAACCAACGTACATGTTGGTGGGCTGGACCTCGTGCGGGAACTCGTAGGTTTCCACAACCTCGCCGGTGTGCGCGGGCGTCAGCTCCTTGCGGACACCGCTGGTGGTGGTGGTGGCGTAGGCGTTGAGCATGGCCACAAACTGGCTGGTATTGCCGGTGGTGCCGTAGTTGAACAGACCGGAGTTGTTCTTTTTGCGCTCCACGTTGGGGATGATGCTCATCTTTTCCTGCGCCTCGCGGGCGTAGGTCATGACCAGGGCGGCATCCGAATCCACAGTGTACTTCGTGGGGGTGGAAGTGCCGCTGGGAATCTGGTACATGAGCTGAGTCGGCTTGGTCGACTGGAAGTTGGTGTACGCGTTTGCGCTGTAACCCAGCTCATTGCTCTGGCTGATCAGAGCCCACTGGGGGCGCAGGGTGGCCGCCAGGTTCATCAACAACTGGCTGTTGTCGGTGCCGTTGAACAGGCGGGCGGGAGGGGTGATGATGTAGTAATCGCCTGCCGGATCATCGGTCTTCCGCGCGCTGATGGTCCAGTTGGTGAAGTAGTTGTTGGCGCTGTAGTAATACGCACCGGAACTGGTGGAGCCGAGGCTCGCAAGCATCAGCTTCGGGCTGGGCACGTAGATCTTCATGCCGGTGATCTCGATAAGCGGCGTGTACTTCTCGGTGCCGCTGAGCGAGGATTTGAAGCCCAAAGTGGGGTAGTTGTACGCATAGTAGGGGGTATCGCCGGAGAAGTAGGTCAGGTATGCGGTATCGGCGCTGCTGTTGAAAACAAAGGAGTGATCGGTCATCGC
Organism: Eubacteriales bacterium; assembly: GCA_031553615.1. GTDB lineage: Bacteria > Bacillota > Clostridia > Christensenellales > Aristaeellaceae > WQXF01. The sequence goes on from JAVBLJ010000054.1 coordinate 55,281, forward strand.
GCCGATGGAGGGCACGTGCAGCTTGTAGCTGACGGGCTTGGTGAAGGAAGCGGGGCCCGCATAGTTTTTGGGCGTATAGGTGCCGTACACGACGCTGGCCAGCTCGGAGGTCTGGGTGTAGGTGTTGTTCGTCGTGTTCAGGGTACCGGTGATGGCCTTGGCTTTGAGCTGGGTGGCCGGCAGCGAACCGGTATCCATCCAGGTGATCGCGTTGGCCTGGGTCAGGGCGCAGAAATCCATCTTGAAGTCGATAACGGCTTCATTGGTGATGCCGTTCTGCAGGAGCACGGCCACGGTGGTGGGGTTAATGATGCACGCGCTGTTGACAACGTTGTTGCTGATGGGGGCAACGTTGAACATGGCGCCGTACTCAAGGCAGTTCACGATCAGGATCGTGTTCAACGTGCCGCCAGTGGGCGGGTTGTAACGAACCTGGAAACGGGTCTGGGTATCGTAGGCGATATCATAGGTGGTCTGCGCCTGGGTGATGAACTCGGAGCGGATTTCGAGCGTGCCGCCCGGGCCGCCGCCCATAGGCGTGTACACGCCGTTGAGCACGATGAAGGGCACACCCACGCGGTCGCCCAGGACAAGGGTTTCCTTGTCCCAGGTGGGCTCCAGGCGAATCTGTTCGCCTTCATCGATGGTCTCGTTTTCCAGGATCACCGCTTCGTCGCCGTCGTTGCGTTCCACAACGATTTCCACGGCGTCGCCCAGCGTAGTGCCGGAGGAGGCATCCTTAGCGGAGTAGCCATCCTTCTCGGCCACGGCCATGGCGGAGGTCAGCTCATCGCTGCTGACGACATTCTCCTCGCCCGCAACGATCTCGCCGGATTCCATTTCCCAAGCCACAGGCAGCTCAAAGGTGCTATCGTCGCTGAGCAAAACGGTCAGCGATTCAGGCAGATCAATGCTGTCGAGGGTTTCGGTGGTTTCCACCTCGATGGTCTGCATTGGCACAGAGGTATCCTCTACGCCCACAAAGCCCACGATGAAGGGGGCCGCTTCGGGGGCAGCGGTCACTTCCGGCACGGGGGTGGCGACCACAACGGCTTCGAATTCGACAGCCGGGAGCGGCCACGCGGCAGACTGATACTGCTGCAGGGCGTTTTCGCCAATCTCTTCGATGGTCGCATCGTAACCGAGCAGTTGGGCGGCGGCGGGGCTCATGAAGCCCTTCTGCAGACCCTCGGCATCCGCGTAAACGACTTCGATCGCGGCGGCCTTTTCGGCTTCGGTTTCGGTGGCGGGCACCGCCTCGTGGAACGCAGTGGCCAGCACGATGCCAACCAAGCGGCCCAGCTTGTCATCTTCCTTCATCTTAATAGAAGAGAAGATATCGCCCTCCACGCGCAGATACGCAGCGCCGCTGGCCGCAATGGCTTCGGCGATGGGATCGAGCGCGGGCGCTTCGGCGGTAGGCTCGACAGAAGGAGCCTCGGTGGCTTCTTCGGTCGGCTCGGTGGCTTCTTCGGTCGGCTCAACGCCGTCCTCGGAGCCTTCGGTCACCGTCACCTCGCCCGCATCGGGCGCGGAATGGGTGTCCGGCACAGCGGTCTCTTGGGGAGGTTCCGCGCTGCGATTCTCCCCATTGTCGCCGGCTTCAGGGTCGGCGGTCGGGGCAGCTTCCTGCTGCTCCGGCACAGACACTTCCTGCGTCTGCGCGGGCTCGCCTTCCGTAGCGAACAGGGAGCTCATGTTTTCCACAGCACTGTTGGATAGCAGGATAACTGCTAGCACGACAGCGATGATGCTGCGGAAAGCCTTGGTCTGGTAGAACTTGGGCATCTTCTGTTGTTCCATTTTTTTGCGCCTCCGTATATCATGGTCTTTGGTAGAACGTTGCGTTGGGCTCCGGATACGGGTTTCCGTTTTTCGTAACCGAAGGGAGCGCTTTTTTTCACAATTTTCCCTTCGAGTCTGGGGCAATATTAGCATCAAATTCGGGCAAATACAACGGTTTTTCGACCATTAATCGTGATTTAATCCTAACTATTAAGTCGCACTTTAGAAGTTGCTTGATAGTGAAAGATGTCTTCCGTATTTTTGGGAAAAACGTACATAATTTACAGGTCCAACTTTTCATCATTTATTAACTCGACTTCATAAACCGCTGTTGTTTAAGAACCGGAATAACCACGACATTTCCCCCCCAATCTGCCCATTGCACACCCCGCTTGTGCCATCAAGTTTCCCCATGGTAGCACCATTCCCCTTACGATTCAACGGGTTTGGGCAGGGTTAAGCCTGATTTAAGGCGCATCGCGGGCATAGCAACCGCGCAAAAGCAAACTGGAAACATTTGAGCATTGCTTCTTCTCCCCGCTGGCCGCATAATAATGGCTGCGGGTAAACACAACCTAGCGGGCATGCGACAGGCGGCGCGCATGGAAACGGGGTCAACAATGAAAGACGGAAAGCCCCTCAGCACAGAAGAACTGGATGCGGCCATCGAAGCACAGCGCGCACAGCTGCATGAGCTGCTTTGCGCCGGACATTCGTTGACCTCCGAACAAACGCTGCTCTGCAGCCGCAAGCTGGACAAGCTGCTACAAGCAGCCCTGTTGCGCGATCTCAACGCGTTTCCGGAAGGATCGTAGGCCGCGCAAGCGCATGTCGACCGATCCATTCACCGATACAAAAAAAGGGCGTTCTCTCCGCTTCTGCGGAAGGAACGCCCTTTTTCTTATACCAATTCCAATTAGGTTTTGCCAATAAGCCAGCGAGAGATTTTTACGTTCGGCTAGGAGTCCGAAGGAGGCGTAGCCAGCAGCTACGCTGACCGAGGCACGACAACGCCGATCGGAAATAGATCCGCGGATTGTGGCAAACGTAGTTGGAATGGGTATAAAGCTTTTTCCGTGCCTTTCCCATGCTGTTTACCGATCCTGCTCCTCGATCCTATCGGAATACCCCACGCCCATCACCTCGGTGGTGGCGCGGGCCGAGGTTTTTCCGCCGCCATACTGGCCAATGCGCGAAATTTGTTCGCCCATGAACAGCATGACTGCGGTTTGCCCGCCATCGAAGTTGAGCGCTTGCGAGCATCCAGCAGCGCGCATGTTTTCGGCCAGCTGTGCCATGGTCACCCCCAGGCTGCTGCGCGCCATGCCGCCCTCGGCCAGCATGGCGTAGTAGTGGCCCGGCTCGATCATGCCAATCGCGCAGCGCGGCTGCGTGGTCTTGCCCGAATACATTTCCTCCACAAAGGGGTTCAGGTCGCCATCGCGCACCAGGAACGGGCCGAATGAATACACGTCGACCGCGCCCATATCCAGGTACTGCTGTGCGGTATATTCATCGGAATAATACACACCCCAGCGCCCATCCTCAAACATGGCCAGCGTATCCAGGTTGGGGAACTTGCCCCGGTTGCGCGGCACGATTGTATCGTACAGCACATTGCCGCCGCGTATCACCACGCCCACGCTAGAATTACGGCCGACCCGGTAGCTGTAGTAATCGGTGTTCATGCCAAACACCACTTTTTTCTGCTGCGCGATGCGCGCGGGCTGCACGTGCTCCTTCAGCGGATCGTCGGGGTGAAGCATGAAGGAGCCGAACCGCTCGCCGCTCTCCAAATCCACATACACGTGCGCTTCATACCAAGTAAGGATCGCTTCCTTATCTGCCTTGCGCTCGATGCGCACGATCAGCGTGGGCGAGGCGTAGAACCACAGCCCCGCTTGCGGATCGGAATGCACGTACTCGCCGTACACCAGGAAGCCATTGTCGTCGCGCAGCTGGCCCGGATCGGGCCATACCACGCCGTGCACTCCGTCCTCGTAGGTGGCTGGCGGGCAAAGCGTGGGGCCGGGCGTGCTGGTGGGCTTGGGCGTACGCGTCGGCTTGGGCGTGCGCGTCGGCTTGGGTGTACGCGTCGGCTTGGGCGTGCGCGTCGGCTTCGGGCTGGGCGTGGGTTCAGGCGTGGGCGCAGGGGTGGGGGTGGGCGGCGGCGAAGGCGTGGGCGAGGCGGTGGGCGTGGGGCCCAGCACCGGCCTCAGCGTGGGAAACGGGGTCGGCAACGATATGTCGACGCTTTCGACGGGCACGTTTTCCATAAAATCATCGCGCAGCACGTCGTCCCCCACCGTGCTGTAGGCCAGGCCGAACAGCGCGTTGCTGTACTCGCCCTGGTCGGTGACTTCGAAAGGGGTGGTCTGCTGGGTCACGTGCAGCTGGTAGGCTTCCTGCGCAAGCTGCAGCGAGGTCTTGCCGCCCATGCTCTCCAAGGGGAGATTCCAGTTCATCAGAATCTGCTTTTCAGGGTAGAGGTGCAGGTACAGCTTCTTGAGCGTCCAAACGCCGTACTGCTCCGCCACTTCGGGCAGCACGGACGCATCCATGGAGTGCTGCGCGCAGTACATGGCCACATCGGCGCATACCTTGTGCGCGCCGTGCCCATACTCGCCCTGCAAATCGTGCGTGACCACCACGTCGGGCTTGTAGCGCCGGAACAGCTCCATCACGTGGGCGCGAATTTTCTCTTGCCCCCAAAGCTGGTAGGTGGATTTCATTTCCTTCGAATATTTATCCACAAACTCCCCAATGACCGGGTACTGCCGCACCCCCATGTGCCATAGGCCGTTGAGCAGCTCGCTGCTGCGCGTGGTGTTGGAGAAGGTGAGGTAGGCTGCCACCACGTTGAGCCCGCGCTCGGCGGCGTAGGTGGGCGCGGCGCCGCCCATGAACACCAGCTCATCGTCCGGATGCGCGGCCAGCAGCAGCAGGTCTGCCTTGGCGGGGGTGGGTCGCCAGCGCTGCACCCAATCGGGCACCTCGCCCTCGCTGAACACGAAGAGCTCGTTGATGTTGATATGGTCGCTGGTGGGGAAGGTGGCCTGCAGCCGGAATTTTTGCACGCCTGGCAGCTCGATGAACACATGCAGGAAGCTGTTGTCCTCCCCCCGCCAATAGGTCACCCAATCCTCGCCCGAGGGCACCTGGATCTCCCACTGCATGGGTAAATCCGCAAAGCAAATGTAGACCGAGCCCGCAGGCCGATCCGCCGGCGTTTCCACCATGATCCACGGCGCGCGATCCGCAAGGCCGATCCATTTTGACGTATACTTGCGATCCTGCAGCAAGCGGGTGGGTTTGTTCGGCTTGCAGTCGATCTCGCACAGGCTGGTGATGTCCTCGGCCAGGGGCGCGGACGAAGCATGTGCCTCCCGCGCAAATCCCACCGCCGCGCACACGAGCAAAGCACCGAGCGCCAGCAACCACCGTTGAGCGTTCTTCATGCGTTACTCCTGACTCTTTTGACTCTCGTAATAGAATGGATCGGCGAGGGTGCCCGTTCCCCCGGCAAAGGGCTCATCGCCCAATATCAGGCGGACGGCCGGCCGAAAGCCCTCGTTTTCGACCACGCAGCGAATGTAGCCGATCTCGCCCGAAACCTTGATGCAACGCACGCCGCTCTTCATCACGGTGGAGGGGGTGCGCATCCAGTAGGGGCTGGTGCCGTTTTGGTATTGGAACAGTCCGTTGGCCAGGGCGTAGGGCGTGCCATAGCCCATGCGCGTCTGGTTGGTGCCCAGGCCCGCGACCTTGTCGTTCAGCTCGTCGCTGCTGACCAGGAACACCGCGCCCAGCGCGTCATCCTCCCGCAGGCGGGCAATCTCCTGCCCGGAAAACGCCGCTTCTTTAAAGGGACCATTGAGCTTGGCGAACATCGCCGTTTTGTTGTATTCGCCGCCGAAGGCGACAAACTCCTTGTCGTCCGGATGCACGCAGCCGTTGCCCAGCACGTACTCGCTAAAAAGGAAGGCTTCCCCTTCGTGGACGGAGAGCACGCGCCATACGATGGGGCGCTCGGTTCCGTCGGCATCCTGTGGATATTCCCCGAAAGCCACGTACTGATAGCCTTCCTTGGCATCGTAGCCGCGCAAAGCAGGCTCCGCCCCGGCAGGGGCCGCCACGGTCGTCCAAAGCAGCAAGCAAACCGCCGCCCATAACCGCTTCATCATCATGCCCTCCCCTTTTCTCTACAGGCCCGTAAGGTTGACGCAAAACAAGCGCCTCTCGGCGCTACTTTCGCAAGCACGCTACTATCCGCAATCACAAATCCGTTATCACAAGCACCGTGTTGTGACACCGTGCTTTTCGCACAATCATTAGTATGCCGTGATTCCTTCCATTTTACCCCACAACAACCATGTTTGTAAAGTGCAATACTCTGCGCTTTTGAAACGCGAGCATCCACAACCGGTAGTACCCGCGCCGTGGCATTCCTTCCAGGATTGGCCCAATGCAAAAAATCCGGCATTTCTGCCGGAGCAATAATCAAGCAAGGAACCGTATGACGCGCCAATGGCAGGCGGTTATCCTGCCGCCTGCCATTCGCGCGGCTCGCATGGTTCATCCCTTCTATTCGCCGGATGTGTCCGCTGCCTCAGGCTCGAGGCTTGGAATCGGCTCGGGGGAGGGCTCGGTCGGCTGCGCAGGTGTGTCCGGTTCTGTCTGTGGTTCCGGCTGTGGTTCCCCGTCAAAAGCGGGATCGACTGTGATTTCCGGTTCCCCGTCAGAAGCGGGATCGGCTGTGATTTCCGTTTCCCCGTCGGAAGCGGGATCGGGTGTGACGTCCGGCTCCTCCGCCAAGGCAGGGGATTCCAGTATTTCCACGCGAATTTCCGCCAGAATCAAGCCGCTTTCGTCCTTGGCGGTCAGCACGACCTTACCGATGCCCAGCAGCTGTACTGCGCCGTCTTGCATAACCCGCACCACTTCGTCATCGCTGCTTTCCCACGTCGCGTGCATTCCTTCGATTTCCAGCACCAAGGCCAGCTCGCCCTGCACCTTCCATTCCTCTAGCGATAGCCGCTCCGTGATCGTCAAATCCAGAAACCGCGTGCTATCCTCTCGCATACCGATGCGCGCTTCACCGCTTTTCCCCCATTCAAGCCGCCCATCCTCCCCCAGCTTCGCAACCGTCTCATCGCTGCTGGTATAGCTGGCCTGGGTGGCATCTGGCAATCGGAGCGTAACCACCGGCGTTTGTTCCCCTTGGTCAGCAGGCGCTTTCTCCTCGCCCACCGCCCTGACCATAAAGCTTAGGGGAACCGTAAGGCTGATATCCTTATCGCCTATGATGCTCAGCGTATCCGTGTACGGTTCCGGCCCTGCCTCCAGCCCCATAACGGGCCGGACGCTGATGACCGCCGTCTCACCCGGCGCCAAGGTATTGGCAGGCAGCTCCTCGCTGATCTCAAAGCTGGCGTCCTGAAGCGACGCGGCAAGGCCGGTCAGCGTCCCCGTCCCTGTATTGACGATGGTGAAGGTCTGCGCCTGCTGCAGATCGTAGTTCGCCTCGGTTTCCGGAAAGGCCTGGCCCTTCTGCACGATCTCCGCCGAGTACGTCCTCTCTTCGGAAGCGGCCATCTCCTCGGCATCGGCAGCCTCTTCGGCGCCGACAATCTCCGCGGAAACGACGCCCATCAGGGGCTTTCCTTTCGCATCCCGAGCGTATTCCCCCCACCGAACAATCAGTATACCGGGCAGGCTGGCGGCATTGCCGCTCCACGCGCCCTTCGAGAGCTTTGCGGTGGGCTTTACGCGTACGCGGACTTCACAGCTCCCTGTGATCTTTGGCAGCGTCCCCCAGGCACCCTTTGTAAGGTTCCAAAACTCATACGCCTTTAAGCTTTCAGCAATCTTACCTTTGGCGCAGATCAGCGCGCTTGAAGGCAGCACACCGCGCGAAAGAGGCTGTATCGCCTGTGGTTCGGTGGCCGGCTTTTTCGCCGTAGCGGTTTTTTTCACCCGAATGGATGTGCCGCCGGTAATGCAGGCCGAAACGTCCACCGCAGCGCCTTTGGCTTCGGTTACAGTGGTAAACTCCCCGCGCCCCATAGCATAGGCGTCGCCTTTTTTGAGAACCAGCCTCTCCTTGCCGTAATCGATCCTATACGCCGTAGCCTTTTGCAAACCGGATACGGTGATTTTTCTGGGCTTGCTGGCCGTGGTGTAGAGGCCTCCCTCTTCCTTTGGGGCAAGCCTCACAAGGTATACCGCCTTGGTTATCTTTCCGTTCACCATTTCCGCAAGGGGAACGCCGTTTGCCTGGCCGTCATAGAACTTTCCATACCCCTCCGGGCCTATTCTCCCCTTGGCGTCCGCAGTAGCTATCTGGAGATTCTCTTTCCACGCGTTCTGTGTATCCGCGCCTTTGCCCGTTGCTGTCAGCACAAAATCGCCCGTCCCGTCCAGGTTTGCGCCGATCACGTAGTTAACCACGATACGAGGCGCTGCCGGGCGTTTGTTGATCTTGGCAAAGGCGATAATCTCCGTGGAATCGCCGTTGCCGATGGGGTTTTTTGTCTTCGTGCTATAGGTTTTGGAAAGCCACAGCTCTAAATCCTTGTCCAGCAGCTTGACAAACGCCGCCTGCGTCAGCGAACCCGCCTTCCAGGTCTTGCCCCCGTTTACACTAAAGGCCGCAACAAGATATCCGGAAGGGACGCTAAGGGTTTCCTTGGATAGGTTGATCAAGCCGCCTTCGATTTCCGGAGCGGCAGGCGGCTTCGCTACGCCAGCATAGGCAAAGTGGACGCCGGCTACCGCCACATCCGTGATGTCATAATCGATGCCATGCTGCAAGCCGTCAAAATCCGGCTTGCAAAACGGACAGGCAGGGTCATTGCATTCGATGATGAAAAGCTGACTGTTCTCGCAATGGACGGCGTTGCCGTTATCCGCCGAGAAGTATTTCACCATGGCAGCCGTCGCGCCGCTTGCCACAAAAACGCCGTCTTCGGCGTCCGTGGTCACGCCAACCTTCATCCCATTTTTGGGGGTGCTTTCGTTTGCCATCAGGGAAATGGTCTTCCCATCGGGGAGAACGACATTGGCGCCGTTGCCGGTGATTTGGGAAATGCCGCCCAGGTTGAACGCTCCCTGACCATCCACATACACGCCGCAATCCGCGTTGCCGCTAACGATGCCGCCTTTCATGGCAAACGTGCCGCCTACATAAACGCCTCGCGCGCTACTTCCGCCTATGGTTCCCCGGTTCAGCTGGAGGGTTCCGTTCACGTAGAGAAGGTAGGTTCCGCCGGATAGGTTCTTTCCATCTATGTGGATATTGTCCAACGTCAGCGACCCGTCCACGGTGATCAGCCGATCCGCCTCGGTGGCCTTTTGCAGGGCTTTCGCGCCGCCCGCGGTGCTTTTGAGAAGGATGTTTTGCCCTGCGGAAATGGCAATGGCTTCGGTAAGAGGGATGTCCGCCCCAATTTCGATACTATACCGGGAACCGTCCGCAGGTGCGGCTGCGAGGGCGGCCTGCAATTGCTCCAGGGTGGTAATGGCAGCGTCGCTCCCAAACAAATCCGCAAAGGCCTCCTTGACCCTTCCATCCCCGTAGAAAATGCCCCAATGCCTTGCATCGATCCAGCCTTCCATTCCCTTGGTGTCCTCGTTATAGGCTTCAAACCAATACACGCCCACGCCTTTGCCGCGTGCCCAAGCGTATACGTCGTCAAAATACTTTCGGGAGTTTTCCGGGCTGGGAACCGCCTTGCCCCTTGCCATCCCGGCCGTGGTCCAGCCCGTTTCCGCAAGGATACAGGGCTTGGTGTAGTGAAACCCGGAAACTTCCCCGTACGCCGACTTCAGCTCTCTTGTGGCGTAGTCCATCGGGTCGCCGTCGCCCACATTCGCGGTAAAGTTGCTGTTGAAAATGGGGTAGTGCGAGAAAAGAATCAAATCACAAGCGTCGTTCAGCTCCAACAATGCGTTGAAATAGGCCGGGGTTTTCCCTGCCGGCACCGTGCCCATGAAGAACGAACTCGTGTCCATATAGGTGACCGGAATCCGGTAGCCCGCCAGGGCGGTTTTCACCTGGTCCACATAGGTTTTCAATTTGACGGGGGAAATGTCATTTCGATATAGCGCCTCGGAACCGACGGACGCAATCGTCACCTTTCCCGCCTTCGCTAAGCGGATAAGGCTGTCAATCTGCTGCCTGTCCTGTGCCTCATTGCCGCTGATCCACGCTGTGCCAATGACGTTCAAGCCCAAGGCATACGCCGTGTCATACATCTGCTGAATGTACGGCTGCGAGGTATCTGCCATAAAAAACCGGACGGAATCAAAATGCTCCGCAAGCTGGCGGAGGTTGCTATCCACCTGCGCGGGCGTTGGCTTAACGCTGCCGCCGTTTTTCAGCGTCCCCAGGTAGGGCGAATAGTTCACGCAATATTGGGCCCCATTGATTACGCGGCTGCGAAATCCGGGGAATCGGCTGTCAAAGTCGGCGTAGTCGGCCTGAAGAGCGAAGGCCGCACCGTCAACTTGAATTTCATCCGCGTTTCTAGTAATCGTATACGATTTGAGAAGGCTGGTGCTGCTTTTGATGCTTGCATAGCTGGCAAAGTCTTTACTGGGCACCGATGCCTTCAGCAACATCACCTCTATCCTCGTTGCGGTTTTGTCGTTGTTTGTTGTATTGGTAGCATATTGAAGCGCAAAACTTCCGTTTGCCGCAATGGTGGTTTTGGGCATCGCCTCCTGCGGCTTTGGGCCATACCATTGGCCGATATACACGTAGGCGGTCAGCACATAATCGCCGTACACTTTTCCGGCGGGAAGCGTTACCTTGCCGACGATGACGATATCGGCAGCGTCCTTTTCAGGGATTTTCAGAAAGGTGATCTGCGGAAGCTCCGCATCTTCTGTGCCTGCATTGGCCCCGAGCGGCAATCCTCCCACCACCAGCAGAAAAAGCAGCGCAAGAACAAAAACCAACGTCCGCGTTTTTGGGCTCATAACAGCATCGCCTTTCTTTTTTGTCGATATCAGACGCTTCCTTGCGCCTGCCTCAATATGGCAATGCCAGTATAGCAGCGAAAAGCACCTCCCGTAAGCTGTGGAGTTGCCTGCGGGCCCACCGCACGGAAATTTGTATGTGGAATCCCACCCCCGCCTGTATTTTGACGCAGTCTGGTTCTATTCCCTATACCATTGCTCCTGCGCGGTGTAGAGCCGCGCATACTCCCCGCCCGCGCGCATCAGCTCGGCATGCGTTCCGGTCTCCACGACCGTGCCCTCCTTCATCACCACGATGCGGTCGACCAGCCGGCACAGGCCCACGCGGTGCGAAATGATGAGTGCGGTCTTCGATTGCCCATCCGTATATTGAGCGGCCTGGAGGAACCGGGTCAGGATTTCGGTTTCGATCAGCGGATCGAGCGCGCTGGTGGGCTCGTCGAGCAGCAGGAGCGCGCTGGGCTTGAAAAGGCCTCGCGCGATGGCCAGCTTCTGCCATTGCCCGCCGGAGAGCTCGCCGCCGCCAAACTCGCGGCCCAGCAAGGCGTTCAGTTCCCCCAGCGATTCGGCCCCAGCGGCCCGGAGCGCGGCCTCAATGCGCGCATCGTCTCGCAGACCCGCGAGATCGGAAAGCGCCACGTTTTCACGCAGCGTAAGGCTGTACGACACAAAATCCTGCGCGATGGCCGAGGTCTGGGCGCAGAAGCTTTCGCGTGAATAATCGGAAAGCGGCACGCCGTCGTATAGCACCTCGCCCCTCGAAGGCGGGTAGAGGCCGAGCAGCAGCTTGGCCAGCGTGGTCTTGCCGCTGCCGTTTTCGCCGAGCAGGGCAATCCGCTCGCCCTTGCGGATGCGCAGCTCCACGCCGTGCACGGCGTCGCGCTCGGCGTTGGGGTAGCGGAACGAAAGCCCGCGCAGCACGATCTCCCGCTGGACGCCGGGAAAAGCGCGCGAGCCCTCGGCCTCCTCGGGCAAATCGAGGAACGCATAGTAATCGTTCGCGAAGCCGATCTGCTCGGGCATGCGGCCCAGGTCGAGCAGGAATTCACGGGTGCTGCCCTGGAGCATCAGGAAGGCGGAAATCGAAGCGCCAAACACGCCCAGGCTCACCTGACCACGCAGCACCAGCATCAGCACCACCGCGATCGATACGGCGTACCCGACGATGCGAATCAGGTCGCACCAGAACAACGAGCGCACATCCTTCTTCTCCAGCGCCCAAAGCTCCTCGTTCACCTGATCGCGCACCTCGCGCCAACGGCCAGTCAGGTAGCGGGCAAAGCCCATCACGCGCATCTCCTTGGCGGCCTGGCGCGTGGAGAAAAGGCCCCACAGGTAGGCCAGCAGGCGGGTCTGCTTGGCCTGCGCGCGCTTGACGTGAAAGAATTCCTTGCCCCGCACCAGCCGCGCAACCAGATAGGGTAGCACCGAAAGCAGGGAGAGCGGCAGCAGCCACAGGCTGTAGCGCGCCAACACCACCGCCATGCTGATCACCTGCACGGCGGAGCGCGCCACGGCCAAGGTGCGACCAAACAGGGTAGACAGGGTTTCATCGGCGATGGCCTTCTCCGCGCGCTCCTTCTGGGTAAGGATGCGGGCATCCTCCAGCGCGATCAGCGGAAGCCGGGCCATTTTTTGATAGAGCGCGATGCGGAAACGGGCGGTGCCTTTCTCATAAATGCCCGCGTTGATAGCCACGCTGAACGCGAAGTGGATGAGATCGTTGACCAGGTAAACCCCCACCGAGAGCAGCGCGAGGGTATACAGGCTCTGCCGCCGGTCGGGCAGGCCCTGCAGGAAGGCGGCTGCGCTATCGAACAGCGCCACGGTGACTGCGGTGATGATGGCGGGCACCAGCGCGCCCGAGAGGTAGTTGAGCATCGTGACGATCGCCGAGCCGGGCACCCAGTGGAAAAGGCTGGCGTAGATGCGGCGGAGGGATTTCACGCGGGCTCGCCCCCCTTCCCGGAACCGGAGGGGCTCTCGAGCCCGGCCGGGACGGAAGGATTGGCGGGCGCGGAGGAATCGTCGCGGTACCAGGCGCTCTGCGCGGCGTACATGCGGGCATACAGCCCGCCGGAAGCCATCAGCTCCTCGTGGCTGCCGATTTGTGACACCGTGCCCTCGGCCAGCACCACGATGGCATCGGCCATGCGCGCGCTGGCCAACCGGTGCGAGATCAGGATACAGCCGCGATTCTTGAGCACGCGCGCGAAGCCGTGGTACATATCGCTCTCGGCCACTGGATCGAGCGAGGCCGTGGGCTCATCGAGGATCACGAACGCGCTATCGGGCAGGCAGGCGCGCGCGATGGCGACCCGCTGCCACTGCCCGCCCGAAAGATCGATGCCGCTCTCCTCCAGCTTGCCCAGCGGCTGCTCGAGCGCGGCCAAATCGTGGGCCAAGGCCAGATCGAGCGCGGTCTGCAGCGCCCGGTCGTCGTGCAGCCGAGCGATGTCGCCGAATGCCACGTTCTCGCGCAGGGTGAGGGTGTAGCGGCAAAAATCCTGGAACACTACGCTAAAGGCGCGGTGCAGCGCCTCGGGGTTCAGGGTGCGGAGATCGCGCCCGCCGATGCGGATACAGCCGCTCTGCGGCGCATACAGCCCGCACAGCAGCTTGACGACGGTCGATTTGCCCGCGCCGTTCTCCCCCACCAGCGCTACGCGTTGCCCCGGCTCCACGGCGAAGCTCACGTCCCGCAGCACCGGCTCCCCCGCGCCCGGGTAGGTGAAGGTCACGTTTTCGAATGCAATGCGGACGGCATTGCCAAGGGAATCTTCGGAGCGGGCAGCTTCGGCGCGGTCCGCGCTGCCGGGGAGCGGTTCGGTGCCGCCACCCACCTCGGGCAGCGCCATGAAGCGCTCGTAGTGTTCGGTCATCAGGTAGCGTGCGCGCAGGTTCTGCACCACGTGCGAAAGCTGGAACACGTTTTCCAGCACGGCGCCGCTCGAGGTGACCAGCGCAGTAAACAGGCCGATGCTCACCCCGCCCGAAACGAAGGCGCGCACCAGCCCCAGCATGATGAAGATCGTCCAGGCCTTGAACAGCACCGTGCTCAGGAAAAAAACCTTCTGCGCGCGCAGGGTGGTCTTAAGCCGCGCATCGAGCACGGAATCCGCCAAATCCTGCCACAGCCCGGCGATGTAGCCGGTGGCATGAAACAATTTTAGCTCCAGGAGCGAGGCCTTGCCCGAAAGCAGTCCGCCCAGGTAGTGCAGCCGCCGCTCGTCGGTCGATTGGTTGTTCATCATGCCGTTCACCATGTCCGCGGCGCGGAAATCCAGCGCGATCATGGGCACGAGCAGCACCACGAACCCGGCCACGTACCACCAGCCCACCTGGGCAAACACCATCGCCGAGCCGACCACCGCCACCGCGCACTGCATCACGTTGGTGATGGTCAGAAAGAGCTGGTAGACCTTATCCTGCGGGGCGCTGGACATGCGCTCCAGCGTATCCTGCACGCCGCGATCCTCGAAGCAGGCGTAATCGAGCCGTTTAAACTTTTCCACGATATCGGGGGTCATGCCCGCGTTCAAGCCGCGCTTCACGCCGATGTGCAGCAGGCTATTAAACAAACCGCCGGTGATGGTACTGAACAGCATGGAGAACACCAGCAGACCGCCCCAGAGCAGCAGGCTTTGCAGGCCGCCGCCCGCCACCGCCGCAGCCACTGCATCTACCGTGCGCTGCATGAAATAGATGGAAAGCGGCGCGATCACTGCGGTCAGCGCACATTCAGCCAGCTTGGCGGCCGTCCAGCCCGGCGTATACCGAAAGAGGATGGCGATGGTTTTCAGGCCTTTGCGAAACACGCGCGCCGCCCCCTCAATAATACATGTCGCAATACATGTCGCAATATATGTCGCAATAGGGCATCCCTTTTTTATGTATCCGGATTATACCATATGCAGGGTGGATTGAGTAGCATTTTACTGCGATGCCCAAGCGTGGGATGTTTGAGCACGCCCGGATTTGGCAAAACTTCACTTGATACTATTCCTCGTTAGATTTCACGCAATAGATCGCGGAAGATTTTTTCGAATGGCTAGGAGCCTGAGGGAGGCGTAGCCGGCAGCTACGCTGACCGATGCGCGACAACGCCATTCGGATAAAGATCCGCGAGATATGCCGGAAATCTATCGAGGAGTAGTATGAAGCGCTGGGCAGGCCACGGAAGGCTCATACATTGCAAATAATCGCAGCAAAACGCGCGAAAAAAGTAGAAAACCCGCCCCGCATGTGCTATCATCGGGCTGTATAAAGATAGAGAAGAAGAAAAGGGAGGCCCTGACGTGACCATAGGATTCATGGAATTTATCCAGGATATCCTCGCCAATCCCACGCTGCTTATCATCACGGTGCTCACCCTCGGCGTGATCCTCGTCAACGGATGGACGGACGCGCCCAACGCCATTGCTACCTGCGTTTCCACGCGCTCGATGGGCCCGCGAGCCGCCATCCTCATGGCGACGGTGTTCAACTTCCTGGGCGTGCTGGTGATGTCGGCGGTGAATGCCACCGTCATGCAAACCATCTACAACATGGTGGATTTCGGCGAAAACGCGCATGAGGCGTTGACGGCGCTTTCCGCCGCACTGTTTGCCATCGTGCTCTGGGCCACCGCCGCCTGGTGGTTCGGCATACCCACCAGCGAAAGCCACGCGCTCATCGCGGGCATCAGCGGCGCCGCCATCGCCCTGCACAACAGCATGGATGGCATCGTGGCCAGCGAATGGATCAAGGTGCTCATCGGTCTAGTCGCTTCCACCGGCCTGGGCTTCGTAATGGGCTGGGCCACCGTGCGCCTCATCGAGTTGATTTGCAGGCGCATCGATCGAGGGCGCACGCTGCCCTTTTTCAAAAACGCGCAGATCGGCGGCGGCGCAGCCATGGCGTTCATGCACGGCGCACAGGATGGCCAGAAGTTCATGGGCGTGTTCATGCTGGGCATCTGCCTGGCGAACGGCAACGCTGAAACCACCTCCTTCGCCATACCGATCTGGCTCATGATCCTTTGCTCGATGGTGATGGCGCTGGGCACCTCCATCGGCGGCATGCGCATCATCAAGACGGTGGGCATGGACATGGTCAAGCTCGAAAAATACCAGGGCTTCGCCGCCGACGCAGCCGGAGCGCTTTGCCTGCTGTTCTCCTCGCTCACCGGCCTTCCGGTCAGCACCACCCACACCAAGACCACGGCCATCATGGGCGTTGGCGCGGCCAAGCGCGTCAAATCAGTCAATTGGTCGGTGGTAAAGGACATGATGTCCGCATGGATACTGACCTTCCCCGGCTGCGGTTTGATCGCGTTCATTATGGTCAAGCTGTTCCTGTGGATATTCTAAACGATACTCCGAACGATATTTTAAGCAAAAGACGGCATTTACGGTATAAGGAGGAGCAATCCAAATGGCATATGTGAAGGGCAACAACTACTTTGAAATGTTTGTGGAGCTCATCGATTTTTCCTGCAAGGCGGCAGATGAGGCCCTCAGCATCCTGAACCATTACGACGCCTCCCGCCTGGAGGAGCAGCTGGTGGCGCTGCACACCATCGAGCATTCCGCCGACATGCGCATCCACAAGGTGAAGGAATTGCTGGCCGACGAATTCATCACCCCCATCGAACGCGAGGACATCCTGCAGATCGCCGGGCGCATCGACGATATCACCGATTGCATCGAGGACGTGCTGCAAAAGCTTTTCATGTTCAACATCAAGGTCCTGCGCCCCGAGGCCGTCGAATTCATGGAAATCGTGCGCCGCAGCTGCATGGAGCTGCACAAGATGTTCGGCGAGTTCCACAATTTCAAAAAATCCAAGACACTGCACACCACCATTGTCGAGGTCAACAAGATGGAGGAGGAAGGCGACCGGCTCTACATGAAGGCCATGCGCCGCCTGTTCTCCGATGGCGAGAACCCCGCCGATCACCTGCCCTGGTCGCAAATCTACTACCAGCTGGAGAAGTGCTGTGACACCTGCGAGGATGCCGCCGATATCGTGGAAGAGATCATTATGACGAATTCCTAGACGCCCACCACCCTCCTAAATGGCCGCCGGACCGGGCGGCTTTTTTCGTGCGCATTTGCCCAGGATTGACACCGGGTCGCGTGCACTCTACAATGGCGGTAATACGGCAGGCATTCAAAACCATCAATACCCATTCCAACTACGTTTTGCCAGAATCCAGCGGATCTTTATCCGATCGGCGATGTCGTGCCTCGGTCAGCGTAGCTGCTGGCTACGCCTCCTTCGGACTCCTAGCCGAACGTAATAATCTCTCGCTGGCTTATTGGCAAAACCTAATTGGAATTGGTATAAGCGCAACGAACGCTACCCCGAAAGGAAGGATCGATCATGCCTACTCCCTTGCTCGGCACCGACGTCGTCACCCAGATCGGCCTCTTGGTCCACGACATGGAGAAATCCATGGCGCAGTTTGCCAAGTTCTTCGGCGTGGAAAACCCCGGCTACATCGTCACCGATATGGAGGAACAGGCACAGACTCGCTACCTGGGGCAGCCCAGCAAGGCGCGCGCCAAGCTCTGCTTTTTCCACGTGGGGCCCAACGTGGATATCGAGCTCATTGAGCCCGATCACGAGCCCTCCACGTGGCGGCACGATCTGGACGCGAACGGCGAAGGCTTCCACCACATCGCGTTTGTGATCCGGGGCATGAAGGAAAAGAACGCGCTGCTGGAAGCGAACGGCATGTCGCTGCTGCAAACCGGCGAGTACACGGGCGGCCGCTACGCTTACCACGATGCGAACGACACGCTCAAGATGGTGCTGGAGCTTTTGGAGAACGATTGATCCGGCGCACCACGCCGCCCCATGCCGCACTTTTGCCGCAAAACCACCCAACCGTTGCGGAGATTTCGTCCGCGCGCCTTTGTTATACTGTGCCCAGATCGAGCGCCGGGGCGATAACCGGACACCGCTCGATCCGCCGCCGAAGGATGGCGAACAGAGACAAAGGAGCGTAACGACAATGAGAAATCTCTTGAAGACCCGAGTGAAAAATCTTTCGAAACCCCAAGCGAACGCCCATGTACACACCCCCTCGCATCCCAAAAGAGGCTGGAAGAACTGGGTCGCCCTGTTGACCTTGGCCCTGGTGTGCCTCACGCCGCTGGCCTGCGCCTGGGCGGCGGACGGCGCGGCCCCCAGCCGACCCAATGGCTGGGCCGGCGGCATGGGTGTTGGCATGATGCCGGTAAACACCGAGGGCCTGACCAAAGCGCAGCTCACCGCCTATGAAGCGGCCAAATCGGCCTACGAGCAGACCGAGGACGCCGTGCTGGCCGATCTGCTGGCGGCGGGGCTGGCGACGCAGGAGGATATCACGGCGTACCAGGATACGCGCACCCAGCAGGCCCAGCGCATGCAGGGCGGGCAGTTCCCGCAGGGCGGCCAAATGCCTGCCGACGGGCAAATGCCCCAGGATGGTCAAGGCCCGCAGGATGGGCAGCAGCCGCAGGGCGACCCCATGGGCCGCAACAGGGGCCCGCAGGGCGGCGGATTCGGGCTTTGGGGCACGCTAATGCAAAACTCCACCGACGCCACCGTGCAGCAGGCACTCACCACAATGCAGCAGGCCCAACAGGTTTACCAGCAGGCGCTGGAAGCTGCAGGCATTCAAACCACAGCTCCCATGCAGCGCGGCGCGTAGGGCACCGAACCCTTTCCCAGCACACTTTCCTAGCACACTCTCTCAGTTCACCTTCCTAGCACAGAGGAATTCCCCTTCCATTCGACCCCTTGGCGGGAGGGACGCACTTCGCGCCCTCCCGCTATCCGCGATAACCCACACTATAACCCACACCACGAACACAAACAGAACAGCAGCATATCAGAACAGCAACATAACAGAACAGCAGCATATTGGAGGAAGCCGCCATGCCAAAGTTGATCTACGCCGCCGACGATGAGGCCAACATCCGCAACCTCGTGCAATCCTTCCTGCGCAGGGAGGGTTACGAGGTCGAAGTGTTCGAGAACGGCGATCTGCTGCTGGCGGCCTTCGAAAAGAAGCCCTGTGACCTGGCCGTGCTCGACATCATGATGCCGGGCACCGATGGATTTTCCGTGTGCGCGCGGCTGCGGCAGCAGGCGACCGTGCCCATCATCATGCTCACCGCGCGGGATAGCGATGCCGATTACATCGCGGGCATCACCCTGGGCAGCGACGATTACTTCACCAAGCCGTTCAGCCCCACCGCGCTGACGATGCGCGTGAAGGCCATCTTCCGCCGCATCGAAATGGAGAAGCAGGCCGTGCCCGCGCAGAGCGAGCTTTGCTTTGCCGACGTAGTGCTGCATCCGCAGAGCAAAACCGCCACCCTGAACGGCACTGCGTTGGAGCTGACCCCCAACGAGTTTGCGCTGCTTACCTTCCTGATCGAAAATAGCGAGCGCGCGGTATCCCGCGAAGAATTGCTGGACAAGCTCTGGGGCTACGATACCGCAGTGGAGACCCGGGTGGCCGACGATACCGTCAAGCGCCTGCGCAAAAAAATCGCCGAGGGACGGCTGGTGATCGATACTGTATGGGGCTATGGCTTCCGGCTCAAGGAGCGTGTATCATGACCCAGGCTGCACGCCGCGCCCCCAGCATCCGTACCCGGTTGACCGGCAGCCTGCTATTGCTGCTGCTTTTTGTATTCCTGCTGGTGGCGGTGAGCTTTAATGCCACCGTAAACAGCTATATCCGCAGCCGCTCGCTGCAGCAGCTGCGCGAGGCCCAGGCGCACGTGAGCCGCGATGTGCCCGACCCGCCGGGAAGGAGCCAGCCACAACGCGCCGAGTTTTCAGGCACCATGCAGCAAATCACCGGGGCGGCGCGCCGCGCGGTGTTCGTGACCCAGGTGCAGACCATGGTGGTCGCGGAGGATTACTCCCTCATCTTCCCCACCAAGGCCGAGGAACCGGCGCAGGACGAGCCCTCGCTCCAGAAGAATGGGCGCGACGGCTCGCAGTTCGACAGCG
Organism: Eubacteriales bacterium; assembly: GCA_031553615.1. GTDB lineage: Bacteria > Bacillota > Clostridia > Christensenellales > Aristaeellaceae > WQXF01. The sequence goes on from JAVBLJ010000054.1 coordinate 75,045, forward strand.
AGGCCGACGAAAAGCAAGCGGTGCTGAGCATGATGCGCGAAAGCGGCGTGGATCTGCAGAGCGATGAGATGCACCACCTAGCCTCCCCCCGGGGCACGATCTACTATGTGAGCATGGCCATGCCGGGCTCCCACGCCGGATCGGAGCAGGAGAGTTCCGCGTCCTACCGGCTGGTGCTCTACACCAACATGACCGACATCGCAGCGCTGGCCAAGATCATCAACCGCATGCTGATGATCATCATCGGCATCACGGCGATCGGCGCCTTCGCGGTGCTGGTGGCGGTTTCCGGGCGCATCACGCGGCCCATCCGCGCGCTCTCCCGCTTCGCCGAAGCGCTGGGCCGCAACGACTTCTCGCGCCGCGAGATCACCGTGCACGATCGCGAGCTCATCGAGATGCTGGGCGTCATGAACCACACCGCCGAGCAACTGGATACCTATGACCGGGAGCAGAAAACCTTCTTCCAGAACGTATCGCACGAGCTACGCACCCCGCTGATGTCCATCAAGGGCTACGCGGAGGGCATCGAAGTGGGCGTGTTCGACGATGCGGCGCAGGCCGCGCGCGTGATCGTGACCGAGTCCGATCACCTGACCAGCCTGGTGGAGGATTTGCTCTACCTTTCGCGCATGGACAACATCACCCAGGCATACGAGACCGCCCCCTGCGATGTGCGCGAGCTGCTTTCGAACTGCGCGCAGAGCCTGCAAGGTATCGCGCTGCGCGAGGGCAAGGAGATCGCCTTCGATTTCCCGGCGGAAGCGGCCATGGCGCTCTGCGACGAGCAGCATCTGCACCGCGCTCTCTGCAACCTGGTGGCCAATGGCCTGCGCTACGCACAGCACACGGTGACGCTGCGCGTGCGGGCCGAGGGCGGGCTGGTGCGCGCCACCATTTCGGACGACGGCCCGGGCATCGCCCTCGAGGATCTCCCGCACGTGTTCGATCGGTTCTACAAGGGCCGGGGCGGCAAGCACGGCATCGGCCTTTCGATCGCGCAGGCGGTGGCCAAGGCGCATCAGGGCGAGATTCACGCCGCTAACGGCGCGGAGGGCGCGGTGTTTACGCTCACGCTGCCGCTGATGCCGCGGGAGCTCTGATCCCCCTTCGGAGCATGATCAAAGCGCTGGAAGGATTCTTCTCGGGCTGTCGCGCCGCTGCGACGGCCCGATTTTTTTCGTCCAATTTTACGCCAAACCCCTTGCCGCAAATCCGCCTCAGCTTTGCAGCGGCTTTCTGCCAACTTTGCCCTGGTTCTGCGAGGATTCGGCGTCCTTGCCCATGGTACACTTCCACCATCGACAGTCACCAAACACAAACGAACAACAATGAGCGCACGAGAAAGCGATAGGAGGAAACGATCATGGCACAGGTACAGGAAAACGCAACCCGCAACGAGGAAAACACCGGCAAGGGCTTGAACAAGGGCTTGGGCTGGAGATTCGGCAAAAAGAGGGGGCGCGCCGTCATCGCGCTCGCATTGGTCGCCCTGCTGGGCGTGAGCGCATTCGTCACCAACGGCTTCGGGCTGCTCGCCAGCAACGCGGTAGCCGACTTCACCAACTACCAGGTGCTCGACCTGACCACCGGCAACCTCACCAAGAGCGTCACCGGCACCGGCTCCATTAGCATGAAGGACACCACCGACATCACCATCCCGGCAGGAGTGACGGTGAGCACCGTGCCCGTGCAGGCCGGACAGAGCGTGAAGCGCGAGGACACGCTGGCCACCCTGGATGCGCAAAGCATCGCCGATCAGATCGAAAGCATCGAGGCCGAGCTGGACACCCTGGACGACACGCTGGCCTCTCTCAGCGGCGATACCGCCGCCGGCACCATCCGCGCCACGGTGGCGGGCCGCGTGAAGCTGCTCTACGCCGAAAAGAACGACGAGGTCGCCAAGGTTGTGCAGGAAGAGGGCGCGCTGCTGGTGCTTTCCGTGGATGGCACGATGCGCGTGGACATCGATCTGGCCGAGGGGCAAACCGTCACCGTGGGTCAAACGGTGTACGCAGCGCTTACCAGCAGCAGCACCACCTTGGAGGGCACGGTTTCCTGGCTGAGCGCGGATAGCAAGAGCGCCACGGTGCTCATCCCCGACCGCAAGCCCGAGGTGGGCGAGGAAATCGCGCTACGCGATCAATACAACAATCTGCTGGGCAAGGGCACGGCGCAAATCAACAACGCGCTGCGCATCACCGGCACGGTGGGCACCATCGCCAGCGTCAACGTAGCGCTCCATCAGGAAGTATCCAAGAGCCAATCGCTCTACTCGCTAGAGAATCTGCCGCTTTCCACCGATTACCAGGCCGCGCTGCGCCAGCGCGAGGAGCTGCTGGCCGATCTGGCCGAGATGCAGGCGTATCAGCAGAGCCCCCGCATCCGCGCCACCGCCGACGGCATCGTGGGCAGCATCGGCGTTACCGCCAACCAGACCCTCACCGAGGATGCGGTGATCACGCTTTCGACCCGCGAGAGCGCCACCCTGACCGTTGCCGTGGATGAGCTGGAAATCCTGAGCGTCGCCACGGGCATGACGGCCAGCGTCACCCTAAGCGCCACGGGCGACGAGGTGTTCACCGGCACGGTGACCTTCCTCTCGGCCTCGGGCACCACCACCAGCAACGTGACCACCTACCCGGTGGAAATCCAGCTGGCCGACGATAGCCGGTTCCTGCCCGGCATGAGCGGCACAGCCGAGATCGTAGTGCAGGAAAGCCGCAACGCGCTGCTGGTGCCGGTTTCTGCGCTGAGCACGTCGCGGGGCCAGACCTACGCCTACGTGTACAACGGCACCCTGCCCAGCGAAAGCAGCGAGACGGATAGCACCGAGCCAGGCACCCGTACCCTGGTCACCACCGGCCTTTCCGACGAAAACTACGCCGAAGTGCTCTCCGGCCTGAGCGCGGATCAGCAGGTGGTAGTCGCCAGCAGCACTGGCACGTCTGTGGCCTCCGCGGCCACCCAGCAGGAGCGCGGCATGATGGGCGGCGGCATGATGATGGACTTCGGAGGCGGCGGCGGTGAACGCCCGCAGGGGGGCGGCAGCTCCAACGGCGGCGGCTTCGGCGGCCCGCCCAGCAACTAAGCAACGGATTACTAGCATAGCAAGGAGGGTTTCCCCATGATCACCATGGAATCGATTATAAAGCACTACCGAATGGGCGAGGAGACCGTGAAGGCGCTGGACGACGTGAGCCTTACCATAGAGGATGGGGAGTACGTGGCGATCGTCGGGCCCTCAGGCTCGGGCAAATCGACGCTGATGAACATCATCGGCTGCCTGGACATAGCGGACAGCGGAGCCTACGCTCTGGACGGCCTGCCCATTGGACGCTACAGCGAGCAGCAGCTGGCCAACATCCGCAACCGCAAGATCGGGTTCATATTTCAAGGCTTCAACCTGCTCGGCAAGCTGACGGCGCTGGAGAACGTGGAGCTTCCGCTGCTCTACCAGCGCATGGGCGGCCGGGAACGCAGGCAGCGCTGCATGGAGGCGCTAGAGCGCGTGGGGCTGGAAAACCGGGTACACCATCGGCCCAGCGAACTTTCCGGCGGCCAACAGCAGCGCGTCGCCATCGCCCGGGCCCTGGCAGGCAGCCCCGCGCTGCTGCTGGCCGACGAGCCCACCGGCAACCTCGATAGCGCCACGGGCAAGGACATCATGCGGCTGATGAGCGAAATCAACGCCCAAGGCAACAGCATCGTGCTCATCACCCACGACGACACGCTGGCCCGCACCATCCCGCGCCGGGTGCACATCATGGATGGCAAGATCACCGAAGATTCCGGCGCAAAGCCGACCTGCAAGGAGGGAGCCGCATGATGTTCCTCAAATCGCTCACCATGGCGTTGCGCGCCATCTGGGGCAACAAGATGCGCTCGATCCTCACCGTGCTGGGCATCGTAATCGGCGTGGTGGCGGTGGTGGTGATGGTGGGCCTGGGCCAGGGCACGACCAGCTCGGTCACCGCCAGCATCGAGAGCATGGGTACCAACCTGCTCACCGTCAACCTGCGCGGCTATCGGCAATCCTCCCTCGCGGTCACGCTGGACGATCTCAACGGGCTTGTTGGCCAGGGCGGCATCGCCGAGGTCGCGCCCACCATGACCCAATCGGTGACCGCCAAGGTCGGCACCACCGGCTACGATACCACCGTGCTGGCCACCACCCCGGGCTACGATAGCATCCGCAACCAGGGCGTATCCAACGGCCGGTTCCTGCAGCAGACTGATCTGGACAACAACGTGGCCGTCGCCATCATCGGAGTGGATACCGCCGAGGAGCTCTACGGGCACACCGACGTGCTGGGTGAAACGCTGGTGATCGAAGGGCGCACGTTCACCGTGGTGGGCATTCTCGAACCCAAGGGCACCAGCATGAGCGGATCGAGCGACGATCAGGTGATCATCCCTTTCACGCTGGCCGAGCAAATGTTTTCTCAGCGCAAGATATCCACCTTCTACGCATCGGCCGAGAGCGCCGAGAGCGTGACCGCCGCGCAGGAAACCCTCAACGCCTTCCTGCTAAAGAAATACAAGGACGATAGCAACTCCTTCAGCATCTTCAACCAAAGCTCCATGCTGGAATCGCTGAGCGAAACCACCGCTACCCTGACCCTGATGCTGGGCGGCATCGCAGGCATATCGCTGCTGGTGGGCGGCATAGGCATTATGAATATCATGATGGTCTCGGTATCCGAACGCACCCGCGAGATCGGCGTACGCAAGGCCATCGGCGCAGGCCGCCGCGCCATTCTGATGCAGTTTTTGATCGAGGCAGTGGTCATCAGCGGACTGGGCGGATTGATCGGGCTGCTCATCTCCTTCGCGCTCAGCGGCGTGCTCACCCAACTGCTCTCCATGTCGCTGACCATCTCGCCCATCGTGGTGCAGATCGCCATCGGGTTCTCGATGCTCGTCGGCATCGTGTTCGGCCTCTACCCGGCCAACAAGGCCTCGCGTCTGCGCCCCATCCAGGCCCTGCGCTACGAAGGATAGTGCTATGAAGGATAGCGCCATGAAGGATAGGCGCGGCAGCCCAATCTTGACATACTTTGACCCCCATGCTAAAATTCAAACAGAAAACCATCCGAGCGGGCCCTTCCCTTCGGAACGCGTCCAGGCTTCATGCCAGGCCGCGTTTCGTCCTACTCTGCATTCCCCCACGACCCACCAGGAGAGGCATAGGCTATGACGCAAAAGCATCGGCACCACAAGGGCGTGCCCAATCGCAAGCGCAGTCTGCTGCTAGGCGCGCTTGCTTTGCTGTTGGTGGCGATCGTGGCCACCGTGCTGTACTTCGTTGGGCGCGATATGGAAAAGCGAGCAGGCACCAGCGGCGAAACGCGCGGAGACCTGACCGGGCGCTACGAGGAGCCGCGCACCGTGACCTACAACGGGCAGACGTACCGCTACCGGGCCGATTTGCTCAACGTACTCATCATGGGCATCGACCGCACCGAGGAGCAAATGAAGGATATCTCCGGCTTCCGCAACGGCGGGCAATCGGACTTCCTGCTGCTGCTCATCATCGATCCGAAAACGCAAACCATCACGCCGCTGCAGATCGACCGCGACACCATGGCAGAGATCACCATACTGGGCGTGCTAGGCAACGATGCGGGCACCCGCACCGCGCAGCTCTGCCTATCCCACGGCTTTGGCGATGGCAAAGAGCAGAGCGCCGGGTATACGGTCAGCGCGGTGAGCAAGCACCTGCTGGGGGTCGATATCGATTTCTACCTCGCGCTGGATCTCACCAGCATCGCCTTGCTCAACGACGCGCTGGGCGGCGTAACCGTGACCCTGGCCGACGATTTCTCCATGCTCGATCCCGCCATGACCACGGGCACCACGCTCACCCTGCAGGGCAAGCAGGCGGAATACTACGTGCGCAACCGCCTGGGCATCGGCGTAGGCACCAACGAATCGCGCATGGTGCGTCAGCGGGATTACATGACGCAGGTCGGCATCATCTTTGACGAAAAGCTGCACGAAGAATCCGATTTCACGGGCAAGCTGTTCGATCTCATTTCAACCACGGTCACCACCAACATGTCGCGCGGGCGCCTCATCAACGAGGTATACGCCAGCCGCAACTACCAACGCCTCGATACGATTTCCCCGGCGGGCAAGCACATCGCGGGCGAAGGCGGGTTCATCGAGTTCCACCACGACCAGGAAGCGCTTGAGCAGCTGGTATTGCAACACTTTTTTGAGCGCGTAGACGCGCCCGATCCAAATCGCTGAGGCGCTTTGGATCGAAGGTTGGGAGCGCGCTGAGGCGCGGCCTCCCGTTGGTCGGGGAAGGAGGAATGTTTTCCTCCGCTCGGCCCTGCGGGGCTATGGCTTCGCTCCGCTCGCCCTCGACTACGGAAAACTCCCCGCCCGCCCGGCAAAGCCGTGCGATACGAATGAAGTCGAAGGGCTGCGGCCCCTCGAGCTCCCTGGGGCGGCTCGCTTCGCTGGCCGCGGGGCTTCGCTGGCTGCGGGTGTGCGGGGCTTTGTGGGGTATGCGTTTGGGCTCGAGGAACGCCTGGCTTTATTTCGTTTACGGTATGAAAAGACCTCTCGGGCAAAATGCCGGGAGGTCTTTTGTGCCGTAACAGGGCATTTCGCCCTCACGGGCGACCTAAGGGCTTTCCGGTCTCCTCAATTCGCGATTGTCGCAGCCCTTGGCTGCTCTGTCGCTCATTGGCCTGCCGTTTCGGCTTTTCGCCCACTGGGCGGCCTCAACTCTGGCCCCTTAGGGATCCTTCGGGGGCAACCTACCCCCTAGCCGAGCCCACAGCCCGCGAAGCAAGCCCGCGGCAAGCGAAGCGAGCCGCCCCAGGGAGCTCGAGGGGCCGCAGCCCTTCGAATCCATTCGTATCGCACGGCTTTGCCGGGCGGGCGGGGAGTTTTCCGTAGTCGAGGGTGAGCGGAGCGAAGCCGTAGCCCCGCAGGGCCGAGCGGAGGACAACATTCCTCCCCCAGCGACCAACGGGAGGCCGCGCCTCAGCGCGCTCCCAGCCCAATCGAGCGGAAATCGCCTCAGCGTTTCCGCTCGGGCGCGCCAGCGCCAGTTATTCGTCCCACGTCCCCGTGCCCATGATATCGTCGGGGATAGCATCGGCAGGATCGGGCACCCGGAAGAACGGCACGCAGCCGTAGCAGGGAATCAGCTTGTTGGTGGGCTCTTCGTAGAGGGCTTCGTAGGGCAGCTCGGTCAGCGGCAAGAAACGCGCCTTGACCGCCGAGCAGTTCTGATCTCTGTGGTAGCTCTTGCCGCCGTCCGGATTGTAGTACATGGTCATGGCGTCGGGGGGCACCGGAATGCTGGCACGGCCCTCGTCGTCCCAAATCAGCACGTGGGTGTTGCGCTTTAGGTTGTTCCACAGCCAGGTCATGTTGATGCCATCGTTGTTGCGCATGCGCTGCACGCGCACGCAGCCGTGGCTGGCCTTCTTGCCCAGGTAGGGCTCGAAGGGGGCGTAGTTGCGCGTACCATCGGCCAGCTCCTTGTGGGGCACCTCGTGGATCAGGCAGCCGCCGTTGATGCGCAGCGCCAGATCGCACATCAAATCGTCGTTGGCAAACTTGCCCACCCAGGTATCCACCAGGTATTCGCCGGAGGGCGTTTCGTTCCAGGGCTGGCTCTCCGTGGGGAAGCCGGTGGAGACCAGCAAGGTGGTGAACAGCTTGCCTTCCTTGAATATGTACATGCGCTGGGTGTACTTATCGATCACCAGACCAAACTTGCTGTAGGGCTTCACGGTCTTGAGCAGCTTGGTGCGCACATAGCCGTGGATCAGCCTATTGTCCAGCTCGTGGAACTTATCGTCGTCGGGGGAGCCGTAGCCGTCGGTGGAGAAGGTTTCGATGAGCGACCAGCCGTTGTCGAGCTGTTCCAGCACGTGGACGCCCGCGGTGGTGCCGTGAACCTGCCCGGTCAAGTTTTCCGGATCCTTGGGGTCGGCATCGGGGGATATCAGCGGATACACGTGCTCCTTGGGGCCCACGTCCAGCACGATGACCGGCTGCATCAGCACTTCCCAAATCTTGGCCTGATCGTCCGGATTGTTGATATCGAGGCTGTCGATATCCAGGCCCCAGGCGCACAGCTCGTGGGGATCGGGGAATTCGGAAAGCTGCCTGTCCTCGCCGGGCTCGCGGACCACGGGCTCGCTGGGTTCTTCGGGCGCTTGGGATTCCGTCGCGGTTCCGACATCGTCGCCGGACTCCGCCGTCTGGGTCAAATCGGTCTCGGCGCTCGTTTGAGCGGCGGGCTGGCCTGCGGGCTGATCTCCGGCCACCACCTGAACCCCGGCAGCGTTAGGCAACGACCGCGCGCCGTTGGCCTCCACCAGCGTCAACTGAATCACCCATTCGCCGGGCTGCACGGGCACGCCTTCGATCATGCCATCCCAGGTGATGGCGCCGCGACCGGCCTTGACCTGCACCGAGGGTAGCTGTGCGGAAAACTCCCCGCTCTGCATGCGGACAAGAATTTCCAGCGTCCCATCCACCTTGGCATCGTAGCTGACCGGCATGGGCGTGCCCGGGGTGAGGATGTCGTCATCGGGAAACACGCCGGAGAGCGATTGCTCCGTGGCCAGCACGGCGGGCAGGCACCCCAACATCAGCGCCAGAACCAAGCCCAGGCACACCGCGCGCCGGGCCACAAAGAAAGCGCGGAACCCACGGCGCATTGCCGCGTTCCCCTCTGTATTCCTGTATGCTATCATGCTTGTAACCTCATGGCCTCACGGCCCATTACGCCAGTATGACCTCGGCGACGCGCGTCGCCAGCACCGAATCCGCAAACGCGCCCACGAACTCGTTGACCGCGCAGAACTTATCCACCAAGCAGACCGCCACGCTCTCCAGGTGATGCGGCAGCGAAGTGCCCAGCGGGAACATGTGCGAGAGGATGATCTCCTCCTCCAGCTCGGAAAGGACGAAGTGCCGCCGCGCGTTGTCCAGCGCGATGCGCGGATGCACGATGCCGTGCAGGCCCTGGTGACTATCCTTCTCGCGCCGGTCGTAGAGGAACAGATCGTGCAGCAATCCGCCGCGCGCGGTCGCCCGCGCATCGCCGCCCAACTGCCGGACGATCAAAAAGCTAAGGTACGCTACCGACACCGAATGCTGCAAGCAGGTGACCCGGTAATGATGCTGAAAGTTGCGCATCTGGCGCACGACCGGGGAGGCCATTAAATCCTCCACGTGCTCCAGAAATTCGTCAAAGTGAGGCGATCTTTCCAAAAAATACACTCCCTTCGAATTCGCGACCGATACTTTTGTTTCCGACGCTTTTGTTTCCGGTGAATTCATGCCCTATGGGTCCCCCGAGAGTTTCTATGCCCGTGGGCTGTCTAATCGTTTGTACTACCCGGCTCACAGGGGTGTCCGGGCTTCTGTTTATACCCTCCGCCCGGCGGTAAGCGCCGCCGGATCTTGCACACGATGCGAAGAGGTATTCCGGAGCATGATACACTGAATCGCAGATTTTTGCAAGTGAATGCGCATATTTTTTAGGAAAAACAATGCTAAATGTAGAACGTTTTTCCAGCGTGCTTTCATCCCTGCCCTCCTCCCCCATGCAAAAGCCCCGCGCCCAAGCCGTCCGCTCTCGCAGAAGGCCCGGAAAACGCGGGGCCATCGGGCCCTAGGCCCTGTCAACGCAAATCTTATGGGAGTGCGTAGAAGAAGTTGCGGCCCACCAGGTTGGCGCTGATGTTATACCAATTCCAACTAGGTTTTGCCAATAAGCCAGCGAGAGATTTTTTCGTTCGGCTAGGAGTCTGAAGGAGGCGTAGCCAGCAGCTACGCTGACCGAGGCACGACAACGCCGATCGGATAAAGATCCGCTGGATTGTGGCAAAACGTTGTTGGAATTGGTATTATCGATCGCCCTTGGGGAACCTTCTCTGCGCAGCTTTGTTTCGTTTCTGCGCATTCTTGAGTAAAGGCAATACCGCACAATCGTGCGCGCCTTAATTGCGGATGTTTTCGCGCTGCTCGGTGTCGCTCTTTCGGTCGCCGTAGCGCTGCTACAGCTTCCTCCAGGCTCGGCTTCCTCCAGGCTCCTTGATCAGCACAAAATCTCTCGCAATTCCAACGACACTCCTTTATGCGGTATTGCCTAAACGAAATCGCCCTGGCGCATCCCTCACGGAATTTGACTGCGCACCGCCCAGGCACTATAATGCAGACAGACGAAATCCGCCTGCGGGCCCCAAGGAGGCGCTCATGATCCGTTCGATCCAGGCAAGCATTCGATTGCGAATTTGTGCGGCGCTGGCTCTCTGCCTGCTCGCGCTGCCCGGGACCGGATGGGCGCGCGCGCGCACGGTGGCGGTTGCGGTACCCGGGGGAACCTGGGAGCTCCCCACCGCGACCCAGGTGCTGGCCGTGCCCGGGTACTACAGCCTTTCCGACTTCTCCTTCCTGGCCGAGCTGACGGCGCTCAAGCGGCTTGACCTTTCGGACTGCGCAAAACTTACCGACCTTTCGCCCCTGACGGGGCTTGCCAATCTGCGCGAGCTGCGGCTGCCGCACACGGGGGTGGCCGACCTTTCGCCCCTGCGCGGATTGGCCGGGCTGCAGTTACTGGACTTATCGGGCACGCCCATCGCCGATTTGAGCCCGCTGGCCGGGCTTTCCGGGCTGGAGACCCTGAACCTGACCGACACAAACGGGATCGCCGACCTCACTGCATTGAGCAGCCTGCGGCAGTTGCGCACCCTGCGGCTGCACGGCACGCAAGCCGGCAGCCTTGCTCCCCTATCCAACCTAGCCTACCTGACCGAGCTCACCCTGCCCGACGGGGTGTCCGACCTTGCGCCGCTGACGCAGATGACCCGCATGCGCAACCTCGCCATCGGGGCGGGCATGGTCACCGACCTCTCCCCGCTGCAGGGCATGACCCAGCTCACCGCGCTGGAGATCGAGGCCAATCAGATCGCCGACGCGCAGCCGCTCTCCCGCCTACGTGCAATGAAGCGGCTGGTGCTGAGCGGGAATCCCATCACCGACCTGGCCCCGCTTTCGCACTTGGTCGCGCTGACCGAGCTGGTGGTGCAGGGCGCTCCGGTGCGGGATCTTGCCCCCGTGGGCAAGCTGCCGAAGCTCAAGCGGCTCACGGTGAGCGCCGGACAACTGACCAACGCTGCGGGGCTCACGCGCCTGCCCTCGTTGGAATACCTATGCCTGGATGACAACCAGCTGACCGACGTGATGCCGCTGGCCGCGCTGCAAACGCTAAAGGGGCTGGCCCTGCGCCAAAACCAGATCGCGGACGTAACCCCGCTGGCGCGCCTGTTCAAGCTGGAGGATTTGCAGCTGGCCCACAATCGCATCGAGGCCGTGAAGCCGTTGGCCAAGCTCTCGCGGCTGATGGTGCTCTCGCTGCCGAACAACCAGGTTCGCGATCCCGCCCCGCTGACCAAGCTCAAAAAGCTGCTTTACCTGTGCCTGCGCGACAATCAGATCACCAACGCCCAGGCATTGACATCGCTCCCCAAGGGCATACTGCTGGAGCTGGAGGGCCAACGCGATCCCGAGGGCGCGGACGCGGGCCAATCCGCCGCATCCACCCTCCCGCCCGCGCCCTATGCTCCCCCCGCTGTGTGGCCCGAAGGCAGCGCCGCCATCGAGATCGCCGGAATGCGCATCCCCGCCGACATCCGCGAACTCAACCTATCCGGCCTGGATATCCGCGACCTCTCCCCGCTCGCCGGGCTCACCCAAATCCGCAAACTCTGGCTCGCCAGCAACGACATCGCTGACTTGACCCCGCTCGCCCAGTTGGGCACCCTGCGCGCGCTCAACCTATCCGACAACCCGGTGACCGACCTGACTCCGCTACACGCGCCACTATTGCTGGAATACGCGGCGCTGGAGGGCATCCCCGCGCTCGCCGAGGAGCAGATCGACGCGCTGCGTCTAGTCAACCCGGCCTGCCGCATCGTGTGGCCCTGATCCGCAGCCTTTCCGCGAACATTCTTTTGCGCCCTCTATGGTCGTTCCCCGATTGCGCCGCCGATCCGCATATGCTATACTGTTCAACGACCACGGGCAGCGAATCCCAAGGCACTAAAAAGGGGGCGATCGGTATGCCCAAGCAGCAGGGCGTCAAGGTCGTCGCCCAAAACAAAAAGGCCCGCCACGATTACTTCGTGGAGGAGGCTTACGAGTGCGGCATGGCGCTGCACGGCACCGAGGTCAAATCGATGCGTCAGGGCCGCGTCAACCTAAAGGAAAGCTATGCGCAGGCCCAAAATGGCGAAATCTTCGTGCACGGCATGCACATCAGCCCCTACGAGCAAGGCAATATCCATAACATCGACCCGCTCCGCCCCAAAAAGCTGCTGATGCACAAAAGCGAAATCCGCAAGCTGGCCGCCGAAGTCAAGCGCCAAGGTCTCGCCCTCATTCCGCTGCAGGTCTACCTAAAGGACGGACGCATGAAGCTGGAGCTCGGCCTCTGCAAAGGCAAAAAGAACTACGACAAGCGCGACGACGCAGCCGAAAAGGACGCCGAACGCAACATGCACCGCGCCCTGCGCAACCAAGGCAAATCCAGCAAATTCGACGACTAAGCCCAGGGCCGCAAAGCAGGCCCAAAACCCAGGGCCACGAAGCAGGCCCAAAAAACCCAGGGCCAGCGAAGCGAAGCCCAGGGAGCTCGAGGGACCGAAGTCCCTCGAATCAACTCGTATCGCACGGCTTCGCCGGGCGGGCGGGGAGTTTTCCGTAGACGAGGGGCCCGCAGGCCCGTAGCCCGTAGGGCCGAGCGGAGGAAAACATTCCCACAAAAAACGACCAACGGGAGTCGCGCCTCAGCGCGCACCCCAACCCTCGAACGGAAATCGCCTCAGCGTTTCCGTTCGTGCGCGCCAGCGCCACATGGGGGTGTACTGGTTTCGACGGGGATCATCGGGGATATGGTAAGCGAGCCGCGGCCCCTGAACCGCGTAACAACGGGGAAAAACAATAACTGACAACAACAATTACGCTTTCGCGGCTTAATGCCGCGCGTCGGACTCAAGCGCCTACTGCTTGAGATCCCGGCGTCAATTTAGTAGGGAACGGGCCCGTCCAAGCTTTGTGACGAAGCCGGCATTGATGAAGCTACCGAAACCGCAAGCCTGCCGTAAGGGCGTGCGGAGGGGGGAATCCTAAAACAACGGCTGCGCTCGGAGAAAGCCATTTCAACGGATTTTCGGACAGGGGTTCGATTCCCCTCACCTCCACCAAACGGCCCAAAGACGAACACCTACTACTTCAAAGGCGGCTTTGCGGTTACGGTGTGGTTCTAAAGGAAAAGAAAAGCGTGGTGGTCAGATTCGTCTGGCTACCCCGCTTTTGCGTACACAGATATTTTGCTTATCGGTTTCCTGCGCTGCCTGCTACTCGGGGAATTTCTCTACGGTTGTCCAAGGAGGGAAAGCTGAATTATTCAATTTATTGAATACACTCCCAAACCAATGAGTGTTTAGTTGAATTCCATGTTACGAATTTCCTAATTCTTCAATTTTTAAGCGAGCTCTATTGACCATATCTCAGTTTTTATGTATAATGCAGATTAAGAAGCTAGCTTCTGGGCAAGAGAGTAAATAAATAGCCTCTGACAGGTTGATCTTGGCGGACCCCTGTCAAAGGCTTCTGAACGGAACAGTAGACGCAGATTTTTTCAGATCCCGCGCGTTTTTCTGTTCCCAATATATAGTACCATGCCGCCCAGGACATGTCAATAGGTTGTAGTAAAGTTCGTTTGCAAGGGGGATAAAAGTGAAACTGAAAATACGGCAGATTGCAAAAGACCAAAATTTGTCGATCCCTCAGCTTGCGATGCGAGCAGGCGTAAAATATCGCACATTGGATGAAATGATGCGACGAAATTCCGGAAATTATCAAACCTTAGTCAAAGTAGCAGATACCCTGCAAGTATCCCTTGATGATTTGGTAGAACGCGATTCTGCCGATTGTGAACCGCTTAGTTATAAAGATAATGGCACTCAATATCTTGGGCTGTCAGAAGATGACCACCAAATCGATAAGGATGATGAACAGCATTCGCCCGCTGAGGAAAAACCAATGGAAAAGTTGAGCAAAGCTGATATTCGCAAAAAACTGGAGATGGTTGCTCAACGAAAACCTGAACTTGCGGAAATAGCACACGATATAGCCGAGAAGGTTTTCCCACAAATTGCTTATCGACTTGATCAAGCATATTCTTTGAGGACGCAAGATCCACAATCAGCCCTTCAGTATATTACTAGCGCCTTCCTGACCGCAAGAGAAACCGATGTACAATATCTCGATTCTAAAGCATTGGATGTTCTCCTAGATCTGTGTGAGCAGTTGAGCGACAGGCAGACACTCCAGGCAATTAGCGAGAAATACACAGCATCCTCATATATCCAGCACCATAGCATTCAAGCGTTGCTGGTCGCCTTGGCAGAGAAGCTCTCTTTTCGCAAAGATCAGTATTTTGAAGATGAACTAGGCGGACTAATGTTGTTAATAGATCGCCAACTCAATACGGAGGAATGAAATCGTATCATTTTCTGAAAACAAGTTCACAAAGCTAGCTGTGTGTTAACGATGAGAGAGCGGGGGATGACATGATGGATTTCATTAGTACCGTCGAGGAGTTACTTAATAAAAGTCCCATCTCGCCCGTTTCTTATGGTATTATTATCGGGGCTGCTTATGCGATTAAAGTGATATGGAAAAGTGTCGTCAATCGGAGAAAATCGATTGTCACAGGCGGGCTTGATTTAAAGCATGAATTATCCAAAGTGATTCGCGAGAGTGGCTCACGTATAGGCGGGCCGCAAATATACCACTGCGAGGTTGATTCGCTATTAGTTTCTGTAGAAAAATTCCTGTACCAGCCTTCCTCTCTGTGGCTCCCTCAGAAAGCAATACGTCGTTTTGAATGGTTGCGCGATTATCTACGCAATCTCAAGAGCGACCTCAATCAACTGCCTCATATACTAGAAAGACTGCACTTTGGGATGCGATGTTCTTTCCCATATCCACTTTCTGAAGGGAAAAGTGTCCATCAATCGTTGATGATCATCCATTTCATCTCGGAAGAATGGAACTCCGTCATTGAAGCAGAAGGCTATGAAGATATGGCTACCCTTCTCCAAATAGCTCAAGAACACGGCTTTTATCTGGACACAAAACTTCAATTTCCTCTCGAACCATACGAAAAACTTCGGAAGCATTACTTAGATCTCTGTTCGTCGCATTATGATGTCTTAGTCGAGTACAACAACCGCTTATGATCATAGCAATATGTTGCGCACGTCAATTTCAAAAGCGTTGCGTAAAAAAATTTAGGCACCGTCTTACACAACACGGCGAAACTAGGGGGTAAATGAACGAAGGCGGGAACCATCAAATTTCAGTCGAAGACGGCTCCTGCTTTCGTTTTCTTAGGCATTCTGTTTATTTTCTTCCTGCTTCTTTTGCCATTCAATAAACTCGCGCTGCCCTTCTTCGCTGTCATAGTACTTGCGTATCTCTGGCACGAGGAATCGGGCAAATTCGTCAATGATGGTCTGGGGAAGTTCGATTTTACGCGCTCTTTTATCCTTATTTTTATTCGTCATAAATGGAGGTACCTCCGTATGTAGTTTTCAAGGTTCAAGACCCGATACTGGGCGTGGGCTTATTCCACAGGCAAGCCTCCTAAAGCCGTTTTTCGTGCAAGTGCTTTTGCTGGGATGTACGATATGCAGCCTTGTACTCATCCGGGGTGCTTTCGTAAAACTCTTGCAGGAATGCAACTTCCTGCTGAAGCTTCCCGGTTTCAAGCTGAGCCATAATGATGTGCCCCCGAAAACATGTCCAGGATCAAAGTGGCCGTCAGCACAACCGGCACAAGGAGCTATCGGCCCTGGTGATGTCGCTCAATCATGCCCCGTTTACCCCTGCTTTTCCTACAGATGCATGCCAAGTACGCCAAACCCCACCCCCGAAAACCAGCAACGCAAAACGGCCAATGCCGGTTACCTTGCCGATGATGCAATACACCAGTACAAGCAATCCAACCGCCGTAACGGCGCGCCCAAATCATTGCTTCCTGATAAAACAATCCTCCGATACAGTGCGCCCATCGGGCGGGCACTTGCAAGCATGTACCGCACAATGCGCCGATTGTGGAGCCCCTTCTGTTTACCACACCTCGGTCGAAAAATATGCAACAATGCATCCATAAAGCAGGTTCATTGATGGGGCCGTGACTGATTAATATAATGCGCGAATTATACCTTGCAGCGCGCATCTTTTCAGCACGTACGTGCGCAGATATTGACGGTTTCGCATTTTCATTCTATACTGGAGGCAGCAAAAGTGATCGCATTTCCCTTCTTGTGATATCGATGCCAGAAATGGAATAGAAAGCGGGATGAATGGATGGCTACAATCTATGAAATTGCTCAGGAGGTAAATCTATCGCCCTCCACGGTCTCGCGCGCACTACGCAAGAGCGGGTATTGCAGTCAAAAAAATTACGAGAAGATTATCGCTGCGGCTGAGCGCTTGAATTATGTGCCCTCCCATGCGGCCAGATCGCTGAAAAACAAGCGCACAAACAAGATACTGTTCTGTATACCGGATATCTACAACCCATTTTATTTTGGCATGATCAAGGGCGCGAGCGATATATTTGATGCACATGGCTATTACTGCATCCTGTGCCATACCCGCGGCGAATTGGACATGGAAATACGCATGCTGCAAAACCTCAAAGAGGGATATGGGGACGGCATGATTTTGGTATCCTTCGATTTTAACCAACAAAACATCAGCCAGGTCAACGCCAGTCAATTGCCGGTTGTATTGACCAACAACTATCAGTCCCTG
Source organism: Eubacteriales bacterium (assembly GCA_031553615.1). Taxonomy (GTDB): domain Bacteria; phylum Bacillota; class Clostridia; order Christensenellales; family Aristaeellaceae; genus WQXF01. Next base: position 91,917 of record JAVBLJ010000054.1, read on the forward strand.
GGCGTGGAGGATCACTTTGACTGCGTATACATCGATACCTTCGAAGGCATTTGGATGGCCTGCAAGTACCTGATCGAGAGCGGATATCGCCGCATCGGCTACATTGGCGGAGACACCGCCATTCAGACCGGGAGAGAGCGCTTCTCCGGCTTTATCAAGGCCATGAATGAAAGCAATTTGGCCATTGATCAGCGCTACCTAAAGGAAGGGGATTTTTCCCGGGCCAGCGGAGAGATCGCCATGGCCGAAATGATCGCTGCGAATGCAGTGCCGGATGCTCTGGTGGTGGCCAATGACCTGATGGCTTTGGGAGCACTGAAAGTGTGCCAGCAGCATCAGATGAACATACCCGAAGATATCGCCATCATCGGCATGGACAATACCGACCTTTCCACCTGTACGACACCGGAATTGTCCACCATCGTTATGAAGGAGGAGGAAATCGGGCGGCATGCAGCCACATTGCTGATGGAGCGCATCCTCCACGGTCGCACTGAAAAAAGAACCATCCGCCTTACGCCGGAGCTGTGTCTGCGGGACTCCAGCAGAAGCCTCACAAAGTGACCTTTCTTTTGTAGAAAACAGATTGACACTCCTGTGTGCTTTTGGTATGATTGTCGCATGGCATCGATGTTACCACCCTTTTTCTCGTTAACTTACATTGCTAGGCAACGCATGAGATCGAGTGAAAACACCGCTCTCTCGTGCACGCCTCGAAAGGCTAGATTCACCACAATTGCCTATTCTTCCGATTGAATATGAGCACAATGAACATTGCCTTGCACAACGTCTCGGATGAAGGAGGCCAGCTACAATGAGTGGGCATAGATTGAAGCAGATTGTTTTTTTCCTGGTTGTGGCATCGATGTCATTCGTTGCACTGGTTGCTTGCACGGAGGAAAAAGGAGGGGGACACTTGACACTCGAAAACGATGCGGTTCGCGTTACGCTTTCCGAAGTGGACGGGCGTATACTGGAGCTGTTTGATAAGCAGCGGGATCGCGCCTATGTGAAGGATGACAAGTCCACCCCGGCATTCCTGGTTTCCGCCGCCACCGAAATGCAAGAGACCGAGGCCGTATTCTCCGTGGTAAGCATGGCGGCGGAAGGTTGCACCTTGCATTGGGATATGCCCGATGCAACGTTAACCGCCAACATAGCCTTACTGGAGGATGGCGTCTCTTTTCAAGCCAGCCTCGTCAACCGTGAGAAATCGCATATTCGCGCGTTTGAATACCCAATCGTCGGCTCGCTGGCGGATTACGGGAAGCGGGGTTATCTGGCGCATCCTTATGCTACCGGAGTATTATTCCAAGATCCACAGTCGTGTTTGCCCGCGACCGGCGGACTGCGGTACGCGCCTTATCCGGAAAGCTTTTCCGGCGCGTCGATGCAGTTCTGCGCCTATTACGAAGAAAATGCGGGAGGCCTGTATTTCGCCGCCTTAGACGGCGATGCCCACCAGAAGTGGTTCAATGCCTACACCCAAAATGGCGCCCTGGTAATCAGTCACATGACCGGCTATGAAGAAATCGGCAGTGAAGTGACCATCGAAATGCCCTACGAATTCCATATCCGTTTCATGGGGCCGGGAGGCTGGCGAGAGGCTGCGGAACTATACAAGCCGTGGGCACTATCGCAAAAGTGGTGCCGCCGCGGTCTGGCTATCGAGCGGGCGGAGGATCAAAAGGCCGATTGGCTGCTTGAGGACGTAGGCTATGCCACCTTTGGCATCAACGCGGGCGCGGACCGTACCCAGTGGCTGGATCAATACAGGCTGGATATAGGGACAAAGGGCTTTCACATCCTCGGGCCAGACTGGGCCAACACGCAGCAGAATTTCTATAACAGCGTTCCGGGGGGGCTGCAGGACTGGCTACCCACCAAATTCAACCAAAACAACCTGGAGAACATCCGGAAGGGCGGCGACTATTACGCGCCCTTCGAGTTCGATTTCTTGGTGGGGCTGGACAAGAGCGATGCCAAGAAACTGATGAGTCATCTGCAAAAATTTCCGTCGCCCACCTTTAGTCATGACGCATATACCTTCAACATGCTATGCCCGGCGGATCCCTTCACCGTAGCGTTCCACCGCGATAAGAATGTGCAGATGATGAAGGAAGCCCAGATGGACGCCATGTACTACGACATTTCGGCAAATAACCTTATCAAAATATGCCTTTCGGATAAGCATGGACACACCCCAGGCGGTGGGCACGAGATTACCGAAGGATATCAAACCGTTTACCAAGAAACCCAGCAAGCGTTGTGCGCCGAGGCGAAAAAGTATGTTCCGCTGGGCACGGAAATGATGAACGAAACCCTGCTTGGTGAGCTCGATTACTATCAAGCGCGGGCATGGGCGCAGCCCTCTTCCACGCTGGAGACTTGGCCTTTCCGGCAACAGATGCGCAAGGGCACGGCCCAGATGATCCCTCTGTTCGACTATGTGTACCATGAGATGGGCACCGTGCGCCTGGACGGCTGGGGGAAGCTGGTGGCGGAAACCGGCGATTACTTCTATTCCATCGTTTCCCGCGTGTACCTGTGGGGTGGGCTGTACGAAATCAACCACGAATATAGCCCTATGGAAGAGCTCAACGGCCAGGAAAACAGCCCAGAGGAGCACTATTTCCGGTTTGATCCCCAGCACAACGCGTACAGTGCGGACCGCGCGCTATACGTCAAGAGCTTTGCCGGGGCACGCACCGGTCCGGCCAATCCTTATTGGGCCTATGGAACCATGACGGTGGAGCCCGCCATCGAGATTCCGAAGGTGTTTTTTCACTGGTACCACTACAACCACGGCCAGGGAGATTCCTCCTACAAAGCCAGCGGCGACATCAAGCAACCGGCAGTGCTTACCAGCGCCTATGTAAGCCCGGAGGGAAGCTACGCGCTATTCCTATCCAACGCGCACGACAAGGCCCACACCTTGACATTCGATCTTTCCCACCAGGTTCTGCGCCTCAGCGAAGGCGAAAAGAAGGTTTCCATGCTGTCGGGTTTTGACCAGGAACTCCCCCAAATCGCGGATTTAGGCGTGCTGCAGCCTGGAAAGGTGCGGGCCATTACCCTGGAGCTCGCCCCGTATACGCTGTACATGCTTGAGATCAAATAAAAGAGGAGGCACAAAAATGAGGAAGTTGCTATCGATCGTACTTGCCCTGGCCATTGTCCTGTCGGTGTTTGCCGTGCCCGCCATGGCGGCCGACAACGGAAAGACCGAAGTGGTCTTCTGGAAGTACCTTTGGGAAGAGTATGATCAGGAATGGACCAAGACCATGGTCGACGCTTTCAACGAGCAATCCGAGAGCGTCCACGTCACCCTGGAGTTCGTAGACGGGACTGCTTGGGTGGAAAAAATGACCGCCGCCCGTGCCGCCGGAACCGCTCCGGACATTTATCTGCTCAACTATTCCAACCTGGCCTCCGATGTGCGCGAGGGATACAGCCTGCCCACGAAGAACCTGATTCCCGCTGAAGCTTACGACGATCTGTACGACAATGTGCGCGGGTGGGTTACGGTCGATGGAGAAGTGTACGGCTATCCCCATCTGGTAGAGCCCGGTGCAGTGATGTACTATCGCAAGGACCTGCTGGCCGCGGCCGGTTACGACGCTCCGCCAAAGACCTGGGCAGAGCACATCGCGATGGCGAAGGCCCTGACCACCGACGAAATGTTTGGCACCACCATGACCCTGGACTGGTCCCTTTGGGGATGGGAGTACACTGCAGGCGGCCACTGGCCGATCTCCGATGATTGGTCCGCCGCACAAACCGAGGACTATGCCGGCCTTGCGAAGTACATCGCGCAGCTCTATGCCGACGAGTCCGCTCCCGCCCAGGCGCTAGATCATTACAACAACTCCGCGGCGCTGGTAGCGAACGAGAGCGTCGCCATTGCCTTCTCCGGCTCCTGGGGCATCGGCGCTCTGCGTAGCGACGAGGCCTACGCGGACATGCTGGATAAGATCGGCGTAGCCGCCGTGCCCACCGAGGATGGCAGCCCGTTCCACTCAACCATGGGCGGATGGACCTATCAGATCGATTCCTCTTCCAAGAATCCCGAGGCCGCCGCAGCCTTCATCACCTGGCTGCTGGCCGATGATCCTTCCCGTCCCGCTGCGTTCTTTGTAGCCTCCAACTTCTCCAAGTACGCAGTGCGCAAGTCGGTAGATGCGTATCTGGTGGCCAACACCGCCGCCACCGAGGATGAATGGATGCAGGCTGTGGCAGCCGATGTCATCCCCTACGGCATTGCCGAACCCACCTATCCCTGGGAGATCAGCAGCTTTATGCTGGCCGCTCTCAACAAGGTAGTCATCGAAGGCGTTCCGGTGGAGGATGCGCTGACCAACGCTGCCGCAGAAATCAACAAGTACATCGTCGACGCCAGCCTGTCCAAAGCCAAATAGACACAAGGTCGGCAGGGGGAGAACGGGGATGTTCTCCCCCTGCCTTATACCCATTCCAACTACGTTTAGCCACAATCCAGCGGATCTATTTCCGATCGGCGTTGTCGTGCCTCGGTCAGCGTAGCTGCTGGCTACGCCTCCTTCGGACTCCTAGCCGAACGATAAAATCTCTCGCTGGCTTATTGGCAAAACCTAATTGGAATTGGTATTATGCGACGGCTGAAATCTTGAAAGCCGCCAAGCCTCTTTACCCTTGCGGTTCCTTTCAATGTTTTGGCTCCGATTGGTATTAGTCTCGCAAAGGGGGTGCCTCTGTGGCAAGGGAAAAGCACGTGCAGCTCTCCTCCACCAAGCGACTAGATCACGTAACCGGCTACCTGATGATACTGCCTTCGTTGGCGCTGCTGGCCATCTTTGTATTGGTTCCCCTGGTGATGGCGGTGCAGAAAAGCTTTTATGACTGGCGGCTGTACCTGGATTCGATATTTGTGGGCTTCAAGAATTTCCGTATGGTGCTGACCAATCCGCTGTTTCGCATGTCCCTAACCAATATCGGCTGGTTCGTGATCGTAATTGTGCCCGCTCAGTTCGTCCTTACCTTCCTATTCGCGCATGTGCTAAAAGGAATGAACCAGCGGTTTGGCGCTTTCATCAAGACGGCCATCTATGTCCCCACGGTCATCTCCGGCGTGGTGGCTTCCGTGATTTTCCTGTTTATCTTTCATTACCAGGGCGGCATTCTCAATTCGATTGTACGCCAATTGGGCGGCAAGCGCATTGGTTTTCTGGCGGAGCCCCTGCTTTCCAAAGTATCTATTTCAATCACCAGCCTCTGGATGGGATTCGGGTACAGCGCATTGGTGATGTTCGCAGGGCTTCAAAATGTACCGCAAAGCTACTACGAGGCGGCGGAGGTAGACGGCGCGGGTAAGCTGGCCAAGATGCTTCGCATCACGCTGCCCTCCATGAAGAATATCTTCATTCTGATACTGATCAATCTGATGACCGGCACTCTGCAGATGTTCGATTTGCCTTTTATGATGTTCAATGGCACCAGCGGGGCGGGTCCAGTCAACAGCACACTGACGCCGATGGTCTTTATATACAATAACTTTAAATCCACCGACTATTCGCTAGGATACACCGTCTCGGCAGCGCTCTTGCTGATGATCGTCATCGGCATGCTAAATGCCATCGTATTTACGGTAATAGGCTCACAAAAGGCCCAAGATGAATAAGCGAGGGAGGCGTGAAACCATGCTCAGCGTGACAAAAAAGAAAGCGAAGCCCGCCGTCGTGATCTTTACCATCCTCGCCTTGGTTGTGACCGCGATCTCCCTTTTCCCCTTGCTGTGGATGTTCCTTTCTTCTTTCAAAATCAACAAGGAGATTTTGCCATCCAAGGCGTTCCGCTTCTTTCCTTCCCAATGGGTGCAGGATAACTACATCAAGCTTTTTGAGGACACGACGTACTATTTCTGGCGGGCGATGCGCTCCACCGCCTTTGTGTCGGTGACCGCGGCCTTGCTGTCGGTTACAGTGAACTCCATGGCCGCCTACGCATATGCTCGTTTGGATTTCACCTTCAAGCGGCTCTTTTGGCGCATTACGGTGCTGACGATGTACATCCCTGGCATTACCATTCTGGTAACCTCCTTCGTGGTTGCGAACAGACTGGGCATACTCGATAGCTACGCGGTCTTGATCTTCCCAGGATTGGCCAACGCCTATTCCATCTTCTTTTTCCGCCAGTTCTTTTTGAATATGCCGATGGCGGTGGAAGAGGCGGCGCTGATCGACGGAGCGGGGCGCTTTCGCATCTATTGGAGCATCTTTATTCCCAATGCGCTGTCTCCCTTTGTCATCATGGGCACCGGTGCGTTCCTGGGTTACTGGAATAGCTTCCTTTGGCCTGCGATGACCGTTACAAACGGAGCATATCTGCAAGTCATGCAGGTGATCCGTTCCTACAACAGCATTTATGTGAACAACTACGGCGTGGTGTTGGCGGGTTCCTTGCTGGCTGCCCTGCCGCCAGTCATCCTGTTCTTAATCTTCCAGCGTTACATTGTGAAGGGCCTGATGATTTCCGGCATCAAATAGCCAAGGAGGAAGGCAATGATCACGATACCCAAGCCTTTCGGCGCCGCGACCTCCGAACTCGCTTCCTTCATCCGCTCGATCTCGTTCACACCCATTCCCGGCATCGAAGTTGGCTGGACGATAACCGAGGTGGAATCCGGCGTGTATGCCTGCACCTTTTCGGCCGATTTGCCGAACGCTGTTCCTGTGGGCAGCTGGTCGGTACAGATCGTTCCGGCGTTTGATCCAAATTTCTTCTGGACCCCTCACCTGACCCCCGAACCCGGCGACGTTGTGGATATGCACGTCTATCGAACTCCCGCGCTCATGATGGGCGATGGCCAGCGAGTGCTTGCCTGTCTTCCCGGAATCGACGGCGAAACCGGAAAGAGCAGCCGTCGCATTATGGACCTTGACGCGCCGGCCCGTATCATGCGCTTTGGCGTTGCTACGACGACCGTTTACACACATGTGCTGTACCGCAGCACAGATGAGGCGGTGCTGCCCACGGGCGCATTTTCGTACACGGTTCTGCTGATGCCGCTAACCGGGGACGAGGCTAAAAATCCGTTTCGGGCGGTGCTGTCTTATTTCTGGCGCAGATATGGAAGCAAGCAGATGCACCTGCTCGCCCCCTACGCATCGCTGGAAAAATACATAGCGCGCACGTACGCTTGGGCCTTTGACAAATGGCGCGATCCGGTGCTGCAGCAATTTGAGCTGGACGGCGTTCCCGTCGGTGCGCCCCAGTTCATTGTCACCGTCCACCAAAGCAGGCGCTACGGCAAGCCGCATTCCATACGCGAACCCTTGTCGATCTGGAATCAGGCTTGGTTTTGTTCCTTGCGCTCCGCCATGGGCACGTTCCGCTATGCAAGTAAGACCGGCGATGGGGCACTGCTCGAAAAGGCCCGCATGACAAAGGAGTTGGCGCTTCATTTCCCGCAAAAAGACGGGCTGTTCTGCTCCGTCATTGCTGTGCCCGATCAAATGATGCAAATCGATGGTGTCGAGGTGCGTAAACCCCTTGACTGGTCGCATCATTACTTCGGAAACAGCAACCGCAATCCAGTGTCCACGGACATTGCATCCTCTCCGTACCATATATTGGACATGAGCTGGACGGCGCTCTACATGCTGCGCTGGCACCGAGAATTGGAGCCGGACAATCGGCTGGTGGACTATGCCAAGCGGTACGCCGAGGCATTGCTTGCGTTGCAAGATGAGGCGGGATACTTCCCGGCTTGGCTGGACAAGGACACCTGGGCCGTGCTCCCAGCGCTTCGCCAATCTCCCGAAAGCGCCGCCTCCGCCACCTTCCTGCTGTTGCTCTGGGAAGAAACCAGCGATCCGCGCTACCGCGAAAGCGCGCTCAAGGCCCTGGAGGTGCTCGTGAAGGAGGTGTTGCCGGAGGGCCGTTGGGAAGACTTCGAGACCTATTGGTCTTGCTGCCGCTATGGCGCGGAAACGCTGCTTGGCAAACGGGTGAAGCGAAATGGCCTGTACAAGCAAAACTCTCTTTCGATGTTTTATCTGGCGGAAGCGCTGTTGCGGTGCTATCAGGTGACAGGGGAAGAGGCGCATCTTTCCCACGGCGTGCGTTGCCTGGATGAAATGCTGATGCTGCAAAGCTCTTTCCAGCCGGAAGGAATGCCGGTGATGACCGTTGGCGGCTTTGGCGTGATGAATTGCGACGGCGAATTGAACGATGCGCGCCAAAGCTTGTTCGCACCCCTCATTATCGCCTATGGAAGAGAGACGGGACGTCAGGAATACATAGAACGCGGATACGCGGCGCTGCGGGCTTCGTTCTCGATGATGTATTGCCCCGAGAATCCCGAAGTGGTGGCCCAATGGGAAAAGCGCTGGCCCTTTTTAGGCGAAGACGATTATGGGTTCATGATGGAGAACTATGCGCACGGCGGGTATGCGAACGCGGAAGATTTGGGGATTGGCGAGTTCACGATCTTTGACTGGGGAAACGGTGCGGCGGCGGAGGCCTGCCTCTACGTAGCCGAAAGGTATGGAAATCTGCTAGGACAATCTGCACAATGACGGGTAAGTAAAGGAGAAACACTGTGACGATGATGCACGATCTAACGAAACTACACGGATATCAGACCCGATCCATTTGCCCGGAAAACAGAACAGGCGAACCGGGTATGGGGGCACGGATTCCACTGGAAGAGGGTACGGCCTGTGCGGCGGCGCGCGACCTTGGCACCGGCTGGAAGGTGAATCCTTATTTGCACATCGAGCCCGGCGAGACGCTTGAGCTTGCAAGCATGGACGGCCCTGGCGAGATTCGACACATTTGGCTAACCCCCACCGGCACGCTGCGGAACCAGATTCTTCGCTTTTATTGGGACGATTCCATGGTTCCCTCGGTTGAATGTCCCCTGGGCGATTTCTTCGCCTGCGGCTGGGGTGAGTATGCGCATGTCAATTCGCTGGCGATCTGCGTAAACCCCGGCAGCGCCTTTAACTGCTATTGGAATATGCCCTTCAGAAAGAACTGCCGCATCACGCTGGAGAACAGAAACCCCGATCGCGTGACGGTCTATTATCAGATTACGTATGTGCTCAAGCCCGTAGAAAAGGATGCCGGTTATTTCCACGCGCAATTCCGCAGAACCAATCCGCTCCCCTACGCAACGGATTACACCATATTGGACGCGGTAGAAGGCAAGGGGCATTATGTCGGCACGTATATGCTCTGGGGCGTGAACAATGCCGGATGGTGGGGCGAGGGCGAGATCAAATTCTTTCTGGACGGCGACGCAGAGCATCCAACCATTTGCGGCACCGGCACCGAGGACTATTTCTGTGGGTCGTATAACTTCGAGAACCAAAAGACGCATCAATACGAAGCATTCTCCACAGCTTACGCGGGATTGCCGCAGATCATCCGGCCGGATGGCACCTATCGCTCGCAGACGCGCTTCGCGATGTATCGCTGGCATCTGACGGATCCGATCTACTTTGAGAACAAAATTCGTGTAACCATACAGGCGTTAGGCTGGCGCAGCGGCGGGAGATATCTCCCACTCCAGGATGATCTGGCCTCCGTGGCCTTCTGGTATCAGGATCGGCCCGCAAAACGGGTTCCCGCCCTGGGAAGCTGTGACGACTTAGAGATCATTTAGGCCATTGACAATGCGCCTGCTCCCAACTCTAGCGCCAATGTTTGATGGGGCTTCCGCTTTGCCTCGCTAAGGGATGAAGTGATCAATTCTATTAATGGGCGAAGGGACGTTCAAACCTTTTTGTGTGCGCGGCGGATTTTCGGGGATGGCCATACACCGCGTCAGATGATATAATGGAAATAAATTCCGAATGCAGCCCGAGTGTATGCCAAGCAGGCGGCAGAATGCGCGGGCCGAAGAAACGGACGGCAGAACGGGATGCGGCATTTGAGGCGGCGCTAGCGCTAGTGCTGGCAAACGACGCTTTATGATTTAACCGAAAAAAGCGGGGCAGTCGAATCAAAATTCGGCTGCCCCGCTTTCATGCGCTTATACCTGACCCAGCCCCCGAGCGTTGTACCAGTTTCAAAGATAGCCATCCCGAGCCGCGACGCAGACAACACGAGGGCTGGACTCCCACACGCGGGTGCGGAGCCCAGCCCATTTCGCAAGCGATGATTGCACGTTTACATGATGGTAAAAATGTTGATGATCGGGCCAATCATCCGCGTCGGATCCGTTTGGCCAAAGTGCACGCTGAGCGCACTGTTTTCGCCGCCAGGCGTCACAAAAATCGCCGAGGTCGCCAGGGTGGTCGAGCCCACCCGGCCTTCCGCCCGGTTGACATCGATGGCAGCGCCGGTGCCCGGGATATTGCTGCCGTTCAGCAAAAGGTTGATCGATGATCCCGCTTGGTTGTCTACCGTGTCGATGGCGCCCTCGAAGGATACGCTGAAAACGCGGTTGGGGGCAAGGATGATGTCCGTCGAAGTCGGGGTGAAACTGATCGCGTTGCCCGAAAGGACACCCACGCTGTTAAATAGAACCAGATCATTTTCGTTGTAGACCTGCGTTTGGAGTTCGAGCGAGCAGTAAATGCTGGCGTAGCTCGGCACAGGGACAACGCCCGGCTCGCCTTGTGGACCCGGTTCACCCTGTGGGCCCGGTTCGCCTTGCGGACCCATCGGACCTGCCGGACCCGGTGCTCCTGTGGGGCCTTGCGGACCCGGCGGTCCTTCCACGCCTTGCGCTCCCGCCGAACCGGTTGCGCCGGTCGGGCCTGCCGGGCCGGGTCGCCCGGTCGCGCCGGTCGGACCAGCAGAACCCATCGGGCCCATCGGCCCTATTGGCCCCTGTACGCCATCCTCACCCTGCGGCCCTGCCGTTCCGGGCGGGCCCTGTATGCCCTCGGGCCCTTGCGCGCCCCGGACGCCGGGCGGTCCTATCGGCCCCGCTTCGCCCTGCGGGCCGGGCAGCCCCACGGGCCCTTCAGGGCCAGGCGGACCCTCCGGGCCGGGCTTGCCCATGCACCCACGCGGGCCGCGAGGTACCGGAATATTCACATACTCATAACCGCAACCGTCACAACCGCCGCAGTCGCAATCGTTATTGAGTTCGTTGCGCATATGTGTTCTCCTTTCTGAAAAGGAGGGAGTTGCACCATTGTCAAAGTTTTCGAGAGCCCTCCTCCTTTTCATAGTATTCAAAGCGCAAGAAGAAGTTCGGTACCGCCTGGGCACTCCGGATATTTTCCCAAGCCCGGCATTAACAAAGTTCGGGATTACGCATATTGTATAACGAGGCATGACATTTGCCGACCACAAACAACGCTGCCTTTTGAAAAGAGGAAATAATATGTGTTATGATAATAACAATCGGTGCTGCTGTGACGGCGACGGCTGTACAAATGACTCTTGCTGCTGCCCCGGCCCGATGGGTCCGATGGGGCCGAGAGGCTGTCCCGGAAAGCCGGGCATGCCCGGTCCATTGGGTCCCGCCGGTCCGCAGGGCCCCACCGGTCAGCCCGGTCCCATCGGCCAGCCTGGCCCGGCAGGTCCGATCGGTCCGCAAGGCAGTCAAGGCCTCCAGGGCCCGGCAGGCCCCGCGGGTCCGGCAGGTCCAGTAGGACGCACCGGCCCGATCGGCCCCACAGGCCCCACAGGCCCACAGGGCATTCCCGGCGCGACCGGCCCGCAGGGTGAGCAAGGCGAGGATGGCCCGGCAGGCCCGGCAGGCCCGGCAGGTCCGTCAGGCCCGCAAGGTCTGCAGGGCGAAACCGGCCCCGCTGGCCCGCGAGGCCTCCAAGGTGATAGCGGCTCCACTGGCCCCGCTGGCCCGCAGGGCAACCAGGGCGAAACCGGCCCCGCTGGCCCCGCAGGCCCGCAGGGTCTCCAGGGCCCGGCAGGCCCCGCCGGCCCGCAGGGCAACCAGGGCGAAACCGGCCCCGCTGGCCCCGCAGGCCCCACTGGCCCGCAGGGTATTCGAGGCGAAACCGGCCCCACTGGCCCCGCCGGCCCGCAGGGCACACTCGGCCCCGCCGGCCCGCAGGGCGAGGTCGGCCCCGCCGGTCCCGAGGGTCCCGCTGGCGTCGACTCGTCCGACATTATCCCCTATGCCAGCGGCGTGCCTTTCGCGATCTATATGGATCCCAACCAGCATCCCTATACGCTAGGCTTTGGCCAGATCGGCGAGTGCCCGCATCCGATCATCGGCGGGGAACTGGCGGTCATCGACGGCCTCCTCGCGGCGCACCCGTTTTTCATCGCGCGGGACATGGTGATTACCGACATGGGCTTTTCGGTGATGATCCCTGAAAATGTTGATCTTGGCACCGCTTCCGCCAATCTGTATGCACAGGTGTTCAACAAGAGGAACAACCCCAGCTTCGTGGGCATTCCCGAGACGAAGGTCATCTTGACGCCCGCGCTGAGCGGCACCATACCAAAGGGAAAAATATTCGAAGTGATCGTAAACGACTTGAACGTTCCGGTTTCTGCGGGATCCAGGCTCATGATGATCTTCCACAAGGACGTCACCGTCCCGGATGTAACCAAGAGCATGGTCGCCATCATGAGCGGAAGCATGTATATCCGCTCCGTCTAATCGCTCGGCAAAAGGCACGGGGAGCGCTCGCTTCCCGTGCCTTTCCCGCGAAAAAGGTATAGGCGAAGCTGGAAGTATGCTACAATCAGAGAAGATCCCCTTTGACGTGCGAGTGCATCGCTAACACGAAACCTCTTATACCAATTCCAACTACGTTTTGCCACAATCCAACGGATCTTTTTCCGATCGGCGTTGTCGTGCCTCGGTCAGCGTAGCTGCTGGCTACGCCTCCTTCGGACTCCTAGCCGAACGTAAAAATCTCTCGCTGGCTTATTGGCAAAACCTAATTGGAATTGGTAT
>JAVBLJ010000048.1:0-53182 GCA_031553615.1 Eubacteriales bacterium
AATAAGCCAGCGAGAGATTTTTACGTTCGGCTAGGAGTCCGAAGGAGGCGTAGCCAGCAGCTACGCTGACCGAGGCACGACAACGCCGATCGGATAAAGATCCGCTGGATTGTGGCAAAACGTTGTTGGAATGGGTATAAATCCATTTTTCATTCACCTACATCACATATGGGAGGTACGGCATGTCAGAGTTCGTTGTGCGCAAGGAGTTTTTGCCCTTTTGCCTGCCGGACATCAGCCAGCAGGAGCTGGACGAAATCGCCGACGCGGTACGCTCGGGCTGGTGGGCCAAAGGGCCGCGCACCATCGCCTTCGAGAAGGCCTTCGCCGAGTACGTGGGCGCCAAGTACGCCGTGGGCATGAATAGCGCCACCGCCGCGCTGCACATAGCGCTGATCACCGCCAACATCGGCCCCGGCGACGAGGTAATCACCACGCCGTACACCTTCTGCGCCTCGGCCAACACCATCCTGCACGTGGGCGCGAAGCCGGTGTTCGTGGATATCGAGCCCGACACCGCCTGCATCGATGTCGACGCAATCGAGGCCGCCATCACGCCGCACACCAAGGCCATCGTGCCGGTGCACTATTCGGGCATGGCCTGCGATCTCGATCGCATCTACGCGCTGGCCGAGAAGCACGGCCTGTTCGTATCCGAAGATGCTGCGCACGCCGTGGAAACGCGCCACAACGGTCACCTGATCGGCCATGCGGTGCCCGGTACCGCCTCGTTCAGCTTCTATGCCACCAAGAATTTGGCCACCGGCGAGGGCGGCATGCTGGTGACCGAAAGCGAAGCCATCGCGCAGCGCGCGCGCGTGCTGGTGAGCCACGGCATGAGCGCCAACGCCTGGAACCGCTACGGCAAGGGCGGCACCTGGCGCTACGACGTGGAGGAGCCGGGCTTCAAGTACAACATGTTCGATATCCAGGCGGCGCTGGGCTTGGTTCAGCTCAGGCGCATGCCCGAAATGCAGGAGCAGCGCATGAAGGTCGTGAAGCTCTACGATGAAGCGTTCGGCCCCATGCCCGAATTCACCCTGCAAAAGAACCCGGACTACAGCACCCACAGCAAGCATCTGTACGTGCTGCGCCTCACGCCGGGAGCGCTGCGCATCGATCGCGATCAGTTCCTCGTCGAGCTTGCGGAGCGCAACATAGGCACCGCTGTGCACTTCATCCCGGTGCACCTGATGAGCGCCTATCGCCAGCGTTTCGGCTACAAGGAAGGCGATTTCCCGCGCACCGAAGCGTTCTTCAATCACGAAATCTCGCTGCCCCTCTATTCCGGCCTGTCGCTCCCCGATGCGCAGTACGTGGTGGAGGCCATGCAGGATATCGTGGCCAAGCACCGGGCATAGGATCCGCATAGCGGCAAGACCTTCCGAAAAAGCATTTCGATAAAGCATTTCGATAAAGTATTCCAAAAAAAGGCAAGACCTCCAAACGCTGACGGCCTTGCCTTTTTTCATCGCATAAATCGCATCATTCTGCCTTGGCTTCGCGCGGATTCGCCCCACGTCGATTGGCTTCGTATTGATCGATTTCGTATTGCTTGGTCGCCTCTTTCGCGGCCTCCCGTTCCGCCTTCGCTTCATCGATCTTGGCCCGGATGAATGCCTCGAAGCGCACCTTCTCCTCCGGATTCGCAAAGGCGCGAACAGGAATGGAGTGCGCTAAGTAATCCATATCGTAAAGATAGACGGCGCTTTCATCCGATTCGACATGCAACAGCATTGCGTAGCGTGCGGTCACCCTGCGCCAATCATCCTGAAAGACAAACTCGCTTTCTTCAAAGCGCCAGCACGTATCCTTTGAATACATGATTTCGCCATACACCGCCAGCCGCTTGGCGTAATCGCGCATTTGGGCGATTTTCATTCTTCTGTAGCCAAGGATCCAGGCCAGCGTGATCGCCGCGCCGATGGCAAAAATATGGCCGGGAACCCGATACTGCATACCGAACACGCACCCCGCCAGAAAAAGGATAACCGGTTCAAAGAAACGCTTTCGAAACATCATCTTTTTGTTTCTCGGCGCATCAAAGGTCAGATAGTTTCGCAGCACGCTCATATCGTCCGCGACGAACGCAAAGTGAAATTCGAACATGAATGTACCTCCACAAAAAAATGGATACCCTATTGTATCCATTTTTCTGGAAAAACGCAAGCGCTACCGCCCCGCGATCACCTTTTCGATTTGCTCCAGCACGTCGTGGGTACCGTCCCCGTTCTCGATATGCTCCATGGCTTCGATATAGCGGCCCCGCTGGGCGTAGAGCTCCCCCAGCGCAGCCACGAGCGCCTCGGGCGTGAGCTTCTCCTGCAGAAGGACGCTCGCCAGCCCGCGCTCCTGCATCGATTGCGCGTTCAGAATTTGGTCGCCCCGGCTGGCCGTGGCCGGGTAGGGCACCAGCAGCGCGGGTTTACAGAGCGCCAAAATCTCGCTCAGCGTATTCGACCCCGCGCGGGAAAGCAGCAGATCGGCCGCCGCATAGGCGTGGGGCAGCTCCTCCTTGAGGTATTCAAACTGCCGGTAGCCGGGCGTGCCCTCCAGCGAAGCCTCCAGGTTGCCCTTGCCGCACACGTGCAGCACCTGAAAATTCGACGTGAGTTGCGGCAGCGCGGCGCGCAGCACCGCATTGACCGAGGCCGCTCCCAGGCTTCCGCCGATCATCATGAGCACCGGCTTCTCCGCCGTGAATCCGCAAAGCGCCAAGCCTTCGGCGCGCCTGCCCTTGAGCAGCTCGGGGCGTAGCGGCGTGCCGGTGCACACCCCTTTTTCCCCCATCGCCCGGGCCGCCTCCGGGAAGGTGGTGCACACCACCCGGGCCACCGGCGCGCAAAGCCGGTTCGCGAGTCCGGGCGTGATATCGCTTTCGTGCAGTATCAGCGGCACGCGGTGCATCCACGCCCCATACGCCACCGGTACCGATACAAACCCGCCCTTGGCGAACACCAGCTGCGGCTTGAGCTTGCCGATGATGCTCTGCGCCTCCCAAGCGCCGACCACCACGCGGAAGGGATCGGTTAAATTTTTCAGGGAAAAATAGCGCCGCAGCTTGCCCGAACGCACGGCATGGTAGGTCACGCCCGCCACCGGTTCCACCAGCTCGCGCTCGATGCCCTGGCTGGTGCCGATATAGTGGATTTCCCAGCCGTCCTTCTGCAGATGCGGTATGAGCGCCAGATTGGGCGTCACGTGGCCCGCGGTGCCTCCGCCCGTTAGTACAATTCGCCTCGATCCCTGTTTTTGCACGGTCATTCCTCCCAAAAACATAGCGTCAATGCCCGAAAACCATGGCGAATCATAATTGCTTCCCCTGTATTATAGCATGATGTGCGGAAAAAGTATGCATTTCGCAATTTGGGGCATTTCCTTTACGGCGCGAATACGGTATAATAGTCCTGCTCAAAGCCGAACGATCAAAAAGCGTAAAGGGTGAGTGCGATGTCTGATCCACTGAGCGGAGCCGCCACACAAAAGTACCCCACCTTGCCCGTAGCACCTCTGGGCATTATTGCAATGCGCGGTTGCGAGGAAATGGGGCAACGAATCAACAGCTACCTCATGCAATGGCAAAACGCCAAAGAAGAGGACGACGTGCTGCACACCTACGCAGGCGCCAACACATCCAGCTACCTGCTGGATGCTGTTTGTCCCCGCTTCGGCACTGGCGAAGCGAAGGGCATGCTAAAGAGTACGGTGCGCGGCTACGATCTATACATCATCGCGGATGTTGGGGCGTACAACTGCACCTACAACCTCTATGGTCACGAAGTACCCCTCGCGCCCGATGAGCACTTTGCCGACCTTAAGCGCATCATTGCGGCGGTGGGCGGCAAGGCCAAGCGCATCAACGTGATCATGCCCCTGCTCTACGAATCCCGCCAGCATCGGCGCACCGGCCGCGAATCGCTGGACTGCGCGCTGGCCTTGCAGGAGCTGGAGAGCATGGGCGTCGAGAACATCATCACCTTCGACGCGCACGATCCGCGCGTGCAAAACGCCGTGCCGCTCACCGGCTTCGAGAGCGTCATGCCGCCATACCAGATGCTCAAGGCCCTGCTCCGCAGCGAGAAGGATCTGCGCATCGACCGCGAGCACATGATGATCATCTCCCCCGACGAAGGCGCGCTCGATCGCAATATCTACTATTCCTCCGTGCTGGGGCTGGACATGGGCCTCTTCTACAAGCGGCGCGATTACACGCGCGTGGTCAATGGCCGCAACCCCATCATCAAGCACGAGTACCTGGGCGACGACGTAGAGGGCAAGGATATCTTCGTAGCCGACGACATGATCTCCTCCGGCGATTCCGTGCTCGACCTGGCCCGCGAGCTCAAGGCCCGTCGCGCAAACCGCATCTACGCCGCCTGCACCTTCGCCTTCTTTACCGATGGCATGGCCGCTTTCGATCGCGCCTATGAGGAGGGCATCATCACCAAGGTGCTGTCCACCAACCTCACCTACCGCACGCCGCAGCTTCGCGCCGCGCCTTGGTATATCGAGGCCGATCTTTCCAAGTACATGTCCTACATCATCGCCACCCTCAACCACGATCGCTCGCTTTCCGGCCTGCTCAACCCGTGGGATCGCATCAAGGCCCTCATGGAGCGCTACGATGCCGAGCAAAAAGAGGATGGACTGCGGCTGGTGTAATCCATACATCTTCTTTTGAGAGGGAATCAGCCCTCTCTTTTTTTATGGACATATGATTTCCGGCTCGGCAGGCATGCGCAGCAACGGCAACCCGATACCCAGCGTGGCCGCAAGCGCCACCGCCGCCGTCACAAAAAAGACGGGCGCAATGCCGGGAAAGGCGCGCGCCAGCAGCCAACCCGCCGGCCCCACCAGCCCGCGACCCAGCCCGAATGTCACCCCGGAGGTCAGCATTTGCCCCCGCGCCTTGAGCTCGGCGGGCACGGTGCGCTGCACGTACTTCACCATGCAAAAGGAAAGCACGATCAGCCCCGCGCCGTTGAGTGCTTGCGAGGCAATCACCCCGCCCACGCCGCGCAGCAACCCCAGCAACCCCCAGCGCAGCGCCATCGCGATCCCGGCGCACAGCACCAGCTTGCGCGCTCCGAAACGCTCATACAGCCGATCTGCGCAGAGCAGGAAGGGGATCTCTGCAAGCGACGCCACCACCACCGCCACGCCGAGCAGCGTCTTGCTGCCTCCCAACTGACCCGTAAAGTACAGCGCAAAGCAGGAAAAATAGAGCCCTTGCGTCCATTGCAGCACCGCGCCCAACGCCCACAACAGCCACAGGGCTGGTCGGGAAAGCAGCGGCTTCCAGCTCGTCTTCTTGCGCGCCTGCCCGCCGCCCGGCATGCGCGGCAGCAGCAGCGAGGCCGCCGCCGCCAGCAGGTACGCGCCCACCGCCACCCATACGAAGCGCAGCGCCTCGCCCTGCATAATCAGCCCGGTGAGCTGCGCGCCCGCCGCGAATGCCACCGTCCCCCATACGCGCAGCGGCCCGAATTTCTTTCCCTGGCATTCCAGGTGCTCGAGCACGATGGTTTCACCCATGGGCGTCACCGAGGTGCTGAAGCAGCCGTAGAGCGCCACCGCTCCTAGCAGCGCGGCCAAACCCTGTGCCGGAATATACAGCAGCAGCGCGCCGATCGACCCGCCCAGGAGCAGCAGATGCACACGATTCTTGGTGGGGCTGCGGTCGCTCAAAAAGCCCCAGAACGATTGGAGCGCCATGGCGGCCAGCGGCCCTAAACCGACCAACAATCCGATTTGGGCGACCGACATGCCCTTTTCCGCGAAAAAGAGCGGCACAAAATTGTGGTAGCATGCGCCTGCCAAATAATCCAAAAAGACGTAGAGCGCTATTCCCCAATACCGTCCCCGCAATAGATTCTCCCCTCGCGCTGTGCATTTCACCACAGTATGCACATTTTGTTGGGATTCTATTGACATTTCGGGCAGACCAATCTATACTAATTCTATCGGTAACAATTCCTATTATTTTTCTCAATACGCAATATATAGGATTGACATCGCGCCATCACCACTATATAATGTTGTTGCTTGCGTTTCCCCGAGAGCAGCTTTTTCTGCTCCGGCCACGATATTTCTCGGCTATTCCTCACTTTTTTCAGCGCGGTATCCCGCGTCACCTATGTACAATAAGGAGGCATTCCATGATTACCACCATCAAAAAGCGCGACGGGCGAGAGCTCCCCTTCCGGATCGAAAAGATCGAGGAAGCGATCGCCAAAGCCTTCGAAGCTTCCGGCAGCAACAAGGGAGCCGAGGTCGCGCATCAGCTCGCCGAACAGGTCGTGCATGCGCTGGAGACCAGCGACGTGCCCGGCACCCCTTCCGTCGAGGAAGTGCAGGATGTCGTGGAGCGCACGCTGATCGAGCAGGGTCACGTACGCACCGCCAAGGCCTACATCCTCTACCGCGCCGAGCGCAGCCGTGCGCGCGAAATGAATACCCGTCTCATGAAAATCTTTGAGGATATCACCTTCAAGGATGCCTCAGATAGCGATATCAAACGCGAAAACGCCAACATCAACGGCGATACCGCCATGGGCACCATGCTCAAGTACGGTAGCGAATCGGCCAAGCAATTCTACGACATGTACGTACTCGATCCCGCCCACTCCGCGGCCCACCGCGAGGGCGATATCCATATTCACGATCTGGATTTCCTCACGCTCACCACCACCTGCACCCAGATCGACCTCATCAAGCTGTTCGACGGCGGCTTCTCCACCGGCCACGGCGTGCTGCGCGAGCCCAAGGATATCTACAGCTACTCGGCGCTGGCCTGCATCGGCATCCAGTCCAACCAGAACGATCAGCACGGCGGCCAAAGCATCTGCAATTTCGATTACGGCATGTCCCCCGGCGTGCGCAAGACCTTCATCAAGAGCTACCGCAGCTTCCTTTCCACCGCGCTGGAGCTGCTGGTGGGTGTGCAGAACGCCGATGCCAAGGCCAAAGACATCCTGTTTACGATCGCCAGCGAGCAAAACGGCCTGTGCCCTTCGCTGGAGGATCACGGCAAGTACGACGAAGCTGAGATCGAGCACCTGCTCAAGCTGACCGACGAGGTGACCGCGCGCCGCGTGCAGCTGTTTGCGCACGAGCACGCCGTGAAGGATACCGATAAGCGCACCTTCCAGGCCATGGAGGCCTTCATCCACAACCTCAACACCATGCACAGCCGCGCCGGCGCGCAGACGCCGTTCTCCTCCATCAACTACGGCATGGATACCTCGCCCGAGGGCCGCATGGTGATCCGCAACCTGCTGTTGGCCACCGAACGCGGCCTGGGCCATGGCGAAACGCCGATCTTCCCCATCCAAATTTTCCGCGTGAAGGAAGGCATCAGCTACAACCCCGAGGACCCCAACTACGATCTCTACCGGTTGGCCATCCGCACCTCAGCCAAGCGCTTGTTCCCCAACTTCTCGTTCGTGGATGCGCCGTTTAACCTCAAGTACTACCGGCCCGGCCACCCCGAAACTGAAATCGCCTACATGGGCTGCCGCACGCGCGTGATCGGCAACGTGTACGATCCCAGCAACGAAATTTGCAACGGCCGCGGCAATCTCTCCTTTACCTCCATCAACCTGCCGCGCATCGCCATCCGCTCCAATAAGGATGTGCAGACCTTCTTCGAGGAACTCGACCGCAAGATCGATCTGGTTATTCGTCAGCTCGATGAGCGCTTCGAGATTCAGGCCCGCAAGCACGTCTACAATTATCCCTTCCTGATGGGCGAAGGCGTTTGGCTGGATAGCGAGAAGCTCAAGCCCACCGACGAAGTGCGCGAGGTGCTGAAGCAGGGCACGCTTTCCGTGGGCTTTATCGGCTTGGCCGAGACGCTTGTCAGCCTGCTGGGCGTCCACCACGCTGAAAGCGAGGCCGCGCAAAACCTGGGTCTGGAGATCATCGGCCACATGCGCCGCCGTCTGGATGCGATCAGCCAGGAGCGCAAGCTCAACTATACGCTGATCGCCACCCCGGGCGAGGGCCTCTCGGGCCGCTTCGTGCGAATGGATCGCAAGCGCTTTGGCTCCATCCCCGGCGTGACCGACCGCGATTACTACACCAACAGCTTCCACATTCCGGTGCATTACCCCATCAACGCATTCGAGAAGATCGCGCTGGAAGCCCCCTACCACGAGCTGACCAACGCCGGGCACATCACCTACATCGAAATGGACGGCGACCCCATGCAGAACCTGGACGCGTTTGAATCGGTGGTGCGCGCCATGCACGATGCGGGCGTGGGCTATGGCTCCATCAACCATCCGGTCGACCGCGACCAGCTGTGCGGCTACACCGGCATCATCGGCGATACCTGCCCGCAGTGCGGCCGCCACGAGGATTCCGACGATCACTTCCAGCGCATTCGCCGCATCACCGGCTACCTGGTGGGCACGCTGGAGCGCTTCAACAACGGCAAGCGTTCCGAGGAGCGCGACCGCGTGAAGCATTCGCTCGATTGCTCCGCCTCGGTTCACCAGAGCGCGCAATAACAGAACAAAGGATGATGACGTTGGAAATCCGAATCGCCGGGTTGACCGCCGATTCCATCGTGGATGGCCCCGGCCTTCGGCTCACCGTGTTCACGCAGGGCTGCATTCATGCGTGCCCGGGCTGCCACAACCCGCAATCGCACGCGCTCGATGGCGGATCGGTGATGGATACCGAAGCAATTCTCGCGAAGCTGCGCGGCAACCCGCTTCAATCCGGTCTCACGCTTTCGGGCGGCGAACCCTTCCTGCAGCCCGAAGCCTGCCGCGCCTTGGCTGAGGGCGCGCACCGGCTGAGCAAGAACGTGTGGCTATACAGCGGCTTTACTTGGGAGGAACTTTGGGCAGAGCAGGATGCGGCATGCATTGCGCTGCTGGCGGCCTGCGATGTGCTGATCGACGGTCGGTTTGAGTTGGCCCAGCGCACCATCGAGCTTCCCTTTCGCGGCAGCCGCAACCAGCGCATGCTCGATGTGCGGGCCAGTCTGGCCTCCGGCACGGCGGTGCCCTATGAGCCAAAGCCCTATGTGCTGGCAGAGCCCCCCATCGATTGATTTTCCACAGCAATGAACCATAACGAACAGCAACAAACAGCGGCGGACGCAATCTCGCGTCCGCCGCTGTTTTATATGCCCAAGGGCAGGTTCTTCTGTTAGGGCGCCGGTTGTTCGACGAGCGGCTCAATCCAGCCGATCGTCAGGTAAACGATCGATGCCGCCTCATCCACGGTGACCGTGTAATCCATTGCGCGCTGCACAAACTCCGTAGAGACGTACAGCACCCCTTCGTAAAGGATGAGCGAAACGTCCGTCGGCATGGGCAGGATGTTCCCATCCTTCATAAGCATCGCGTTGACAGGCTCGCCAAACTCGTTGAGCGTATAGCTCAGGCCAACCACCACGATCTCAACGCCATCCACATTGCGCGCAAGCGTGTAGGAATTTTCGCCTACGTTGGTGGTCAGGTAGAGCGCATCGCCCAGCGATTGCAGCGGTAATAGCCAACCCTGCTGCATCGCATCCTGCACGGGCACCACCAGGCTCGGGGAACCGTCGATCTGCACCAGGAACTCGGGCCGGGGGATGATGGGCGCAGGCGCTTCGGTCGGCTCGGGTGTTGCGGTGGGCGCTTCGGTAGGCACTTCGGTCGGCACCTCAGTCGGTACCTCAGTCGGCACCTGGGTGGGTTCCACTGTGAGCTGCGGGGTGGCGGTGGGCTGTGGCGCTTGCGTGGGCAGCGGCGCCAGCGTCGGCAAGGGCTGCGGCTGCTGCGTGGGTTGCGGCGCCGCCGTCGGCTGGGGCGCTTGCGTCGGCTGCGGCGTCACCGGGGGCAACGTCGGGGGAGGCGGAGGAAGCGTCGGCGGCGGAGGCGGCAGAGTCGGCAAAGGCCGCGGGGTCGCCGCATCGGGAGGGGCGGACATCGCGTCGCTGGAGAACATGAGCTGTAACGTCTCCGGGCCCGCAATGCCATCCTCGGTCAAGCTATGATAATACTGGAACCGCAAAACCGCAGCCTCGGTCTTGCTGCCGAAGCTGCCATCCACCGGCCCCTTCAGGTACGCCAGCTCGATCAGCCGCAGCTGCAACACGCGCACGTCCGCGCCGCCCAGGCCGCGGAACAGTATGCGGCGTATGCCGGGCACGATCACGCTGGGGTCGGGCGTGGGTGTGGCGGTGGGCACGGGCGAGGCCGTCGGTACCGGCGTAGCCGTGGGCACCGGGGTGGCGGTAATCGCCGGTGGCGGCGGCAGCGTGGGCACATCACCGGGCACGGCACCTCCAGCGCTACCCGCCATGAGCAGCATGAGCAGGTAAGCCACCAGCGCGCGCATCTCCATGGGAACCCCTCCCCTCTCTTTTCAACCTTTTTCGGCATAAGCCACAGGGTCTCTCTACCCCAATTAACGCGAAAGCCGCGCAATATCTTGCCAATTTTACGAAAAACTGTCTCTCTGCCCCAGTTCGGGATGTTGTATTGATATTGTATGTGCGCCCTCCGCAAGCATGCCGAATCCAGCGTCTACTCCATGTACATCATCATGTTCGACATCAGGTAGACCAAGCCGACGCAGGCCGCGATGCCTAGCAATACCGCAAACGCCACCTTCCAGGGGCTGAGCGGCGCTTTGCCGGATACCTGGCCGCTTTGCCCGTTGACCCACACGTCGTACTGCTTACCGCGGTAGGCGTAGTGGTTGCCCCACAGCGGCAGCAGGATGTGCTTGTAGCTCTGCTTGGAGGGCGTGATGTTCGTTTGGAGTATCTGCACCTCGTCTGCGGCCACATCGGCCTCGATATCCCGCTCGATCTGGGCGCGCATGAGGGTGCTCGCCTGAGCGTAGCCCTCCTTGAGGCCGATCTCGTATCGACGCGCCAGGAAGCCGCTCAGGAACTGCGGCATGTAGGGCTTAAGCGCCGAAAGATCGAAATTCTCCGGCGCAGCGGCCTTCTCGGTTAGCTTCACCGCGCGAATCAGGATATCGTCGAAGAAGCGCGACACCCGGCCGGATACCCGCTCCCATCGCGTGTGGCGCACCTGCTGCACGTAGGTCTCGGTCTTGCCGTTGACCACGCGGGTGCGCGTTTCGGCCACATAGTAGTAGTGGCCGGCATTGGCCACGTACTGGGTCTCGGTGTGGGTATCGTAGGTCCAGTATGGATAGTAGATGCCCCGCCAGTGCCCTGCGAACGCCTCATCGCGCAACGCGCGCGGCGACATGCGCCGCTTGCTGACCCATGCCTTGAACCGGCTCTCCGCCTGCTTTACATCCATCGCAAAGGGGATCACCGCGTCAGGCGGCACCATGGTGACATCCAGCGCGGTCACCTGCGCCCGCCCGCAGAACGGGCAGGCCGATGCGGCCTCGGTGGCGTCGACCACCCAGCTCCCGCCGCAGGATTTACAGGCGATCATGCGCTTACCCTCCCATACGCGGGCGATCTGGTCTTCATCGAAGGAAGTGTGTTCCTCCGCCGACCAGTTTTCCGGGGTGGGAACGGGCTCCTCGGTGCCGCAATGCTCGCAGGTAAGCAGGCCCTTGCCCGCATTGTAATGCAAATCCGCGCCGCAGTTGGGGCATTGGAAGTTCTGCGTCTGCTCGACCTGAACCTGCTCCCCCTCGGTCGTCCAGCCCACGGAAGGCTTGGACGGTGCGGACCGCTGGGACGCAGCAGGCCGCGCCTCTCCCGCAGAAGCCGAATCCGCCGCAGCGTCTTGAACGGACGCCGCCGCTTCAGCTGCCAAGTCCTCCGCCGTTTGGCTACCCTCGGCGGACGGCTCCGATTCGTTCAGCGGCTTCTTGGCATGGAACGAGTTAGCTTCAGATGATTTGCCTTCAGATGGGTTGGCTTGGGGTGAAGAGGGCCTCTCCATGCGGTTTCCTCCTTTTGCCTCGCGAGGTTGCCTACTGCTGCTCCTCCTTTGATTTCATGGCTATCTCGCGAAATCAAGCGAGGATTCGTAAAAGTGCACGCGTTTTCGGGATCATTCCTGCTTCTGGCCGCACTTGGCGCAGAACGCCGCGCCCGGGGCCAGCTCCGCGCCGCACTTGGCGCAGGCCGCCGCTTGCTTCGCGCCGCACTTGGGGCAAAATGCGCTGCCCGTGGCAATCGCCTCGCCGCACTTCACGCACTGCACACCCGAGGCCTTGCCGCAATGCGGGCAAAATGCCGCGCCCGCAGGCACCGCCTTGCCGCAACCCGCGCAGGCCGTACCGACCGCCTCCGCAGCGGCACCCGGCGCGCCCGTCATGTTGCCCATGGCGTTCGCCATCACCTGGCCCACGCCCAGCGCAGCACCCATGCCGGCCAGTCCTCCGCCGTTGGGATTGTTGGCAAAATCGCCAATGGCCTGCGCGGCCTGGAACTGCGTGTATTGCTGCATATTGCCCAGCACGCCCATGGAAGTCCGTTTATCGAGCGCTTCCTCCACTTCGGGCGGCAGCGACACATTCTCGATGGTCAGCGAAGCCAGCGAAAGGCCCTGGGGCGCAAAGCTCACCTGCATTTGCTCGCAGGCCAGCTGGCCCAGCTCCACGTACTTCGAGGCCAAATCGAGCGCGGCAATCTTACTCTCGGCCAACACGTCGCTGAGCACCGATACGATGTTGCGGCGCAGCTGACCGGCAATATCCTCCACGGTAAACTGCGCGCCGGTGCCCGCGATCTCCTCGATCACCTTCTTGGCATCCTCCACGCGGAAGGCAAACACGCCGAAAGCGCGCAGGCGGATCATGCCAAATTCCGGATCGCGCATCATCACCGGATTCGCGGTGCCCCACTTGATATCCACAAACTGACGCGTGCTCACGAAGTAGATATTGCAGATAAACGGCGATTGGAAGCCGTACTTCCAGCCCTTGAGCAGGGTCAATACGGGCATATTCTGGGTGGTCAGCTCGTGGCGACCGGGGCCATAAACGTCCGCAACCTGGCCCTCATTCACAAACACCGCCACCTGCGAGGGGCGAACCGTGAGCTGTGCGCCCATCATGATCTGCTTGTTGTTGTCCGCAAAGCGGCGGACGATGGTATCCCTATCCTCATCCACGCATTCGATTACGTCTATAAATTGACCCCGGATCAAATCCCCAATGCCCATGTGTTTTCCTCCTTTTTCCCCTTATACCAATTCCAATTAGGATTTGCCAATAAGCCAGCGAGAGATTATTACGTTCGGCTAGGAGTCCGAAGGAGGCGTAGCCAGCAGCTACGCTGACCGAGGCACGACAACGCCGATCGGAAAAAGATCCGCTGGATTGTGGCAAAACGTAGTTGGAATGGGTATTAGACCGTTCCCAGCGAAATGCAAAATGGCGAATGAACTCACATTGTTTCCATTATACGCCCAATCGGCGCGCGCACGCAACCCGTTTACGGCTTTCTCCACGGCAAAAGCACGTACACATTCATATTTACAGAAGTTGCTTCAAGGGCGGAGAGAAGGTTCCCCAAGGGCGACCGATAAGCCCTTGGGTCGTGCGTGAGCACGAAATCTCCCTGAAAAGTCTCGTTGCAAGAGGTGTTTCGCCTTCACAGGCGACCAAAGGGCTTTGCGATCGCCCCTTTGGAATCCTTCGCACGCCCATCTCCTCCTGCTTATCGGAAAACGCTTTTGGCCTGTGGCTTGCAAGCTTTCGTGGACGGTCGCAGCGCTACATCGATCCATCGAGGTAATCGTCGAAATACCCGCGCCAATCGCTGCCCGTGACCTGGTTGAACGCATCGACCAAATCCTCCCGGGTGGCGATGCCGTAGCGGTGCTTTTCCAAATAGGTGCGCAGCGCGCTCAGGAACACTTCCTCGCCCAGCGCCAATCGCAGGCCATGGAACATGCCCGCTCCGCGCAGGTACACCGCCATGCTGTATTCCCAAAGGGAATCGAACCGGTCGATCCCGGAGGCTATGGTGCTTCCGGAGGGCAGCGTGAGCCGGTTCGCGCTCTCCACGCGCTGCTCCAGCATTTGCTCGAACACCTCCTCGCCGCGCTCGCGCTCGAAGTAGAGCATGGCGGTGTATTCGGTCAGCGCCTCATCGAGCCAGGGCGAGCGCACCTCGTCGTTGCCCACCTGCGCATACCACCATTGATGGGCCAGCTCGTGGGCCACCACATATTCCAGCGCGCCCCCCGCCTGGAATTGCAGGGTATCGATCATCACAAAGCCCGGATACTCCATGCCGCCGTAGCCGCCCAGCGGCGTTTCCGCCACACACAGCGAGGGATAGGGATAGGGGGCCAGCATGGCGCTGTAGTGACCCAGTACGCGGGTGGCGAAGCGAAGCTCCCGTTTAGCATCGTCCGCCGAAAGCGCAAATGCGCGCACCAGCACGCCCTCCACCACGTCGCTCGCCACCTTGTATTGGTCGCTGAACGAAAGCGCGAACTCCCGCCCGGCAGGCAGCTCGAAGGTGCAGCGCGCGCGATCCCCGCTCTCCGAACACTCGCGCAGCGCTCCGCTGGCCGCGATCTGAAACCGTTTGGGCAACTCCAGCGTCACGGTGTAGTTGGCGCAGCTGCTATAGAACGGATCGCCGATGGCGATGTACGGATCGGTGCGCCACTCGCCGCCCTCGTACATCGCGGCGATGGGGAACACGTTGCCCAGGTTCCAAATTTCGCGATCGCTGCGACCAAAACGGTAGTTGCACAGCGGAATGCGCAGCGTATAGCGCAGCTCCAGCGCCGCTTCCTCCCCCGGCGCAAGCAGCCCGACGGGCACCCGCAGCACCGCCTCATCCGCGCCTTCCAGCGCGAACGCCACCGCCAGCCCGTTCACCGACACCGAGTCAAAGGCGATCTCGCCGGGATCAAAGCCGCGCGGATAGGCCTGCGCTGCCAGCTCCTCCGTGGCTGCGGGCGAGGTATCCTCGCGCTTGAACACGTTGGCGTATGCATGGAAGTATAGGTTATTGAGCGCATCTGCGCTGCGGTTGGTATACCACACGCGCTGCTCGCACTCCAGGGTTGCGAAGGCCTCGTCGAACACGGCCTCGATCTCGTAGCGATCCAGGTCGCGCGCCGCCTCCAGCAGCGCTTCCGAAGCAGGTGCGGGCGCTACCTCCGCCAAAGCGGCCGTCCCCGGCGCAACGCAAAGCAGAGCCACCAGCACAAGCGCACCCGCACGGCGCAGAATCCTTTGCCAACCTTCTCGCATGTTTCTACCCCTTTCGCAACTCACGGGATTTACCCTGGGCTACCGCATTTACCTCCGAAAACATGGCCGTTGCCCAGAGAAGGAGTCCAGGGGGGTCGGAGCGCCGTCGCGCCAGTGGCGCGAAGAGACGGCGCGGAAGACCAATGAGCGACAGAGCGACCGAAGGGCGCGACCATCGCGAATTGAGGAGAGCGATAAGCCCCCTGGTCGCTCCCAAAGGAGCGAAATTCCCACCTTTTCGGAGATTTCGCCCTTGCGAGGGCGACCTAAGGGCTTTCCGGTCGCCCTTAGGTATCCTTCGGTCGCATGTCCCAGTTCCCGTACTCAACTACAATCACCCTGGAATCTTTCCATTCTTCCCTCGCGCCTCACACATCGCCCGCCGCAGGCCCGCCCTCAGGCAGCAGCGCGCTCTTTTCGCCCACAAAGCAGCAGGTCAGCCGGTGCAGCGGCCGCGTCAGGCAGACGTACAGCAGCCGCGTTTCTAGCGAATTGTCCGCCCAACGCACGGCGCTCACGTCGGGCAACAGCACCGCATCAAATTCGAGGCCCTTGACCAGCGTGGCCGGAATCACCAACAGGCCGGATACAAACGGGCTGCCCTCATCGAGCACCAGCCGCGCGCCCAATGCCTCGGGCAGCGCCTTGTGCAGCGCGCGGCACTCGGACGCATCGTGGCCTACGATGGCGATAGAGGAGAAGCCCTCACGCTGCCACTCCGCGATGCGCTCCCCCAGGAACGCGTCGCGCGCGGCCCGCGCCGCAAAGCCGCGCACCTCGGGCTCGGGCCCATGCCGAAGCACCGGCTTGGCCGCCACCTGATCGGGCACCGGGTGCCGGGCCGCCATGCGCGTAGCAAAGCCCATGATCTCCACCGTGTTGCGGTAGCTGGTGACCAACTGATGATATGTGGCGTCGCCGCCAAATACGTCGTCGACTAGCTCGCGCCAGCTCTTGAGGCCGCGGTAGGCGTGCACGCCCTGCATCAAATCGCCCACGATGGTGAACGAGCTGTTGCCCGCCACCTCCTGTAAAAAGGCGATCTGAAACGCGGAAAGGTCCTGCGCTTCATCGATGACCACGTGGCGGATGTCCTGCCGGGGCAGTCCGGCCATCGCGCGCTGCAGCATGCACAGTGCGGGCAAATCCTCGGTACGGGCGCGACGCTTGGCCAGTGGATCGCGCGCATCCTCCACCGCCATGGCCCACATCGGCGCATCGTGCGCAGGGATACCGGCCTGCCCCGCACGCAGGAAATCGGCATACACCGAAAGCAGATTGAGCTTGTGGAGCTTGCCCATCTCCTGCTCCACAAAGCCCTTTGAGGTGGCGCGCGCCTCAGCGATGCGTTGATCGCGGCTATCGTAAAGCTGCTTGAGGCGGGCACGGCGCACCTCGCTATCCGGGTGAGCGGCAAGGATGGCCTGCACGCGCTGCTCGCAGGTCTTGCCCAACCAGGCTTCCACCTGGACCAGCGCGTCTCGCAGCCCGCGCTTGAGGTATTTGCGGAATTCCTGCACGCGCCGCTGCAGCGGGAAGGCCGCCAGCTCCTGGGTGAAGATGCGCCGCGATTGCTCCACCGTGTAGATACACACCGGCCCGAACCGGATATCCTCGCCGGGCACGATGCGATCCTCCAGCTGCGCGATGTAGCGGTTCAGCGCATCGCGATAGCGCAGCGAGCCCATGTACCGCAGCCGCGCCGTGGTGCGCGCG
The DNA here is from genome assembly GCA_031553615.1 of Eubacteriales bacterium. Taxonomy (GTDB): domain Bacteria; phylum Bacillota; class Clostridia; order Christensenellales; family Aristaeellaceae; genus WQXF01. The sequence continues at coordinate 16,879 of JAVBLJ010000048.1, forward strand.
CGCTCCGCGTCGGTCTGCGCGAGCACGCGGTCCAGCGCATCGTCGGGCAATAGCTTGGGCGCATCGGCCCCCAGCAGCTCCAGCATCAGCCCGGAATAGGTCTGCTGCCGCACGCGCTCCACGCCCAAATCGGGCAGCACGGCCGAAATATAATCCAAAAACATGGGGTTGGGGGCCAGTATGAGCATCTGCGCCGGGGCCATCTTTTCCTGATAGGCGTACAGCAGCCACGCGATGCGGTGCAACGCGATGGTGGTCTTGCCCGATCCGGCCACGCCCTGCACCACCAAGGGCCGCGTGGGCGCATGGCGGATCACATAGTTCTGCTCGGCCTGGATCGTGGAAACGATCTCCTTCAGGCGCGCCGTCGATACCGCCGCCAGCGCCTGCTGCAGGTACGCGTCCTGCGCCACCACGTCGGTATCGAACACCGAGAGCAGCTTGCCCTCCTCCACGGCGAGGTGGCGCTTGAGCGTCAGTTCGCCATGCGCCTCGCCATCGGGGGTGACGTAGTGCATGGGGCCTACCTGCCCCGAGTAATACAGGTTGGCCACCGGCGAGCGCCAGTCCACCACCACGCTGGAAAGATCGGCGCTGCGCAGCACGCCCCATTTGCCGATGTAGTGCCGCTCCTTCCCGCCGCCCGCGGGAATGAAGTCCACGCGCGTAAAGTAGGGGCGGTTCTGCGCCAGCGAGAGGTAGTGTGCATTCTGCTGCATGTAGGATAGAATTTGCTCGGCCACATGCTCGTCCAGGCTGTACATGCCGCCCGCTTCTCTGTGCAGCTGCCTGACCCGCGCGGCCTGCGCATCCACCTCGCGCGCCGAGACGCCCCGCTCGTGCCGTATCACCTCCAGGGTGTCTGCCAGGTGTGCCTCTTCCTCGGCCATCGCCGGATGCCGGTCCGCCATGGGCTGCATGCGAATCCCTCCCATCGCTGTCTGCATGTTCGTTCCCCGGTGCAAACGTCCGCCATCAAAAGCATGAAAATAAAAAGGTGAAAGAGTATTATACAGGAAAAGCCGCCGCTTGTGTAGAAGATAACGTGTGTTTTAAGGAATGCGAATGATCCGAATGATGCGAGTGAAAATCGGAAAGCCAATCAAAATCGGGAATGCCAAGCGAAATAGGCATGCCACCGAAACAAGGAGGGGTACACCATGATCCGTGTCACGATTTGGAACGAGTACCGGCACGAGCTCGAGAGCGAGGAAATCCGTGCCGTCTATCCCAAGGGCATTCACGGCGCGATCGCCGAGGCCCTGGGCGGCGAGGATTTTGCCGTGCGCTGCGCCACATTGGATATGCCCGAGCATGGCTTGACCCAAGAAGTGCTCGACGAAACCGACGTGCTGTTCTGGTGGGGGCACTGCGCCCATCACGAGGTGCAGGATGCCATCGTGGATCGCGTGCAGGAACGCGTGCTAAACGGCATGGGCCTAATCTGCCTGCACTCGGCTCACGCCTCAAAGGTTCTGCATCGCCTGCTGGGCACGCGCACGTTGCGCCTGCGCTGGCGCGACGATGGCGACCTGAACCGTCTGTGGGTCGTCACCCCCGGCCATCCCATCGCCGCCGGGCTGGGCGACTACTTCGAAACCCCGCACGATGAAACCTACGGCGAGCAATTCGAGATCGCCACCCCCGAGGAGCTGGTGTTCATCACCTGGTATCCGGGCGGCGAGGTGTTCCGTTCGGGCTGCTGCTGGCGGCGCGGTCAGGGCCGCATCTTCTATTTCCAACCCGGCCACGAAACCTATCCGATCTACCATCAGCCCGAGATTCAAACCGTGCTGCGCAACGCCGCCCGCTGGGCCGCGCCCACGGCCACGCACATCCCCGCCACCAACTACCAGAAAAAGATCGAGGCCTAATACAAGGCGGTATGAAGCCACAGACGAGGAATGGGATCGTCTTGAACGGTTTTTCGCGGTAGAACCCGTCAAGAAAATGGGTCGTCCACGCAATGATGATCAGCAGATGCTCAATGGGATATTGTGGATAGCTCGTAGTGGAGCGTCGTGGCGTGATCTGCCCTAGTGTAAGCGTAGGCAAACCACACCTGGAGGATAACGCCGAATGCATCGACGCATGCGCCTGTGCGCGCTGACGCTCTGCCTGTTGCTCGCCCCGCTCGGCACGCAGGCCGGGGAAGTGGAGCCGCTCCTTTGGCCCACTCCGGCCTCGCACATCGTGGTGCAGGGGTACAAGCCAACCTCCCATGAGGCCATCGACATTGCCGGCACGTTGGGCGACGATATCCTCGCCTGCGAGGCAGGCACAGTAGTGCACGTGTTTACCGGCTGCGAAAATGTGGATGGCTTGGCCACCGGCATTCCCTGCCTGCGCTACGGCTGCTCCAAAGAGAGCCGCAACAACCACCCCTACGAGGGCTATTGCAACTACGGCTTTGGCAATGGCGTGGTGCTCCGGCACGACGATGGTTCCTACACCGCGTACGGGCATTTCTCTGCGGTCAGCTCTCTGCTCAAGAAGGGCGAGCGCGTTGAGCGCGGCCAATACTTGGGTGCGATGGGCAGCAGCGGCCGCTCCAGCGGCGTACACCTGCACCTGGCCATCACCCTACCCCGCAACTCCAGCTTCACCAAAAACCGCCGCCCGCCCAGCGAGGTGTTCGCGCCCTTCGTGGTGGTGGAGACCGGCGAAGCCACCAGGATCGCCTCGGCCAGCGCGCGCCTTGAGGGCCGCTTCTCCTACCTGGGCGATCCGCCCAAGCAGGTGGGCATCTGCCTGGGCACCTCTGAGGCCGATCTGCAACCCTCCCCCGAATACCTCGATACCGAATACCCCAACCTCCCCTATCTGCGCATGCTCTACGACGTGGAGCGCGCCGGGGATCAGCTGCTAAAGCCGGGCACCACCTACTACTGGCGCTGCTACGCCGATACGGAAAGCGGCACAGTGTGGGGCGAAGTGCGGAGCTTTGTAACGCTGGAGGCCCCCGCCCGCTAGGGCAGCCTTTGAGAAGGAGCCGTACACATGAAAATCCAAAGTCTCTCGGTCGTCGTGCCCAACAAACGCTGCATCAACGCTTGCAAGTTCTGCGTCAGCCGCATGCGTTGCGAAGAATACCGCAACATGATGGATGAAAACCTGCCCTTTTACGACCTGTACGAGCGGGATTACATCAAGCGGCTGGAGTTTGCGCGCGACAACGGCTGCAATACCGTCATGCTGACCGGAAACAGCGAACCACAGCAGAACCGCGCCTTTCTGCAGCGCTTCGGCACCATGAACCAGAACCTTGCCCGCCCGTTCCGCTGGATCGAGATGCAGACCACCGGGGTGCTGCTGGATGAGCCCTACCTACGCTTTTTGCGCAACCACGTGGGGGTGAGCACCATCAGCGTATCCACCGCCTCGTTTGACGATGCGGAAAACGCCTCAATCTGCGGCATGCACGCCGATCACACGGTGCGATTGCAGGAGCTTTGCGCTTCCATCAAAAAATACGATTTCAATCTGCGGCTTTCGCTCAACCTCACCTCGGCTTTCGCCGTCTACCAGGACGATCTGGAACGTTTCTTCCTCGACATTCAGGGTTTTGGTGCGGATCAGGCGACCTTCCGCGTGCTGTACAGCGATGGTGGGGATAGCCCGCAATCCCGCTACGTGCAGGAGCACGCCCTGGACGGGCGCTTCCTGGAAAACCTGAGGGCATACGTTCACCGGGCCGGAAAGCCGCTTGAGGTGCTGGAATTTGGGCTGACGCGCTATGCGGTCTGCGGGCTTTCCGTGGTGATCGACGACGATTGCATGTCGACCATCCCCAAAAACGAGCTCAAATACCTGATCCTCCGCCCCAACTGCAAGCTGTACTCCAAATGGGATGAGCCCGCAAGCCTGCTGTTCTGATGACATAGCGGCATGATCGAATGACCGAATGACCGAATGATCGAATGACCGAATGATTCTAGGATCCCGGTAACACAACCGGACCTCCCCGCTTGTCGAGGAGGTCCGGTTTTTATGCAGGTACGGCGAAAGCCCAGGTTTATCGTTGCACGCGGCCCGAACCCGAGCCCTTCATCAGCGCTTCCACCTCGCTGCGGCTGACGCGGTTGAAATCGCCGTTGATGGTGTGCTTCAAGCAACTGGCCGCCACGGCAAACTCCAGCGCAGACTGCGGATCGTCGTAGTGGTTCAAGCCAAAGATGAGGCCGCCGCCGAAGGAATCGCCGCCGCCCACGCGGTCCACGATATCGGTGAGCGCGTACTTGCGGGAGACGTAGAAGCCCTTGCCATCGTAGAGGCAGGCGGCCCAGTTGTTGATGTTGGCGCTCTTGCTCTCGCGCAGCGTGATGGCGACGCGGGATACGTTCGGGAAGCGCTTCATGGCCTCGGTGGCCACGGTGCGGTAGGCCTCGGCATCGAGCTCGCCGGATTCCACGTGGGAGGCGGCGGGCATGCCCAGCGACATCTGGAAATCCTCCTCGTTGGCGATCACGGTATCGACGTACTGCACCATCTCAGGCATCACTTCGTCGGCCTTCTTGCCCCATTTCCAAAGGTTCTTGCGGTAGTTGAGATCGCAGGAGACGTGCACGCCCAGCTTCTTAGCGGCTTTGAGCGCTTCGATGGTCAAATCGGCGGCATTCTTCGAAATGGCCGGGGTGATGCCGGTGAAGTGGAACCAGGAGGCGTTGCCCAGCACCTTCTCCCAATCGATGGAGCCGGGTTTGGCCAGCGCGATGCTGGATTCCGCGCGGTCGTAGATCACCTTCGAGGGGCGCTGATTCGATCCGGTCTCCAGAAAGTAAATGCCCATGCGGCCCGCGCCGTACTCGATCTTGGAAACGTCCACGCCGAAGCCGCGAAGCTGCTGCACGCAGGCCGTGGCGATGTCGTTCTGGGGCAGCACGCTCACGAAGGCGGCCTCCATGCCGTAGTTGGCGACCGACACGGCCACATTGGCCTCACCGCCGCCGAAGGTGGCCTGCAGCGTGGGCGATTGCATCAGGCGCTCGTAGCCCGGGCTCATAAGGCGCAGCATGATCTCGCCAAAGGTTACAACTTGTTTCATAAAGGTTTCCTCCCCTGCCTTCCGGCTGTGTATTGTCTGCTTCAAAAGAAGCTCATTTTTGCAGCAGATGCACGGCGAATCCGCCGATCTCGCCCTCGGTGTAGATGGCAATGGTCTTGCCGTCCTTCACGTTGGCGGATTCCTCGTTGAAGCGGTGGCCCTTGCTCTCCAAATAGGCGCGCGCCCGCGGCACGGAGTTGGTGCGGATGGCCAGGTGCCCCATCGCGCCGCGTCCCTTGGCCTTCATGATCTCCAAACCGGTGCCCACAAAGATGGAGGTGTTGCCTTCCTTGGCCGTCCAGCCCAGCAGCGCGGCAAAGGAATCGGCCACCGTCTTGGCTCCCTCGGGCGCATCGCAGTTGATGCCCACGTGCGCCAGCTCGAAGCCCAGCATCAGGCGGACGGCATTGGCGGTCAGCTCGCGAATCTGCGCCCAGTCCTTGGCCTTGATGGCCGCTTCGGGCACCATCCAGGAGCCGCCGCAGGCCGCAATCTTGGAGAAGGAAAGGTAATCGAGCAGGTTCTTTTCGCTGATGCCGCCGGTGGGCACGAAGGTCACGTCCACGTAGGGCGCGGCCAGCGCCTTGATCAGCGGCAGTCCGCCGATGGCCTCGGCGGGGAAGAACTTCACGGTCTTGAGACCCAGCGAGAGCGCGGTCTCGATGTCGCTCGGGTTGGCGCAGCCGGGCAGGATGGGCACGCCCACCTTCTGGCAATGACGCACCACCTCGGGGTTGATGCCGGGCGACACGATGTATTTGGCCCCGGCGGCCACGGCGCGGTCGACCTGCTCGCAGGTCAGCACGGTGCCCGCGCCCAGCAGCACGTCGGGCAGCTCGCGGCTCACGGCGGCGATGGCATCGGGCGCGGCGGCGGTGCGGAAGGTGATTTCGGCCACGGGCAACCCGCCCTCGGCCAGCGCGCGGCAAAGAGGCACCGCATCGGCGGCGTCATCGACCTTGATGACCGGCACAATTCCGGCCAGGGACAGGCGTTCGAGCATTTCCATAGGGCTTCCTCCTACATACATATAATAGGCTAAAATGGATTCAAACGGGCTCATTAGATTCGTTCGGCGTCCTGGCCTACAGCAGGCCGTCGGCCTTCAGAAAATCCTCGCGCACCGGGGTGAACACGTCCAACAACCGACCGGCGGTCTGCGCGACGCAGCCGTGCTCGCCATCCCCGGCAAAAAACAGGGTGTCGCCCGGGTTGAGCACCACCAGCCTGCCATCCACCATGAAGTGGAAGCACCCGTCCAGGCAGTAGGTCAGCTGGCGATGCAGGTGACGGTGCACCGCGCCTACCCCGCCCTGGTCGAACTGCACCTCCACCGCCATCATGTCCTGCCCATAAGAGCGGATGCGGCGCCGGGTTCCGTTGCCGAGCTCCTTCCATTCGCCATCGGGTTTGCTGTGTTCGCGGGTCTTCATGCGCATTCTCCTTTTCGTGGTCGCCAGGTGTACGTGCGTTAGCTGCAGCCGAAATGGCTACAGATCGATCCCGAAGTACCGCACCGCGTTTTCGTAGCAGATGCCGCGCACCAGCTTCTTGAGGGCCGCCAAGTCGGCCGGATACTCGCCGTTTTCCACCCAACCTCCGATCAAATCGCACAGGATGCGGCGGAAATACTCGTGGCGCGGGTAGGAGATGAACGAGCGGCTATCGGTCAGCATGCCTACGAAGTGGCCCAACAGGCCCAGGTTGGCCAGCGACTTCATCTGCTCCTGCATGCCGTCGCGCTGATCACAGAACCACCAGCCCGATCCGAACTGAACCTTGCCAGGCACGCCACCCTGGAAGTTGCCGATCATGGTGCCCAGCACGTAGTTGTCCTTGGGGTTGAGGCAGTAGAGGATGGTCTTGGGCAATTGGCCCGCCGCATCCTGATCGCCCAGCAGGCGCGAAAGGTTTTCGGCGATTTCACCATCCCAAATGGAATCGAAGCCCACGTCCGCGCCGTACTGCTGGAACATGCGGCGGTTGTTGTTGCGCATCGCGCCCATGTGGTATTGCATCACCCAGCCGCGCGCGTGGTACATGCGGCCCAGGGCCAGGTAGAGCACCGTCTTGTAGGCGGCGGCCTCGGCGGCGGTGGGCGTCTCCCCTGCCAGCGCTTTGCGCAGCGCGGCCTGGGCCACGGCGCGATCGGGCGCGGCGTAGGGCACCTTGTCCATGCCATGATCGCTGATACGCGCACCGGCCTGGTGGAAGAAATCGACCCTCGCCTCCAGCGCGCGCTCCACGCCCTCCAGCGTGCCGGTATCCGCGCCCGAAACCTCGGCCAGGCGCGCCAGGTAGGCGGCAAAGCCCTCGCGATCGATATTGAGCGCTTTGTCGGGCCGGAAGGCGGGCAACACCTTGACCTTGAAGCTCGCATCCTCGGCCAGCAGTTTGTGGTAGCGCAAATCGTCGCAGGGGTCGTCGGTGGTGCAGACCAGCTTCACGTTCATGCGCTCGATCAGGCGGCGGCAACGGAAACCCTCGGTGGCCAGCATGGCGTTGGCGCTATCATAAATGGTGCGCGCCGAGGCCTCGTTCAGCACATCCTCGATGCCGAACACGCGGCGCAGCTCGAGGTGCGTCCAATGGTACAGCGGGTTGCCGATGGCGTACTGCAGCACCCCTGCGAACGCGTAGAATTTGTCCCAATCGCTGCCGTTGCCGCGAATGTTTTCCTCGGGCACGCCCGCCGTGAGCATCGCGCGCCACTTGTAGTGATCGCCGCCCAGCATCAGGTGGCCCAGGTTGCGGAACTGCACGTTTTCGTAAATTTCCTGCGGGTTCAGGTGACAATGGTAATCGAAAATGGGCATGTCGGCGGCAGCCTCGTGGTAGAGGGTGCGCGCGGTCTCGGTGGTCAGCAGAAAATCGCGGTCCAAAAAGGCTTTCATCGATCGTCCTCCTCCAGAATCCCCTTAACGGCAGGGGAGAGATTACAGCGTCACGCCATCCTTGAATATCGCAATATCGCGGTAGCCGTTTTCCTCGTTGCGGGTGCGCGCACCCTCGGCCACGTCCAGAATCAGGTTCAGCAGCTCCAGCTGCAGCGAGCCCATGGGCAAGCCCTCCACCAGCGGCCCGGCGTTGAAATCGATCCAGCCGGGCTTGCGCCGCGCAAGCTCGGAATTGGTGGCCACCTTGATCACCGGCACGGGCGAGCCCAGCGGCGTTCCCCGTCCGGTGGTGAACAGGATGAGCTGGCACCCGGCGGCGGCCAGCGCGGTCACCGCGCAAATGTCGTTGCCCGGCCCGTAGAGCAGGTTCAGGCCCGGCTCGCGCACCGGGTCCGCATAGGCCAGCACGTCCACCACCGGGCCGTTGCCGCCCTTCTGCGTGCAGCCCAGCGATTTTTCTTCCAGCGTGGTGATGCCGCCCTCCTTGTTTCCGGGCGAGGGATTTTCGTAAATCTCCTGGTTATAGCGCTGGAAGTAGCGCTTGAAATCGTTGATCAGCTCTACGGTCTTGGCGAAGGTGCGCACGTCGCGGCAGCGGTTCATCAGCAGCGTCTCCGCGCCGAACATCTCGGGCACCTCGGTGAGCACCGAGCTGGCGCCGTTCACGGTAAGCGCATCGGACACCGCGCCCAGCAGCGGGTTGGCCGTGATGCCGGAGAAGCCGTCGCTCCCCCCGCACTTGAGGCCGATCACCAGCTTCGAGAGCGGCTCGGTGGTGCGCCGCTGCACCGCGATCCGCGAGGAGAGCTCAGCCAGCAGCTCCATGCCCGCTTCGAATTCATCCTCTGTTGACTGGGTGGAGAGGAACTTCACACGGCACTCGTCCACCGGGCCCAGCACCTTGCGGAAGGCCTCAATGTGGTTGTTTTCGCAGCCCAGACCCAGCACCAGCACGCCGCCCGCGTTGGGGTGATCGGCCAGCGCGGCCAGCAAGCGCTGGGTGGTGAGGTGATCGTCGCCCAGCTGCGAGCAGCCGTAGGGATGCTCAAAGCTGTGGATGCCGTCGGGCACCAGATGCCCCAGCTCGCGGGTTGCCCGCTCGGCCAAGCGGCGCGCCGTGCCGTTGACACAGCCCACGGTGGGCAGTATCCACAGCTCGCTGCGAATGCCAACGCGCCCATCGGCGCGCCGGTATCCCGCGAACATGCCGCGCTCCAGCGCGCAGGGCAGCAGCGCGGGCTGCGAGGGCCGATACACGTAATCGAGTATGCCGGAAAGATTGGTTTTGCAATTGTGGGTGTGTACCCACGCACCCGCCGCAATGTCCCCCTCGGCGTGACCGATGGGCGCGCGGTACTTGATCACGTTCGCGCCCGCCGCGATATCGCACAGCGCGAACTTGTGCCCCGCAGGGATATCCTGGAGCAGCGTCACGCACTCATGCCGTTCCCCGGCGCGCAACGGCTGCAGCGCAATGCCCACGTTGTCCTCGCGGTGGATCACCAGCGTATCCATCACAGGGGCATCGGGCGTCGGCTTCGTGTTTGACGTGTTTGACGTGTTTGACGTGTTTGAATGGATGCGCGGATTATGCTCGCTCATACAACCCTCCTCCTCTTGCTCGCGGTCAGCGAATCAGTGCGCGCATGGCTTCGCGCGCGCCTTGCGTCTCAATGGCGCGCAGGGCTTCGGTCACGGCGCTCTCCAGGCCGGGCATGGGCGTGAGGTCCTCGCCCCAGAAGGCTTCGCTGGATAGCGTCTCGCGCGCCAGCTTGGCCGCATCCTCCCCGCAATGGGCGGCGAAGAAACGGAGCACCGGCTCCTCGTCGGCCACGGGATAGGGCTGGCCTGCCCGCGTGCCCGCGTAGGCCTCTCCCTCCTGCCGAATGCGGTAAAAGGCGATCAGCGCGGCCAGCGAGAAGGTGAGCACACCGGGCAACTCGCCCTTGCGGCGCGCGTATTCCTGAATGGTGGGCAGCACGCGCGCGCGGAATTTGGATACGGAGTTGAGCGCGATGCTAAGCAGCTCGTGGCGGTTGAAGGGGTTTTCGAAGCGCTCGAATATGGCGGAGGCGAAATCCTGCAGCTCCTGGGCGGGCAAATCCAGCGTGGGCATGATCTCGCTGCGCAGCGCACGCTCCATATAGGCACGAATATCGGCATCAGCCATGCACTCGCCCACGGTATCGAAGCCCGCCAGATACGCGCCCAGCACCATGGAGGTATGCGCACCGTTGAGCATGCGCACCTTGCGCAGCTTGTAGGGGGTCACGTCCTCGGTGAATATCACCTGCTGACCCGCCCTGTCCAGCGGCAGCTCGGCAGCGATGGCCGCAGGCCCCTCGATCACCCAAAGGCCGAAGGGCTCGGCCACGTCGAGCAGCGTATCCTCGTAGCCCAGCTCCTCCATGATCCCGGCGGCCTCGGCGCGCGGGTACCCGGTCACAATACGGTCGACCAGCGTGTTGGTAAACACGTTCGATTGCTTCACCCAATCGATGAACGCTTCGCCCAGCTCCCATTGGCGTGCGGTGCTCACCACGGCCTCGCGCAGCATATCGCCGTTGCGGTCGATGAGCTCGCAAGGCAGCAATATGAAGCCCATGCCCGGCTCCTGCCCAAAGCGCAGGAAGCGCTCGTGCATCAGGCGGGTCAGCTTGCCGGGGAACGAGGCCTGCGGTGCGTCGGCATACTGATCCGCGCCGGTGTATACGATGCCCGCCTCGGTGGTGTTGGAGACGATGAAGCGCAAATCCGGGTTGTGCGCGCAGCGCAGGTAGGCCTCAAAATCGGCATAGGGGTTCACGGTGCGGGAGATCGCGGTGATCACGCGCACGTCGCGCACCACCTCCCCATCCACCTTGCCGCGGCGGATGAGCGTATACAGCCCGTCCTGCGCGTCAAGCTCGGCGGTCAGGCCCTGGGCGATGGGCTGCACCACCGCGACCGAGGTGTTCATGGCGCCCGCCTCGTTGGCGGCATCGAACATTTGATCCACGAAGGCGCGCAGGAAGCCACCCTCGCCGAACTGCAGCACGCGCTCCGGGCGGTTCATAGCCGGGGTGTGACGGACACCGGCCCCTTCAATCATGGCACGGGATAGCCTTTGCATGCGATTTCCTCCATTTATCAATGATGGTGTAATTCGGATGATGTGCACTCAGACATGTTATAACGCGTACAGATATCGCTCGATCTGCGATTGCGCCCGGAGCAGCAGTCGCGCAAAACGGGTCAGCTCCTGCTCGTCCGCGCGGAAGGTGGGGGCGGAGATGCTCATGGCGTAGCGCGGGCGGCCTTCGCGCCCCCGGATGACCACGCCCACGCAGCAGACGCTTTCGTTGGTCTCCTCGCGCTCGGTGGCGTAGCCGCGCGCGCGCACCAGTGCCAGCTCGCGCAGCAGCGCCTCGCGGGAAGCCAGAGTGTGCGGCGTGAAGGTCTCGAATTGCTGATGCTCCAGCAGCGCAAGCACCGCCTCGTCGGGCAGGCAGGCCAGAATCGCGCGGCCCATGGCCGTGCAGTAGAGCGGCATGCGCGCGCCGATGCGCGAGGTCATGCGGATGGATCGCGTGCTCTCCACCTTGTCGACATATACCACGTCGCAGCCATCGGGCACGCCGCAGTGCACGGTCTCGTTGCAATCCTCGGCAATCTCGCGCATGTGGGCGCGCAGCAGCGCCTCGGTGTCGGTTCCGGTCAGCGCCGCCGCGCCGATCTCGAAGGCGCGCAGGCTGAGCGAATAGAGCTGCGTATCGGTGCTATACTGCACGAAGCGCTTTTCCAGCAGGGTGTGGATGAGGTTGAACGCGCTGGATTTGGGCAAGCCCAGCGTGCGCGTGATCTCGTGCAGCGCGAGTCCCTTGGGGTTCTCCCCCAGCAGCTCCAGCATGTCGAGCCCCCGAGAAAGCGACCGGTTTTGCGTTTCCGACATGGCGCACCCCCGGCGGCCGTTCGTATATACGAACGCCGTTCATACTTTATGCAAAGTATAGCGCATTCAAGGCGCGCATGTCAACCATCCTACGCAATTATCACAAAAACATCACGATTGAACGGCCTGTTTCCACAACTCTTCTCTTTGCGAAAGAGGATAGAAAAAGTCAAGCGCTCCTGCGCCGTTCCTGCTATGATAGGGGAAGGGATGAACGTTCGCAGGAATGGAGGGATGCGTGGTGGAGCGGTTCCTAAGCTTGGTATGCGCAATCGAGTTTATCGAACGCAACCTGTTCGACCGGCTTTCGGTCGATAGCGTCGCGGAGGCCGCGCACCTCTCCGCCTCCCACCTGCAGCGCATGTTCTCCCGCGTGTTCCATTGTTCGCCGGGCGATTACATTCAAAAGCGCCGCCTGTGCACAGCGGCCCGCGAGTTGATCCAAACCGAGCGCACAGTGACCGACGTCGCGCTCGATTGCGGCTACGGCAACACGGAGAGCTTTTCCCGTGCGTTCAAAAAGCAGTTCCTCTCCTCCCCCTCGCTGTACCGCAAGCGCTATCGCTTTTCCGACCTGTACCCCAAGCTGAATTTGCCGGACGGCACAACGAAAGAAGGCATTGATATGATCGCAAAATATGACCTGACCGAAATCAGCGACCGCATCCTGGCCGCCAAGGGTACCTACATCCTTAGCGCCGACATCGATCACCTCAAGCACATCAACGATACCATGGGGCGCGAGGCCGGGGATATCGCGCTGGCCGAACCTCGGCGCGCATCGACCGAAGCATAGGCCCGGAGATGTGTTTCTTCCGCATAGGTGCCGATCAGTTCGTGATCCTCACCAGCGCTTCGGAACTCGCGCTCGCCGAGGAAATCGCCAAGAAGATACTTTCCTATTCTGGCGACGAGATGAAATGGAGCCAAGGCAGCTTCCGGTTTTCGCTTAGCATCGGCATTGCGCTGATCCCTGCCGAGCTAAGCGACGCGAAAGACGCTCTCGAAAGAGCCGACGCGGCTATGATGAATGCCAAAAAGAATGGCCGCTGCACATACAGTGTGCAGTAGCCAAACCGGCCCCACCAGCCGCCCGCCCTTGCTACACAAGGCATGGGCGGCTATTTTTCGCGCAATTTCAGCGGCAGGTAAATCTGCTGCTGCGCGATGCCCAGCGCCGCATCGAAAGCCCCGTCAGCATTCGGCATGTTGCACATCCCGCTTTGGGGAAAATCTCCATATTCGAAAACCTCGCTGTTCTCGATCCAGCCCGTCATGCAGTCGATGGTTTCGTTTAGGTCGCCTTCGTCCTTTTCGTTCCCGGTGGCCACCAAAAAGAGGCCCCCGGGAAACTCGATGATCTCATAGGGCGCAACCTCCGCCGCCGTCACGTCCTCCCGGATCGCCAGCGCCCAAATGTTGCGCCCGCTCTCCCAGGTGATTTCCTTGTCCTCATGCCACAAAAAGTCGGTGGGCTCGTACATATGCTTTTGCAGAAGATGCGCGTGCTCCTTCACCCACAGCCCGAATCCCTTCTCGCCGAAAAGCTCCTTCAACGTCTTGGGCCCCGAGGATACGGCCCGGAATTTCTGAATCTCGATGCCGCGCATGTTTTTGAGTATGCTCATCGCAATTCCCTCTTTCGTAGCGCTTTTTGTTGAGAAAAGAGGTCACTTATCGATCGATCTACATTGTGAAGTGTACATTGATACTTGCTTCCGCAAAACCAATTTTGTTATGAAACGCCCTGCTTTCGCGATTGGCAAATTCACAATCTGAAGCGAGCATGGTGCATCCATGCCCCTTGCTCCATTCCTTTGTGACCTTGATAATTCCCATATACCCTCCAGCTATATTCGGTTAACATTTTACATGCGCAACAGAATACCATCGAAAATCTGTTGAATCTCTGTGTGAGGAATATCCTGCGTAAATTTGATTTGCAGGGTTTGCAGCCCCAATTTGTACCCTTTTTCCTCAAGCTGCTTTCTTATTTCATCCGGAATAGCGCCAAAATCAAATCCTAAAGTCACATGCTTTTTAGCAACTGACATTCCAAGGTTCATATTTTTCAGTTTGTATTGCGGCACACCATACCCTATCTTTTCTTCAATATCCGGAAATGCCCGCTTGATCGTTGCCCTAAGCTCGGTTAGCCGCTCCCTTGCTTCGATTGCAGAATTCGCTATAAACTCCTCAACGTTTATCGGTTTTTCCATTCGTACTGCACGCTCCTTCGAATATGTATTTCGTTTCGTTATTGTGTAAGTAATGCATATTTATTCGTTAAATTGCAATCCACCAGCACACTCCATATTTATCAATAACTGTCGCACAGCATCTACTCCATGGAACTTCATGAATGGGATTAATAATAACTCCACCGTTGCTTAAAACAGCAAAAGCATTATACACCGATTCTTCACTTCCCATCTCAAAAACATTAAAAGTCATTGTTTCCCATTTCATTTTGTGGATTATGTCTATGTCGCAAGGATTTGTAGCTTCGCTCAGAGCTAAAAACCCTTCGCCGTTTACGGATAGCTCGCAATGTGCATAAGCAGTTTCGGTATCATTTTTCACTTGAAATGTAATTTCTGCGCCAAACGCTTTACAATACATTTCGGCTGCTTCAAAACTATTTCTCACATAAACCTGGGTATAATTCTTCATTTTACCTTCCACCCATTCTATCAATTTTCTTCGTTTTGTTATCGTTCAACAAGTGTCAGCAAGGCAGCACCCTCGACGTGCTCCTTACCCCCACATTCACCCCTAACGCCCCGCCGCCCGCTCCGCCCAAAACGCGCGGAATATCTCCCCCACCTCGCCCGCGCTGCGCGCCTGCGCAATGGGCGACCATTGCGCGGGCAGCAGCGACGCCACCTCGCCGTGAAAGAAGCGGTCATCGATCAGCAGCGCCACGCCCACGTCGCTCGCCGTGCGGATCACGCGGCCCACCGCCTGCTGCACGCGCGTCACACCGGGGTAGCGATAGGCGTAGGCAAATCCATCGCCCAGGGTGCGCTCGTAGTAGGCGCGCAGCGTCTCGCGCTCCAGGCCCACCTGCGGCAGGCCGATGCCCACCACCGCCACGCCAGAGAGCCGATCCCCGGGCAAATCGATGCCCTCGCCAAAAGCGCCGCCCATCACCACCATGCCCAGCACGCTGCGCTCGCATGGCACAAACCGCGCCAGGAAATCGGCGCGGGCCGCCTCGTCCATGCCGCCCTGCTGGGTCAGCACATCCACGCCGGGCAGCAGCGGCTCCAGTAGCGGCTCCAGCAGCGCCTGCACATCGCGCAGGTAAGCGTAGGAGGGAAACATGCAAAGGTAATTGCCGGTGCGCGCCGACACCATAGCGGCAATGGAGGCCGCCACCTCGGCGGCGGTATCGGCGCGATGCGCCCAGCGGGTGGAGATGCGCCGCCCCACCACGCGCAGGTTTTCGGGCGGAAACGGCGGGGAAAGCGAGAGCAGGCCATCGCTATCCGCATCCACGCCCAGCAGGCGCGCATACCCGCGCAGCGGCGTAAGCGTGGCCGAAAACACCACCGTGCCATGCATCTTGGCGGTGCACTTCGCCAGGTACGGCGCCGGGTCCAGGCAGAAGAGCCGCGTGCGCAGCTCCCGCCCCCGGCGCTCCAGCAGCGTCACATACGCCGCATCGAAGCGCTCGGCACAGGCCAGGTAAGCCTGCGCAGCCAGGAACGCATCCAGCAGGGTGCGCCCCGGCAGCTCGTGCATATCCAGCGCCATCGAGGCCGCCTGCGCAAACGACTTCACCTCGATCAGCAGCGGCGGCTCGGCGCGTTGCGCCTCCTTCTCCTCGCCCATCTCCTCGCGCAGCGCCTTCATGGCGCGCAAAAGTGCGCTCAGGCGGCGGTAAAGCGGGGTCTTGGTGCCGTGCACAGCCCGCCACTCCTTGCGCAGCGCTCCCAGCTCCTCGCTGCCCAGCTCCGCCCCCAGCATGTCCCGCGCGCGGTCGACCAGGTGGTGCGCCTCGTCGATCAGCAGCGTCATATCGTGCCGTTGCAGGAAGATGCGCTGCAGCTTCGCGCTTGGATCAAACGCATAGTTGTAATCGCACACCACCACATCGGCCAGCTCGCAGAGCGAGAGCGAGCATTCAAACGGGCAAACCTGGTGCGCGGCGGCGACTCGCAACACCTCCTCGTGTCTCCAATCGCCGCCCTGTGCGCACAGCTCCTCCAGCGCATCGTCGAGCCGCACAAAGAAGCCCTTCGCGTAGGGGCACTCGTCCGGGTCGCAACGCATGCCGCCCTCGCGCGGGCAGCATTTCTCCTTCGCCGTCAGCTCCAGCACGCGCAGCGGCATGCCCTGCTCGCGCACGCGGTCAAGCGCATGGAGCGCCACCTGCTTGCCGGTGGTGCGCGCCGTAAGGTAGTAAAGCTGGCTGGTCAGCCCTTCGCCCAGCGCCTTGAGTGCCGGGAAGAGCGCTGCCATCGTCTTGCCGATGCCGGTGGGCGCTTGGGCGAGCAAGCGCTTGCGGTCGCGGATGGCCACATACACGTTGCCCGCGAAGCTACGCTGGCCCTCCCGGTATCCATTGAACGGGAAGCCGAGCGCGCCGATGCCCTCGTCGCGCCGCGTGCGCCAGGCGATGCCTTCCTCGATAAACCGGATGTAGGCCGCCGCCAGCGCGGCAAAATCGGAGGCCAGCTTCTCGGCGGTGGCATGCCGCTCAAAGCAGGCCGCTTCCCCGCCCGCCGTATCCACGTACAGCACGCGCAGGCACACCAGCTCGTACCCGCGGGCTTCGCACAGCATGTGTCCGTAGCACGCGGCCTGGGCCCAGTGCTCCGGCCAAGCGTCGGTCAGGCGCACCGCGCCCGAGGATGCCAGCTTAATCTCCTCCACCACGCACAGCTCGCCGCGAAAGAAAAGTCCGTCGGCGCGGCCCGAAACCTCCAGCGCCACCATATTCCCCGGCACCATGATCGAAAGCGAAACCTCGGATTGGTAATCGGCCATGGCCTCGCGCGCCAGCGTCTGCCGCGCCCGGTGCGCCTGCCCGCCCTCCACCATGCGCGAAGAGCCGCCCACCTGCAAATCCTCGCCGTGGATGCTGAACTCCACCACGGTGCGCACCGCCGCGCGGCAGGGCGCAAGCTCCCGCCGCTCGCCTAGCACAGACTCGTCCACGCGGCACGCACCCCCGATCCGCACGTTTGTTTGCCTCAGTATAGCACAATCTGCGCGCAACAAAAAGGCGAACAGCCCACGAGCCGTCCGCCAATCTCGCGTCCTTCGCTTTCCCTTTTTTGCTTCTTTATTGCTTCTTCTTCAGGCCCGCGAAGCCCTCGCCCATGGCTTCGTGGATGTTGGATACGGTGACGAACGCGCGCGGATCGACCTCGGCCACGATCTCCTTCAGCCGGGAAACCTCGGCATTGCTGACCACGCAGAGCATCATGCCGCGCGGCTCGCCGCTGTACGCGCCGGTGGCGGAGAGCAGCGTCGCGCCCCGGTCGAGCTCGCTGGTCACGCGGCGCGCGATGGTCTCGGCCTGGTCGGAGATGATCAGCAGCTGCTTGGCGGTGTTCCAGCCCTGCAGCACCCAATCGATCACCTTCGAGCACACCAGAATGGCGATCATGGCGTAGAGCGCGGCCTGCGCATCGAACACCAAGCCCGCCGCCGCCACCACCAGGCAATCCAGCGCAAACAGCAGGCCGCCCACGCTGACCGGCGACCAGTGGTTGTGGATGATCTTGGCGGCCAGATCGGTGCCGCCGGTGGTCGCGCCGCCGCGCAGAACCAAGCCCAGACCCACGCCCATCACCCCACCGCCAAACATGGTGGCCAGCAGCATATCGTCGGTGAGCGGAATGCGCGGAATCAAATCGATGAGCAGCGAGAGCGCGAGCATGGCGATCAGCGAACGGAACGCAAATCTGCCGCCCACCGACCGGAAGCCCAGCAGGAACAGCGGCGCGTTGAGCACTATGCTAAACAGACCAACCCTCGCCCCGGTCAGGTGGTTGAGCAGCGTAGCCACGCCAGTGATGCCGCCGGGCGCGATGTTGTTGGGCAAAAAGAACAGGTCGAAGGCCAGCGCGGTGATCGCCGCCCCCAACAGGATTTGTACGTATGCCTTGATGTTCTGCTTCTGTATGATGCGCATGTCGTTTCATCCTTCAGTGTATAGCGTTGTGTATAGCGTTAGGCGTACAGCGTGTTGCTGTGAATCGTCTTGAAGCCGCGCTTCGTTTATGATCCGGTTCCTGCCGGTCGCCCCAGGGCTTGTCCCGCCCCGGCCCCGGCGAAAGGGGGAAGAACGTCCTCTTCCCCCCCCCTGAATGGTTCACGAAATCTGTGTAAAACCCAAGGAAACCCGCATCGCTTCATCGACCTGCTGCATGAGCGTCTCCGGCAAAACGCCGATCCGCTCGCGCAGCCGCTTCTTTTCCAGCGTGCGCACCTGCTCGCCGAGTATCACCGAATCCCGCTTCAAACCGCTAATGCCCACCGGGACCTCCACGTGCGTGGGCAATTTGGCCTTCTCGATGCGCGAAGTGATAGCCAGTACGATCACCGTGGGGCTGTATTTGTTCCCAATATCGTTTTGGATGACCAGCACCGGGCGGATGCCGCCCTGTTCCGAGCCAACCACAGGATTCAAATCAGCGAAATATATTTCGCCTCGCTTAATCATGGTTCCTCACTCTCCGAAAGCATTGCTTCATATGCGTCCAGAACCCGCATATCCGCGCGGAGACCGATTTGCGCCCACGCGGTATTGATCCTGGCCATTTCCTCGTAACCCCTCCTCATCTGCTCTCTACTCTCCAACATATGCTTCCGTGAAAGGTATTGACACAGCGCTTCGCGCACCAGCGCGCTGCGCGTAATCCCCTCGGCCAGAGCTGTGGCATCGGTCTGATCCACCAGCGCATCCGGCAGGGAGATCAGCACCTTACGTTTGTCCATCCCCTCCACCTCCCAACCTCCGAAAGAAAGCGCGCATCGCCTGCTTCTTGGGACAGTGTATGGGCAAAGCGCCTCCGTTATGCCTCGCTGCTCTGCGCCCGAATGCTTTATGCCCGAATGCTTTGCTCTGGAATGCTTTGCTCCGGAACTCTTTGCTCCGGAATTCTTTGCTTTGCAATTCTTTCGGATGCGGAGCGCTCCGCCGCGCGCAGCACGTCGGGCAGCGCGGCCAGCAGATCGATGGCCGTCATGGAGCGCTCGCCCAGCCAGCTCGCGGCCCACTCTCCGGCGGAGCCGTGCAGCCAGACCCCCGCCGCCGCCGCATCGTAGGGCGGCATGCCCTGCGCGCAGAACCCTGCGATCAATCCGGTGAGCACATCGCCGCTGCCCCCGGTCGCCATGCCCGCGCACCCGGTGCGGTTGAGCGTGGTCTGACCTTCCCCCGCGATCACCGTGGTCGCGCCCTTGAGCAGCGCGATGCCGCCGGTCTGGCGCTGCAACGCCTGTGCCGCCGCGGGCAAATCGGCGCTCACCTCGGGCACCGAGAGGCGCAGCAACCGCGCCATCTCGCCGGGATGCGGGGTCAGCACCGCGCTCGGCCCCAGCGGGGGCAGCAGCTCGGCCCGGGCCAGCGCGTTGAGCGCATCGGCGTCGATCACCTTGGGCAGGGGCAGCGAAAGCAGCGGCGAGAGCGCCGCCAGCAGATCGTCGGCCTGACCCAGCCCCGGGCCAATCGCCAGCGCATCCTTGCCGCGCGCCGCCGTGCGCAGTATTTCGGCGGATTGCGCGCCGATGCGGCCTTCGGTCTCCGGCAGGCCAATCGCCATAGCGCAGGGCACCCGCTGCTGAATGATGGGCACGATGCTGCGCGGACAGGCCACCGTCACCAGCCCAGTGCCCGCGCGCAGCGCCGCCTCCGCACAGAGCGCCGCCGCCCCCGCCATGCCGCGCGATCCGGCCACCACCAGCACGTGCCCGAAGGTGCCCTTGTGCGCATCGCAGGGGCGGGGCGGCAGCAGCGCGGGCAGGTCGCCCGCCTCCAGCACACGAAATCCCGGCACCTCGTCCCATTCCGCGCGGATGCCGATATCGGCCACCACCAGCCGCCCCACGTGGTTCAAACCGGGGTAGAAGTAATGCCCCGGCTTGGGCCGGTGAAAAGCCACCGTGGTGTGGGCATGCACGGCCTCGCCGCGCACCTGCCCGGTCTCCCCATCGATACCCGAGGGGATATCCACCGCCACGATGGGCAGTCCCGATTGATTGACCGCGCGCACCAGCGCGGCCGCGTTGCCCTCCAGCGCGCGCTGCAATCCGGTGCCAAACAGTGCGTCCACAATCAGCGCCACGCCGCCGGGCAGCGCAGGAATCTGCTCGGCGCAAAGCTCGATCCGCACGTCGCAGTGGCTCAGCAAGCGCGCCTGCATGCCCGCATCGCCGCGCAACGCCTCGGGCGCGTTGGGCAGCCACACCGTGGCCCTTCCCCCGCCCTGCCGCCAAAGCCGCGCGGCCGCGCAGCCATCGCCGCCGTTGTTGCCCGGCCCGCATACGAACAGCACGTGCGCCTGCGGCGCCACGATATCCTGCATGGCGCGCACCACCGCCAGCGCCGCATGCTCCATCAGCAGCAGCGAGGGAATCCCGGTGCGCGCCATGACGTCGCTCTCCATATTGCGCATCTGCGAAGGCGTAATGGTGTACAGCATGCTCAGCGCTCCCTTTCGCCCTTGAATATCCAAACGATGCCGCGCATCACTCGGCGATAGCCACCGCCATCGCCATGCCCTGATCGTGGGTGATGCTCAGCACCAGGTGCTCCGCGCCGATCTCGCGCAGCCGCGCCGCCGCCTTTTCGCCCAGCACCGCCTGCGGCGCGCCCAGCTCGCTGTGCGTCACCGCCACCTCCAGCAGCCCGATGGGCGCAATGCCGGTGCCCAACGCTTTCAGCATGGCCTCTTTGGCGGCAAATAGTCCCGCCGCGCTTTGCGGGCCCGAGGCACCCTTGGCGCGCACGTACTCCTGCTCCTCCGGCGTGAAAAATCGCTCCAGAAAGCCGGAGTTTTCCAGCATCCCCGCGATGCGCTCCACCCCAATCAGGTCGATGCCCACGCCCCGGATCACGCGCGCGCCTCCGCGCCCAGCACCGCGTTGGCGACAGCGCGGGCCATCACCTCGGCGGCTGCCGCGCACAGCGCGATGAAGGGCACATCCTCCTCCACCCGTCCAGTCGCCACCGAGAACACCGTGTCGCCGTCGAGCTGGGTGTGCACCGGGCGGATGCTGCGCGCGTAACCGTCGTGGCCCATGATGGCCAGCCGCGCCGCCTGCTCCTTGGTGAGCTTCGCATCGGTGGCTACCACGCCGATGGTGGTATTTTGGCCCACCTTGCCCGCGATGCCGATCTTGGGATCGGCGGGCGGTCCGGCCTGCGCGCCGCTGCACAGCACCTCCTGCGCAAACACCGGGGAGCCATCCTTCAAGCGGCTGCCGGCCAGCCACGCGCCGGTGACCGGGTGATACACGTCGCCCGCCGCGTTGACCGCCACGATCGCGCCCACGGTCGCCCCGCCCACGCGTAGCGATGCCGAACCCACGCCGCCCAAACCGGGCCGCGTGCCGGAGATCAGCTTGCCCACCGTGGCCCCACAGCCCGCGCCCTCCCGGCCCTGGGCGATGGTCTCGCCCTTCTGCGCCTTTAGAGCGGCGGCGCAGGCGAAGTAGCCCATGTCCGCATCAGGGAATATGTCGGCGCTGCCGCAGCTCAAATCAAAGAGCACCGCCGCAGGCACGATGGGCACTACGCCTACGCCCACGTCCAGCCCCACGCCGCGCTCGTGCAAAAAGCGCATAGCGCCATCGGCAGCGGCCAACCCAAAGGCGCTGCCCCCGCAGAGCAGAATGGCGTTGGGCCCCTGCACCAGGTTCCCCGGCTGGAGCAGATCGGTCTCGCGCGTGCCCGGGGCCGCGCCGCGCACATCTACACCGCCTACCGCGTTCATGCCGCAAAGGATGGCCGTGACCCCCGTGCACGCCTCGCGATTCTGCGCATGGCCCACGCGGATGCCGCGAACCTGGGTGATGCACCCCGGAAACCGTTCAGGAAGCCTAGACATAGCCGCACTCTCCTCTCACCGATACGTCAGCCGCCAACACGCGGCAAATCTCCCCGCCCTCGCGCCGCACCAGCAGCGCGCCGGTATCGTCGATGTCGATCGCCTCGCCCGCATATTGTTCGGCGGGCGCAATCACGTTCACCCGCTTGCCCAGCGTGACGCTCCGGCGCAGGTAATCCTCGCGCAGCGCCGCCACTCCGCCGCCCTCCCAGGCCGCGCAGCGCACTTCCAGCGCGCCCAGCAGCGCCAGCAGCACCTCCGCGCGATCGAATTCGCGGCCCCCGCACGCCATGCGCAGCGAGGTCGCGCTTTCGCGCAGCTCCGGCGGGAAATCCTGCTCCCGCTGACCCACGTTCAGGCCTACGCCCGCGATCACCCATTGCGCGCCGTCCAAATCGGCGGCCATCTCCAGCAAAATGCCGCAGACCTTGCGCCCGCCGATCAGCGCATCGTTGGGCCACTTGACCCCCACCTGCGCGCCGCACACGGCCTCGCACGCGTCGGCCACCGCCAGCGCGACCGCCAGCGCCAGCGAAGGGATTCTCTCGGCCTGGACGGCGGGCCGCAGCAGCAGCGTCATCCATAGCCCCGAGCCCGGCGGGGATTCCCAATCGCGTCCGCGCCGTCCGCGTCCGGCGGTCTGCCGGTCGGCCAGCACCAGGGTGCCGTGTGCCGCGCCCTCGATCGCCAGCCGCTTGGCCTCCGCATTGGTGGAGCCCAGCTGCGGGAAGTAGACCGCCTCCCGGCCCGCCCAGCGGGTAGTCAGCCGGGGTTGCCAGTACACCGGATCGATGGCGTTCGCGGGCTTGACCAAGCAATATCCGCTGCGTCCCGCGCTCTGGATCGCGTAGCCCTGAGCGCGCAGCGCCTCGATTTTTTTCCACACCGCTGCGCGTGAAATGCCCAGGCGCGCCCCAATCTCCTCGCCGGAGACGGCCTGCGCACCGGCCAACAGCCGCAGTATCTCGTCCAAGGGCCGCCCTCCTCGCGCTGCGCGGAACTCCCGCCAGAATCCGGAAATGGAATGACATGGAGCCCTACAACGTTGTATGCGGTATAGGCCTTTCGGATACGCTACCCCTGTGGCGCCGCCCAGGCCCTCCCAAAATCACACCTTCAGCATAGCACGCGGCCCGCAATCGTGCAAGAAGCTTGTCAAATCGTGCGTATTCCAGTATAATTTGATGGGCAAATCCGGGCGGAGTCCGCCCCTAAACCGATACGGCGGCAGAAGAGCGCAGAGCGGTTTTGGCGTCCATGCCTGGGCGTTAAAACAGTTTGGCATTAAAGGAGATATCGTATGCAGCAACCCAGGCGGATCGTGCGCGCGTTGCAACAGAACATCAGCAAGGTCATCGTCGGCAAGGAGGACGTAATCCAGCTGGCGCTGATCGCGCTATTGTGCGGTGGGCACGTGCTCATCGAAGATGTGCCCGGCGTGGGCAAGACGATGCTGTGCAGCGCGCTGGCCAAGTCGTTGGCCTGCACGTTCAAGCGCATCCAGTTCACCCCCGACGTGACGCCTTCGGACGTCACCGGTTTCTCCATCGCCAACTTCAAGACCGGCGATTTGGAGTTCCGGCCCGGCGCGGTGATGAGCCAGATCGTGCTGGCCGATGAAATCAACCGTACCTCGCCCAAAACGCAATCCTCCCTGCTCGAAGTCATGGAGGAGAAGCAGGCGACGGTGGACGGTGTAACCTACCCCATGCCGCAGCCGTTCATGGTGCTGGCCACGCAAAACCCGGTGGAGTTCGTGGGCACCTATCCGCTACCCGAGGCGCAGATGGATCGCTTCTTCATGCGCATCTCCATCGGCTACCCCTCGGTGGAGGACGAAATGGACATTCTGGAGCGGTACGCCAGCCCGGTCACGCCGCTCTCCACGCTGGAGCCGGTTTGCCGCGCCGAGGACGTGATCGCGCTGCAGGAGGCCGTGCAGCAGGTCTATTGCTCAAAGGAAGTGCGCTCTTACATCGCCAACATCTGCGCCGCCACGCGCAAGCACAGCGCGCTGCAGCTGGGCGCTTCCACGCGCGCCGCCATCTCGCTGGTTCGCGCCTCCCAGGCCTGTGCGCTGTTGGATGGCCGCGATTTCATACTGCCCGAGGATGTGCAGAGCATGGTGCAGCCGGTGGTTGCGCACCGCATACTGCTCAGCCCCGATTCGCGCATGAAGGGCCTGACCACCGCCCGCGTGCTGCGCGCCGTGCTGGAGGGCGTAAGCGTGCCGGTTAAGCTGCCATGAAAACGCGCTCCTGGATATTTGTGGTCACTGCGGTTTCCTGCCTGCTGGCCGCGTTATCCACGGGCGGGCGCCTTTACTGGCTGTTCTTTGGGCTCATGGCTTCCATGGCAGCGCTGGCGCTGCTCAGCGTGCTGCTGGCCTGGGTGACGTTTTCCATGAGCTACGTGCTCTCCAGCCCGCAGGTGACGCGCGGCGGCAACCTTTCACTGCTGGTCAACCTGCGCCACAGCGCGCCGCTGCCCATCGCGCCGGTGCTGCTGCGTTTTTTTGCGCCCGATTCCAGCGCACCGCTGGATGTGTATGTGAACGCCAAGCCCTTCCGCCGCACCCAGTGCCGGCAGACGTTCCCCTGCCCGCACGTGGGCGTATACCCAGCGGGCATCACGTTTTACGGCATCAGCGACGTTTTCGGCCTGTTCCTATTCAAGCGAAGGCCCCCGTTGGAGCCGGTGCGCGCCACCGTGCTGCCCTCCACTTTCCCGGTGCGGCCGCTGCTGTTCGCTCCCGGCGAATCGGGCAACGATGCCATCGCCCGCGCCACCGACGATGCCACCTCCCCCGCCGATACGCGGGCCTATCAGCATGGCGATGAGCTCAAGCGCGTCCATTGGAAGCTGAGCATGCGCAAGCGGGAGCTGATGGTGCGCCGCTTTGAGGAGCCCGAGCACCCGGACGCGCTGCTGCTGATGAACTGCGCGCCGCCCACCGAGGATGCCGAGCTGGCCTACTTCCTGCGCGATGCGCTGTGCGAAACCGCCGCCTCGTTGGCCATGGATCAGGTAAAGGCCGGGCACGTGGTGCGCATGCCGCTGCTGGGTGCGCACGCGCGGGAGGTTTCCTGCGAATCCGTGGCCGAGCTGCCCGCCCTGCTGGATGCACTGGCTCACGCGCCCTTCGACGGCACCGATCGCTTCGAGCGCGTGCTGGAGCTGGAGACCCGGCGCTTGCGGCGCACGGGCGGCACGGTGATCATCACCAGCCGCCTGGATTCCCGCGTGGCCGATATGATCCTGCGCATACGCCGCATGGGGCCGCGCACCCGCATCTACTACGTGTACGATGGCCCCCTGCCCGAGGAGGCCGATGGCCTGCTGCTGCGCCTGGAAAAGCACGACATCGAGGTGGAGACCCTGGCGCTGGTAGCCGAAGCCGCCCCCGAAGCGTAAGCCTGCCGAGGCGACCGCCCCCGGCAACCCCGGCAGCGCAACCCTAGCACGGAGGTTCAACGCTTGAACAAAAAGACGCCCCGCACCTTGAAGGATCGCCTCGCCGCGCTGGATTCGGCATTGCCCGGCAGCGCGCTGATTGGCGCGCTTATGGGGATGGGCCTGGCGCTGCCCCTGCACGCCACCATGGCGCTGACCGGGCACATGGCGCGCATACCGCTGCTGTGCGTCGGCATCGCGCTGGCGCTGGCGATCGTTCACATCAACCGATGGACCAAGTGGATTGGCGGCTTGGCCCTGGCGGCGGTGGTAGCACTTTGGTTGCTGCCCTGGGTCGCGCAGGTCCGCAACCTTTCCGCTGCGCTTACGCTGCTCTCCAGCGGCCAGAGCAGCGTGCTGCGCCTTTATTCCGAGCCGCTCGCCACGCTGTTCTGCGCCGTTTTTACCACGCTGGGCTTCTCGCTGGCGCTGCGCAGCACCGGCTTTTATCCGGCGCTCTCGCTCACGCTGGTGGTGCTGCTGGGCATGTGGTTCTATGGCGCACGTACGCACATCGCACTCTGCTTGCCCGCGCTGCTGGCCCTGGCCATGCTCTATGGCACCGCCGCCGAGCATGGCACGCCGCTGCGCCGCATACTGCCCATGGCGCTGGCCTCGGTGCTGCTGGCCTTCGTGCTGCTGCCCGCAAGCAATCTGACCGCCCCCGTCCTGGAAGACAGCGCCAACCGCCTGCGCGAAATGATCTACGATTACTTTTTCTACACCGAGCCGCGCACCAGCTACTCGCTGCAGACCGATGGCTTTCAGCCGCTCAGTGATCGCCTGGGCGGCCCGGCCAACCCGGAGGATCGCCCGGTGATGGAGGTGCATACCGTGCAGCCCGCGCTGCTGCGCGGCACCGTGAAGGATACCTACACCGGCCTGGGGTGGTACGATGCCGCGGTCGGTCGGCGCTACCTGTACATCGATCCGCGCTTCACCGCCCTGCGCGACGGCCTGCTGGATGCCGGACGCCCGGGCAAGTCGGAGCGCGCCGGGTCGGCGCTGTTCAGCGCGCAGACCGTGGATATCACCATGGTCAGCCCCGGCGTATCCACCCTGTTCATGCCGCAGCGGTTCGCCACCCTGCGCCCCGGCGCCGACATGATCCCCTACTTCAACGCCTCCAGCGAAGTGTTCATCACCCGCGATACCGCGCCGGGCGACCACTACAGCGTGTCGGCCTACCTGTTCACCTCGGAGACGCGCGGTGCGGCCGAGCTGGTCGAATCGCTGCGCAATGCGGGCGCCGACAAGCATTACGCGGAGATCGCCGAGCGCTACCTCAACCTACCCGCCGCAGTGGAAACGCCCGTGCACGAGCTGACCGCGCAGGTGATCGCTGGGCAGACGACCCCGTTCGAGAAAGCAAGGGCATTGGCGCGCTACCTGAGCGCGCAGTTCCCCTACACGCTGGAGCAGAACATACCGCCCAACTCCCGCGATTTCGTCAGCTGGTTCCTGCTGGAGGAAAAGCAGGGCTATTGCACCTCCTTCGCCTCCGCGCTGGCGGTAATGGGCCGCATCGCCGGTCTGCCCACCCGCTACATCGAGGGCTATGCCGCCACGCCCGATGGCGACGGCATTGCCCGCGTCACCGGCCTGCAGGCCCACGCCTGGGTGGAGATTTACTTCGAAAACTTTGGCTGGATGCCCTTCGACGCCACGCCCTCCCAAGGTCCGGGCGACGATCCGAACGGCGACGATCCCCCGCCCGAGGGCGGCGGCGACTCGAGTCCTCCACCTTCCCAACCGCCGGAAAACGGCACACCGGAGCCCAGCGACAATCCGCCGCCCTCCCCCGAGCCCACCGAACAGCCCAGCGGCGAGAGCGACGACAACGATAACAATAACGACGACAGCAACGATCCCCCCACCCCCGAACCCACGCCCACGCCTGAACCCTCGCCCACTCCGCCGCCGGGCGCGACGCCTCCGCCGCCCCCGCCCGACGAGAATCCTCCCAACCCGCCGTTGTGGTGGCTGTGGCTGCTGCTTCTGCTGCTGATCGCGGGGACTGCGTGGCGCATCTATGTCACGCATCCGCTGCGCGCCGCCGCCAAGCAGCCCGGGGACGATGGAAAGCTGCTGGTCTGGTACCGCGCGCTGGCGCAGCTTCTGGGCGCGCGCGGCCTCGCGCTCGACCCAGCCGAATCGCCGCTAGCCTACTTCGAACGCGCCGAGCGTGCCCTGAGCGATGCTGGGCGCAACAAGCGGCGTGGTTCCTCCCCCATTCCGCTCACCCCCATCGCCGGGGCGGTGTGCACGCTGCGCTATGGCGCGCACGGCGTGGAGCCTTCCGCCTTCCGGGATGCGGAGACGGCCTACCGCGCGCTCTGGCAATCGCTTACGCTTCGGCAAAAGGCTGCGGCGCTCTGGCAGCGCATGCTGCACGGGGTCGGAAATATCCGGCAGGTGCCGTAGCGGCTTGGCTCCGCCGGGCATAAACAAGGGCTTGCAGACACCCAGCGTGCTGCAAGCCTTTTCGTTTGTCCAATCTTTTCGTTTGTCCAACGTATCATAGAACTCCGGTATCCAGCAGGTGAATCACAAACTCCGCAAACACCGAATTGGCCCAAGCGAACCATTCGCGGGTGAAGCGGGCGGGATCGTCTACATGGAAGGATTCGTGCATCAGGCCCGTGCCCGCGTCGGTGGTCAGCAGGGTGCGCAACGCCTCCAACTTTTCCTGCGCATCGCGCGAGGTCAGGCCGCGCATGGAGAACGCGATGGGCCACACGTACTCCGGATCGGTGTGCGGGCTGCCGATGCCCCGCGCGCAGCTGCCCTCGAAGAAATAGGGATTCGAGTGGCTGAGCACGAACGCCCGCGTGTTTTCATACACCTCGGCGTCGTACGCATACCCAAAGTACGGGATCGATAGCAGGCTGGGCACGTTCGCATCGTCCATCAGGTTGGCGTTGCCCAGGCCGTCCACCTCGTAAGCGTACATGCGCCCGAACTGCGGGTGTTCCACAATGCCGTAGCGCTCGATGCCCCGGCCAATCTCCTCGCGCAGCGCCGCGGCATCCCGCGCCAGCGCGGAGTGCGGCAGCATTTCGGCCACGAAACCCAGCACCGTGTGCGCGTACATGTTGGAGGGCACCAGGTACCCGTATTGGCAGGCATCGTCGCTGGGCCGGAAGCCCGACCAGGTCATGCCGGTGAATGCCACGGGCGTGCCCCGGCCCTTCATGGGCAGGGTATCACTGGCGCGGCAATCGTCGCGCTCGAAGGAATAGGGCGAGTTCTCGTGCCGCTGCTCGATGCGCCACAGGGCCAGGATGCGCTCGATGCCCTCCAGCACCTGCGGGGTCAGCACCGTGGCATCCCCGGTCTCGCGCCAGTATTGGTACAGCAGGTGCAGCGATGCGCACAGCGAATCCACCTCGTACTTGCGCTCCCATACCCAGGGCGAGCTCTCGGTGTGGTCGTGGGCATCGTAGGCCTGGCCCGAAGCGCTCTGGTTGAACGCATTGGCGTAGGCATCGATGCCGATGCACACAAAATGCCGCAGCACCAGCCCGCGCACGAATTCGGCCACCACCGGCTCCTGGCGCATAAAACGGAGGTAGTGGCGCACCTGCGCCGCCGAATCCCGCAGCCACATCGCCGGAATATCGCCGGTGATCACAAACGGGCTGCCCTCCGCATCCACGCGCACAGTGGTGCAGGCCGTGCTGCCAAAGCAGGCCTCGAACATCGGGCGCAGCTTTTCACTGCCCTCCAACGCAAATTTCCCTGGCAGCCGTTCGCCCAAATCGGTGCCCAGCGCCTGTATACGCTGCGATAGTCGCTTCCCGTCCATGGCTATTCCTCCTTATCCAAATCAGGGTTCCAAAGCGCGCGCCACCCGGGCGCTTGCTCCTCCAGAGCCAGCGCGCCCATGGCGCTCCATCCCTGCAGCAGCGATCCCCTGCCCGTCGCGGGATTGTGGTACTCCACCGGGGTGCACCAGCCCTGCTCCAGCCCATAGGCAAACCAGCGCGTGGCCGCGTAGCGCCATTCCAGGCCGGCCTCCCGCTTGGCCAGCGCATACACGCCCGACCAAAACGGCCACTCGCTGCCGTTGTGGTACACGTAGGGGTAATTGCTCTTTTCCACCAGGTGCCGAGGGTACCGGTAGCGCGGCCAGCAACACATCACGCCCCAATCGCCGAAGGGTTGCGCGGGGTTGTTGCGCGTTTCCAGCAGGGCCTCCATGTTCTCCAGCAAGCGCCGGGCCCGTTCCGGCCTAGCGATACCGAACCACGCCAGCAGCACGGTATCGACGGAAAGATTGTCCTCCAGGCAATCGGCGGAGCGATAGTTGGCATACCAGCCCTTGTCCTCCAGCCAGAGCTCGCGCTCGATGGCCTCGGCGACCGCCGCCGCACCGCGCAGGTATTCCCCGGCCCGCGCATCCGAGCAGCATGCCAGCAGCGCGCCCAAGCTGCGCAGCGCCTGACAGTACAGCGCCTGCTCGTAGCACACGTAGCCCTCGCGGTACACGTTGTCCGCCCAATCGTGCCGATTTCCGGCCCGCCGATAGAGCAGCCCGCTTGCATCGGCGCGCGCCCGCATGGCATCGACCAGCAGCAGCGCCCATTCCAGCATGCTCCGGCCCCGCACTCTTTCGCGCAGGAAGGCCTCGTCTCCGGCAATCCCCACATACGCATGGAGCAGCAGCACGAAGTAGGCAGGGGAATCGAGGTGATCGGGCCAAAATACGCCCTGGCTCTTCACCGCGCTGGGGCAGGTTCCATCCTCGCCAATGCCGCCGACCAAGGCCCTCAGCTGCCCCTTGATCCATTCCGGGCGATCGCGGAGCAGGGGCAGCGCAGTATAGAACGAATCGCGATAGTAGGTGCGCGCCGGGCTTTGATAATGCACGCCCGCAAAGAATCCGGCAAAGCCACCGGCCTCCGGATCTCCGGCTTTTTTATAGTTCGAAATCGCGCAGTTGCGGCAGGCCGCCGATTCGGCGCGCTCTAGCACGCTTTCGCCGCAGGCCGTTTGGGTCAGCCATTGCGCGTAGCGATCGGCCTCCAGCCTCGCGACCTCAAAGCCCCGCATCAGCGCTGCGCAGGCGGCCCCGTCGGCCTCGCCCTCGCGCCAAAGCCAGGCCAGGCGCAGGCAGGCCTCCTCGCGCGGCAGCGCTTGTAGCCGCACCGAAAGGTGGATTCCCGCGCCCTCGATCTCCCGCAGCTCCAGCGGCTCCGAGCAAGCCAGGTACACACGCACGCCCTGCGAAACCTCGAACGCCATGCCGCCCGGGCAAGCGCGGCAGATCACGTGTTCGTGCGGCAGCTCTCCGGCGCGGGCAGCCATCTCCCTCGCATGGAGCAGCACCCCGAAATCCAGGCGGCATTCCAGCGCCGTCTCCCCGGCATTGCGCCAGCAAGCCTGCTGGTATACCACCTCCGACTGGTCGTCTAGGAACGTATCTACGCCCAGTGCCGCACCGCGCTCCTCCAGCCGGATGCTTTGCGTGCGGCCCAGCATGCGCACCTCCTTGGGGCAGTGCGAATCCGCCGGGCGGTCAGCCCACGAGCAGGTGACGTAAAAGCTATCGGGCACGAACACATTGTAACGGTCGACCACCGCGTAGCGGCTTATGGCGCCGCAGCCATCGGCCTGCGCAAGCACCCGCGTGTTACCCAGGTCGTACAGCGCCGTTTGCCAAAGCTGCCCTTCAAAGTAGAGCGCGGCATCGTCTCCTGCCCGAATCACGGCTGCGACTCCGTGCCCCGCTGCGCATCGATGCCCGCTTCAGCGGTGCGGAACCGCACCAGCTGCGAAACCCCGAACGATACCAGCATCAGCATGCACGGGAACACCACCATCATGAACCGGCCCGCCTGACCGGGCGCATCGCCGGGAACAGCGCTGGATTGGAACCCGAACCACAGGGTGAGCAGCGCGAACACGCCGCTGCGGATCAGCCCCGAAAGGCGGGAAACGAAGCTGATGGCCGCAAAGAAAGTGGCTTCGCGCCGCACGCCGTTGCGCCGCGCATCCTCCTCGATCAGCTCGGAATTGATCATGTCGAGATTGGCCGTCACGCCCGCGATGCCGATGCCCACCAGCACCCCGGCGGCCACCGCGAACCAAAGGCTGTTGGCAAAGAACATGCAGCCCAGCGCCAGCGCCAGCCACAGCAGCGCGATGCGCCAAACCTTGAGCGTGCCCAAGCGGTTGATGAGCTTGTACCAAAGCACCATGGAAGGAATGGCCGATACGAACACCGCCGCGGAAAGGATGGTCGCCATGCCATCGGGCAGGCCCAGCGTGTATTTGATGAAGAATGGAATGCCTGCCAGCAACAGACCGGTGGTCGCATTGTAGAAAAAGTGCGAGACCGACACCAGCCAGAAGTTGAGGTTGATCGCCACCGCCTTGAGGGAGGAAAGCAGCTTCGGTTGCGGCATTTGGCTAAAATCCTCGCGCTCCCGGCAGCCCAGGAACGAGTAGATCATCATGCCGCCGCCCAGCACGCCCAGCACGATGGCCGTCAACCGATAGCCGGTCACGTCGCTGCCGGTTTGCTTTCCGAAAGCGCCAACGATCATGGGCACCAGCGATACGCCGATGATCATGCCCACCAGCTGCAGCGCCTGCCGGATCGCGTTGGCGGAATTGCGCTGCCTGGGCTCGCGGAACAGCTCGGGCAACAACGAATGGTAATTGACGCTGGCGATGGTGTTGGCGGTCTCGGTCAGCATCAGGAAGGTGGTGAAGTAGACCGCGAGGCTGATGCCGGTGCCCAGCGCGGCGGGCGGGCTGAAAAACAGCACGGCCGCCAGCACAAACACGGGCGTACACGCCAGCAACCAGGGCCTGCGCCGCCCAAAGCGGCTGCGCGTCCTGTCGGAAAGGAATCCGGCGATGGGGTCGTTGAACGCATCCCACACCGAGAATAGGATGTTGGCCACGCTGATGACCGTCAGCGGCAGATGCAGCTTGTCGTTATAGAAAAACACGCCGTACGATTGGTACATGTATCCGGTGATCGAAAGCCCAAACATGGCCAGCGCATAGCGCCAGGGGTTGGTAAACCGGTTCTTTTTTTCCACAGTTGCTTCCTCCGCATCCTTCTTCGAATACCCGTGCACAGCCTCGGTTCGGCCAAGCGCTTATGCGCTAGATTTTTTCCGCATCCACGAAGCAATGCATGTGCAGCGGCCCCAGCACCTTGAGCCCCTCGCCCAGGGCAAAGCCCCGGCCCTGCGCCAGCTCCGCGCCCTTCATTTGGAAGTACACGCGGTACATCGCCAGTGTCTGCGCATCGATCTGGCTATCGTGCAGCGCGATGGCCTCAAACTTGCGGTCAAATTGCGCGCTGATGTCGATCACCGTGTTTGGGCGCGCCGTGAAGTAGAAGCCGATGGCCGGAACCGGCCAGGGCTCCTGCCCATCCTCGATGGGGAAGCGCGCGATTCCGCTGAGGTGGAAGGCGTTCGCCGCCGCCCGCCCGGTCACCACATGATCGAGATGGCCTTCGTAAGCCAGAAACGGATCGGGGCAGAAGATGGCCTCGGGCCGCACCTTGCGGATCACCTGGGCGATCTCCAGCGAGAGAGCGTTCACGTCGCCCAACGTGCTGTCGCCATGGGGCAAAAAGTGAAATTCCGAAGCGCCCAGGTGCCGCCCCGCCGCTATCGTCTCCTCGCGGCGCTGCGCCGCGGTCTGTTCGCGGGTGGCGGCACGGTCGCGGTTGCCCAAATCCCCATTGGTCACGGTGAGGTAATGCACCTCGCAGCCCGCCTGGGCCAATACCGCGATGGTGCCGCCCATGCCGATCTCGTTGTCGTCCGGGTGCGGCTGAATGCAAAGCACCCGCTTTGCGCCCAGCAACTGCGGCGGAGCAAGCAGCGCAGCCACATCGAATGAAAAAGATTTCTCGTCAAACGATTCCATAACAATCCTCCCAAACGCCGGAAAACGGCGCGAATCTGCCACACAGGGCAGCGTGTCAGTGGCATCATATCATACCGCGCGAAAAAAGACGATCCCCTCGCGAGCGAACGCTAAAGAAAAAAATCTGTTCGGAAAAATATGTTCGGAAAAATATGTTCGGAAAATACGTTCGGAAAATATGTTCGAAAAGCGCGATCAAAAAAACGCCCTTGGCTCAGCGTAGGTGAACCAAGGGCGCGTGGGGAGCACGCATCCAGCGTTACGAGGCCTGCTCCGCCCCCTGCGCGTGCAGGCGCGCACAAAGCACCGTCATATCGTCGCGCGGGCATTCGCTCTGGCTCGATAGCGCGCGGTGCAGCAGCGCATCGGCGATGCTCTGCGCGGGAAGCGCGTGCAGCTTGGCAAGCGCCCGCGCAATGCCCTCTTCGCCGCCCGGATAGGTATCGGATACCCCATCGGAAAGCAGCACCACGAAGTCGCCCTGCTGCAGCCGCATGCGGTAGGAGCGGGGGCGAACGTTGGTAAGAATGCCCAGGGGCAGCGTTTCCCCGGCGATAGCGCGGCAGCTCTCGCCGCGCACCACGTAGGAGGTGCACGCGCCCAGCTTTTCGAAGGCCGCCTCGCCGCTGTGCAGATCGAGCAGGCAGAGATCCATGGTAGCAAACATATCCTCGCCGCCGCAGGAGAGCAACAGCCCATTGACCGCCATCAGCCCCTGCGCGCGCGTATAGCCAGCGCTCAGGCATTGCCGCAGCAGCAACAGCGTCGCCTGGCTCTCCTGGCGCGCGCGCAGCCCGCTGCCCATCCCGTCGCTGAGCGCCAGCAGTTGCTTGCCGCCCTTGAGGCGCTGCACCAATTGGCCGTCTCCGGCCATCTCCTCGCCGTGCTTCGCGCAGCCCGCCACCCCCACCTCCACCGCCATCACGGGCTCCTGCTCAAAGAGCACCTCCAGGCGCTCCACGGTATCCTCCGGCCGGGGGCGCATGGGCATGCCCGCCGCCTTCGATATCAGCGCGCCCGCCTCGCACAGGCGCGGAACGTCCTGCCCGGCCAGCAATATCTCCACCCTGCCCTCCACGCGCGAGGCCGTGAGCGCCTCGGCCTCCATTCCGGCGCGGATGAGCGCGCGCTGTACCCGGCGCTGCAGCGTGGGCAAAAACACGGTTTCCTCGCGCATGGAGCGGGCTACCCCTTGCATGCACTGCGCCAGCCCCTCGAACTGCACCGCCGCCAACGCGCGCGCCTCGCTCTGGCTGGCCTGTGCGGCCAGTGCCCTGCTCTCCTCGCCCAGCATCTCGGCCAACGCACCGGGCAGGCGCAGCGCGCGCGTGCAGCCGATCAGCGACACCGTGTGCACCACGTCGTCGACGGATACCTCGCGATCCTCGGCGATCTCGATCAGGCTGCCCAACACCTGCTCGGTTTCGGCAAACCCGGCGTGCCAGCAGTGGGCGGCGCGCTCGCACTCCAGGCAATGCAGCGCGCGCAATCGCTTGAGCCGATTCGGCAGCTCCATGGAAATTTCCGGCTGCTTGGGCAGCACCGAAGCCATGCTGCTCAAGGAGCGTGCGCGGCTCTCCAGCGCGTGCGCAAACGCCGCGCCCACCGCGTCCGGCCGCATTGGCCCTTCTCCATAGCCGGGAATGGCGTAGCACAGCGCGGCCACACGCAGCTTTTCCGGCATCACCAGGTAGAGCAGCGAGCCCAGGGCCAGCGAGCCCACCGGCGGCCAGTGTGGCTGTGTCTGCAGCACCACCGAACCCACTGTCGTACCCAGCGCAAACAGCGCGCAGGCCATGCCCTTGCGTCCGCCATGCAGCGCGCCGGCCAGCGCTCCGCCCGCGCCCAGCGCCACCGCCAGCCAGGGTTCGAATCCGCCTGTTACCAGCGCCAGCCCCAGCGCCGCACCGCTCAGCATTCCGGTGGTCGCGCCGCAGCCCTGCGCCAGCAGCAGCGCGAAGCAGACCGCGATGCCCAACCCCAGGTTGCAGCCCAGCAGCGTCCAGGGCGCACCGCCCAGCGCAAGCGCACACATGCTCAGCAGCGCACACAGCCGCTCATCGTTGCGCAGCGGGCGCGGCGGCTCCTGCACCAGCGTCAAAATCTGGTGAAACACAGGGGTCACCGAAACCGCCACCGCCGCGCTGATGAAGCATTGCAGGCGGTCGATGGCCGTGCCCCCGGTGACGAACGGCATGGGCAGCAGCAGCATGATCCCCGCCGCCAAGCCCGCCCGCACCGAGGCCCAGCGCGCGGAACCGCGCCATAGCGGATAGGAGAGCCAAACCCCGGCGCAGGCCGGTATCTGCCACCATTGCAGCCAGGAGCCGTTCCAGCCGATCAGTGTGCCCAGCACCAGCCCCACGAAGGCGGTGGGTGCGCCGCCCAGCGCGGCAAGCTGCGCGGCAAACGCCGCCACGGCGAAGGGGCGGCTTCCATCGGGCATAGGCGCGCAAGCCAGCAGCACATAGGCCACCGTTATGCCCAGTACGACGCGCATCTGGCCGGTGCGCGCCGCGCTTGCCACCTTGCCCGCCAGCGCGCTCACCGGGCGCGCCAGCCAGCGCTCCCACCAGGGCGCGCCTTTTTTGCGGCCCTTGCCCCGCTCCATGCGCGTCGCCTGCGCCACCTGCCTCACCTCTCCTCGCTTGCTTAAGACCTTGCAAAACAAGCCCTTTTCAGTACATGCGATTGTAGCATCGCGATGAGGGGTATCCATGTAGAATCATGCCGCGAAAATCGTCAACCGTGCCCCAGCGATGGACAAGCTTCGCGCACGCACGCAAAAACCGCCGCATCCGGCGCTTGCGCAAGCAGGCCCGGGTGCGGCGGTTTGGGAAGCGTTTTCAGAATCGGCGATACGAGCGCTTATACCAATTCCAATTAGGTTTTGCCAATAAGCCAGCGAGAGATTTTTTCGATCGGCTAGGAGTCCGAAGGAGGCGTAGCCAGCAGCTACGCTGACCGAGGCACGACAACGCCGATCGGATAAAGATCCGCTGGATTCTGGCAA
>JAVBLJ010000024.1:0-36978 GCA_031553615.1 Eubacteriales bacterium
AATAAGCCAGCGAGAGATTTTTACGTTCGGCTAGGAGTCCGAAGGAGGCGTAGCCAGCAGCTACGCTGACCGAGGCACGACAACGCCGATCGGATAAAGATCCGCTGGATTGTGGCAAAACGTTGTTGGAATGGGTATAAAGCGGGCATGGGCTACCTATTCGCCCGCGAGCGCCACAATGGCGTGCGCAAACACCTTGGCGCTCAGTTTCAGCTTGTCCAATTCCATGCACTCGTTGGCCTGGTGGGCCAGCTCCTCTTCGCCGGGAAACACGCAGCCGAAGGCCACAGCCTCGTGCATGGCGCGCGCATAGGTGCCGCCGCCAATGGCCAGGGTGCTGGGTGGCAGACCCGTCACCTCGTGGTAGGTATCCAGCAGTGCGCGCACGATCGGGCGGGTCTCGGGCACATGGTGCGGTGCTTGACCGCGGCCGCCCTCGACCTGTATCCCCGCAGGCTGTACGCGCATAGCGATGAACCGCGTGATCTGCTCGGCGTTGAACAGCACCGGATAGCGGATATCCAGCGTGGCCGATAGCTTGCGATCCTGCAGATCGAGAATGCCCAGGTTAACGGTCAACGGGCCGGACACCTCGTCGCTGCCCGCAATGCCGAAGCCGGTGCCGTCGCTATCGCCGCCGATGGTCTGCGCCAGCATTTGAATGGCTTCGTGGCTGCCGCCGCCCGCCTCCAGCGCGTGCAGCAGCTGCAGCAGGTGCGCGGCGGCGTTCTGACCCAATTCCGGCATGGAGGCATGCCCGCCCACGCCCGACACCACCACCCGCGCGCCACCGTCCCTGTTGTCGAGCGGTTCCACCGCGATGGGATAGCCGGTGCGCTGAGCAAATGCTTCGGTCTTTTCCAAAATCTCATCGAAATTGCCGCCGAGCTCGGCCTCGGCCACGCTGGGGATCACGTTGGCGCGCTCACCGGAGCGCAGGCGCAGCACGGTGATGGCGGATTCGCCCTCCTCGGGCAAGGTGCAGGTCAGCTCCACGCGCAGAATGCCCTTCTCGGTATTGATGATGGGGAAGCACGCGTCGGGCGAGAAGCCGACTGCGGGCAGACCAACGTGCTCCTGGTAATAGGCGATATCGGCCCAACCGCTCTCCTCGTCGCAGCCCAGCACGAGCCGAACCTTCTTTTGGAGCGGAATGCCCGCATCCTGCACCGCCTTCATGGCGATGAGCGCTGCCGCCGCCGGGCCCTTGTCGTCACTCACGCCGCGACCGTATAGCTTGCCCTCCGCAATCACCGGCTCGAAGGGCGGGGTGTTCCAGCCATCCCCGGCGGGCACCACGTCCAGATGGGCCAGGATGGCGATGGTCTCCTCGCCCTGGCCGATCTCCAAATCGGCCGCGTATCCATCGATATCGCGCGGGGCGAAGCCCAACCGGGCCGCGTCGGCCAACGCCAAATCGAGCACGGCGCGAACCGCCGGGCCAAAGGGTGCGCCGGGTGCGGGTTCGGCCTTGAGTGAAGGCTGGCGAATCCACCCTTGCGTAATGCGGATCAGTTCCTCTCCCAGCGCTTCGACGGCCCCGTCCAGCGCATGCCTATCGTAGTTTGCCATGCTCCATCCTCCTCATCGCATAATTGCTTATTCATCTAATAGCCCGTTCGTATCGCGGCCTGCGGCCTATTCCCCCGGCAGAAACATTGCCGGACGAGGCACGGCGCGCAGGTACTCCACAAAGGCAGCGGGCGAGGCGATGGCCTCGCGCGGCACCCAGATGCCGCCCTGCCGCACACCATGAGTTTCGTGCAGATCGGAGCCCGAAATCATCGCCAGCCCGTGCTTTTCAGCATACTCCCGCGCTAGGTGGTTGCGGCTATCGTGATTCGGGTTGCCGTTATGAACCTCGATGCCGTGCAACACCTCGGGCGGCTCCACGAAAAGGTAGGGCCGGAACGGGTGCGCCTGGTAGATGAGCATGCCCCGCTCGTCGGCGAACTGCTTGAATTTTTGCGGCCCCATGCCGGGCAGGTCGAGCAGCTCGTAGCAGGCCACATCCGGCAAAAAGACCAGGAAATCGTTGTATCCCTCGCTATCGAAGCGCAGCTCCATGCCGGGCAGTACGGTGATGCCGTAGCGCTCGCCCGCCTGATGCGCCAGCTCGAAGCCATGGGCAAAGTACAGCGCATCCTTGGGCGTGCGGGTGCCGCCGGGCACGTTGTGATCGGTGATCACCACCGCGCCATAGCCGTGCTCCGCCACCAGCCGCACCAGCTCCTCGGCAGGCAACGCGCTGCACTCGCTGACCTCGGCAGTGTGGGCATGGGTCTCCACCAGCACCGCACCTTCGAATGGAGCAAGCGGAACGGACGGCATCGGGGGGCAAACGAATCGTGCGGCCATGGGCACGCCTCCTATCGCAAAGATGTCTCGAAGCATCCGCTGCTTCAGGCTATGCTCTTATGCTTCAAGCTTAAGCGCTTCGCGCAGGCGCTTTAGCGCCTCGCGGAGCTGCTCGTGGGGGCAGCCGATGTTCAGCCGCAGGAAGCCCTTGCCTTCCTCGCCAAAGAACAAGCCTTGGGTCAGCGCCACGCGGGCGATCTGCCGCGTGCGGCGCTCCAGCACCGCGTCGTCGGTGCTCACCGCCCGGCAATCCAGCCAGAGCAGATAGGTGGACTCCAGCGGCGAAACGCCGATGTGCGGCAGATGCTCCGCCAAGTATTCCGTGGCGATTTCCCGCCCCGCCATCAGGTAGGCGATCAGTCCATCGAGCCAGTCGTCGCCCAGATCGTACGCAGCGCGCGTGGCTGCCAGCGCGAACAAGTTACCGCTGACTACGCCGCTGGCGAAAATTTCCTTGCTCATCTGGCCGCGCAGTCCTTCATCGGGCACGACCATGCTGGCTTGCTGCAGTCCGGCGACGTTGAACGTCTTGCTGGCCGCGCAGAGCATCAGAGTGCGCTTCTCCGCACCGGGCAGCGCCAGCAGCGGTACATGCACCCGATCGGGGAACACGAAATCGGCGTGAATCTCGTCGCTGATAATGCGGGCATCGTAGCGCTCACACAGGGCGAGCAGGTCGCGCAGCTCCTGGCGCGTCCAGGCGCGGCCCACCGGATTGTGCGGATTGCAGAGCAGCAGCAGCTTGCCGCCTGCCTGCAGGCACTCCTCGAGGTGCTCCAGGTTCATGCGGTACACGTCATCCTCGCCGCGCACCAGTGGGTTGAGCAGCTGCTTGCGGCCCAGCATTTCCACCGCCGAAAAGAAGGGCCCGTACACCGGGGGCTGGATGATCACGCCCTCGCCGGGTGCGGTCAGCGCGCGCACCGCCAGCCGGAGCCCGCTGACCACGCAGGGCAGCATGAGCACCGATTCGGCGGCGATCTCCAATGCGTGGCGGCGCTGCCAGAAGTTCACCAGCGCCAGGGTATCGTCGGGGCGCACCGCCGTATAGCCGTAGGTCCCGTGGGCGGCGCGCTGGACGAGCGCTTCCTGCACCGCAGTGGGGGAACGGAAGTCCATATCCGCCACCCACATGGGCAGCATGTCGTCCCCCATCTCCCCCTGCAGGAGATCCCACTTCTCGCAATCGGTGCCGCGCCGGTCGATGCCCTGATCAAAGAACGAAAATGGGTACGCCGTCATGCCGTGACCTCCTGAAGTGATGTTTGAATAAGAAATACTTGAATGGGCGATGCTTGAATACACTTAATAATGCAGCCCCTTGGAATCCATGTGCTGGAGCGTGTAGGCTAAGCCTGCACCGGGCCCGCGCAGGATCGTATCACCCAGTAACCGCCGCCGCGCTCCACCACCTCGGCCGCGCCGAAGCGTTCGCGCATGTGCGCCAGCGCTGAAGGCGCTCCCTGCTGCTTGCGGATGACCACGAATAGGACGCCGCCCGGCTCCAAGTGCTCGAAGCTTTCATCGAACAGGCGATAAATCACCGACTTGCCCGCGCGGATGGGCGGATTGGTGGCGATGAGGGCAAACCGGCCCGACACTTGGGCCAATCCGTCGCTGCAGATGCATTGCCCGCGCAGCCCGTTGCGCGCCAGGTTGCGCTCCGCCAGCGAAAGCGCCCGCTGGTTCACGTCGCAGAGCACCAGTTCGGCGCGGGGATAGCGGCAGGCCAAGCTCATGCCCACCGGCCCCCAGCCGCAGCCCAGGTCGAGCACCCGCTCGGCAAAACCGGCAGGCAGCCCATCAAATATCGCTTCCAGCAGCAGCGCGCTACCCGGATCGAGATGCTCGCGCGAAAACACACCCGCATCGGTCGTGCAGGCCAATACGCGCTCCCCGCAGCGCAGCTCGATATCGCGCTCGGCATGCGCACTGACCGGGTCTCCGGAAAAATAATGGTCGGACATGGTTACTCCTCCTCGGGCTGCAGAAGCCCCGCTGCGGCGTACAGCGCGGCGAGCTCCTCGCGGGTCAACTCCCGGTATTCGCCGGGTGCGAGCGCATCATCGAGCGCAAGAGGCCCGATGGAGAGGCGCTTGAGCGCCGTCACGGTGCGCCCCCGCGCCGCAAACATGCGCTTGACCTGGTGAAACTTTCCCTCCTGCACGTCGCAGAGAGCGCACGCCGCATCCGGCCCGCTTCCCGGCCAATCGCTCAGCAGGGTCAGCACGGCAGGCAACGCGGTGAAATCGGAGAGCGTCAGCCCCTGCGCAAAGGCCTGCACATCGGCGGAATCCAGCGGCCCATCCACGGTGGCCAGGTAGCGCTTGACCACGCCGCTGCGCGGAGCGAGCACCCTGTGCGCCAGGTTGCCATCGTTGGTGAGCAACAGCAGACCCTCGGTATCCTTATCCAGCCTGCCCACCGGCATGCAGCCGCAGCCCGCATAAAGCGGCGGCAGCAGGTCCATCACCGTGGCGGTGCGCGCATCCTCGGCAGCGGTGATCACGCCCGCGGGCTTGTGCAGCATCACGTGCCGCCAGCGCCGATAGGCCAGCGGCTTGCCGTCCAGCTCCACCAGCGAACGCCCCGGGTCCAGCACCCGGCCCGGATCGCGCTCCACCGCGCCCTCCACGCGTGCCCGCCCGGCGCGCACCAGCTCTCGCGCCGTGGCGCGCGCATCGGCCGCGCCCATGTAGCAAAGCAGCTTGTCCAAGCGCATGCGTTCGGCCAAGGCGCATCCTCCCCTTTGTTCACATCGCTCCATAGTATACTGCATAATCGCTTTCACTGCAAACAAAAGGCGGTCTTTCAGAACGAACGCATTTTCATCAAAAGCTTGGTAGATGCGCAGAGAAGGATTCCCAAGGGCGAGCGATAAACCCTTGGGTCGCTCCCGCAGGAGCGAAATGCCTCCTAGAGCTTGATCTCTTAAGGGGTATTTCGCCCTCACGGGCGACCAAAGGGCTTTGCGGTCGCCCTTTGGAAACCTTCGCGGCCCACCTCTGTATGCCTATACGCAAATGATTTCACCCTGCGGTCTTGTTTCTGAGAACAAGTCGACCCTTTTTCTCCGAATCCTCGTCCGCCTAGGACAGACCAGGGAATTTTTGGCTTGTCCCCTTCATTCGAAGGTGTGACAAACCACGCTGCATATGCTATAATCGGTAAAAGAGGTTCACCGGTCGTGGTTCCGGTGACCAAATATGGGCCTAAGCTCAAGAAACTCCGAATATCATAACGAGGAGTGCAACAAAAATGAGAAAGAAACAGTGCGTCGCTATGCTCTTGGCGGGCGGCCAGGGGAGCCGCTTGGGTATCCTAACCAAACAAATGGCGAAACCGGCCGTGCCCTACGGGGGAAAGTACCGCATCATCGATTTTCCCCTGTCCAACTGCTCCAACTCAGGCATCGACGTGGTGGGCGTGCTGACACAGTATCAGCCGCTGGAGCTCAATTCGTACATCGGCTCCGGCTCCCCGTGGGATTTGGACTTGACCAACGGCGGCGTGTTCGTGCTGCCGCCCTATATGAAGGGCAAGAGCGGCGAATGGTACCGTGGCACGGCCAACGCCATTTACCAGAATATCGGCTTTGTCGAGCAGTTTAGCCCGGAGTATGTGATCATTCTTTCCGGCGACCACATCTACAAGATGGATTACAACGCCATGCTCAGCTATCACATCCAGAAGCAGGCCGACGTGACCATCGCCGTGCTCGAGGTGCCGTGGGAAGAGACCAGCCGGTTCGGCATCATGAACACCGATGAAGAAAACCGCATCGTCGAATTCGAAGAAAAGCCCAAGCAGGCCAAGAGCAACAAGGCCTCCATGGGCGTATACATCTTCTCCTGGAGCAAGCTGCGCCAGTATTTGGAGAGCGATAACCTCGATTCCAAATCCTCCAACGACTTTGGCAAGAACATCATTCCCACGATGCTAGGCGACGGGCAGGCGATGTACGCCTACGCGTTCGACGGCTACTGGAAGGATGTCGGCACCATCGAAAGCCTTTGGGAAGCCAACATGGATTTGCTCCAGCAGCCCATGCCCATCGACCTGTACGATAAGCGCTGGCGCATCTACGCGCGCAATCCGGGCATGCCGCCGCACTACGTGGCCCCCGGCGCGCAGGTGGTCAACACGCTGATGACCGAGGGCTGCCAGGTGTTTGGCGAGGTGCGCAGCAGCGTGCTGTTTGCCGGCGTGCAGGTGGAATCCGGCTCGCTGGTGGAGGATGCGGTGATCATGCCCCGCGCGATGATCGCCCGGGGCGCGCAGGTGCGCCGGGCTATCGTGGCCGAGGATGCGGTGATCGGCGCAGGCTGCGTGATCGGCGAGCCTACCGGGGCCATCACCGTCATCGGCCAGGGCGCGGTGGTGCCGCCGGGCACGGTGGTCAAGGCTGGCCAGCAGATCGACGCGGACGCGAAGGGTTGAGGAGGTGTAGGCGATGAAGGACATCATGGGCCTTATCTACACGGGCGAGAACGATGCCCGACTGCGCGAGCTTACGCTGGCGCGCGCCGTGGCGGCGCTGCCGGTGGCCGGTCGCTACCGCGTCATCGATTTCCCGGTATCCAGCATGGTCAACTCCGGCATCCGCAACGTGGGTGTCATCACGCAAAAGAACGACCAGTCGCTCATGGATCACCTGGGCAGCGGCAAGGAATGGGACCTGCACGGCAAGAACGATGGTCTGGTAATCCTGCCTCCGTTCCTTTCCCGCGAAAACATCGGCGTATACAGCGGCTTGGTGGACGCGCTGAATTCCAACGTGGGCTACCTGCGCCGTTCCCGCCAGGAATACGTGATACTGGCCACCAGCCACACCATACTGAACACCGATTTCAACGGCATGATTCGCGCACACGTGGATAAAAAGGCCGATATCACTGTGCTCTACAGCGACGACCCCACCCTGCGCCGCACCATGACAGGCAGCGAAAACAGCTTCTGCACCACCGACAAGGAGGGGCGCATCGTCGGCTTGGAGATCGATCCGGCCAAGCCCACGCGCGATCACACCGTTTTGGAGATTTGCATGCTCAAGCGCGAGCTGCTGCACAAGCTGATCACCGAGGCGGCCTCCAACGGCCATCACG
This sequence comes from Eubacteriales bacterium, assembly GCA_031553615.1. Taxonomy (GTDB): domain Bacteria; phylum Bacillota; class Clostridia; order Christensenellales; family Aristaeellaceae; genus WQXF01. The sequence goes on from JAVBLJ010000024.1 coordinate 7,464, forward strand.
ATTTCACGCGCGGCGTGCTGCAGGCCGAGATCAACAACGGCAATCTGCGCGTATTCGGTTACGAGCACAAGGGCCGGGCCTGGCGCATCGAATCGGTGCAGGAATACTTCCGTTTTAACATGGATTTGCTGGATAGCCGCATTCGCAGCGAGCTTTTCGATCCGGAGTATCCGGTCTACACCAAGCTGCGCGACGACATGCCCACCCGCTACGTGGGCGATGCTTCAGTCGCCAATTCGCTGGTGGCCGACGGCTGCGTGATCGAGGGCAAGGTGATCAACTCGGTGCTGTTCCGCGGCGTGCGCATCGCCAAGGGCGCAGTGGTGCGCAACAGCATCATCATGCAGGATGGCGAGGTGCAGGCCGACGCCGAGCTGGATTACTGCATACTCGACAAGCAGGCCGTGATCAAGCGCAAGGGCCGCCTGATCGGGCCGCCCGCCTACCCCATCGTCATCGCGAAGGATGTCGTCATTTAGGCCCGAAGCCTGCTCATTAGCGAAAATATCGAGATCAAAAACTTCGAAATCAAAAGCACCGAGCAGGAATTCATAGCAGCAAGAGCATAAGGAGGCGTGTTTTATTGAAAGTTCCCTTAAAAGTATTGTTTGCGGCCTCGGAGTGTGTGCCCTTTGTCAAAACCGGCGGTCTGGCCGACGTGGCGGGGGCACTGCCACCGCAGCTGAAAGCCCGCGGCGTGGATGTGCGCGTGGTGCTGCCACTGTATGGCCAAATCGGCGAGCAGTGGCGCTCGCAGATGCGCACGGTCGTCGAATTTGAGGCCGACCTGGGCTGGCGGCACCAGTACTGTGGCATCCGCACGCTGGAATATCAGGGCGTGACCTACTACTTCGTCGACAACGAATTCTACTTCCACCGCCCCTACGTGTACGGCCTGGGCGGCGATGAGTACGAGCGGTTCGGCTTCTTCTGCCGCGCCATCCTCGATATGCTCACGCGCATCGATTTCCAGCCCGACGTGATCCATTGCAACGATTGGCAATCTGCCATGGTGCCGCCGCTGCTCAAAATCCAATATGCGAACGCGCCGTTCTATAGCAACATCCGCACCATGCTAACCATCCACAATCTGCAATATCAGGGCGTGTTCCCCATCAAGAACGTGCAGGATACCCTGGGCCTGGGCGACGATCTGTTTTCCAGCGACAAGCTGGAATGCTACGGCTGCGCGAATTTCCTTAAGGGCGGCATGGTGTACGCCGACGAGATCACCACCGTGAGCCCCAGCTATGCGGACGAGATTCAGACCGCGTACTACGGTGAGCGGCTGGACGGCCTGCTGCGCGCGCGCCATCACCAGCTGCAGGGTATCCTCAACGGCATCGACATCGTGGAATACAACCCGGAGGCCGATCCGCTGATCTACGCGCCGTACTCCGCGCAAGCGCCCGCCGCCAAGGCGGAAAACAAGGCGGCTCTGCAGCGCGAAATGGGCCTGCACACCGATCCCGGCGCGCCGCTGATCGGCCTGGTGACCCGGCTTTCCCACCAGAAAGGCCTCGACCTCATCGATTACGTGATTCGCGAGCTGATGGACGAGGGCATCCAGCTGGCGGTGCTCGGCATGGGCGATGCGAAGTACACCGATCTGTTCTCCTGGGCCGAAGGCGCGTTCCCGGGCCGGATCGCGGCGCGCTTCGCCATGGACAATCAGCTGGCGCACCGCATCTATGCGGGCGCGGACATGTTCCTGATGCCCTCGCTGTTTGAGCCCTGCGGTCTTTCGCAAATGATCTCGCTGCGCTACGGCACGCTGCCCATCGTGCGCGAGACCGGCGGACTGCGCGACACGGTGCTCTCGTACAACAAGTTCACCGACGAGGGCAACGGCTTCACCTTCTTCAACTACAACGCGCACGACATGCTGCACAGCGTGAAGCGCGCGGTGCGCTACTACCGCGAGCAGCCCGAGGTGTGGGGCGGCATGATGCGACGCGGCATGGAATCTGATTTCAGCTGGAATCGCTCGGCGGGCGAGTACATCGGCCTTTACGAGCGGCTGACCAGCGCGCCGCAGCCCAAGGCCACTGCGAAAAAGACCGTCAAGACCATACAGGCTGCCGAAGCTGCGACAGCGCCGGAAGGCCCCGCTGCGAAAAAAACTCCCGAAAAGAAGGTCACCGAAAAGAAGTCTTCCGAAAAGAAGTCTTCCGAAAAGATAGCTCCCGCGAAGAAGCCCGCCAAGGCCAGCGAGCAGGTTTCCGGCGGCACCGAAGCGCCCGCGCCCAAGAAGCCGCGCGCTGCCAAGCCCAAGGCGGAATAACCGCCCCTATGACAGAGCAAAAAGCGAACCCCGCCGCAACCAGCAGGGTTCGTTTTTGCTATGTTATCATCCTTATTTCTCTAAGGTGTCCTCCAGCTTGTGGAACTCCAGCTTGCCGTCCTCCAGCTTGGCATGCACCCGGTCGCCCAGGGCGATGCGCCCGGCGAGTATCTCCTCGCTCAGCGCGTCCTCCACCATGCGCTGGATGGCCCGGCGCAACGGGCGCGCGCCATACTGCGCATCGAAGCCCTCCTTGGCCAGGAACTGCACCGCTTCGGGCTCGATCTCCAGGTGCACGTCACGCTCCTCCAGCCGCTTGACCACCTGCCCCAGCATCAGCTTGGCGATGGCGTCGATGTGCTCTTGCTCCAGCGAATGGAACACGATCAGCTCATCCACGCGGTTGATGAACTCGGGGCGGAAGAGGTTCTTCACCTCGGTCATGATGGTTTCCTTCATTTGCTCGTAGGAACGGGCTTGTGCCACCGGATCGCTGGCCGAATCGCCGAAGCCCATGCGGCGCTGATTCATCAGCGAATGCGCGCCCGCGTTGGAGGTCATGACGACCACGGTGTTCTTGAAATCCACCACGCGGCCCTGCGAATCGGTCAGGCGGCCATCCTCCAGGATTTGCAGCAGGATGTTGAACACGTCCGGGTGCGCCTTCTCCACCTCGTCGAACAGTATGACGCTGTAGGGCTTGCGGCGCACCTTCTCGGTCAATTGCCCGCCTTCGTCGTAGCCCACGTAGCCCGGGGGGGAGCCGACCAAACGGCTGACCGAGTGCTTCTCCATGTACTCGGACATGTCGATGCGGATCATGGCGTTCTCATCGCCGAACATGGCCTCGCCCAGGGCGCGGCAGAGCTCGGTTTTGCCCACGCCGGTGGGGCCCAGGAATATAAACGAGCCGATGGGCCGCTTGGGGTCCTTGAGCCCGGCGCGCGCGCGGCGGATCGCCCGGGAAACCGCGCTTACCGCCTCCTCCTGGCCGATGACGCGCTGATGCAGCATGTCCTCCAGCTTGAGCAGGCGCTGCGATTCATCCTCGGTGAGCTGTACGACCGGGATACCCGTCCAGGCCGCGACGATCTGCGTGATCTCGGCCTCGCCGACGGTCTCGCGCACGCCGTTGCGCTGATCCTCCCATTCCTTGCGCTTTGCGTCCATCTCGGCGCGCACCGTGCGCTCCTGGTCACGCAGTCCGGCGGCCTTCTCAAAATCCTGATGCGCGACCGCTTCTTCCTTCTCCTTCAGGATCGTATCGAGCCGATCCTGCGTCTCCTTCATATCGGGCGGCGGCGTGTAGGAGCGGATGCGCACGCGGGAGGCCGCTTCGTCCACCAGGTCGATGGCTTTATCGGGCAGGAACCGATCGGATATGTAGCGGCTGGAGAGCGTAACGGCCGCCGCGATGGCCTCATCGGTGATGCACACCTTGTGGTGCGCCTCGTAGCGATCGCGCAGGCCGTTGAGGATGGCGATGGTCTCCTCCTGCGAGGGCTCGCCCACGTTGACCGGCTGGAAGCGGCGCTCCAGCGCGGCATCCTTCTCGATATGCTTGCGGTATTCGTCCAGGGTGGTCGCGCCCACGCACTGCAGTTCACCGCGTGCCAGGGCGGGCTTGAGGATGTTGGCCGCGTCCATGGCCCCTTCCGCGCTGCCCGCGCCCACCAGGGTGTGCAGCTCATCGATGAACAGGATCACATTCCCGGCCTTCTTCATCTCGCCCAGCGCGTTCTTAAGCCGCTCCTCGAACTCGCCGCGGTACTTGCTGCCCGCCACCAGCGAGGCCAAATCCAGCGAGAACACGCGCTTGCCGCGCAGGTTTTCCGGCATGTTGCCCGAGGCGATCATCTGCGCAAGGCCCTCGGCGATGGCCGATTTGCCCACGCCCGGCTCCCCGATGAGCACCGGGTTATTCTTCGTGCGCCGCGAAAGGATTTGGATCACGCGCTCCACTTCGGAGGCGCGGCCGATCACCGGATCGAGCTCGCCGTTCTCGGCGGCCTTGGTGAGGTCGCGGCCAAACTGATCCAGCGTCTTGGTCTTGCCCTGCTTCCCGCTCTGGGCGGGGGCCTCGGTCTCCTCGGGCTCGCCCTCCTCGCTGAGCTGGGCCAGCAGCTGCTCCCGGGCTGTGCGCAAATCGACGCCCAGGTCGGCCAGCACGCGGGCCGCGACCCCCTCGCGCTCACGCATCAACGCCAGCCACAGGTGCTCGGTGCCCACGTAGTTGTGGTGCAGGCCGCGCGCCTCGGTGATCGCCGCCTCGAGTATCTTCTTGGAGCGCGGAGTATATCCGCGCAGCTCGTTGCCCTCGCCGCGGCCAATCAGCCGCAGCACGTAATCCTTTGCGTTTTCGTAGGAAATGCCCTTGAGTATCTTTTCCAAAATAGCGCCGGGCTCCACCATGAGCCCAAGCAGGATGTGCTCGGTACCCACATAATCGTGGCCCAGCTCGCGTGCGCTCTGCTGCGCGCCATCCAGGGCACGCTTGGCACGCTCGGTAAAACGGTCGAATGCGTCGCTCATCTATTGTTCCTCCATTTATCGGTTCATCGCTATGTTGATGATTCTATGTTCATCGTGCTATGCTTCTGTGCTATTCCATCATACGGCAGATCACGCCTTGGTTTGCCCCGTGGGTTGCGCGCAGGCGGCACGGGTCATTTCGGCCCTTGCCTGGTCGCGCTGCTGCGAGGCGATATCCTTGCCCGCGCGTTGGATGACGCAAGCCGGTTGCGCCTCGTAGATCAGCGCATCGAGCGTCTCCAGCGGGAAGCCCACCAGCCCCAGCGAGGCGGCCCACCGCACATCGCTCCAGCGCTGCATGAATTCCTTGCTATCCATGCGCCGCGCGTAAGCAAATAGCCCCACCGAACGCATCAATTGATCCTCCAGGGTAACCGCGTCGCGTTCCATGAGCGCCTCGCGCTGCCTGCGCTCCAGGTCGGTCAATTGCTTGCTGACCGCCGCGATGGTTTCCACGATCTCCTGCTCGGTGCGGCCCAGTGTAATCTGGTTCGAAACCTGATAAAGGTTTCCCAGCGCCTCGCTGCCCTCGCCGTACAGCCCGCGAATCGTAAGACCCAGCTTGGCCACGGCCTGGGTCACCGCGCCCATCTGACCCGCCATGGTCAGCGCGGGCAGGTGCAGCATCACCGAGGCGCGCATGCCCGACCCGGTGTTGGTGGGACAGGTGGTCAGGTAACCCAGCTGCTCATCGAAGGCATATTGGACCGTGCGCTCGATGCGGTCGTCGACCTCGCGCGCCAGCGCGGCGGCGGTTTCCAGCTGGTCGCCGGGCATCAGCGCCTGGATGCGCAGGTGATCCTCCTCGTTGACCATGATGCTCACGTGATCATCCTGGCGGATGAGCGCGGCGGCAATATCGGCGCGGCGAATGAGGTCGCGGCTGATCAGGTGACGCTCCACCAGCGCCTGCCGATCCACGGGCGGAATATCGGTGAGACGCACCAAGCGGTACGCGCCCGCATCGTCCATGGTCGCCATGGCGTCGGTGGCGCGGCGCACCGATTCGGCGGCCCACACGTCGTTCATCATGGTGGGAAAGGGAATATCCTGATAGTTGCGTGCCAGCCGGACGCGGCTGGATAGCACCACGTCGCGCTCGTGGGGAAATGCTCGCTTTGCCATGTTACTCGCCCTCCTTTGCGCCCTTTATGCCCTCAGCAGGCTGCCTTTCGGCGGGCTTGCGCTCGGCGGCTTCCCCCGCCTCCAGCGCAGCCTGCAGCTCCCGCAGCTCGTCGCGCAGCTTGGCGGCGCGCTCAAATTCCTCCTGGTCGATGGCCTGCTGCATCTCGTGGCGCTTGGCCTCGATTTGACGGCGCAGGCGCAGACCTTCGCCCGCCGTGGAGGGGATGTGGCCTTCATGCTGCAGCCTGCCGTGAATGCGTTGCAGCACCGGGGCCAGTTGCTTGCGGAAATCCTTGTAGCAATTGGCGCAGCCCAGCATGCCGGTCTGCTTGAACTGACCGTACGTCAGCCCGCAGCGGGAACAGCACAGGGCGGGCGCGGCCTGCACGCGCCCCGCCGCGCCCTCCAGCAATCCGGAAAGCAGGCTGGACATCTCGCCCAGGGTAAGCGCGCCGCATTCCTTGGCGCACTCAGCGCACAGGTTCATCTCGGTCCTCTTGCCGTTGATCACTTGGGCCACGTGAATGGTGGCGGTGTTTTGCTTGCATTGTTCACAAAGCATGGTTATCCCTCCTGTGGGCGGTGCGCAAGCTCCTGCAGCATGCTGCGCAGGACGGCGGCGCGCAACGCGTCTTTCATATTAATGGGCAACGAAATGGCTCCCGCGCTGGTGGCGGCGCGCATCAGCCGCGCTTCCCCGCCGTTGACCACCCCTTGTTGGAGCAACCCGGCGATGATGGCGGTGGCCTCGGCTTCGGTGATGGCGGCGCCGATGCGTTGATGGATCAGTTGCATGAGCTGCTCCCCCTGATCGTGCATCGCCACACGGATAACGCGGATGTATCCGCCGCCGCCGCGCCGCGATTCGATGAGGTAGCCGTGATCGGGCGTGAAGCGCGTGGCCAACACGTAGTTGATCTGGGAGGGCGCGCAGCGGAAGTATTCCGCCAACTCGTTGCGCTTGAGCTCGACCTGCGCCTGCTCCTCCTCCATCAGCTCCTTAATGAAAGCCTCGATGGTATCGCTCAGGGGACGCAATCGCTCACTTCCCTTCTTTACTCTTCGTTTTTGTTCTTTGGTCTTTGGTCTTTGGTCTTTGGTCTTTGGTCAGGATTGTCTCGTTTGACTTTGACTATCTTTGACTTACAATCGCATTATAATCCCCTTCAGCACAAATTGCAATAGGTCTTTGAAAAAAATCTGACTCTTTTTGGCCTTTGTGCGCAATACCCCGTCGTGCCGCTAGTGTATGGAGCGACGCGCCAATCAATACCGCAAGTTTGGAACAGCATCGTTTCCCAGGGTGTGCTATACTGTACCCATCGTACGCACCGGAGGGGCCCACACATGGACTACGACCAACTGCTGCAGCAAGTGCTCATCTACATCGACGCCCACTTGCAGGACGACCTGAGCGCCGACGCATTGGCCATGGTTACCGGGTTTTCTACCTACCATTTTTGCCGCGTGTTTGAATGGCGCATCGGGTATCCGGTGATGGAATATGTGCGCGGGCGACGCTTGGCCTTCGCGGCGGCGGAGCTATCCAGCGACAAAAAGATCCTTGACATCGCGCTGCGCTACGGCTTCGAGACCCATTCCGGCTTCAGCAAGGCCTTCCGCCGACACTTCGGCTGCCCGCCGGAAATCTATCGCCGCCATGCGCACTACACTCCCCCAGCACTTCCCCAGCTCGCCCAGACACAAAAATACGCCATAGGAGGAATCGTTATGGAACCCAAAATCGTCACCTTGCCCGCCACGCTCCTGGCCGGATACACGATCCGCTCCACCAACACCGAAGGGAACAACAACAAGGAAATCCCCGCTTTCTGGCAGGCCTACCTGAGCGATGGCCGCATGGAAGCGCTGCACGACCAGCCCTTTGTGAAAAGCCACGCCGAGTACGGCGCTTGCTTCCCCTGCGATGCGGCGAGCGGCACGTTCGAGTACATGATCGGCGTGGAGGCGAAGGAGGGCGCAGCCATTCCCGAAGGCTTCTGCGCGCGCACCATGCCCGCTGCCACCTACGCGGTGTTCACCACACCGCCCACTGTCCGCACCCAGTTCACCACCGCCATTCAGGGCACCTGGCGCTTCATCTACAGCGAATGGTTCGGGCTCTCCGGCTACGAGTTCGCGCCCGGCTGCTGCGATTTTGAGCTGTACGATGAGCGCTGCATGGACGACAACGCCTGCGTGTGCGACATCTACATCCCGGTGATCAAAAAATAAGCACCAATAAACGCCAAGAGGGCTACCGCAAACAATACGGTAGCCCTTTTTGTGCCCTATTGTGCCCCTAGTCGTCGCCCTTCACGGCATTGTCCACGTGACTCACGAGCGATTCCATCGAGTTGACCTCGCCGCCCCGCTCGGCGATGTGCTCGCGCACGTACTGGGGAAGCGTGGCAAAGTAACGGTATGCAGCCGGATCGGCGGCCAGCAGAGCCTTGAGGTTCTCGTACTTTTTCGACATGCGATCCCTCCCTCCGATGTGGATACTATGTACTGCATAGTATGGCGGGAGGCTTCGCGCTTATGCCGGACTACTGGGCCAGAATCTCGTCGATTTTGCGCAGCTCGTCGGCGGTAAACGTGCAATTTTCCAGCGCGCCCACGTTTTCCACGATCTGCTGTGAACGGCTCGCGCCGATCAGCGCCGAGGTTACGCCATCGCGCAGCACCCAGGCCAGTGCCATCTGCGCCATGGACTGCCGGCGCTCCGCCGCGATCGCGTGCAGGGCGCGCACCTTGTCGATGCTGCCTTCCACCCGTTCGGTCTTCAGGAAGCGCTGCAGCGCAGCGCGGGAATCTTCCGGGATGCCGCCCAGGTAGCGGGAGGTGAGCAGGCCCTGCGCCAGCGGGCAGAACGCGATGCTGCCCACTCCCTCGGCCTTCAGCAGATCGGTGAGGCCATCCTCGATCCAGCGGTCGAGCATCGAGTAGCTCGGCTGGTGAATCAGGCAATGCACGCCGCGCGCCGCCAGCGCATCGATGGCCGCCTTGGCCGCCTCGGGCCGGTAATTGGAAAGGCCCACATAGAGCGCCTTGCCTTGGCGCACCACCTGTGCCAGCGCGTCCATGGTCTCCTCGATGGGCGTTTCCGGATCGGGGCGGTGATGATAGAAAATATCCACATAGTCCAGACCCAGGCGGCACAGGCTCTGGTCCAGGCTGGCAACGAGGTATTTTTTGCTGCCGTAATCGCCATACGGGCCGGGCCACATGGTGTAGCCCGCCTTGGAGGAGATGATCATCTCATCGCGGTAGCCGTGGAAATCCTTGCGCAGGATAGCGCCGAAGTGCTCCTCAGCGCTGCCCGGCTCTGGGCCGTAGTTGTTGGCGATGTCGAAATGGGTGATGCCCAGATCGAACGCGGTGCGAACCATGTCGCGCATATTGTCGAGCTTATCCACGCTGCCGAAGTTGTGCCAAAGCCCCAGCGAAATGGCGGGAAGCCTCAGTCCGCTGCGCCCGCAACGGCGGTAAAGCATCTTGTCGTACCGGGTATCCGCAGGAATGTATGCCATGGTGGATTCCTCCTTCTTCATTGGGCTTTCCGTGTGATTGGACTGTCCGTGTGACTGGACTGTCCGTGTGATTGGGTTATCCGTGCGTCAGGTTATCCGCTTATTTCTTCCATGAGCAAAGCGCGCAATGCCAACACGTAGGAGGCCCAGCCGAGCCCGGCGATCACCCCGGCGCATACCGGAGAAAGGTACGAATGGTGCCGGAACTCCTCGCGCTTGTGCACGTTGGAAAGGTGCACCTCGATCACACGCAGGCCGGTGCCGCTGATGGCATCGGCTAGGGCGACGCTGGTGTGGGTATACGCGCCCGCATTGAGCACCACGCCCTCGACTTGGCCCATGGCCTCGTGCAGCCGGTCGACCAGCGCACCCTCGTGGTTCGATTGAAAGAATTCCACGCGCGCGCCGAGTACTTCGGCTTCCTTGGCGATGCGCTCGTTGATTTCCTGCAGCGTGAGCGCGCCGTAGATTCCGGGCTCGCGCACGCCCAGCAGGTTCAGGTTGGGCCCGTTCATCACCAGGATCGTTTTCATCCGTTTCCCTCCCGCAGCGCCCGGCCACTCAGCCCTTGATTTCGGCTAGCTTCTTTTGCGCCATCTCCAGCGTGACATAGTTCATGGGCGAAAAACGCCCGCTCGCCGCGGTCTCCAGCTTTTCTGCGGCCTGAGCGGTCTTGCCCTCCTCGATGTCGTACAGCGCCAGGAAGTAGTTGCTATCGATGGCCGTGGGCTTGTGCTTTAGCGCCTTTTCGAAGAAGGGGCGCGCGCTGGCCTTGTCGCCCAGCAGTCGATAATAGGCTTGGCCCAGGTTGTCCAGGCAGATGGAATCCGCGTCGTCGTAATCCACCGCCTCCTTGTTGAAGGCGATAGCTCGATTCTTGGCGGCCTGGATATCCTCGGCGGTGACGGGCGGATCCTCGCTCACCTGCATGGCCGCCGCTTTTTCGATAAGCAGCGTGCCCAGGATACCGTAAAGCGTGCCCGTCCTTTTTTTGCGGAAGAGATCCTCCACCAGCTCCACCGAGCGGTTGATGCGCCCCTGCTTCCAAATGGCGATGGCGAAATGCGAAACGATCTGGGTTTTTTGATCGGGGGTCACGCCCGGGGCCTTGTCGGCCTTGCGCAGCACCTCCACCGTGCGATCGTAATCGCCGCTGCGCAGCAGCAGCATCGCGTAAGCGATCAGCAGCTTCGGGTCGTTGAGGCCCTCGGTATACGCCTCCTCATACCCGGCGCGGGCGGCCTCTATCTCGCCCTTGGCGTGGAGCCTGTAGGCCTTGTTGGCCTTGAGTGTGGTCATGAAACCCATCGGTCATCTCTCCCTTGTCGTGTATTCGTGTATCGATATTCTTTGGCATTCCTGCTCATTCCCCGCAGGAGCGCAGTCGGCGCAGGAGCCGCGCCTTGCGTAAGTGGATCGCCGAGGAGACTTCCTCGTCTACCTCGCTGCCCAATCGCTCCCGCAATGCCAGCCGCTCCAGCGCGGCCTCGGTGTGCACCAGCGCCATGGCCGGGTCCTTCCGGTGATGCTCTGCGATCTTGGCCAGCTCGATATAGGGATCGATTCCGCCCTCGCCGCGAGCGATCATGTCGTGGTAGACCGCTTCGGCCTCGTCGAACTGCCGATCGGTTCGGTGGCTGCGCGCCAGCAGCACGCGTGCCTGTGCCGCCACCTGTCGCACCTGCCCCGCGCCCGCCGCCCGAAAGCAAGCCCGCGCCATCTCCCGCTCCCCGCCGCGCGAAAGCGCACGGCCCACGCTGAACACATCCTCGAAAAAATCTTGCTGTTCCGGCTTTTCGAACACCTTGCCCAGCCGCACCAGCAGCCTGCCCAGCGTTTGGATATCGAGCAGATTGTGGTGCAGCACATCCTCCAGCAGGGCGAAATCCCCAGTCTTGAGGTAGCTAAAGTACCGCTCGGGGACCTCGCTGCCCGGCAGATCGTCCACCCGCCCGCAGCCCAGAATCATTTCCTCGATGTTGCCCAGCGTACAGCTTTGCAGGCGCAGCTTCCACACGCGGCGCGTAGCGTGCACCAAATCGAGATGCGGCAGGCTCAGATCGACCTCGCGCATGCGCTGCATGGTCAGCCGGTTTTCCAGCAGCGGCAGATCGAAGCTCTTGCCGTTGTAGGTCACGAAGGCATCGAAGCGCGGCAGCAGCCCGGCAAACGCCGCCAGCAGCAGCGGCTCCTCCGGGTAATCGCGCATGAGCAGCTGGCGCACCACGAAGGCGTCGCCCTCCACCCAACCCAGCCCCAGCAGGAAAGCTACCGTGCCCGCGCCCATGCCCAGGCCGGTGGTCTCGGTATCCAGGAAGAGCAGGCGGCGCATGTCGGGCAGGCACTCGCAGCGCCCGGCAAACCCGGGATCGATGCGGCGCATGCACTCCGGGTCCAGCTCCCGCAGGCCGCGAATCTCCTCCAGCGGCACGGCGGTTTCGCGCACGAAGCAATCGATGGGCGGGGCCAGCTTGCGCACCGGCGCGGCGGGCGCGTTCGCGGGCATGGTCACCGCCGCGACCTGGGCGAGCCGCGCGCGCAAATCCTTCATGCATCCGCCCCCTCGCCCGCGCAGAGCGCCCGCAGCAAGCTGAGCGCGGTGCGCTTGCCGTGTTCGCCCACCTCGGCCGCCGGGCCCACGCAGGAGGGGCATCCGGCCTCGCACGGGCAGGCCGTGATCATCTCCAGCGCATGGGTAAGCAGGGTGGCGCGCATATCGTATACCTTCTCGCTCAGGCCGATGCCGCCCGGGCACCCATCGTAGAGGATGAGCGTGGGCTTCTGGGTGAAGGTATCGCGCACGTGGTAGACCACGTTGAGATCGCGGGGGGCGCACATCAGGTAGAGCGGCGTGAGCTGCCGCATCACGTTGGCGATGCCCAGCATGCCGCCCTGCAGATCGTCCTTGGGGTAGCGATTTGCCAGCTCATCCTCGATGGCCCACCAGCAGGCCTGGGTCTGCATCTGCACCTCGGGCAGGTCTATGGGGCCAAAGCCCAGCGTCTCCTGCGTATCGAGCTTAAACTTTTTGAACATGGTCACCAGCCAGGTCACCAGAACCTCGCCAAATGCGCGCGCCATGCCCGCCTTGGGGGCCTCCTCCTTGAGCACATCCAGCACGCGGAGGCTCACGTTAAGGTCGGCGTCGGTGTAGTAATCGACCTCCACATGGCGCACGTAGGCCTTTTTCTCGGGAAAGTCGAGCTTTTCGACCTGATACTGCTGGCCCTCGTGCAGATAAATCGCCTTATCGTGCAGCAGCATGGGCACGGTGAACCGGTCCATTTCGCCGATCACGCGGTGCTTTTCGGGCCGGGTGATGTCGATGATGAGGAAGTTTTCCTCGCCGATGGAGCGCAGCGATATCTCCGCCGCCGGAAACTCCTCGGCCATCCAGTGCCAGCGATCGCCCACCTGGTGCAATATGTGCTGCTCGGTGAGGAAATCGAGCAGCTCGGGCGTGGATTCCAGCCCACCGTAGGCCTCGCCCTGCTCGAAGGGCAGCTCGTAGGCGGCGCACTTGAAGTGGCTGAGCAATATATAGAGGTTATCGGGCGCGATGCGCGCATGCTCTGGCGATTGCTCGAAAAAATACTCCGGGTGCTGCACGATGTACTGATCCAGCGCGGCGGAGGAGGCGATCATCAGCGTGAGCGCCGTGCCCTGCCTGCGGCCCGCGCGCCCGGCCTGCTGCCAGGTGCTGGCCACCGTACCCGGATAGCCGCAGAGCACGCAGGCATCGAGCTGCCCGATATCGATGCCCAGCTCCAGCGCATTGGTGGAAACCACCGCCTTGATCGCGCCGCTGCGCAGCCCGCGCTCGATCTCGCGGCGCTGGGAGGGCAGGTAGCCGCCCCGGTAGCCGCGCACCAGCCCGGCCTCGCCCAGGGGATCACGCACGATATCCTTCAGGTGCCGGGTGAGCACCTCCACCGTCAGGCGCGATTTGCCGAACACGATGGTGGAAATGCCGTTGCGAACCAGGCTCGCCGCCATGCGCCAGGTCTCCTGCAGCACCGATTTGCGAATGCCCAGCTGCTTGTTGATGACTGGCGGATTGTAGAAAATCACGTGGCGCTCGCCGCTGGACGCGCCGTTTTGATCCACCAGCGCCATGGGCTCGCCGGTGAGCTGCTCGGCCAGCTCGCCCGGATTGGCGATGGTCGCCGAGCAACAGATGAACTGCGGATGCGAGCCATAGAACGCGCAGATGCGCTTGAGCCGCCGGATCACGTTGGCCAGGTTGGAGCCGAACACGCCGCGATAGGCGTGAATTTCATCGATGACCACGTAGCGCAGGTTTTCGAAGAGCTTGACCCACTGCGTGTGATGCGGCAAAATGCCGGAATGCAGCATGTCTGGATTGGTGACCACCACGTGCCCGGCCTGGCGGATCGCGCGCCGGGCCGCGCCCGGGGTGTCGCCATCGTAGGTGTAGGTCTTGATATCTTCGCCCAGGGCGATGATCAGCTCGTAGAGCTCGGCCACCTGATCGGCGGAAAGCGCCTTGGTGGGAAAGAGATAGAGCGCGCGGCTATCCGGATTTTGCAGGATGCTTTGCAGCACCGGCAGGTTGTAGCAGAGCGTCTTGCCCGAAGCAGTGGGCGTGACCACGCAGATATTTTTGCCCGCGCTCAGCTCATCGTAGGCCTGGCGCTGGTGGATGTACAGCTTGCGGATGCCGCGCCCGGCCAGCACGTTGGGCACGCGCGGATCGAGCCCCGCCGGGAAATCGGCGTACCGCGCGGGGCGGGCCGGAATCTCGCGCCAATGGGTGACGTTTTCCATGAAAGACCCGTCGCGCCGCAGCGTGTCCAGCAATTGATCGAGGTTCATGCGCACGCCTCCTTCCCGCAGTGCACCAAGTGCACGAAATGTGAAAAAAGCAAAAAGCACCGTCGATATTATAGCCTACATCGACGGCCGTTGTCCATGCGAACGCGGGTATTTTCCGAACGTATTTTCGCGTGCTTTTGCCCACCCTTCTTCCCGAAAGGGCCGACGAATCAAGCGTGGTACCGTTCGAGCGCACACGCCACGGTATTCTCCATGCTGGTGGACGCGCCCCAATCGAACGAAAAAAGCGCACCCTGCCCGCCGCCTGATCCCGTCGCGTACACCGTGGTCAACCCATACAGGTTGTGAAGGGTGACGGTCAGGCTAACGCGGCTACTATTGCGCATGAAGTATTTTTCGAATACCAGCGTGACCACCACGTGCCCATCGGGGCTCTCGGCCATGTAATCGCTCACGCATTCCACGCTCAATCCGCTGCGCGCGACCTCCGCCCGCACGATATCCGCCGCTTCCTTGGGGCCAAGCGACACGAACATCTGCATATCAAGCACTCCTTTCGCTATCGAGGCCTTACGCTATCGAGGTTTTTCGTTATTGCGGCTGCGTCGAGGTCGTTTCGGGAATCAGTGCCTCGAGTAGAGGCTGAAAATAGGCTTTTGCCTCGTTGTCGTACACGCCGAAGGCCGCGCTGAAATCCCAGTATGACCAGCCGATGCCATGCGCCTCGGCCTCCCGTGTCACGCAATCGGTCCAGCGTGCGCGCGCGGCCATTTCACCCGCCTCGAAGGTACCGAATTCGCCCAGGTGCACGGGCAGCCCGGTGCGCTGCGACCACGCGACGGCGGCATCAAACTCCTGCCGAATCGCCTGCCGCTCGGCCTCGGTGCCCTCCCAAGCCACCTTGCGTTCCACATCCTCGATAGAGGCCCACTCGGCGCCCTGATGGGTGAATTCGAAGGGCTGGTAGAAGTGGATGGTGCCCACCAGATTCGGGTCGTCCTGCGGGAAATCGATCTGTCCAAGGGCCTCCACGTTGGCCCAATAGGAGCCGCTGATGAGCACCCGCCGCGTGGGGTTGCTCTCGCGAATCACGGCCAGCGCTTCGGGAATCCACGCGTTCCAAACCTCGGGCGGCATGCCCGGCTCGTTGAGGATTTCAAACAGCACGTCGCCGGGAGCCGACGCGTAATGGGTTGCGATCTGCCGCCAGAGCGAAAGGAAGCGCTCCTTCTCCGGCGAAGGATCGTCGACGGCCAGCTCCTCGTAGTTGTGGATATCGAGAATCACCGCCAGCTCCGCCTCGCGGCAGGCCGCGATCACGTGATCCACGCGGTCGAATATCCAATGCCAAATCTCGTAGGGCGCTTCGGTCTGCGCGTAGATCGACCACATCACGGGCAGGCGCACGTGGTCGAAGCCCGCCTCCTTGATGATCTTTGGGTAGCCGCAATCGAAGCTTTCACCCCAGGCGCCTTCGCCCGGCGCATCGAGCATGTTGCCCAGGTTCACCCCGCGAGAAAGCGGCCGCTCCGCCTCGGTAGCCTTCCCGCCGCAGGGTACGGCGAGCAGGCAGAGCGCAAACAGGCAAAACAGCAAGTTTCTCCAGCGATTTTTCATAGCGCAGCTCCTTTTTAGCAGGAAAATCCAGGTGTTGCCTGCAGTATATCATACTTCCAGCGCCCACACAACGCGCCCCGGTTTGTGGTATACTATGCCTATTCTGGAGCACTGATTTCGAAGGGACGTGACCCCATGCTGTTCCTGCTTTCACCGGCCCGCAACATGATTCCCACCGAATTCCCCGGCATTGCGCCGACGCCCCCGCCGTTTCGGGAGCAGACGATGCGCCTCGTGGAAGCGCTTCGGCAGCACGGGCCCCTTGAGCTGGAATCCCTGCTGAGCACCACGCCGCAGAAGGCGCTGACCCTGCTGGACACCTATCAGCGCTTTGAGACGTTGGGGCCAGGCACCCCGGCGGCGACCACCTATCGCGGCATGGCGTATCAGCACTTGAACGCCTCGGGCTTCGATGCAGAAGAGTTCGCCTTCGCGCAGGAGCACCTGCGCATATTGAGCGCGATGCACGGACTGCTGCGCCCCGCCGACGGCATCGTGCCCCACCGGCTGGGGCTGGATTGCGGGCTGCGCATCGACGGAAGCAGCGTGCTTTCCTTCTGGGGCGACCGCATCTATCGCGCGCTCTTCCCCCGCAAGGAGCCGGTGATCGGCCTGGCTTCCAAGGAATACATACAGCTGATCTCGCCGCATTTGAAGCCGTTCGACCGCGTGATCACCTGTGAGTTCACCATCCAGCACGCAGACGGCACGCGGGCCACGCCCACCTCGGTGAAGGCGGCGCGCGGAGAAATGGCGCGCTTCCTCATCGTAAACCGCATCGACGAGCCCGAGGGCATGAAGGATTTCGATTGGGATGGCTACCGATTCATTCCGGGGCGCTCCAGCCCGGATCGCTACCTGTTCATCCGGCAGCGCACCAATGCGGGCGTATAGGTTGCAATTGATGCAAGCTTGCATTCCTAAGTAGTTGCGGATATACTGGCATAATATAAGGGAGGGAACAAAATGCGTTCTATCGAAATCTGCGCTGGGGCTGGAGGCCAAGCTTTAGGCTTGGAGCAAGCGGGATTTGAGCATGCTGTTCTAGTAGAGCTTGATCAAGCCGCATGTGCAACACTCAGGGCAAACCGCCCAAATTGGAACATAGTAAACGGCGACGTCAAGCAATTTTCTGCAAAAAGCATTAAGAATGTTGATTTGTTGGCAGGAGGTGTACCCTGTCCTCCTTTTTCCGTCGCCGGAAAGCAATTGGGCCACGAGGACGAACGCGATCTATTCCCGGAAGCGATACGCTTAGTACGTGAATGCCGACCCAAAGCTGTAATGCTAGAGAACGTTCGTGGGTTGTTTGATCCGAAATTCGCGGGCTACCGCGAACACATTATGTCGCAGCTTGAGGCGATGGGGTACGTATGCTTTTGGAAACTGGTGCAATCAAATCACTATGGGGTTCCTCAGTTGAGGCCCCGAACCATTTTGGTTGCACTAAAGGAAAAATATGCTTCTTTCTTTTCGTGGCCTCTCGGTGTCATCGCTCCGCCACCAACCGTTGGACAAACGTTGCTAAAAGAAATGGCGAGTTGTGGATGGGAGGGTGCAAACACCTGGGCTGAACGAGCCAATGGTATTGCACCGACACTCGTCGGGGGAAGCAAAAAGCATGGAGGCGCCGATTTGGGGCCGACCCGTGCAAAACTCGCATGGTCAAAGCTTGGGATTAACGGACACTTGGTTGATGATAGGCCGCCGCAAAGAGGCTTTGTCGGAGAGCCAAAGCTTACGGTCAAGATGGCAGCCCTCTTGCAGGGATTTCCACCAGATTGGGCTTTTTCCGGAAAAAAGACGCCCGCATATCGACAGGTTGGCAATGCTTTCCCACCGCCTGTCGCTAAAGCAATTGGCCTAGCTATCAAGAAGGCTCTGCTTCAAGGTGAGAATGCCATCTGTATGGAGGATGATCATGATGAGTACGCAAGGCGCGCGCGATAAGCTACGCCAGTTTTTTCTTTCACACATTGGCATCGTGCTTGACTCCGATACCTTACGTGAGATTGCCGGGATAAGCGAATGGGCCCGCCGCGTGCGTGAGTTGCGCAATGAAGAAGGCTATCAGATCTTTACTCATCATGATCGTTCCGACCTTAAGCCTGGGCAATACATCCTCGAAAACCCCAAACCTCAGCCTGCATTTGCGCGAGAGATTAGTAAAGAGACCCGTGCATACGTGCTCGATCGCAATGGCTTCACATGTCAAATGTGCGGAGCGGTAGCCGGTGAACCTCATCCCTATGATCCTGCGCGAAAAACGCGTTTGCACATCGGGCATATTATTGACAAAAGCATGGGCGGTACAGATGATCCGGCTAATTTGCGTGCCATATGCAGCGTGTGTAACGAAGGCGCTTCCAATTTAACCCTAGATAGGCCATCCTATGACAAGTTACTCATTCAAGTAAGACGGGCGACCGGGGCCGACCAGTTGAAAATATTGGAATGGCTTATACATAAATACCCGGGGCAAACAAGAGACCTTATCGAAAAAGGTTGAGTTGTGAGCGTATACATGCTATGTCTTTTCATCCGGAATAAGCTTGGCTTTTCATTGCGATTGCATATACAAAAAAGCGGCCCCGATAGGGCCGCACGACATGTCATACGCGCAATCTCCAGCCGGAAACCGCCAGCTTCCCATCGCTCTTTCCGCCGATGGCGAGCACCGTGCCATCGGCCTTGAGCGCCGCGCTGCCGCTCCAGCCCGCAGCCAGCGCCACGATGCCGCTCCAGCGCGAAACAGCGCACCGGCCGCTGGCACCGTTGCCAACCGCAACCACGGTACCGTCGGCCTTCAGGCCCAGGGTGTGGTAAGCGCCCGCCGCGATGGCCACGATGTCGCGCCAATCTGCGACCTCGCACTGGCCATCGTCGTTGCGCCCGACCGCAACCGCGCTGCCGTCCGCCCGCAGCCCGACGGTGTGGTACCCGCCCGCGGCAACCGCGGCGATGCCTCCCCAACCCGCAACGCCGCATTGGCCGTCGCCCTTGTTGCCGATCGCGAGCACCGCGCCGCCTTCCGTGAGCGCCACGCTGTGGCTCTTACCCGCGCCGAGCGCCACGATATCGCGCCAATCGCCGATCGCGCACTGGCCCTGCCCGTTGCTTCCGACAGCGAGCACCGCGCCATCCCCGCGCAGCCCGAGGGTGTGGTTCCAGCCCGCCGCGATATGAACGACGCCGCGCCATGCTTCCACGTTGCGCTGCCCAAAGTGGTTGTTCCCCGCCGAGACCACGGTGCCATCGGCCCGCAGGCCGAGCGCGTGATGCCCTCCGGCGGCGATGGCCACCACATCGCGCCAATCGCCAACCTCGCATTGCCAGCAAAGGTTGCTGCCCACCGCGATGGCCGTGCCGTCGGCCCGCAAGCCCAGGTTGAAATGGCCGCCCGCCGCCAGCACCGCGCCCCCGCCGCACCGCGCGTTACAGCACGATTTGCCCCAGTTTGTATCCATCCGGCAGCTCCTCCTCGCACACGAAGGGCAGGGTATCGTCGCGGAGCGTGGGCACAAAGGCGGCGTACGGTATCTGCGCAAACTCGCAGGCGTAGTCGCTGGCCCCGAAGCAGCCGCCCTCCTTAGCGCTCAGGTTCAGGCCGCGCGCAAACTTGGTATCGTTCGAGCAATCGTGCACGACCGGCGCCCAGCCCTCGTCGACGGCCATGCGCATGAGTTTCAGCGTGATCTCACGGCTCCAAATCGGGGAAATGTAGCCGCGCCGGGCGATGTACAGGCTCTCGCCCGCGTAATTGTCGATGTTGTTTTCGTTCAGGTGCAGCTCGGCGCAATTGATGAAATCCAGCCCGGTATCCAGGATCGCCTGCTTCTTCTTGATAAAGGCCGCGTAGAATTCGGGGGTCATGGGCGTTTCGATGCCCACGCTCCCGATGTATTTTTTTGCGATGCGGATGTTCTCGATCACCTTGTCCGCGCAGTTTGACGCGCCCAGATTGAAGCGCAGCTCGTCCAATCCGGCCTCGCCCAGCGCGCGCAGCGTCTCCACGGTGGCCAGGGTGCCATTGGTGTACAGGTGCTGGTGCACCTTCGCCGCATGAAATTTGCGGATGATGCCGTAGTATTTCTCGATCTCCATGAACGGCTCGAGGTAGACATACGATATGCCGGTGGGCTTTTGCTGAATGGAAAGCAGCAGGTCGATGTCCTTTTCGTAAAACTTGGTGCCGCCGATCTCCCACATGCCCTCGCCGATGGGCGGAATGCAATCCAGCACGCCATAATCGTAGCAGAATTTGCAGGCCAGGTTGCACTTGTTGGTTTTGCGGATGGCGCTCAGCCCCGTGCCCAGCAGGCAGGAACGGCAGCCCTGCGGGAACTTGGCGGCGTCGCCCACAAAATACGTCCGCCCCTGCAGCGATTGCAGACCGCGAATCTCCGCCATGAGCGCGGCGTTGCGGTGATCGATCGCTTCCTCGATCTGCGCAAACACCGCGTAGATGATCTCCTGCTGTCGGGGCATGATCTCCTCATCCTCGGGCAGCATCGCGAAAAACTCAAACCAGGCCAGCGCTTCTTTTTTCGATATCTTCATTACAATGCTTCCTCTACACAAATGCTTCCCCTATACAAATGCTTCCCCTACCCAGCCTGATGAATGGAGGCGCACATGAGCAGGAACGCCCCCACGCCGTGCAGATCGTTGACCGACACGGGCCGCTCGCAGTAGTGCCGGTAATCGCCCACGCCGGTGCCGATGCACACGCCGCCGATCTGCAGATCGTCGCCCTCCCAGCTCAGGCTGCGGATCACCGCCGTGTAGGCCTTGCGCGCGGGCTCGAGGTAGCTTTCCGCCAATATCCCCTGGCGCACCGCCTTGCAGAGCGCCGCCGCATACAGGCAGCTACAGGAATTTTCCAGCCAGTTTCCCTCCTGGCCGCCCTTGTCCACCACCTGATACCAGCGGCCCTCCTCCGATTGGAACGCGCACACCGCCACCAGCAAATCGCGCACCAGCGCGCGGAGCTGCTCGCGATCCGGGTGATCCTCGGGCACATAATCGAGCTCATCGAGCACCGCCACCGGCACCCAGCCGATAGAACGGCCCCAGAACTCCGGCGAAAGCCCGGTCTCCGGGTGCGCCCATTCGGCCTGACCCGAGCAATCCCATGCGTGGTGCCAAAGCCCGGTGGCCGCGTCCTCGGTCCTCTGCCGCATCAAAAGCGCCTGCTCCACCGTAATCTCCAGGTATTCCGGTCGGTCGAAGCGCTGCGCGTACTCGGCGCAGATCGGCCCGCCCATGTACAGGCCATCCAGCCACATCTGGTGAGGATAGTGCTGCTTGTGCCAGAATCCGCGCACGGCGTTGCGCGGGAAATCGCGCACGCAGGGCAGCAGCGTATCCAGAGCGGTGCGGTAGCGCGCGTCGCCGGTGCGGTCGAGCAGCGGGTAGAGCAGTATGCCCGGCTGGATGTCGTCCAGCTGGCCTCGATCGAAGGTATGAATCTCGCCGCGCTCGTCGATGATGGAGTCCACCCAATCTTTGATATAGGTGAAGTAGCGCTCGTCACCGCAGGCGCGGTAGGTCTGGTACATGCCGGACAGGAACACGCCCTGATGGTAGTGGAAGCGGCCCTTGGGCGGCAAATCCTGCGCGGCGAACTTGCGCATCATGGTCTCGCAGGCGGCCTTCGCGTAATCGAGGGCCCCCATGGTCAACTTTTCCGATGAATTCATGGCAGTCTCGCTCCTTCTGTGATCGGTTTGTGTTGTAATCGGCCTGGGCTGTGATGGACTTGGCGCGCATCGATGCACCTAGTCCAGGGCAAAAACCGGGCAAAGAAACGCCGCCACCAACGCGACGGCCACCGTGCGCAGGAAGCGGCTGGTATATTTCGAACGGTACATCCGCAGCATGGGCAATCCCCTTTCGCATGCCTGTATACTACAGGTATGCCATAAAGGATACCATGCGACCCCCACTTTGACAACAGGCAAGCGGCGTTATTCGGGCGCGCTCACTGCGCGGTAACCCATCCACACGATCCACACATACGCGCAGGTCTTGGGGATCATCAGCATGCCCATGGCCGGAATCGCATCCGCGAAGAGCACCACCGGGATATAGAACGCGAAGCTGAGCGCCACCGCCAGCCACATGAAGCGAAAGGGCTTATCCTGCCGGGTTTGGAAAAAGAGCGCGATGATCAGCACGCCCAGCAGCGCGAAGGGTATGTTGCGGTAGATGCCCCAGGAGAGCGGCGAATCCACCTCGAGCCAACGGTTTTGCGGGAAAAGGCAGAGCGCGATGCGCGCCGCCGCCAGCGCGTACACGCACAGGGTGAGCGCCCTTCGCGGCTTTTTCTCGTAGCGCTTCTGCCAAACGTGGTAGAGCAGCACGTAGAATACCGTCATCGTGATGGAAGTGACCAGCTTGCCAAAGCCCAGCGCAGGGGCATACTGCGGCAGGCTGGTGTTGCCCGAGGCGAACAGCGCGCCCATGCGGGGCACCAAATGGAACGCATCGCCGCAGCCCAGCACGATGGCCATGATTCCGAACAACACGAACTGCTTGCGGCCCTGCGCCTTGCGCAAAATGAGGATGCCGAGCACGACCACGCCCAGCAGATAGGGTATCTCGAAGATCGGCTCCATGATGGCCTGCATGGTGTATCCCTCCCAATTTTCATTTTCTGCGGATGATTCAACGGCGGGTTTGGCCGACTATTCGACGGCGGAGAGCGCCGCCTCCACCTCGTCCCGATGCTGGAACAGGGTGCAGCCGCCCTTGTGGTTGAGCGCCTCTGCCGCAGTCAGCTCGCGAATCTTACCGAAGAACGGCGAGCGAATGACCTCCAGCAGGGTCTGCTGCTTCAGGTTCATGTGCGAATACGGCGAGAACGGGCAGGGCTCCGCCGCGCCGTTTGCATTGATATGAAAGAACCCACGGCCCGCCGCCAGGCAGCCGCCCATTTGATCCTCATCGCCGGGGAAGGAAAGAAAGCTGATGCCCTTGTTGCGCTTATCCTCGGTCAGGCACCGCACGCGGGCCTTGAGGGTTTGGATATCCTCCGGCGAAAGCACCAGGTGATCGGTGCCCTCCTCGGCGGGCACGTACTCCACGAAGAACACCACGCCGCAGCCCTTTTCGCGCAGCGGATTGATGAAATCGGGCTCGGTCACCCGCGCCATGTTCTCGGTGGTGACGGTGATCGAAGCGCCGTACAGCATGCCGCGCGCGTGCAGCCGCTCCATCGCCCCCTCGACCTGGGCGGCCACGCCGGAGCCGCGCCGCGCATCGGTCTGCGCCTCGTCGCCCTCGATGCTCAGCACGGGGATCAGGTTGCGATGCTGCTCGAAGAGCGCCGTGGTATCCTCATCGAACAGCGTGCCGTTGGTGAACACCGGGAACACGATGCCCTGCTCGTGCGCGGCCATCTCGATGATGTCGCGGCGCATGAGCGGCTCGCCCCCGGCCAGCAATATAAAGGAAACCCCGATCTCGGCGGCCTCGCGGAATACGCGCCGCCAATCCTCGGCCTGCATCTCCTGCGCCGCCGCCTCGCTGCCGCAGCCGCCATTGGCGCGGGCATAGCAGCCCGGGCAATGTAGATTGCATTGGGCGGCGACGCTGGCGATGAGGAACGGAGGGATGTGCGTTCCCGCCTTTTCATACGTAGCGCGGGTTTTTGCGCTCTTGGCGATATCCTTAGCCATGCGCAGCACGAAGGTCAGTCCGCGCCGGTTTCCCAGGTAGAACCGGCCAAAGGTATCCGCGATATCCTGAATGCCGTGATCCAGAAACCCCGTTAGATTCATACTTACGATCCTCTCGATGCCGTTTGATTCTCACGATTTTGTTTTGATCCACTTTGATCAGAACGGGCATTGCGCCGTCTTGCGCATTGCGAAATCGTGTGCTATGATTATAATACAAGGTCTGCAAAGCGCAAGAACGCAGTAAATGCATATCTGGTATGAAAAGCATACCATCGATGATAGAATGAGGGGTATCCGAATGAGAGGCACCGTAGAGGACGAACGAAGCTCCTTGGGGCCGGTCGGCGCGGAGGATCTGCTCTGCCCCGTGCGGTATGCGATGGAGGTATTCGGCGGCAAGTGGAAGCTGCCCCTGCTGTGCATGCTGGCTTCGGGCCAGCCGGTGCGCTATAGCACGCTCAAGCGCAGGCTCGCCAACATCACCAACATGATGCTGGCTCAATCGCTGCGTGAGCTGGAGCAGGCGGGCATGGTGCACCGCGAGCAGTTCAACGAAGTGCCGCCGCGCGTGGAATACACGCTGACCGAGATGGGGCTGAGCGTGCTGCCCGTGCTCACCAAGCTGGGCGAATGGGGCTTCGGTGTGCTGCAAGCGCAATCCGGCTGCGGCACCAACTGCGACCGCTGCCAAGCGACCCTGTAGCCGAGTCCTTCCCCCCAACAGGATTCCAACAGCGGCACACCCGCGCGGAGAAAGCCCGCGAAGGTGCGCCGCCTTTTTTGCCGTTCGATGGCCGTTATCGGCGCATCACCGATCCGCCTCCGGATGGTGATCGAGCCACGCCTCGATGCAGGCGCACAGCGCGGCCTCGGTTCCGGCGATCATCGCCTCCAGCGTCATGGTGCTGTAGAGCGGGGCGGCCAGCTTCTCCGTACGGTCGGCCTCCGACTGCGCCTCGCGCAGCTGGCGCAGCCGATCCGCCACGCAATAGCGGGGTTGGGTGGGCACGTGCATAAAGCCGGCCATCGCGTCTGCCCCGCGCGCTTGTACGGAACGGGTCAGGCGGTAGGCCATGTAGTTACACAGGTAGGCGCCCGTGGTGCAGCGATGCAGGCAAGGCGCATCCGGCGCATCGCTGAGCGCGCCGAGGTAGGCCGGGATACCCGCCTCCAGCATCGCCAGCACCATCCGCTCGTACGGAAGACTGCCCCTCACGTAGGCGGGCGCACCGGGTTCAATGGGCTCCTCCTTGGCGCACGCGCGGTCGGGCGAGTCCGCATCCTTGCCCGTCATCCAGTTCACGCCGTAGGGCTCGGGCCGCAGCGCCTCCAGCCCCGCCGCCGTGCCCAGCGCGAGCACGATCTGCGGGGCGAGCGCCTCGACCTTCGCCTCCACCGGTGGGAAAGCGCCCTCCCAGGTCACGGGCACGGTAAGGCTGTGCACCCGCGCGGTCGCACGGATGCCCGCCGCATCCCGCACCGTCAACACCCGCCCATCGAGTGCTTCGGCGATCAGCTGGGCATTGTTGATCTGCCCCTGGGGGATGCCCGCGAACCAGCCGTACCCCACCAGCAGTATGGTCAAACGCGGTTGTGTGGCGTCCATCAGCGCCCTCCCCCTCGGTTTGGAATGTTGCTTTGTTTGCTGTGCGATGCCGCTCATGCCTCCACCCGGTAGCGACGGCCCGCCATTGTATCGAACGAAAGTAAGCCCTGCTCATGCCGGGTCTCCACGGCCACGCCTGCGCAGGATACCTTCCAGCGCGCATCGGTGCGGAGGCGGCAGACGTTGCCCCGCACCGAGCCAATCTCCGCGCAGCGCAGCGCGCCCTGCGCCCAATCGAGCGACACCTCAAATCCGCCGCGCGCGCGCAGGCCCGCTATCCGGCCCTGGCTCCAGGCCTTGGGCAGCGCGGGTAGCAGCCGCATCACGCCGCCCTCGAAGTGGCTCTGCAGCAGCATCTCCGCAAAGGCTGCGCTGGCCCCAAAGTTGCCGTCGATCTGGAACGGCGGGTGGCGATCGAACAGGTTCGGGTAGGTCGAATGATTCACCAGCGTATCAAAGAAGCGCGCCGCGCCCTCGCCATCCAGCAGGCGTGCGTACAGGCAGATGATCCACGCGCAGCTCCAGCCCGTGTGCCCGCCGCCGTTCTCCAGCCGCAGCCGCAGCGCAGTGCGCGCGCCTTCGAGCAGCGCATCGTCGCGGTCCGGCTGAATCTGATCGCCGGGGTAGAGCCCGTAGAGGTGCGAGATGTGACGGTGGCCGGGCTCGGCATCGTCAAAATCGTGGTACCATTCCATCAACCGGCCCTGCTTGCCAATGCGCATGGGCGGAAGCTGCGGCAGCGCCTTGGCGATATCGGCCAGCACCGGGGCATCCGCGCCAGTCACGCGCGCCGCCGCCAGACAGGCCTCGAACAGCTCGCGGATGATGCTGATATCCATGGTCGAGGCCATGGCGGTGCTGGCCTCGATGCCCTTGCCATCGGCCCCCTGGCCATACAGAAACTGATTCTCCGGCGACACCGAGGGGCAGGTGACCAGATGCCCCTCGTACGGCACCAGCCAATCGACGAAGAACTCGGCGGCGCTCAGCATCAGCGGCAGCGCCGTATCGCGCAGGAAGGCTTCATCGCCGCTGAATAGGTAGTGCTCCCAGAGGTGGCGGCAAAGCCAGCCGCCCGCCATGGGCCAATACGAGTACGTGGCATTGCCCCCCGCAGGCGCGGTCTTGCGCCAGATATCCACGTTGTGGGCCACCGCGAAGCCCCTGCAGCCAAAGAACTGGGCGGCGCTGCGCTCGCCGGTGACCCGCATCTCCTCCAGCGCGCGAAAGAGTGGCTGCGTGTACTCGGCCAGGTTCGCGGTCTCGGCGTGCCAATAATTCATCTCGGTGTTGATGTTGACGGTCATGTTGCTGCTCCAGGCGGGGCGGATGTCGTGATTCCATATGCCCTGCAGGTTGGCGGGCTGGCTTCCGGGCGCGGAGCAGCCCATGAGCAGGTAGCGCCCGTACTGGAACATCAGCGCGGGCAAAGCACCGCCCTCCTGCCCCGCGCGGAACGCCTCGATCAGCGCATCGACGGTGCGGTCGCCCGCATCGCCCAGCTCCACCTGCACGCGATCAAATACGGCGCGGTGCTGCGCCGCGTGGCGCTCGCGCACGGCCTCATATCCCTGGGCGCGAGCGGCTTCCAGCCTCGCGCGGCCCGGGGCGCGCAAATCCGCAGCCTCATCGGGCTGCGCATCGAAGCGCGTGAAGTTGGTGGTAATCGCGATCAGCAGCACAACCGTCTGCGCGCCCACCACCTCGATATGCGTCGGATGCGTGATCACCCGCCCGCCCTCGGCCTGCACCGCCACCCCGGCGGCGAACCGAATAGAAGGTGCGCCCTCCTCATAGGCGATGGGCGATTCGCAGCGGACGTAGCTGGGCTCCACGTGGCTGGGCGCACGGCCCTCGAGCCACAGGATGCCCTCCTCGGTGGCGCTGGTGTGCCGCAGATCGCTATGCGAAAACAGGGTGAAGTTGACGGTGCCGCCCGCCTCGGCCTGCAGGCGATAGGCGATCACCCCAGCCTCCACGCTGGCAAACGCCTCGCGTTCCTGCAGGGCGAACCCCGCGCGGAACGAATTGGCTTCCTGCTCGATCCGCGCGCTCCATACGCCCCTGTTCAGGTGCAAGCTGCGCTCGTACTTGCGCACAGTGCCCGATCGCGTGAAGCGCAGGAACAAATCGCCCAGGCAGAGGTAGGATTCGGTCCACTGGCCCAGCAAGCGCTGATCGACCAAGTCGTTGGCCTCTCGATACTTCCCGGCGAATATCAGCTGCCGCGCACGCTCCAAATCCTCCGGCGCGTTCACCTTTTCCTCGCGCAGCACCCCGCCCGACCACAGGGTATCCTCGTTGAGCTGAATGCGCTCCACGTCCGCGCCGCCGTACAACATGGCGCCCAGCTTGCCGTTGCCGATGGGCAGCGCTTCCTCCCAGCATTGGGCGGGCCGACCGTATCGCATGATGTGATCCATCGAAAACCCCTCCTTGTACGGCCGGGGAAGCCCGCAGCCGTTTTGCCTCGCATCGATCCTTGACGCGCCGCCCGCATTCCGGTAAAATCAACAGCGACGCATTGCTGATTCGAGAATCCAAGACCATAATGAAGGTTTACCTATTCCAGACCAGTGTACAGAATTCAGGGCGTAAATGCAATATCGTTTGAAAAGCAGACCGAAAACAGCGTAGGCAAAACGGGAGGATGACCGGATTGAGCATCATTACAATCATCGGCGCGGGCATGATGGGTTCCGCCATGAGCATACCGGCCCGGGACAACGGCCACGAGGTACGCATCGTGGGCACCCACCTCGACGGGGCGATCATCGAACACGCACGGGCCCACGGCGAACACCTGACCATGAAGCGCGCGCTGCCCCAGGGCATCGCTTTCCACCCCGTCGAGGAGATGGCGCAAGCGCTGGAAGGCACCGACCTAGTGATCGGCGGAGTGAGCAGCTTCGGCGTGGATTGGTTTGCGGAGACCGTGCTGCCCACCCTGCCCGAGGGCATTCCCCTGCTTTCCGTTACCAAGGGCCTGCTCGACCAGCCCGATGGCACGCTGCTCACCTTCCCGCAGGTGTACAAGCAGCGCACCGACCGGCCCATCTCCTTCAACGCCATCGGCGGCCCGTGCACCAGCTACGAGCTAGCCGACCGCCGTCACAGCGCCGTCACCTTCTGCGGCGACGATCCCGCCACGCTGCGCCGCCTCAAAGCCCTGCTGGAAACCAGCTACTACCACATCAGCCTTTCCACCGACGTGGCGGGCGTGGAGTGCGCGGTGGCGCTGAAGAACGCGTACGCGCTGGGCGTTTCGCTGGCGGTGGGCATGGTGGAGCGCACCGAAGGCGTGGGCTGCACCCTGGCCTACAACCCGCAGGCCGCGCTGTTCGGCCAAAGCGTGCGCGAGATGCGCCGCCTGCTGCGCTTGGTGGGCGGGCAGGATCGGAACATCGTCTATGCGGCCGGCGACCTATACGTCACCATTTTCGGCGGACGCACCCGGCTGCTGGGCACCCTGCTCGGGCGCGGCCTGCGCTTTGAGGAGGCCATGGGCGAGCTTTCCGGCATCACGCTAGAATCGGTCTCCATCGCCACCCGCACCGTGCGCGCGATCGAAGCGCTGGCGCAGCGGGGTCTCGTTCGCCGTGAGGATTTCCCGCTGCTGCGCCACGTGGGTCGCCTGCTGAACAACGAGCAGGCGGAAATCCCCTTCGCGGAGTTCGAAGTGGAGGAGTTCGAGACGGAAGGGTTCGGAACGGAAGCGTTCAAAGCAAAAGAGTTCGAAGCGAAAGAGTTCGAAGCGTAGACGTTTGATTCGTAGGCGTTGGGCTTGCACGCGTTTGCGGCGGAGATACCGCGACACGAACCCGCGCGAAAAGCCAGGGGGTTCCCCCGGCTCCCTGTCTGTTCCCCTTCGATTGGAAGAGTGTCGAAGAGGGCGCAGAAAAGGGCGTTGAAAAAGGCGTCGCGGCCCAAAATCAGCACTTGACACAGGGGCGAATTGCTGTTAAAATGCCTATTGTGTCACGACGATGGGCGCTTCGCTCCAGGGCGGTTTTCCCTCCGTTGTTTCCGCCACATGGCCCGGTAGTTCAGTTGGTTAGAATGCCAGCCTGTCACGCTGGAGGTCGAGGGTTCGAGCCCCTTCCGGGTCGCCACTATGCCTTGGTAGCTCAGATGGTAGAGCAGTAGACTGAAAATCTACGTGTCGGTGGTTCGATTCCGCCCCAAGGCACCAGGTATGCGGTAGTAGCTCAGTGGTAGAGTGCCACCTTGCCAAGGTGGATGTCGCGAGTTCGAATCTCGTCTACCGCTCCATTTGCGGGTGTAGCTCAACGGTAGAGTTCCAGCCTTCCAAGCTGGCTGCGTGGGTTCGATTCCC
>JAVBLJ010000051.1:0-25285 GCA_031553615.1 Eubacteriales bacterium
CCTCGGTCAGCGTAGCTGCTGGCTACGCCTCCTTCGGACTCCTAGCCGAACGAAAAAATCTCTCGCTGGCTTATTGGCAATACCTAATTGGAATTGGTATTAGGTTGCGCTGTGCGTGAGCCGCTTGAGCTTGCTGTGCGCCGTCGCGACCACGAATCCGGCCAGTATGTAGAACAAGCGATCCATGAAATACTCGCCCGTGAAGAAAAACGGCTCCATGCCCGCAATCACGAGGCTGGCCAGGAAGATTCCGGGCAGGAAGCGTTCGCCCAGGCCGACCGATCCATCGCGGCAGTATACCAGGCGCAGGCTGCTGCGGGCTAGCAGGAACAGGAAGCCGATCAGCAGCAGGACACCGGGGAGGCCCAGGCCGATGAGCACGGTCAGGTAGCTGCTGTGCAGGTGAACATATTCTTTGCCCTCGGGGGCGCGGGCGTTTACTGTAACCATCAGGCGTTCGAGGGTAGCGCCTTTGAGGAGCAGCGTAGGGTAGGAGGCGAGGGTGCGCAGTCCCGTGGCCCAAATGCTCGATCGCCCTCCCGCTTGAAGCAGGTGATCGAACATGCCGCGTTGCGTGGGCGCGCTCATATCCTGCGCCAAGGAGGGGTCGCTGGTGTCGGCTTCGGCGGGTGTGTCCGCCTGTTCTGCCGCTGCGTTTTCCTCGGCGGTCTGTTCGGACGCGGCGGGGATATCCATCTGCGCGATTTGCCCGGTTCCCCATACGATCAGGTTCATGCACGCCATCGCGAGGGCTACGGCCGCCGCTGCGCTGATAAGGCTGAGCAGCCAGGCGATGCGGGGGCGGGAATCGCGCGTTTTATCCCAAACGATCAAAAAGGGCAGCAGCGCGATGCCGACCGAAGCGCCGAGCATGCTCGTGCGCGATAGGGTGAGGGAAAGCGCCAAAAATTGCGTCAGGCAGCACAGCGCATGCCCGATGCGCGCCGTGCGGCTGCGGGCTGTGAGCAGCAGGTAAAGGGTCAGCAGCAGCGTCATCGCCAAGGCGGCCCCGGCGATGTTGGGGTGCGAAAAAAGGTAGAGCCGTATGCCCGTAGATTGCTCGAGGCCCAAGCCGATGGAGCCATGCCCATAGGGAGTGTAGATGCGGGTTTGGGCGATCACGCAATAGGAGCCGAGGGCTCCCAACAGGGCGAACGCAGAGGTGATGGTGCAGAACACGGCGCGCGCCGCTTTCCTGCGCGCATCCTCGGAAAGCAGGCAGCCCATGGGAAAACAGACCAGCGTGGTGAACAGCAGGCGGTACAGCGTCAGCTGAAAATCGCGGAATTCATACGCGAGGAACCAGCGGTTGACGATGAGCACCGCAAGGTACCACAGGAAGTACAGCAGCATCCAACGCATGCCGGGTCTGGAGCGCATATCGGGTTTGCAAAGTACGATGGCCGCCAACGCGATGGTGAGTGGCAGGCTGATCTGTGGCCACAGGCGCTCGATGTAGAGCGGATCATAGTGGCGGGTTGCGATGGCGAGCGTCTCGCAGGTCGCAAACAGAATGAGCAGCGTTTGCCAGCAAAAAAGCCTCTTCCAAAGCGGATGTCCGGTTACTTTGGCGATCATGGTTTCCTCCTACGTGCGTATAAAGTGGCGACTCTTTGCGGGCGATGGGGCGCAAATGCCTAGGCTTGCTCAAGCAGCTCCGGCGCCACAGCGGCGGGCTTGGTCTTGCGCACCAACAGCGGCGAGAATCCGGCGCAGCAGAGCAGCACCGCAAGGCCGGTGATCGCGCCGCAGGGAAGCAACGCCGCCACGCTCATCGCAATGTAGAATAGGTAGACGACCGGGGTGAGCAGCAGCATGGTTACGGTAGTCAACAGCAGCGTGGCCAGGGGCCAGGTTAGCCAGCGCCCCAGGCGTACCGAATGCAGGGCGGCGCATGCGGCCAGTACCCAGGCCAGCGTGCAGGGCAGGTAGCTCGCCCCCGGCATCATCAGCGTGAGCGCGCAGGCCAGCAGCGAGCAGAGCAGCGCCAGGGTGGCGGTGAGCTCGGC
The DNA here is from genome assembly GCA_031553615.1 of Eubacteriales bacterium. Lineage (GTDB taxonomy): Bacteria > Bacillota > Clostridia > Christensenellales > Aristaeellaceae > WQXF01. The sequence continues at coordinate 2,010 of JAVBLJ010000051.1, forward strand.
GGGCCGCAGGGCACGCATGGCCCACGCGACCAACGCGTAGGTGGCTAGCACGACCAGCAGTGCCATGACCACCAGCAGCGCCATCGCGCTCCAATCGCTCCAAAGCGCCTTTTCGCCCGCCAAGCCGCCCAATGCGCTTGCGCCGTAGCCGATGCCGCCGGCGAGCGCAACCACGGCGGCGCAGAACAGCAGCGCCAACAGCATGTGGGTCAGCCGCGCGTGACCGGCGCGCGTGATCCAGGCCAGCAGCGCAATGGTGACCGCCAGCGCCGCCCAGGCCAGCGCCGTGGCCAGCCAACTGGGCAGCACCACCAGTTTGCCAGGGGTGAAGGTGAAGTACACATCGTCGCCCTGCCCCCAGGCAGAGGCGTCGGTGGTGACCAGCGCGTTGAGCGCCGCCTTGATCAATTCGAATTGATGGAACAGCGCATCCTCGGAAAGGTGGGCGATGTCGTCCGTGGGCTCGTGGTAGTGGATCGCGCCTTCGATGGCCGCGAAGTTGAGGCCCGCCTTCCCCTGCTGCAGGAAGGCTGTGAAATCGGTGTAATTGGGCATTTGCCGATACACATCGGTGGCGAAGGAGAAGGCGACCGGCTTGGGCATGCGCTGGAGCAGTGCGATGGGGCCCCGGTTCGGCGTACCGGTTTCAAACATCAGCGGAGCGCCTGCAGTTCCGCGCATTTCAAAGTTGGTGACCATGCCGATGCGGTTGATCTCCTCCGGGTGTTGCGCCACGTACTGGTAAGCGCCGAGCATCATTTGCTCCTCGCCATCGGTGATGAGCAGGATCAGGCGGTTCTTGCGCTGCTCGGCCGGAATTTTAGGCAATGCGGCCGCGGCCTCCAGGAAGCTGGCTAGCGCCGCGCCGTCGTCGCCCGCGCCCGGCGCGCCGAAAGCGGAATCGTAGTGCACCATGGCCAGCATCGTGCCATGCTTCAGCGGGTCGTAATCGGCGGGCGCAAGCTCCGCCACGATGTTCTCCACGCGCACCGCACCGCCCTCCGCCGGGGCCAAGATGCGCTCCAACTCGGCGGCGGAGGAGGGATGGCCCCACAGGCTCGCCTGATGATCGTGAATTTCCTGGCCGGTCATCTCGTGGCGCTGCACTTCCGGTGTATACCCGGCCTTGCGCAGGGTTTCCACGATGTAATCGCGCACCTGTGCGTTGGCCGCCGAGCCCATGGCGTGCGGTTGCGAGGCGACTTGGGCCAAATGTAGCCGCACCTGTGTCCAGGCCTCGCCTCCTCCGGTAGCCGGGGCGCGCAGCGGAGCAACCTGCTGGTAGCCAAACCAAGCGCCCACTCCCAGCGCGATAAGCAGCGCGCAGCCGGTCGCGATCCATCGTCCCTTGCTCATTGCTATTCCTCCACGGCGTTCTTCGGCATTTCTCGCATCAGTATACCATCTATTCGTGCGCTTGCCTATCAAAAAGCCGTCTGCGCAGTGCGCAGACGGCCTGGAGTGCGAAAGTGACGATGGATTCAACCCTTGGAGCTATATCCCTGGGGGATCAATCGTCGGGCAGCTCGACCTCGCCCTCATCGCCGGCATTCACGGGTTCGGGGGTGACTTCCGCGCCGGGCTTGGGGGTGCGCGTCGGGCGCGGGGTGCGGGTGGGCTTGGGGGTCTTGGTGGGCTTGGGGGTGGGCACTGGCTTGCCTTCGGCCAGCGCATCGCCCACGGAGGGATCGTTGCCGATCACGACCTGCTGCGCGACGGGCACGATGTGGATGAAGGTTTTGCCGGGCAGGAAGGAGATTTCCTCGCCGTTCTCATCCAGGAACACGGTGCGGGCCGTCAGGTCGCTGGAGCTGGGGTTCTTGGATACGGCGCGCACCCAGGTGCCGCGGATGTAGCGGCCGTTCATGAAGATTTCCGCCACGCCCTGGCCGGTCAGCTTGACGACCGGGCGCGAGGGGTTGTTGCGGTACCAGCTCACGTCGGTGCGCATGATGATCACGTTTGCGAACGAGCAAGCCTTGCCGTTGTTGCCATCGACGAAGGGTTCGCTGTTGTAGTAACGGTCGTAGAGGCGGGTTTCCTCATTATAGAGGAAGGAGGGCACGAAGTCCGGGCGGAATTCCATGGAGATCGAATAGGCGCTCGCGCCGCGATCCAGGCCCTCGTCCGAGAACTTCCAGGGGCGCATCTTGGGCTGGCTGTCGGCGAACTCAGCCAACAGGGAGGCTACGTTGACGCGCACGTTGTGCGGATTGGCGTAGTTGGTGCGCTCATAATGCGGGGAGAATTTTGCGCCCATCAGGTCGAGGTAGGGGAAGGTAGCGCTGCCGCCGCCCTTGCGCAGCTCGCTGATGTAGGTTTTAACCGAGGTACCCTTCTGCTCCTGCATGCCAAAGAAGGTGTACCCTGCGCCCCACTCCTCGGCGATATCCACCATGGGGATACGGGCCGAACGAACCGGGCCGGCGCCCAGACCGGGCACCGTGCTCATGAACAGCGCGATGCTGCGCGTGTTGCCCTGGCGGTGGATGGGCAACTCGTAGATCACATCCGCATCGGACACGCCGTAGTTGGGGCGGGCCAGCGGATCGGTATCGATGCTAACGAAGATGGGCTGGTAGGTGCCGCTCCAGGCTTCGCCGGTGAGCGGGTTGATACCGGCATCCACGGTGTTTTCGGAGAATCCGCCCTCGGGAATGTTTACGGAAGGCTTTTCGAGATAGGAGTTCTTGTCGCCTTCAACCGAGAGGTAGTTGAGCGTGCGGGTGGTGGTGGCGTCGCCTGCCAGCACGGCCACAGGGGCCAGCAGCAGCAGCGCGCTCAGCAGCAGCGCAAGGGCACGCTTTCCTTTTTGAGTTGCTTGAATCATCGGGTTCAATTGCCTCCTTCTACTTGTCATCAAATCCTGCCGCGCGGGCGCAGCGCATGACATTGTTATCATACAACATATTTCCTGTTGCTGCAAGTATAACCAATATACATTCGATATGCAGAACGCAAATGTTGATGTCGATGCCATTATGGATTCAACGTGCAATTCAGGACATTCCATCCATGCGAACACACGAACATGCTGTGAAATAATCGGAGTATAAATCTCGAAAATGCAGGAGCGAGACACAAAAAATGCATTTTCGGAATTATTTGCGAAAAGCAAGGAGGAACATTCAAGCATTGCGGAGAATAGAGTGCAATCGGAATGCGCGTGGAATGCAATCGCGCATTTGCGAAATCGCAATTGCCCGTAAACGAGATTGGTTCTGTCCCTTTCCCATCTATATCATGCTGAGGAGGGTCTACTCTATGCCACTCACGCTGTCCCGCCTGTGCCAAGGCATCGCGCCTTCGCTGACCCTGGCCATCGACGCGCGCGCAAAGGAAATGAAGGAAAACGGAATGAATGTGATCGGCTTTGGCGCGGGCGAGCCCGATTACGATACCCCGGAGCCCATTCGCGTGGCGGCGGCGTATGCGTTGGAGCACGGCATGACGCGGTACACACCGGTGGGCGGCACGCTGGAGCTGCGCCGCGCCATTTGCGAAAAGCTGGCGCGCGACAACGGTTTGGCCTACACGCCCAAGCAGATCATCGTCAGCAACGGCGCAAAGCATTCGCTATTCAACGCCTTTCAAGCCCTCCTGAACGAGGGCGACGAGGTGCTGATCCCCACGCCGTGGTGGGTCAGCTACCCGGAGATGGTGCGCATGGCGGGCGGCGTGCCGGTGGCGGTGCCCACCACCGAGGCCGATGGCTTTGTGGCCACCGCGGAGATGCTGACCCCCTACGTAACCGAGCGCACCAAGGCGCTGGTGCTCAATAGCCCCAACAACCCCAACGGCAGCGTGTGGAATCGCGAGCAGTTGGCGGGCATCGCCAAGCTGGCGGTGGAGCGGGGCTTCTACGTGATCTCGGATGAAATCTATGAAAAGCTGATCTACGATGGCGAGCAGCACGTGTCCATCGCTTCGCTGGGCGAGGAGATCAAGGCGCAGACCCTGGTGATCAACGGGCTTTCGAAGGCCTACGCCATGACGGGCTGGCGCATCGGCTATGCCGCCGGGCCGGACGCAGTGATCGCGGCCATGACCAACTACCAAAGCCACTCCACCTCCAACCCCAACGCGGTGGCGCAGTACGCTTCCATCGCGGCGCTGCGCGGCGATGAAACGTCGGTGCGTGAAATGGTGGCGGCGTTTGACGCGCGGCGCAAGGCGCTGGTCGCCGGGCTTTCGGCCATACCGGGGCTCTCGTGCCGCCTGCCCCAGGGCGCGTTCTATGTGATGCTCAACATCGGCGGAGCATTGGGCAAGAGCCATGGCGGCAAAAAAATCGCCAACTCTATGGAGTTTTGCGCGGCGCTGCTCGATGCCAAGCAGGTGGCGGTAGTACCCGGCATCGCCTTTGAGGCCGAGGAATACGCGCGGCTCTCCTACGCCATCGCCATGGAGAAGCTGCTGGAGGGCGTGGGCCGTATTGCCGAGTTCATGGCGGAGCTGGTATAATACATCCCTATGCTTTCTGGGAAATCTCCAGAAAGCATGCGAGGAATCGCATAGCGACCCGGAGCCAGCAGCCGCCGCCAACCGATACAACGTTCGAAGGAGGGGGATTCCATGATCAAATTTGACAAGACCCGCAATCTGCTTTGGCAATCCAACTACCGTTACGCGCTGCAGGACGTGGAGGAGCCCAACCTGTACCGCGAAACTTTCCCCTATACCGAGGTGCCGCGAATCCCCTTCAACCATCGCGTGGTGCCCATGCACATGCCGGATGAAATCTGGATTACCGACACCACATTCCGCGATGGGCAGCAGAGCGTTTCGCCCTTCACCGTGGAGCAGATTGTCCATCTTTTCAAGTTGATGTCCAAGTTGGGCGGGCCCAATGGCATCGTGCGCCAGAGCGAATTTTTCGTTTACACGCAGAAGGACCGGGAGGCGTTGCGCGCCTGCCAGGAGTTGGGATTGCAGTTCCCCGAGATTACTACGTGGATTCGCGCCAGCGAGAAGGATTTTGAGCTGGTCAAGGAGTTCGGCATCAGCGAAACTGGCATCCTGGTCTCCTGCTCGGATTACCACATCTTCAAAAAGATGAACCTGACGCGGGGCAAGGCGCTGGACAAGTACCTGGGCATCGTGAAGAGCGCCCTCGACCACGGCGTGAAGCCGCGGTGCCACTTCGAGGACATCACCCGCGCTGATTTCTATGGCTTCGTGGTGCCCTTCGCCACCGAGCTGATGAAGCTTTCGCGCGAGAGCGGCGTGCCCATCAAGATTCGCGCCTGCGATACCATGGGCTACGGCGTTTCCTACCCCGGCGTGGCGATGCCCCGAAGCGTGCAGGGTACGATCTACGGCCTCATGCACTTTGCGCAGGTGCCCTCCGAATCCCTCGAATGGCACGGCCACAACGATTTTTACAAGGTGGTTTGCAACGCCGCCACGGCTTGGCTCTACGGCGCGTCGGCGGTCAATTGTTCGCTGCTGGGCATCGGCGAGCGCACCGGCAATTGCCCGCTTGAGGCCATGGCGATGGAGTACGCCGGGCTGCGCGGCAGCCAGGACGGCATGGATTTCACCGCCATCACCGAGATCGCCGAGTACATCGAGCGCGTGATCGGCATCGGCATTCCGCCGCGCACGCCCTTTGTGGGCCGCAATTTCAATGTGACCCGCGCGGGCATTCATGCCGATGGCCTGCTCAAGGATGAGGAGATCTACAACATATTCGATACCACGCTGCTGCTGGGCCGTCCGGCCACGGTGGCGGTGGATTCGCATTCGGGTATGGCCGGCATCGCCCACTGGATGAACGGCTACTTCCGCCTGACCGGCGAGAAGGCCATCGACAAGCGCCATCCCGTCGTGGAGCTGGTGCGCGTCAAGGTCGACGAGATGTACGCCGAGGGCCGCAATACCGTGATGGGCGACGAGGAGCTGGAGCTGCTGGTGCGCCGGTGCGATCCGGTGCTGTACAAGGAATGGACGACGGCGGCATTTTAATTCTGCAACGGCTTATACCAATGCCAACTACGTTTTGCCACAATCCAGCGGATCTTTTTTCGATCGGCGTTGTCGTGCCTCGGTCAGCATAGCCGGAAGCTACGCTGACCGAAGCGCGAAAAACGCCCCTCTGCGGTTTTTTGCAGAGGGGCGTTCGTTGTGACGCGATCGTATCGTGTTCTTGCTTACGGCTTGGCCGGACGGTGCGCCACGGGCCGCTTTGCGGGAACCGCGGTGGTCTTTTTGGCCGTGCCCGCTGCGGGCTTTTTGGGTGCGATCGTGGCCTTGCCAGCGCTGGGCGCGGGCTTGCTTGCGGGTTTGGCGGTGGATGCGGGTTTCTTGGCGGTGCTGCGCTGCGCCGAGGTGCCGGTGGTGGTCTTTTTCACGCCGGTGGAGCCGGAGGCCGCAGACGCCTTTTTGGCCGGGGCTTTGGCGGTCTCGCCCTTTTCGTCGTCGACCAGCTTGCCCAGATAATCGGTGACGGCACCCTTGTTCTCGGGCTTGATGAGGCCGAGCAGGGAGGGAAGCACGCTGAGCAGGCCGGAGAGTCCGCCGCCGCCGTTGCCGCTGCCCAGCAGACTGCCGATGCTGTCCAGCAAGCCGCCGCCGGTGTTGCCGTTGCTGCCGCCGAGCAATCCGCCAAGGGTATCGAGCAGGCCACCGCCGCTGGTCTTGCCATCGCTATCGCCGCTGCCGAACAATCCGCCCAGCGAACCCAACAGTCCGGCGCCGCCGTTGTCCTTGCCGTCGCCATCCAGCAGATCGCCGATAGAGCCCAGCAGGCCGCCGCTGCTCTTGCCATCGCTATCGCCGCCCAGCAGACTGCCCAGGGTATCGAGCAGGCCGCCGCTTTCCTTTTTGGCTTTGGCGCGGGTGCCCGCCGAGCGCGTCGCCGGTGCGGGTTGATTTTGTGCGGCCTGCTCCAGCAGTTTTTTGGCCTCGTCCTCCTTGCCATCCTCCACCAGGGGCAGCAGGAAACTGGAAAGAGACTTCATATCGAGAGCCATCGTAAACCATCCTTTCGTTACCGTTCGTTCTGCTTTGCTTTTCGCTTCGCTTTCGGTAGTGCTTTTGTGTGATATGTCCTTGGTAAAATAGGACGTTCAACTCGAATATCACTTTACTGTATGTAGGCGGTTTTGTCAAATAATACTTGGGTTTTTTGCGGCGCGCTCCGAAGGGTTTTTGAGGCACACGGATGCTCCGGAAGATGCTTTGCGGACGCTTTGGAAATGCTTTGCGGACGCTTTGGAAATTTGCTTGCAAAAGTCAGTCCGTTTTGCTATAATCCGTAACTGGCACATCCTTGCTCTGCACGCGTGTTGAAGGGCCGCAAGTCCAAAAGGAGGTGAAAGGACCACTATGAACAAGTACGAATCCATCTACATCATCGATTCAGCCATGGAAGACGTGGCCCGAAACGAGCTGATCGCCCGGTTCAACGATTTGATCGCCACCAACGGAGGTACGATCGAAAAGATTGATGAGTGGGGCAAGCGCCGCTTGGCCTACACCATCGATTACAAGAACGAGGGCTACTACGTGCTGCTGCACTTCAGCTCCGGGCCCGAACTGCCGCGCGAATTGGAGCGCAACCTGCAGAACAACGAGAACATCCTCCGGTACCTGATCGTCAAGCTGGAGCAGAAGCGCAGCAGCGTTAAGCCGCGCGCCGTCCCGCTGCGTCCCGCGCCGATGTACGTCGCGCCCGATGCCGATCCCGTCCCGGCTGCTCCGGTCAGCGAAGCCGCTCCCGTGAGCACTCCCGTTGCCGAAGTCGTGGAAGCTGTGGCCGAGGTCGTTGAAAATGCGACCGAGACCGTTGCCGAAGTCGTAGAGATTGCGACCGAAGCCGCGCCCGAGGCGTCTGCAGAAGCGTAATCCCCCCTGAAGCATAATTCCCCTCAACCGCCCAGCAAAGGCAGGTGTTTCGCATGAATAAAGTGATTCTCATAGGCAACCTTACCCGCGACCCCGAGATGCGTACGACCACCGGGGGCGTGCCCGTTTGCTCGTTTGCCATTGCGGTCAACCGTCGCTTTAAGAATGCGGAGGGCCAGCAGGAGACCGATTTTTTCAACGTCTCCGCCTGGCGCCAGCTCGGCGAGCTTTGCGGCCGCTTTCTGCAAAAAGGCCGCAAGGTTTGCGTGATCGGCTCCATCCAGCTTCGCAATTACGATGCACAGGATGGCTCCAAACGCACCGCTGTCGACGTAGTAGCCGACGAGGTGGAATTCCTGAATTCGCAGCAGCAGGGCGGCGCTGAGCCGTCTATCGCCCCCGCGCGGACCAATGCGCCGAGCTATGCCCCGGCCAACGAGTCCGGCTTTACGCAGGTGGACGATGACGAGCTGCCGTTCTAGCACCCGAGAAGAAGGAGGTACTAGGCCATGTCTGAAGATCGTGGAGCCCGGCGTCCGCGCAACCGCAAGCCGCGCCGTAAGGTGTGTAGCTTCTGCGTGGACAAGATTGAGTATATCGACTACAAGGACATCAACCGTCTGCGCCGTTTCACCAACGAGCGTGGTAAGATACTGCCGCGCCGCATGAGCGGCAACTGCGCCAAGCATCAGCGGCAACTGTCCGAGGCCATCAAGCGCGCGCGTGCCATCGCGTTGTTGCCCTACACCGTGGATTAATCTACGCAGTGCCCGCCTTCACGCAGGTTGGATACGCAACAGGAAGCACCGCAGGAGGAAACTCCGGCGGTGCTTTTTTGCGTGGATGCGCTTGGGTGGGCTTGCGCTTTACCGAAAAGCCGGAGGGATTACACGTTGCCCAGCTCGTCGATTCTGCGCACCACGCTGTGGGTGTACGCGGTGAAATGTTTGAGCCAGAAGCCGCGCGCGGTAGGGTTGAAACTTTCGAAATCCACGCCCAGGCGGGCGTAGCCTTCGGTGCGCAAGGTGTTCATCACGAAGTGGAGTAGATCGGTGAAAATGCCGGTGCCCCGGTACTCCGGCCGCAGGCATGCGCCGCACAGGTTCATCATGTCGGGCGCGTCGCAGGCAAAGTTTTCGCCGCTCTTCATCATTTCGATGTACCCAATGATCCGGTCGGCTTCCCTTGCGATGAACACCCGCGAATCGCGGTGGGCGACAATGTTGCGGGCATCCTGTTCGTTGGTCTGCGCGTACTGCAGGAAGCAGGGCGATGCGCCCAGGTGGCTGATGAGCAGGTTGCGCAGCTCCTTGGTGTCGCCCGCGTCCGCCTGACTGAGTTCGGTGAAGAGGTGCGCTTGCGATTGAATCGGATAATCGTGATCCAGCGTGCACACCGTATCCATGCACCGCAGGCCGAACCCGTATTGGAACAGCGCGGCGTTGGCGGCCTGATCGTGGGCGTACAGTGTGACGGAATGGCTGACCGCGCCCGCGCGCACCCACTTCTCCGCAGCGGCCTGGTACATCCGCTGGTAGAGCTTGCCCCTGTCGCCAGTGGCGGCGTGGCCATGGAGCGGCGACCAAGCAGCCTTGACATCGGTCGTCCCGAAGGCGTTTTCGAAGGGTGCGTATATGCACAGAAAGCCGGTCAGCCTGCCGTCCTCCAGGGCGGCGACGCCCATGCCGTTCTCGGCGAAGCGCGCCAGATCGGGCATGCTGGGCAGGGCGGATAGCGTGGGCAGAGCGGGCACGGCGCGCCGCTCCGTTTCGTAATCTTGCCGGACGAGCTGCAGCGCCTCCGGCACATGGGTATGGGCGAAATCAATGATGGTCATGTTGGGTTTGTCCTCCCGTTCGTTTTTAGGGGTGCGAAATGAATGGGGTGCGAGATGAAAGCTTGAACACGGGCGCGGGGAGCAAGCGAACGATGGGCATGGAGGCCCTGCGAAGGCAAAAAAAGAACACACCCAAAGTGTGCTACAATTTTGTAGGATTCACAAGGGTCGCTTGCGACATAGCAAATCAGGACGTCTCGCGCCTTTTGGTGCTATGCCCGTATTCGGTTTAGAGGAAAACCACCTTGTTGATTTGCTTCCGTTGCATCCGCTCACGCTCCTTTCACAAAACGGGTTGCCGCAGGTGCAGAATACCAGGCCATTGTGGCACGACCATCTTACCACGGTAGGAGGCCGAATGCAAGTGTACACTTGCATTCGGCCTCGCTTACGCGCACCTTGCGCATTGCCACTCATACTATGTGAGTGGCCGCGAAGGCGGCCGGAGGGCGACCGCGAAGCTCTCCGGTGGACCGTGAGGGTGAAATCCAGGGCCAGCGCATTTACATCCCAAAACATGGCAGATGCGCAGAGAAGGAGTCCAGGGGGCGAGCGATAAGCCCCCTGGTCGCTCCTGCAGGAGCGAAACGCCTATCTTCGGGAGGGTATTTCGCCCTCACGGTCGACCAGAGGGCTTTGCGGTCGCCCTCCGGACTCCTTCGCACCGCAACTCCCAGTATCTGTATTTAAATGCGTTCGCCGTGAAAATCCACCCATCGCTTGACGGGGAAACGGAGATTTGCTATCATCGTATCAAAAGATGCCTGGCGCGACACAAGCCCGTCGGTTCGTGATGAGCCGCTGGGTTTTCATGCTTTTTCGATTTTTCTTCCCCCCAAAAACAACAGCGCGTAACAGCGCAGATTCGGGCAGGAATCACACATGCACACATTCGCTTTCGTAAAACCGATGCTCGATCGCGCCGTGCAAGAGGGTATTTTCACCGCCGCAGTGGCTGCCGTGGGGCAACAAAAGAAGCGTTTCTTCTCCTGCGCGTCCGGAACCGCCGATGAGGCCACGCGGTTCGACATGGCATCCATGACCAAGATATTGGCGCCGACCATGCTCGCGTTGCGCGCGCTCGAAGCCGGGGAACTCACGCTGGACGATACGATTTCACGCTTCTTCGAAGCGCCTGCCGACAAATCCGACCTTACCATACGCCAGCTGATGACCCACACCGCTGGTTTCGTGCCCTCATTTCATATCTACGAAGCAATCAGCGACCCGCAGGATGCGCTGAACTGCATTTTGCGTCACCCTCTCGAAACGCCGCCCGATGGCACCGTGCGCTACAGTTGTATCGGTTACATCACCCTAGGCAAAATCCTGGAACAAGTGTACGGCCTGCGGCTGGATGCCGCCGCCCGGGCCGAAGTGTTTGAGCCGCTGGGGATGCAAAACACGGATTATTGCCCCACCGGTGGCAATTTTGCCCCCACCGAGGTCGATCCCCAGACCGGCATCGCCTGGTGCGGAGTCGTGCACGACGAGAACGCGCGCTTCCTGGGCGGGGTCTCCGCCAATGCCGGGGTTTTTTCGGATGTGGCCGACTGTGCGCAGTTTGCCGCCATGCTGGCCTGCGATGGCGATGGATACCTTGCCCCGGCCACGCTCCGCAAGGCGATCACCAACCACACGCCCGGCCAAACGATGCATCGCGGTCTGGGCTTTCACTTGGCCGGGGTGCCCAGCAGCTTCTGCGGCGATCTGTTCCCCAGCGCCTCTTTTGGCCACACGGGATTCACCGGCACTTCGCTGGTCATCGATCCGGAAACCGGCTTCTACGCCCTCCTGCTGACCAATCGCGTGCACCCTACGCGGGCCAACGATCAGTTGATCCGCTTCCGCCGCGTGTTCCACAACCGGCTGTACGCCGCCTTTTCCCGCAGCGACGTACCCTGAGCGAATCTCCCAAAGGCCCGATGCTGTGCACACGCTCGCATCCGGCCTCTTTCTTCGGGTTCCCGGTGCAGCACTGGCGCAACGCGCGATGTTTGGAGGGATACCCAATGCAGATTATCGGCGTCGATGCAGGCGGCACCAAGACCGAGGCGGCCACCTTCGCCGAGCAGGGCATGCAGATTGCCCAAGCCCTTGAAGGCACCGGGAACCTGGTGGTGGATAAGCCCGCCGCCCTGGCACCCTCTGCCCCGCTCTGCGCGTGAACACGCAGGAGGTCTACGCCCGATGGGCGCGCTATACCAATATCAGGAACAGCTCGCCCGCCCGTAGGCGAAGAGGACTTTTGACGAAGGGTTCTGCTTGGGAATTCTGAAGAAGAATTTTTGACGGGGAATTCTTGACGAAGGATTTTGAAGAAGGATTTTGAAGAAGGATTTTGATGGAGGACTTTGATTCATGGAACACATCCTTTCCGGTATCGACACCCTCGAAAGAACCCCCTGTCTGCCGAAAGGCATGCGACTGGGACTGATCACCTGCCCCAGCGGCGTGACTCGCGATCTACGCTCCACGGTGGATGTCCTCCACCGAATGGGCTCGCTGACCGCGCTGTTTGCGCCCGAACACGGCCTGCGCGGAAACATCGGCGCGGGCGACCCCGTGGCCGAATACAGGGATGCGCGCACCGGCCTGCCGGTGTACAGCATCTATGGCGGGGATCACCGCCCTTCCAAAGCGATGCTCGATTCCATCGACATGCTGCTCATCGACGTGCAGGATGTCGGCTCACGTTATTATACTTTCATCTCTACCGTGATGCACTGCATGGAGGCCTGCGCCGAATCCAGCAAGGCCTTTGGCATACTGGACCGAATCAACCCGATCGGCGGGACGCTGATAGAAGGCAACCTGCTGGATATGCGCTTTCAATCGTTTGTGGGCATCGCGTCCTTCCCCATCCGCCACGGCATGACGATGGGCGAACTGGCCAGGTACCTGAACGATGCCTATCATATCGGCGTGGAGCTCACCGTGATCCCCATGACCGGTTGGCGGCGCGACACCCTGCATTGCGATACCGACCTGCAGTGGATCAATCCCAGCCCCAACCTGCCCAACTTCGCCGCCACGATGCTCTACAACGGAACCTGCCTGTTTGAAGGCACGAACATGAGCGAAGGCCGGGGCACGACGCGCCCCTTCGAGCTGATTGGCGCGCCCTGGCTCGATGCCGACCGCTTCGCCGATGCGCTCAACGAGCGCAAGCTGCCCGGCGTGCACTTCCGTCCGTCCTACTTCACGCCCACCTTTTCGAAACACGCGGGTACGCTGTGCGCCGGTGTCCAAGCACATGTGCTGGATGTGCGCGCCGTTCGTCCGGTAGCGCTGGGCCTGCACATGCTGGAGGTCGCCAAAGCGCTGGGCGGATCGGATTTCCAATATACTCCGCCTACCAACGAGCGCTCCCATCCGCACTTGGATCTGCTGGCCGGTACCGACGCTTTGCGCGAGCCCAGCTTCACCGCCGAATCGCAGATCGCCGCATGGCAAAAAGACGCAAGCGACTTCGCCGCCCTACGCAAACCCTACCTGCTCTACACGTAGCAAAAACAGCGGCAGCTAAACCGTACCAAACCGAATAAGACATAACGAATCCATTGCAAACGAACCGATATATGTAGGAGGCACGCTATGACCATCCGCTCACTCACCTCCGGGGATATCGCCGCCGCCCAAACCCTGTGGAATCAATGCCTGCCCCAGGACGCACTGGACATGCGCGAATTCGGCAAGCGCATACTGTACGACGTCAACTTCGATCCCGAGCTGTATCTGCTGGCCGAAGAGGGTGGTCTGCTCGCCGGTTTCTGCTACCTGACTCTGCGCCGCGTGCCCGATGAGATTGCCGGGCTGGAACCGGGCAAGGCCTACCTGGTCGCCATGGGCGTGCGCCCCGGATGCATGCGAAAGGGCGCGGGCAAGGCGCTGATAGAATGGGCCCACACGCTGCTCAAAAACCGGGGTGTGACCACCGTAGCGGTCTGCTGCTACGCCAACAATTATTTCTGCCCGGGCGTCGATGCCGCCGCTTACCCGGAGGGCGTGCCCTTTCTGGAAAGCATGGGCTACGAGGCGCGCGGCGAATGCGTGTCCATGGCGCTCAACCTGCACGGCTTCGTATACCCTCGAAAATACCTGGAAAAGAAGGCTGCGCTGTGCGCCCAAGGGTACCGCTTCGCGCCCTTCACCCCGGCCGACACCCTGGCGCTGTATGCCTTCATGCGCGCCGAGTTCGCGCACTGGCTGCCCAATGTGCGTCAAGCCCTGGCCGAGGGCCGTGGCGAGGATGCCCTGCTGCTGGCCCACGCACCCAACGGCGAGGTGATCGGCTTTGTGCTGCGGGCCATGGACGGTTGCCCCGAGCGCTTTGGCCCGTTCGGCGTCAGCAATGCGATGCAAGGCGGCGGCATCGGCACCGTGCTCTTCCACGAGATGATGCAGTCCATGGTCGAAAAGCACATCTTCTATACCCATTTCCTGTGGACAGGCGGGCGCAATATCGATATCTATTCAACCTGGGGTATGCACGTCTACCGCACCTACACCCTGATGAACGCCACACTCTAGGTTCACCATTTTCGTTGTTCCGAAGAAATTTTCATTATATTGGAGGAAGCAATCATGGAGCGCAAGCAGAAGCATATCATGGCCATCGGCGCGCACATCGGCGATGCCGAACTGACCTGCGGCAAGACCCTGGCCAAGCACGCGAGGATCGGCGACCGCATCAGCACCGTCGCGCTGACCGCTGGGGAGCGCGGCCACCCGGCGACAATCCCGGAGGACGTATTCCGTCAGCAAAACATCGAATCCGCCACCACCTTTGCCGAAATGCTGGGCGGCAAGTTCTACCTGGCCGGCGAATATCGGGACGGCGAACTTCCCAACGATGAAAAGGTGCGCTACGAGCTTTGCGACCTGATTCGCCGGGAAAAGCCGGACGTCATCCTAACCCACTGGATCGATAGCCTGCACAAGGATCACGTCGTCACCTCACGCATCGTGGAGGATGCCATCTTCTATGCCGCACTGCCCGATATTCAGCGGGCCCATCCGCACCACTGGGCCGACGGGCCCTATTTCGCCGAGAATTGGGAGGACTCCAACGGTTTTGTGCCCTACCTGTACATCGACGTGAGCGAGGGGTACGACCTGTGGCACGAGGCCATCCAAAAGCTTTGGCTCACCAATAACTCGCCCTGGTTTAAGTATCTGCAGTTCTACGATGGGCTCAGCCAATCGCGCGGCGCACTGTGTCGCGCAGCCCGCGCCGAGTGCTTCGCCATCAGCCCCTACAACAAAAAGGTGGCCAAGCAATCGTTCTAATAAACGAGCGATCCGGCCGAGCCGGTGCCCAAGGCCGCGACAGCGCCGCCCGGAATCAAACCGAGGAGGAACATTATGAATCATCACGGTGCTGAATTTCGGCGACCGCTGCGCATCACCACGACGCTCGAAAATCTGTTCACCACCGAACAGTTTACCTATCGGCAGATTCGGCAGATGTTCCTGCCCCTGCTGCTCGACCAGCTCTTTATATTTAGCATCAACATTTTGGCGATGGCCATGGTCGCGTCCTCGGGTGAGAGCGCGTTGACTGCCGTGACCCTGGTCGCGCCCATCAGCGCGGTCATCACCGCACTGTTCACCTCGCTGAGCGCGGGCGGAACTATACTGGTAGCCCGGGCGCGCGGAAGCAACGATGCCGACTACCTATGCGCTTCCATCGGCCAGAGCATTTTGCTGACCACACTTTCCGGCATGTTATGCACGGTGATCTTCGGCCTTTTTTCCGCGCAGATTTTGGGCCTGTTCTATCCCGCCGTCGAGCCAGCCATTCGGGCGCAAGCCAGCGAGTATATGCTCCTCATGGGCCTCTCCTACATTCCGTACGGCGTTTTCAACTCCATCTTCGGTGCATTTCGCGGCATCGGCGAATCAAAATCAGCCCTGTTTCTAACGCTGGTGATCAACCTTGCGCACTTTTCCATCACCTTTTTACTGATCAACGTGTTTCATATGGGCATCGCCGGTTCCGGATGGTCCTTTATCATCGCGCGAACCCTGGGCGCTATCGTCGCGGTCGTCTGGATGTTCTTGGTGCGCAACACCATGGGCATGCGTCTGCATCACGTAGTACGATTTGCCCGCAAGCTGCAAGCCGCTATCCTCTCATTGTCCATGCCGATCGCCATGGAGCAAATCCTGTTTCAGTTTAGTGCGCTGGTCATCCAAATCATCATTGCACGACTGCCTGCATCCAGCACGGCGGCCTTTGGCCTGACCAACTCCGCAGCCAATTTATTCAACTGCGTGGCCTTTTCCCTAAACAGCATCATCGTGACCATCGTTGGGCAATGCCTTGGCGCGAACCGATCGGATCTTGCCTCGCACTATTGCTCCAGCGTCCTTCGCGTCGGGCGCTGGCTGCTCCTGATCGCAACGGTCATCCTTGCGCCGCTGATGCCCTTGGTGCTCCGGTTGTATCACCCTGCCTCCGAGGTTTTCCCGCAGGCACTGGTCGCCGTGCTGCTCATCGGGGCCGCGATGCCGCTCCTCTGGGGCGATGCCAACATTCCCAGCGCTGCAATGCGCGCCGCCGGGGATGGCTCCTTCGTCATGCTCATTTCGCTGGCCGCCATGTGGCTGGGAAGGATCGTCGCCGGATACCTGCTCACCTTCACGCTGGGCATGGGCGTGACAGGTTTCTCGGTTGGCCTCGTGCTCGAATGGCTGATTCGCGGGCTGCTAACGCGGCCCAGGCTGCGCAGCGGACGCTGGCTGCACAAGGTGCACGCCGCGAAACAGGCATAATACCAATTCCAACTACGTTTAGCCACAATCCAGCGGATCTTTATCCTATCGGCGTTGTCGTGCCTCGGTCAGCGTAGCTGCTGGCTACGCCTCCTTCGGACTCCTAGCCGAACGTAAAAATCTCTCGCTGGCTTATTGGCATAACCTAATTGGAATTGGTATAAAAGCCCATACTCCTTGTGGACTGCCCCAGGCGGAACGGGCAGAGAATAAAACGCCCTATCGCAGAATATCGAGAAGTTATACAGGGGGATGTCGCAGTGGCGACACCCTTTTTTTGTTGCCCCGATCAGACTTTGGCAAAGAATTCCATTTTCCAGTGCCCATGGAAATCAGATCCGGCACAGACACATATTTACAGCATAACGCTGCTGTTTCGACTTGCATTTATAGTTCGTTTAACGAAAAAGAACATTTGTTCCCTTTTTCTTCTCCAGGACGGTTGACAATGTGATCCCATTATCATAAGCTATGTACGAACACAAGTTCTCTTTCATTCGTCGAACAGGGAGTACGCGTGTTCAATGGAGGAGGAAAACCGAACGCAAAGGAGCGATGCGTATGCGCTAAGATCGCCAACGGCAAATGGGAACCGTACATGGGAGCCGTACATGAGAACCCACATAGAAACCTGCGACCACAAAGGAAACGTATCATTCGAAAGGAGAAGATGTGTGTGAACAAGGTTTATCTTTCTGGAATTATAGCGGATCCCCCCATGCAGAGTGTGAAAGGGGATGGATCGTGCCATGTATCGCTTACGCTGTGCGTCAGCCACAAGACCAAACTAGGGCAGATTCGACGCGAGCTATACAGCGTGCAAGCATGGCGCGGTGTGGCAGAATGGGCGACGCGGCATCTACAGCAGGGGCAGCGCGTAATGCTGCAAGGCTACTTGACGCAGCGTTGTGCGCCATCGCCGTCGGGCGGAATGCAAAGTGAAGTGGAAGTAACGGCGGAGGAATTCTTTCCCGTGCCGGTACCCGTGCCCACCCTGCAATCGGCAGTATAAACGCAAACAACTCACTTCCCTCCGCAAAAATACGCGGACCCACAAAGAGAGGAGAACAAACATGCCTAGAACATTGGATTCCCTGGCCATCAGCACCGGCAAGGTAAAGGTGCCGGTGCACGAGAAACTGCGCCATCGCTTCGGCGACTATATCGTATTCCAGGTAGCGAGCAAAGGCCACGCAAATTACCCGACTGGCTCCGTGACGCTCATCGCGGAAAGGCTGATCCAGATCATGCCGTTCGACGCAAAGGAACCGACCAACAGCCCTAGCACGACCCGAAAGGCCACCGGCAACAATCGCTTTCTGCATTCGAACATTCACAAATGGCTCAACAGCGAAGGTGCCTGGTATGAGCCACAGCACACGTATGATGCGCCCCCCTCTTTTGCCAACGTGGTGAACAACCCCTACGACGCGTGGCTCGGCTTTTCCAGCGTGCTGCCCAAATCCTTTGTCGACGCGCTGCTTCCCACCTCCGTTGTCTGCGCACTCTGCAACAGCGATACCGCCGGTACCGAGGAAATCACCACGAAGATGTTTTTACCCTCCCCGACGGAGATCGGCCTCACCACCTCGCCCCCAGAGGGCACGCTGCTGCCGATGTTCACCACGGAGATCGCCTCGCGAATCGCTAAGCCGACCAAGGAGGCGGTAGCTGCTTCCGATTATTCAAGCACTTCGCTTGCCGAAACGAAGAACTGGCATTGGTGGCTGCGCACGCCCGCGCTTACCTCGGATACCAACGTGCGTACCATCGATACCACCGGCGCATTGTACGCGACCGCCGTGGCAGCCAACAACGGCGCGCGTGGTGTGCGCCCGATGTGCAATATCGCGGGCAGTCAGATGATTTCGGATGCCCCCGACACCAACAACGTTTACGAATTTGTTTGGCCGACCGAAGAAACGGAGGAAGATGGAATGAAAAAGGGCTGGGTACAGATTGGCGACGCAACGGGCGGTTACGAACAGATTGCGCCGCAGACCTACGCAGACTCTGTGTTCTTGGACGCGGAGCATCAAGAGACGGTGGCCTCCAAGGTCGAAGACCTCAAAAGCGATATCGTCCTGGCGCAAATGAGAGCCGAGCAGGCGGTTAGCATGGCTACCAATGCCGTGCAGGTGGTGGTGAACGCCGATCCTCCCACCGATCCGAAGCCGAACATGATTTGGATTAGGCCCTAAAGGAGGGAAAGACATGTCTAGTGCGTACGCATACAACAACACTACGAAGGTACACATCAGCTGCGGAAACCTGCGCTACTGGGATGACGAGCGCAAGGAATGGCGCGCACCCTCGGAGATAAACAACTACATCAACGGCCAGTGGAAACTCGTCGGGCGAAGCATACCCTTGCCGGGAGTGAAACTAAATGCCGGGTACCTCTCGGGCCGGGTGCTGTATGCCGGGCTCGGGCTGGCAAACGTGGCACTCAAAACCCCCTCCACTTACTCAGCCGCACAGAGCGCAGGGTACTTCGCCGACGGCATTGTCGCGCTGAACCGAAAGATCAAGGTGGAGTTCCACCGCGCGCCGGATACCACCAGCGGCTCCCGCCACCTCAGGTTCGTCATCATGCTGTTCTCCGCGACAACAGGCGAAGGACTTGCCTACGCTTCGGCAGCCCAAAATGAGTATTTCAGCTTCGTCATCGACGGAAAGCACCTAGGAAGTTACTACCTGGCTTGGGATTCAGGCGGCACAAGCAACGGAAGCGAATTCC
The DNA here is from genome assembly GCA_031553615.1 of Eubacteriales bacterium. Lineage (GTDB taxonomy): Bacteria > Bacillota > Clostridia > Christensenellales > Aristaeellaceae > WQXF01. The sequence goes on from JAVBLJ010000051.1 coordinate 21,215, forward strand.
GCTGCGATGGTCAGTGTACGGTGACTTTCCAATAGAACTTTTCAATAGAACTTTCCCATAAAAGAACCCTGCCAAGAAGGAGGAAGACCATGGACAAAAAACGCAACAACCCCTTCCCGAAAAGACGGGAAACATCGCACGTGGACACACGACGAATGCGCGGCGAGGAGGTGCCCGAAAAGCGCGACGCGCACTCCAAGACCTTTGCATTTGGCCGCGGGCTCTTTCAAACGATCGTCTACCCGGAGCCGGTACATTACCGGGATGCGGTCACCGGAGACTGGGCGGAGATCGACAGCCGCCTGCACACGCGCATCGACCGAGACGGTGAAACGCTGGAAAACGAGAGCGGTCCGCTTCGCGTTCGGATGGCGCGGCGTGCCAACACCGATCCGCTGATCCGCCTGACGAACGGACGGCACAGCGTATCCTGGTGTCTGGAGGACGCAAGGGATGTGGCGGGCACGCCCCTGCTTATACCCGAAGAACGGACGGAGGAAACAGCGGACAACGCGATCGACATACCGGAAGCGATTTCGGCGCAGCCTACCGACGATCAGGGCGAAGCGCAGAGCCCGACTACCGACGATCCGACCGAGGCGCAGAGCGAACCCACCGAAGACCAGGATGCGGCACGCCGCCGGATGGACAAGCTGCAGGGAAGCCTACGCTACGCCGACGTGTTTGAGGATACCGATTTGGTATGTCACGTGCTCGGCAAGGATTTCAAGGACGAGCTGATTCTGAAGGCCCCGAGCGCACCAAAGCGCTTTACCTTCGTGCTGCGCACAGCGGGTTTGACCGCTCAGCCCGAAGCAGACGGCAGCCTGACGATTTGGACCGAAGGGGAACAGCGCACGCTGGTGTTCACGCTTCCCGCCGCGACGATCTGCGATGCCAACGGGAACGAAGGCACCATCGCCGTGCAGTACGAGCCGTGCGAAGACGGGATGCGCATGGCGCTGGAACCCGACGCGGATTTCTTGGCGACGGCGGCCTACCCGGTGGTCATCGACCCGCTGGTGAAGACCAACACCACGGGCAGCAGTGTGCACGATACCTATGTGGCTGAGGGGAAGCAGGACACGGTTTACAACACGGCGACCACCATGAAGATCGGCTACAATGGCGCCGAGGGAAATTGCCGCGTGTATATGAAGTTCCCCACTCTACCCAAGATGAACCCATCGCAGACGCTCACCAAGGCTTACATCACCGCCGTGGTGGCACAAACCGTGACGCTCAAGCAAAACGTGACAGTATTTGCGCACGAGGTGACGAGCTCTTGGGCGCAGGAAACGCTGAAATGGAGTGCCACGCCGAGCCATGACGAAAGCGTGCACCTGGATTACGACATGGCGATCCCTTTAAGCTCGCAGCGGCAAGGTCTTACCTTTGATATCACCAACCTGGCGCGCAAATGGTACGCAGACCTCCACACCAACCATGGCGTAATGCTTAGCGCGGACCGGATTGAGGCCGACGTAGCCGCAGGGCTCGTGGATAGCGCCGGCGTCGAGGCCATTACGCTCTACAGCGCGCAGCACGCCACCGCCGAGCTCCGTCCAGTGCTTTGCATCAATTACGTGAGCAACGCCGGCCTGGAGGGCTCGTACGCCTATGAATCGTTTGGGGCGGGCCGAGCCGGGGCGGCGCACGTGGCGCTGCACAGCGGAAACCTGGTGGCCACGCGCGGGCTGACGAGCATGAACGGAAACCTGCTGCCGATCTCGCTGGGGCTGGTGTACAACGCATGCGACGCGGACACGAACTGGTATGGTCTGGGGAACGGCTGGCGTCTGAACTGGAACCGATCGCTCCACCGGATATCGCTCAACAGCACCACCTACTACGTATTCACCGATGAAGACGGAACACAGCACTACTTCGCGCCCAAGCCCGGTGTCGCATCGACGTACGAGGATCAATCTGGTCTTTCGCTGACGCTGAAGATCGACACCACCAATTCGGAGGCGCGGATCAGCAGCAAATCGGGCACGGTGATGCGCTTTGACATTCCTACGGCCAACATCACCAGCACCGGCGGCAACGTGAAGATGATCGAAAGCATCACGGAAACCCGTGGCAGCACCACGGCCAACGATGTGGTGGCCAAGTTCGTCTACACCAGCTCCAGCAGCAAAAAGCTGAAAACGGTGACGGACGGCGTAGGCCGGAGCACCACGCTGGTTTGGCCGGCCACGGCGGACGGCGAGGTGAAGATCACCGTGCCGGGCTACACCGCGCCCGTGAAGATTCAAGTATCCGCGACCGCCACGAATGCATACGGAGTGACCGGCGTGACCGACTTGGACGACGTGAGCACCAGCTTCACCTACCTCGCCGCTACCACGCCGGACGATATTCCCCTGCTAGAGAAGCTGGTGAATTTCGACGGCAAAACCGCGAAGGTAACGTATGCCGAGGGCAGCCGCCGCGCTATCCGCGTCACAGAAAGCGCGACGGTGCCGAACGAGAACGGGATCGCCGTGACCACCCAGGGCAATCAGCGCAGCTACACCTACTACGATTGCGTGACCCAGGTGAAGGACGAAACTCGTGAGGACGGAAAGCGGCTGACCTACCAATTCAACGATTGGGGAAACGTGGTGGGCGTGCAGGACGAGCTGGGCTACGCGGCATTCGCACGGTTCAGCGAGCTGGGCAAGCCGAACACGCCCGAGGCGGTATCGAAGCTGCAAAAGCTGGTGATCAACCTGCTGGAATCGCGCGGCTTCGCCGAGCCGGGCCACTGGACGAAGGAAACCCTGAGCGGAACCGGAACGTTCCTGCACACCCGAACGGAATCGGTCAGCGGAACCGGATCGCTGCGCGTTCGCAAGCAGGACACGACGGGCGTCAGCACCATCACCCGCGAGCAGACGGTCGCCCCCGGCGAGTACACCTTCTCGACGTACGTGAAGAGCAAGGGCGACGCTTGGAGCTGGCTGGAGCTGAGCTACGAGGACGCCGCCGGCGTGCGGCAAACCGCGATCAGCCGCCGCGTGCAGGGCATGCCGGAATTCTTGCGGCTGAGCTGCACAATCACCCTGCCCCAGGACGCGCTCACCCACTCGCTCCGCTGCCGCGTATGGTTCGGCAATGGCGCGGGCATGGCGTGGTTCGATTGCCCGCAGCTGGAAACCGGGCCGGTGGCCAACCGCTACAACCTGATCCGCGACGCCGACTTCACCACCATGCTGCTGGGCGCGCCGCGCGGATGGACGCTCAACGAGACGGCAACCTCGGCCGACACCGCCATTGCGGAGGGTATCCTGGGCGCAGAGGGCACGGGCGAAGCCCCGATCCCCGGCTTCCTGACCGGAAGCAACTGCCTGTTCCTGAGTGGCCGACCGCTTTTGAGCGCCGGTGCGCATCAGGAATTGCCGATCCGCGGCAAAAAGGGCGAGGGCTTCGTGGTTGGCGGCTGGGCGCGCGGCATCTCCGCACCCATACGCAACAACCGCTGCTTCCGCCTGCGCGTGCAGTTTTACACCAAGGAAGGCCAATGGAAGGAGGGCGGCGAAGCCCCCTGGAACGAGGAATGGGTGGGCTGGCAATACGCGTGCGGCGCGGCGGTAGCGCCCGAGGATTACTACGCGATCCGCGTATCGGCGGAGTACAACCACCAGCTCAACTACGCCGAAATCGGCGCGATCAGCCTGCACAAGGAGCTGTATGGGCAGACGTTCGCATACGATGAGAAGAACAACGTGACGGCGGTGGGCAACCTGGTGGGCCAGAAGAACGCGGCGGAGTACGACGATTACGACAACCTAACCAGCTACATCGCGCCGGGCCGGGGCGAGGAGGCGAAGTACACCCTCGAGTACGGCGACACCGCGGCGGTGCAATCCCGCCGCCTGCCGCTCAAGAGCGTCACGCCCTACAAGCTGACCACCGAAACGACCTACGACGCCCGGGGCAATCCGCTGCAGAGCACGGTATCGCACCCGGACGCGCCCAAGCACAAAATCGTGACCAACACGGCCTACGACACCAAGATGAATTACGTGGCGAGCAAGACCGACGCGCGGGGCCTGACGGTGACCACCGTGACCGACGCAAACA
>JAVBLJ010000032.1:0-56677 GCA_031553615.1 Eubacteriales bacterium
GCGCCCAAACGCCGCGAAAATGGATACCGCTGCTATGACGAAACCGACATCGCGGCATTGAAGTACATCGTCGTCATGAAGTATGCGCATTTCACACTTTCCGAGATCAAGAGCATGGAAGAACTGCAAACCCACGATCCGAGCGGGCAGTGCAACGAAATCGCGAAGCAAATTCTTAGTGCGAAAGCCAACGAACTGCGACAGGCAATCTCTACCTATCAGAGAATCGTGATGCTGTTCGAAGAAATCTTGCCGATGATCGAGGACGCCGACGCCTTCCACACCAACCAAGACAAGTTAAGCGGCATGATTGAACGCATCTTCGACGATATTTCAAAAGAGAAACGAGGGCAGTGACATGATCTTTTATTTTTCAGGGACGGGGAACTCTCTGTATGTCGCGCAGCAAATCGCCGACATATTGGGCGAGCAGATCTATTCGATGGCAGCATACAAACCCGACGCGCAAATCGGCGGCAAGGATGAGCGGATCGGCTTTGTGTTTCCGTCCTATTATGGCAATTTACCCCGGATTGTACGGCACGTCATCGGCAAGCTGGATATACACCCCGATTCGTATCTCTTCGGGGTCGTCACCAAGGGCGGCGCGGGCTCTGGGAGCATCACCATGCTTGAAAGGGCACTTGCCGAGAAAAATCTGCAACTACAATACGGCACCAGTATTCCGATGCCCGCAAATTACATTGTGAACTACAATCCGATGCTTTTCGGAAGAACCGCGAAAGCCGGCAAGATAATCCAGAAAATCGCCAGCGAGATACAATCGGCAAAAACGCTCGTCAAAAAGGGCCGGTTCATTTCGTCCCACCTCTATGAAAACATCGAGGAACTGGACAAGGCCTTCTTTGCCGAGGACCAGTGCGTCGGCTGTGGGCTATGCGAAAGCATCTGCCCGGTCGGGAACATCCGCATGGCCGACGGCCGCCCCCAATGGCTGCATCAATGCGAGCATTGCATGGCCTGCATCCATCGCTGCCCCCAAGAGGCCATTCAATACGGCGCAAAGACGAAAAAACGCAGACGGTATTACAATCCCGAGGTGCGCAGTGAGTAACCTCGAGCGAATAAAATGCGGCAACGGCAACGCGTATCTTGTGTCCGACGGCGACGGCACTGCGCTTGTTGTTATCAGTTCACGTCGTTTCTGATGTAGCAGCTGTGTTTGAACTCACAAAAAAATGATGCACCCTTTGCACCCTGGTTGCCTGACCCAGCCCCCGAGCGTTGTACCAGTTTCAAAGTTAGTGAGGATATGGTAAACTAACGAAAAGGAACTGGAAGAAATGGGGAAAGCGAATTACACGGTGGAGCAGATCATTATCAAGCTACGCGAAGTAGAATTGAGCTGCGGTCAAGGGAAAACCATAGCGGAAGCGGTGCGCCGGGCAGGCGTGAGCGAGCAAACGTCATTGTCGCTTTCATCATGCGATCACTCCCAGACATCGTCGGCCCGCTAGTTCTTCATGCCGGTCATGACGATGCCTTCCACGAAGTATTTTTGGCAGAACAAGTATATCACAATGCCCGGTACGATGGCCATGCAAGTGGACGCCATTGCCAGCTTCCAGTCGGTGCCGTAGGATCCGGTGAATTTCTTCAGTCCCAGCGCGATGGTATACATGGCCGGATCTGAGATGTAGACTGTTTGCTGCAACACGTCATTCCAGATGCCGATAAAGATGAACAACGCCACGACGATGATCGCCGGTTTGATGGAGGGCACCAGAATTTGCAGCAGCGTGCGGATGCGTCCAGCGCCGTCGATCTTGGCCGCCTCGTCCAGTTCCCGGGGCACCGACATGATGAACTGCCTGATGAGGAAAATATTGAACGCGCCGCCACCGGTCAGATACGGCAGAATCATGGGCCAGTACGTATCGCCCAGACCCAGAAAGCGAATCCAGACGATATACAGCGGGATCAGCGTCACCATCGGCGGCAGCAGCAGCGAGGCGATGCACAGGCCAAAGACAAAATTGCGTCCCTTAAAATACAGCCGTGCAAAGGAATAGCCGCACATGACCGCGGTAATAGTGCCAAAGACAACGCAAGGCAGCACGATGGTCATCGTGTTCGCAAAATATGTGGAGAACGTGAAGATCTCCAGCGCGTCGCGATAGTTAGAAAACAGCCAGCGGCTGGGCAGCAGGTTCAGCGAGCCGATTTCCGGGTTGGTCATCAGGGAGGAACGGAAAATCCACCACAGGGGAAACAGCGCGAAGATCGCCAGCACGATCACCACCGCCATCGCTACGACGTTGGCAATGCGTTCCCGGCGCTTTTTGCTTTGTATGCCGCCTCGCATCTTACTTCTCGCCTCCCTCGTAAAACAGCCAGGATTTTGATGTCGCAAAGAGCACCAACGTGAATGCGCCAATGATGGCAAAGAAGATGAACGAAATGGTGCTGGCATAGCTCATATCGTTATTGATGAACCCGGTGCGGTACATCAGGAACGACATGAACGTGTATTCCGGATAGGTTGTGCGATTGCTGCCCGCGTACAGCAGCGACGGCACCACCACCTGCATGTTGGCAATGAGGCTCATCAGCAGATTGTAGAAGATGATCGGCGTCATGCAGGGCACGGTGATGTATAGGAATCGTTGCCAGCCGGAGGCGCCGTCTATTTCCGCCGCCTCATGGTAGACGCGGGGGACATTGCCCAGTCCGGCCAGAAAGATAACCACCAGATTGCCGCTGATCCACACGGCGATCACCGCCAGCGAGGCGATGATATACTTGGAATCCGCTAGAAAAGCGATTCGCGGCAACCCCTGGCTGGCCAGCAGCGCATTAAAGACGCCGAAGTCGGCATTGTACAAAAGTGACCAGCTGGTATATACCGCGATGGCCGGAATGATATAGGGCACATAGAACAGCGCCCGGAAAAAGCCCCGCGCCGGGATTCTGCGGTTCAGCAGCATCGCGATGCTGAGCGAATAGACCATGCTAAGTCCCACCGACAGCAGCGCATACTGGATGGTGACTTTGATCGACGTCCAGAAGAAAATGTCCTTGGTGAAAAGCTTGATATAGTTATTGAACCCCACAAAAATCGGGCGGGGCATGATGGCCGTCCACTTGAAGAAGGACAACGCAAACACAGAGATGAGCGGCAGATAGGTGATGAACGTCAGCCCCAAAAAAGCGGGGATCAAAAACAGCTTTGCCGCCCTCGCCTCCTGGCGCGCCATCAGCGATACGGGCCTTTTCGGCATACGCATAGTTGCACCCCATTTATGAGGGATCCGCCCGCCAACAGCGACGAGCGGATCCCCTACATTGTCTTACAGGCCCTGATTGGCGGCGACCAGCGCGTCGATATTCTGCGCGATCACATCCGCCACCTTAGCGTTGCCACTCCAGCACGGCGCCAGAATGGTGCTCAGCGCGTCGTTGAACAGGTTGGTGTTGTTCACCCAGTACCAGGAGGTGGGGCGCGCGTTGTTCATCGCGTAGTCCACCACCGCGCTCTTGTACTCGTCATACGGCGGGAAGTTCGGATTGTCTACCCATTTGTGGGTCAGCGCCTCGTCGGTGTAGTAGCTGGACAGCACCGGCATCCAGATACCGCTCTCGATCAGGCCCCAGGAATTTTCTTCCTTCGCATACCACTTCAGCCATTCCATGGCCTCCGTCGGATGCTTGGAGGAGGCAAACGCCACGTTGACGCCGCCGGTATTCAGGGTGACCTTGTCCTTCATGTAGGGCAGCACACCGACGCCATAGTCCAGGCCATCGCTCTTGCGGGCATTGCCCAGCCATACGCCAACCGACCACTGGCCGTTGATGTACATGGCGCAGTTGCCGTTGACCAGATCCTGGTCGATGGTCGTGGCGGTGTTGGTGCCGTACTGGGGCGCCACATGGTGCACCAGCGAGAGATCCGCGATGCGCTGCAGCGCCTCGGCGGCTTCGGGGGTGTTGATGGTCACGTTGCCTTCGGCATCATACCATGCGCCACCGTTCATGACCGACCAAACCTCGAGCTGCCAGAAATCCGGGCAGAACATGACGCCGTAGCGCTTAATGTTGTTGGCGTCAAAGGCGGGATCTTTGGCGTTCTTGCCGTTAGCGTCCAGCGTCATCTGCTTGGCCACGTCCACGAAGGTGTCCCAATCCCACGCCTGGTCGGCGCTGGCGGGCGGCGGGGTCACACCGGCTTCGGCGAAGGCCGCGCGGTTGTAGAACATCAGCAGCACTTCGTTGGCAACCGAGTAGCCCACCGGCTTTCCCTCGAAGGTAAAGGCCAGGCTGTCCAGCGGCTTGGCTTCGTCAGCGCCATACATGTTGCTGACATCGGCCAGCGCGCCCTGCTCCGCCCACATCAGCACGGCGTCCTCCGCCATGATGCCGGTGTCAGGCAGGTTCTTGCCCATCGAGCGGGTGTTCAGTGTGCCCACGTAGTCGGCACGGTCGATCTGCACCACTTCCACATGAATCTTGTCTTGCTCGCTCTCAAACTTCTTGATGGTCTCTTCCAGCACGCGCACTTCCTCGTTGTCACCCCACATCGAATACGTAATGGTGACACGATCCTCGGCCAGCGCAAATGTCGATATCATCGACAGCGCCATGACCACAACCAACGCCAGGCTCAGTAGTTTCGCTCCCCTTTTCATGTTGCTTCCTCCTTGTTTTATTATAATGCACAGAGGTGCATTATCAACGCTACAGAACGCTTAGGTACACCTGCATTTCGCCCTCGCCGCGGTTGGCCCATAAGCAATAGGGGATTAACGTAATGTCGGCGGCGATCCGGGTGGGTAACTGGGTCTGGTATAACGTTTCGGTGTCGGCGAATACCCGTCGCTCCCCGGTCACATGCAGCGCGATCGTACCATTGCCCGCAAAGGTTTCGCCCTCGGCAAAGGATGGCTGCGTCGGCAGCAATAGGCAGGCAATCTCTTCGCCATTGTCAGCCTGCTCGGCGCAGTAGACCAGCGGCCCGCGCATCACGGCAGTCTTGCCGACGTTGGCCACGACCTTCGGGTGCGACACCACATAGCGCGGCGCAAAGTCATACTCGGCCTCGATCACATCGCCACAATGAAGATCGGGGATCACAAAGTACCCGTTCTGTGGGATCAATGGCCGATCGATGCCATTGACGCGCAGCGTCTTGACGGGGCACAGGCCGGACTGCCGAAGCGCCAGGTTCGGTATCTCGCTCTGCACTTCGATGCGCAATGTGTTCCCAAAGGGATACTGGGTAGCGAGCTGGACAGCAAACCGCTCGGTGCGGATCTGCGCGGCCAACGGGATATGGATATAGAGCGTATCGTCGGCCTCGGTAAACGCGTAGCGGCCAATGCTCATGATGGTACGGGCAATGTTGGTGGGACAGCAGGCGACATCAAACCAGCGCTGGCGCACCGGCTTGACATGCGCCAAACCTGGATTGCAGTGGCAGGCGGGCGGATTAACCGCCAGGGGCCCGACGTAGAAGAATTCCTGTCCGGTCTGCGCAATTCCGGCCAGCACCTGGTTGAAGAACACCCGCTCGACGGGATCGTAATACAGCCCATCGCCGGTCAGAGCGGTCATGCGGCTGGCCAACATCATCAGCGCCACCGAAGCGCAGGTTTCGCCATAGATGGTATCATTGGGCAGGTCAAAATCCGTGGTAAAGCTCTCGCCATGCTCGGTGGAGCCAACCGCGCCGGTGATGTACATGCGTCGCTGGGTCACGCTGTGGTATAGTGTCTCGCAGGCCTGGTGCAGCGCAGCATCATCACGCAGCCGTGCCAAATCGGCCATCGCGCTGTACATATAGAGCGCTCGCACCGCGTGACCAACCGCTTCGGTCTGCTTGACCGGCTCAGCATGCGTCTGGGCGTAGGTTGGCGTTTCGATCACCGGCAAGTGAAAGATATCGCGATATGCAGGTTTTTGCCGCTCCTGCGCAAAATAGAGCGGCTGGCGGCCACGCTGGGCGATGAAATAGTTGGACAGATCCAAGTAGGCTTTGTTGTCCGTGACCTGATACAGTTTGATCAGGCCAACCTCTACTTCTTGATGCCCCGGATAGGCGGGAAGTTGCCCCGGCTTGTCGCCAAAGACCTGCGCCAGGTAATCGGCAAAGCGACATGCGGTGTCCAGCACGGCGCGCTTGCCAGTGGCTTGGTAATAGGCTACGGCGGCTTCAAAGAAGTGCCCGGCGCAATACAGCTCGTGCCCCTCTTGCAGGTTGGTCCAGCGGCCTTCTGGTTCTTTGATGGTGTAGTAGGTATTGATGTACCCGTCGGCTCCTTGCGCCGCCGCAATCAGCGCGCAGGCTTCGTCGGCATGCGCTTCCAAATCCACCGCTTCCTTGCCAAATACCGCGACGCAATATGCGGTGGCCTCCAGCCATTTGTACAGATCGCTATCCTGAAACACCATGCCGAAATGTTCACCCTCGGACAGTCCGGCCGCAATACGGAAGTTTTCGATGCAATGGCTCTGGACAACCCCTTCCACGCGGTCGTGCAAGATCTCCCATTGATACGGAAGCACCTGCTGCTTCACCAAGCGCTGCATCCTTTGCGGCAAACCGTCGGTCAACCGTATCTGGGTCAGCGGCAGTGATGTCATCGGCTTCATGGTTTTCCCGCCTTCGTATTGATGTGGAATGCAACAGCAAAGCAAAACAGATTCCGTTTGTACGGTGGCTGTTTGCCGTGTCGTTCAACGAGAGTTAAACGATTAAATCCATGTATGCATTATAGCGCGCCATCTTCCAAAAGTCAACTGCATTTTTGCGCATTGCTGTATGAATTTCCGAAGAATTCATCATGTTGAACAATTTCTCATTTGATATTGACAAAAAGAGAAAGAAAATGTATCTTCAATAAACGGATAATCGTTTATTCATCTAGGTGGCAAAAGGAGCACAGGAGGTGACGCACTTGGCCACGATGAAGGAAATCGCCGCTCTGTCCGGCGTCTCTGTCGCCACGGTTTCCCATGTGCTCAGCGGCAAGAAGAACGTCAGCAAAGCCACCTGCGACCGCGTGATGGAAGCCATCGAGCTGACCAATTACAAGCTCAACACCATTGCCAAATCCCTGCGGATGAACAAGACCCACATCATCGGCGTTCTGGTGGAAGATATCTGCGGTCTGCCGGTGGCCGAGATCGTCGATGGCATCAATCAATGCCTGGAAGAAAGCGGCTACCAGGTGCTGCTGAGTAATCTGCGGCTGCTGCAAAAACTGTATAATCGATATGAACAGCTCAGCCAGTGCGCCAACATCGTTAATAGCGGCCTACAGTTGCTCGAAGACGCGCGGGTGGACGGCATCATCTACGTCGCCATGCACGACCGCCGCATCGACGGCATGCACCAGCCGGTGAGCATACCGCTGGTATACGCCTACGCGGAAAGCAACGACCCGGGCAGCGTTTCGGTAACCTACGACAACGATAATAGCGCCTATGAGATTACCCGGCTGCTCATTGCGCAGGGGCACCGGCATATTGCCCTCATTGCCGGGCACGCGAATTCCTCCGCCGCCAGCCGCCGTTTATATGGCTACCGACAGGCTATGGATGAAGCCGGGCTGAACGTGCCGCAAGAGTATATCCGCTGGGGCGATTGGGAGTACCATTCCGGCGAAGAGCAAACCGACGCGCTGCTTTCGCTGACCATCCCGCCCACTGCGATTTTTGCCATGAACGATCCTATGGCCGCCGGTTGCTATGCCGCCATCAAACGGCATGGGCTGACCATTCCACAGGACGTTTCCGTCGTGGGCTTTGATAACCAGGAAATTGCATCCTGCCTGTTCCCAGGGCTGACCACCGTCGCCCTGCCCAATAAGGAAATCGGCCTGACAGCTGCTCAGCAGCTTTTGCAGCGGCTTCAGGGGCAGGCGGTTACCGCCGCCAATATCACGCTGCCCTGCCGGATTATCGAGCGCGAGTCCACGCGCAAGCAATAAGCCGGGCAGAATTCGAGACATAGACGGGACTGCCACGCCAGCATGCTATTGGCGCGAAAGTCCCTTCTTTTGTCAATTCATTTCGCAAATCAAGCGTGCTTTGCCTTGCCTTTCATGGACAGGCGATACATCGCCGCCATCGTCTGACCATGATGGCCGTCCGAGCGACAGCAATGGATTTCTCCCTTGCAAAACGGGATCACCAGCACCGGAAATTGGGATTCAGTAAGCTGCACGGCACCATCCCCGCTTCTTTCAAGCACAAGGCATAGGGTTCGTCCTTCGCGCCACACTACTGACGAGGTGATCCACATGGCGAAAGCGGGTATGCGGCGACCTGACCCAAAGGAACCCCACGGAACGGAGAGCAATCATAAATCACGTTTCCCTAAGAATGAAGTGCCTCCTGTGCCAGAGATCCGAGGCAAGGCAAAGACCGGCAATGCGAAAGCAAAACCCAAGTAAGCGGCATGCACTATCATCCTCAACGAGGCTGCCCGGGCAAAGCGTCAGGGCAGCTTTTAACTTTGCGCCACCCATGCCGGTTTTCTTGCTTACTGTTCGTCCAGAACCGCCTTTACCCGCCCCACCGCGTCACCCTCTTCCAGCACGACCTTGATCCCATGCGGGTGAAAAGCGCTTTTCGTCAATATGCGTTCGACGTGGCCGCGCGTAAGGACGCCCGTCCCATGATCCTGCTTCAGCACAATGTCCACCAGCGCCCCGATTGTGATCTCGCCGCTGTTTTGTCCGCTCATTCAATCCCCTCCGATAGCAGCCGCTCGAACGTCCGCTCCAAGGCGGCGTCCTGCCCCGCCGTTCGTTTGGTCGGTCCGCGCAATCTACCTCCTCCGCGGCGAATCTTCTGGGCTGTATGCCGTGCCAATAATAGCGCATCGATGTTCTGGTCGCTATAGATCATGCCATTCTGGCTGACCGGAACAGCCCTCTTTGCCAAGCGCATTGCCGCCAAGCCGTAATCCTACGTCACCGCCACATCGCCGGATTACAACAAGTTGACCAATGCAAAATCCACACTGTCCGAGCCCTTAGAAACGGTGATTGTCGTTGCCCCCTGCTTTTCAAACACATGAGACGTATCGCAGATGATAACACACAGGATGTTATGCTTTCCGGCGATTCTCACTGTTGCATCTACAACAGGGCAACCGTCCGCGTCGATATAAACCGTCATTGTCTCTCCGATCTCACACTGTTCCGTCAATAGGAAAAGCGGCGTCCCAAATGACATTTTTTCACGGGAAAAAACAATAGGCAATTCGCCTCGCAACACGAGCCGTCCTCGACAGTCATACGCACTTGCTTGATTTGCCGACTCTGCCGGGCAGCACGATCCGTCTTTTAAATCTACATTGATGAGGCGTTCGGGTATTTTTTGCGTTGACTGAAATATCTGCGGACATAAAAAAACTGCGTAGTTACTTTTCATAACTACGCGGTTTTGGTTTTGTCCGCGAGCGTTCTCAGTTTGCTTATTTTGTGCGGTTAAACCATTTGACAAATGCTTCAAAGGGTTCCTTATCCGGCAGGCTTATATTTTGTGGCAGATTGTCAATGTCAAACCATTTGAGTTCGGTCGTTTCATCTGTTTCAGATAATGGTGTCCCGGAAAAATCTTCGCAAATATAGTCTATCCCTACTATATACACTTTATCGTCATTGGGATATGTATATTGCTTTTCCTTTCCAGAGAAAACGCCTAAAAATTCAAGTTTGTTTGCGATGAGCCCTGTTTCTTCGAGTAATTCTCGTTTTGCGGTATCCTCTACGCTTTCGCCGATTTCCATAGCTCCACCATGGAATGACCAGCATGCGTTATCCCTTCGTTTTTGTAAAAGAACTTGACCTTCCTTATAGATAAAAACGCCTGCACCTACCACTATAAGGTTATCATGACCAATTTTTTTACGCATTTCAGATATATAACCCATTTATTTCAACACCTCCGCTAATATAAATTCGTTGTTCTTATATCCTATATCGATTTTACCACAGATAGTATTTCTACTCAACTATTTATGTTTAATATAACTGCCCATATGCTTGTGTCAAGTCATCCATTAACTTTTTCTCGACAATCATATGCTGAGAACGGGCATAAATCCTTCCAATAGCGCAGCTTAGCTAAGCGGTGGCTCCAAACTCATTACTGTTGGGAAACGTTATTCGTATAAGCTGTGCTCATTGGTTTTCACAGCATCAGATTTCGGTAGAAGTCGGTTTTCATAGGGATGTTGTGTTAATGTCATTGACGATTGACATGAGTTTATGCAAAGATAACAAACATGACATAATCGCCTTGACATTATCACACTGCGAAGGTAAAATTGAGAAAGGTTTTCAGATTGGCGGTGAGTGAATGCGAGGCTCGTACCAAACCAAACAACGCAAGCAAGTATGGGACTATCTGGCGGAGCACCCCGACCAATCCCTTTCCACAAAGGAAATACATTCTGTTTTCCAGCAGAACGATGCGCCAGTGGGCCTTGCGACGATTTACCGCCACCTTGAACAGCTGACGCAAGACGGCAAGGCAAAAAAAGTTGTGACCAACGATGGCGCAGGCATACGATTTCAGTATGTACCGGAAGCTACTACGCCGGAAGTATTCTACTTGAAATGCGACCGATGCGGTACGCTGACACAAATGGATTGTGAATTGCTGTATGAAGTAGCTGACCACATGAATGAAAAACACGGCTTTCAATTGGACACAACCAAGTCTGTCTTGTATGGCCGATGCCAAAGCTGTAAACCTTGATGACATCATACGAAAAGGAGGATATCAAAATGGGTAAAACGCAAAAATGTATCGCAGTGATTCTTTGCGTTTGCTTTATCATGGTATCCGTCTTTTCTCTTGTTACCATTGCCTCCCATGCGTATCATGAATGTGCCGGGGAGCATTGCGAAATCTGTCTTACAATTGCCCACCTACAAAATACGCTTAAGCATTTCTGTGCTGTTATTTCTGCGGCGGTTTTCGCGATGGCCGCCGTCTTTGTGTTGACTCCATTTGTGGAGGAAGGCAGGCTTAATCGAACCGGCACACTCATTTCGCTCAAAGTACAACTGAATAATTAAGCGACCTCCGGCGAGGGAGTAGTGCGCCCATTTTGGGGCGTCTGTTTCCTTGCATTTTTGCGCCTATTTTCAAAAATTATGGAGGTCAACGATATGAGGAAAACAATAGCATGCCTGACGGCGGTTTTTATGATGTGCGCGGTGCTCACCGCCTGCGGCAACGATAGCAGAGGCGTAGGCGAAAACGGCGGGAACAATGAAAAGCTGCAAATCGTAGCCACGATATTCCCCCAATATGATTGGGTGCGGCAAATTCTTGGCGAAGAAGCGGAGAATGCTGAACTGACGCTGCTGCTCGATAATGGCGTGGATTTGCACAGTTACCAGCCAACAACGGATGACATTATCAAGGTTTCCACCTGTGATCTATTCATCTACACTGGCGGCGAATCAGATGCTTGGGTGGAGGATGCGCTTAGGGCAGCCACCAACAAAGATATGATTGTCATCAATTTGCTGGAAGTCTTGGGGGACGCCGTCAAGGAAGAAGATTTCGTGGAGGGCATGGAACATGACCATGAGCACGAAGGCGAGGAAAGCCATGAGCATGAGGACGAAGAAACCCACGAAGAAACCCAAGAGGAAGAGCATGAACACGGCGAACTTGACGAGCACGTTTGGCTCTCCCTGCGCCACGCGCAAACGCTCTGCAGCTATATCGCCGACAGGCTGGGTGAATTAGACTCGGATAACGCGGCGGTGTACATGGCCAATGCCGCCGCATACAACGAGCAGCTTGCTACATTGGACACAGGCTATCAAACGGCTGTCGACAGCGCCCCGGTCAAGACGCTCCTGTTTGCCGACCGCTTCCCCTTCCGCTATCTGGTGGACGATTATGGACTCAGCTACTACGCGGCATTCTCCGGCTGCTCCGCCGAAACCGAGGCCAGCTTTGAAACCATTGTCTTTCTCGCAGAGAAGGTAAATGAGCTGAACCTTGAAAATATTATGGTCATTCAATCATCCGATCAATCCATCGCAAGAACTGTGATTCAAAGTACGGATGCAGGCGATCAACAAATCCTTGTGCTCGATTCCCTGCAATCGGTCACAGCCTCCGATATCGCATCTGGCGCGAACTATCTCTCCCTGATGGAGAGCAATCTGGAAGTGTTGCGGGACGCACTTAACTAAAGGAGATAAAGAAATGGCCGTTCTAACCTGCCAGAATCTTGCCCTTGGATATGAGGGAAAAAAGGTGGTGGAGGACTTGTCGTTCTCCATCCATACCGGCGATTATCTGTGCATCGTCGGGGAAAACGGGTCGGGGAAAAGCACGCTGCTGAAAACCCTGCTGGGCTTAATGCCGCCCATAGGAGGTCAGATTCTGACGGGGGACGGCTTGAATCAGAACGAAATCGGCTACCTGCCGCAACAGACGGTTGTGCAAAAGGATTTCCCCGCTTCCGTGCAAGAGATCGTGCTATCCGGCTGCCTCAACCGTGTGGGCCTGCGCCCGTTTTATAACAGTGAGGAAAAGCGACTCGCGGCGGACAATATGGAGCGGCTTCACATTGCCGACCTTGCGCGGCGCTGTTACAGGGAGCTGTCCGGCGGCCAGCAGCAGCGGGTGCTCTTGGCCCGCGCCCTGTGCGCCACGCGCAAGCTGCTCCTTTTGGATGAGCCTGTCGCCGGGCTTGACCCGAAGGCGGCGGCGGAGCTGTACCGCCTCATTGAAAAGCTCAATGCTGAGGATGGCATCACCGTCATCATGATTTCCCACGACATAACTTCCTGCCTTGTCTTTGCCAGCCACATACTCCATATCGGAAGCCAGAAGCCACTCTTTTTTGGGCCAAAGGACGAGTATGTGCACAGTGATATTGGAAAGGCCTATCAGAGCCTCGCAGGGGGTGACATGTGATGGACGCTATTTTTGCAAAGCTCGCTCTATACTTTGAATACCCTTTCGTGCACTACGCTTTGATCGTCGGAGTTTTGATCGCCCTGTGTTCCTCCTTGCTGGGCGTTACCCTTGTGCTGAAACGCTTTTCTTTTATCGGAGACGGCCTGTCCCACGTAGCTTTTGGGGCTATTGCCATCGCGACGGTATTGAACCTCTCAAACGACATGCTGCTGGTGACACCTGTGACCATCCTCTTTGCGGTGCTTTTGCTGCGAACAGGGCAGAACGCAAAAATCAAGGGCGACGCCATGATCGCCATGCTCTCTGTGGGGGCGTTGGCCATTGGCTATCTGCTGATGAACCTGTTTTCCACATCGTCCAATCTGTCAGGGGATGTCTGCGCAACGTTGTTCGGTTCCACCTCTATCCTGACGCTTAGCATGACGGATGTGTGGCTCTGCGTGGGAATGTCCGTTCTGGTGATTGCCGTTTTTGTCCTGTTCTACCACAAAATATTTGCGGTAACCTTTGACGAGAGCTTTGCGCAGGCTACGGGAACGAAAGCCAACGCCTACAATCTGCTGATCGCTGTGGTGATCGCTATCATCATCGTATTGGCCTTGAACCTCGTAGGGTCGCTGCTGATTTCGGCGCTCATCATCTTCCCGGCGCTTTCCGCCATGCGGCTTTTCAAGAGCTTTAAGACCGTCACTCTTTGTTCGGCTGTGCTCTCGGTGATCTGCGCCGCGCTGGGAATTATCATTTCTATTTTGGCGGGAACCCCTGTGGGTTCTACCATCGTTGCCGTGGACATTGTCGCTTTTGGGTTATTTAGCTTAACTGGACTGATTTCAGGAGGTAGACGATGAAACGATTATTGACGATCATGCTTGCGGGAATATTATGCTGCGGCACTTTGGCAGGATGCTCCGGCACGCAAAAGGAAGAGCCGTTACCATCCATTCAAAGTCCCGCCGCCCTGGAATCCGCCCAGCCATCCGACAGTGTGGTTGAAAGCAAGCCCGATGCACCGCCGGATAGTGCAGCACCATCAGCCGCACAAGCCGATGATGGAATCGTGGATTTGACCCAGCTTAGCAGCACAATGGTGTATGCCGAAGTCTCCAACATGATGATGACGCCAGAGGACTATATCGGTAAGACCATTAAGATGAATGGACTATACTACGCCAGCCATAACCCGGAGCTGGACATCTATTATCACTTCGTCATCATCGCGGATGCCACGGCCTGCTGTTCTCAAGGCTTGGAGTTCCTTTTGAACGGCGAGCACACCTATCCCGACGATTACCCGGCAGATAAAACGCCGGTCGAAGTGACCGGCGTTTGGGGAAGCTATGAGGAAGATGGGAATACCTACTATCATATCGCTACGGATGAGATTACGGTGCTGTAATAAAACCATCTTGCTCCCAATTATCTATAAAGCGCATAAAATCTCATCAGTGAAAAAGCTGGCTGAACTTCATGTTTTTGAGCCACTCCTGAATCTGTCGGCGGCTACGACATTCTCAAGAGCGGCATCAACACCATGTACATCAGCCCGGAAGCCTTGTTTGATCTGCTCGTGCGCAAGGGACTTGATTCCGCCGAAGCGCGCGTCAAGCAGGGCAAATTTCACGCGTTCCAATGCGCGATGCGACAGCGCATGGCCGAAGACCCCGCGCGCGAGTTGCTTTCTCTGGAGACGCTGGTCCGCATGGTGCGGAAGGGATGCGCGCCGATTCCGGGCGTCTACTGCGACATGGCCGACATGATCGAGCTGGATCGGCCTGCAAGATCTGCGATCTGCAGGGGATACGCCGGGCATCTCGAGCAGTTTCCATCGTTTGACGTGGGGCTGTCAAACGACACACCGCAGTTCCTATCCAAACTATGCTGGCACATCAAGCAGGGGCGCCACATCCTCATTCAAACCTGGGCGGGCGCCATCGAACGCAGCTTGCCTGCAATTGGTTGTCTAACTTTTCGGTTCAGTTCACGTTGACACAGCCCGCTTTTCCGCGAACTCGACTATTGTGCAGATCAACTTAGCTTTCCACGGCCTCTTTTTGTTTTGCTTGCATGTATTCGTGCATGGCTTGCGCCACCAGCTTCGATTGAGCAACGGCTTCCACAACGGTTCTGGCTCCCTTGACCACATCCCCAGAGGCGAAGATGCCTTCGCGCGTCGTGTGACCGTTTTCGTCCACCACCACCAGCCCGCGCTCGTTGGTGGAGATGCCAGTCGTTGTGGAGACGATGCGGTTCTTCGGCCCCTGGCTGATGGCAATGATTACGCTAGAGGCCGGATGCAGCGTTTCGGTGCCTGGGAGGGCGGTGGTGATACCGTCAATTGATTCTGTATCCTGAAAGACAACCCCTTCATCGGTGATCTCCACCGGTGCTTTGTTCAGGGTGAACTGCACACCCTCCAGCTTCGCATATTCCGCCTCGTGATGGCTGGCGGCAATCTCACTAGAGCGAGAGTAGCAGGTCAATTCACGCACGCCCTTGCGCAATGCCGTGCGCGCTACATCCATGGCGGCATTGCCAGCGCCGATGACGATGACCTGATTGCCCAAGCGGTAGGAATCGGGATTGTTCAGATAATTGATGCCATAATGCACATGCCCCAGGGACTCGCCTTTGATTCGCAGGGTGTTGGGCTGCCATACCCCAGTTCCGATAAACACGGACTGGTAGCCGTCCCGGAAGAGATCATCTATGCCGATGGGCGCGCCGATGGTGGTGTTTGGCCTGACCTTGATATTCTTGAGAATCAAGTGCCGGTACTCAAAATCGTCCAACACCGATTTGGGCAAGCGGAATTCGGGGATGCCATAGCGCAGAACCCCGCCGATCTTGTCTTTGTTTTCGAAAATGGTTACCTGATAGCCATACCGAGCCAGAATAACTGCAATGGTTAGCCCAGCCGGGCCAGAACCGATGATGGCAGTCTTGATCCCGTTGGATTCTTTGGGCCCTTGCGTCATTTTGGCCGAGTAGGTACTGGAGATGTAATGTTCAATGGATGAGAAATGCACCGGCGCACCCTTTTTGGTGAGAATGCAGTGCCCCTCGCACTGACTCTCGTGGTTACACACCAGGCTGCACACGGTGGTCAGCGGGTTGTTTTCAAAGAGCATGCGTCCCGCCTCATCCAAATGCCCGTCCAGCATCAGCCTGATGACGTTTGGAATATCCGTACTTATGGGGCAACCCTTTCGGCATTGGGGATTCTTGCAGTTGAGGCAGCGGCGCGCTTCCTCTACAACGTGTATGGCCATGAGTAACCACTCCTTTCTACGATGGAGACGCCGGTTTTTTGAAAATAGCGGGGGAGGCATCCCCGATATCGCCGGGTGGTTCGATCCAGTTAGCGCTATCGTGTATCGCAATGCGCTCGCTTGGGTTATTCGGCGAGAATATCCATTGCCCGACTTTCTCTTGATTCACGGTGCTTTTTCCTTTCATGAGCAAATCGACACAGCAGCAAAGAGATTTGTGAACGAGATAGGGAAGGGCACCTGCTATGGCGCGCACTTGGGGTTGCGTTGCGGTAGCTATTCTCGGCGCGGTGTGCTCCCTCGCGGTGACCGTCAGGCTCGAGCCGCCTACAGGTGAGCCCCGTTTGCGCCGTAGCGATGCACACGAGCCTGCCCACGGCGCTGTAGGAACGAGGGCGATCGCATTACTTTGCGTCGAAGTCGGAGTGGATTTGGCAGCGAGGCAATGCCTTTTGAAGGGCAGCGCTGTCGAAGAGAGCCAGTTCGGTAGAATCAACGGGGACGGTCATTATGCCAAGGGTGATATTTTTGTCTTCGGCATTTACGATGGGGCACGCAAGAAACAGGAGCGCGATGGCTACAATGATGAGCTTACGCATAGGTTTCTTCCTTTGGGGGCGGTTGGCCATACTACGCTCGCCTCAATATTCCGACGGTTTTTTCTTTAGCTGTTTCAGGCTTTCGTACTCGTCCATCGTGATGGCTAGAATTGTGCCGTGCTTATAGCCATAGGGGAAATGAAAGGCGGCATCGGAGCGGATAAAGCGGCCCGAAGCCAGTGAATCCGCGATAAAGGGCACATACCCTTGCCCCTCCGCATCACAGCCATAATAGTCGAGGAACAGGCACCAGCGCCCGTCCGCAAGCTTGACGGCCGTCGGCGCTTCATACAGGCCGGCTTCCAGCGGCTCCATGCTTTGGTCAAAGGCGTTGTTCCTTTCGAACGGGCCCGTTATGCTCTCGGACTCCACCAGGATAATCCGCTGGGGATTTTCTTCACTCTTTAGGAACATGAAGTATCGTCCGTTTTCTTCGTACATAGCGGAATCGATGATGCCACTGTCTTGCTTTTCGTACAGCAGCCGGGGCTCCGTGAACTGCACAAAATCGTGGGTTTTTGCGCAGAAGATACCCTTGTACCCATAATCATTTCGATCGTGGGAGGACGACCAGTGCACCAAGTAGCCACCGTCCTTGGGGTCGCGAATGATGTCCGGCGCCCAAAGGCAGCCGAAATGTTCGTCGCCCAGCTTGACCATGCGCTGCTTCCTCCAATGAACCAGATCATCCGATTCCCAGAGGGAGAGGCACTTGCTGCCGCAGCGGCCGATCTTTTCCCAAGAGTTTTCGTACTGGTTCAGCATGCCATAGGAGAGGCTTAAATCCGTGGCAAGGATAAAAAATTTGCCGTCCTCTGTTCGGACAATGGTATGATCTCGAACACCCTTGTCGCCATAATAGCTCCATAGCACAGGCTGCCCATCATTCACGAGCTCCCAATGGAAGCCGTCCCGGCTAACGCCAAAGTAGACCTGCTCCCCATCGGGGGTGCGTTTTTCCTTGAAATGCACAAACAGATATGCCTGCTTCGTCATTTTGCGCTCTCCTTTATACTATTCCTTGATAGGTTTCCAGCATATCTCGCGAATCTTTTTCCGCATGGCATTGTCGCGCATCGGTCAGCGTAGCTGCGGGCTACGCCTCCCTCGGACTCCTAGCCGAACGAAAAAATCTCTCGCTGGCTTATTGGCAAAACCTAATTGGAATTGGAATAAGGCAATACCGCACAAATCGTGCGCGCCGTAATTGCGGATGTTTTCGCGCTGCTCGGTGTCGCTCTTTCGGTCGCCGTAGCGCCGCTACGGCTTCCTCCAGGCTCCTTGATCAGCACGAAAATCTCTCACAATTCCAACGACACTCCTTTGTGCGGTATTGCCTTGAGGAAAACTCGCCTTTATCCCTTGGCCGCGCCGCAGCCGTCCTGTGCGCAAAGCGGTGGTAAAGCGGGTCCATCGCGCCTCTATCTTGTTTGTCTAGCGCCGTACCCACACCGTCATTTCGCCGGGGGTTCGGTTGCACCATGCGAAGTAGGGCACGAACTGCAGTGTGCAGGGCGCTTCCTGCCCAGCCTCCGCGCTGTAGAGCGCGTCGTCCGGCAAGCGCTCGCAGAAGCCGCCCGCACGCAGCGTCACCACGCCTTCCAGCAGCTCGGGCTGGTAGTTGGCTGCGATGCCGCCGTCGCCCAGGCGCAGGTTCCACAGGTGTTCGCCGTTATCCTGCTGCTCCAGGCAGTAGACCAGCGGGCCGCGCATCAGCGCCACCTTGCCCGCGTTGTAGGGCACATTGTCATTGCAATACATGCGGGTGGCGGGCATGGGCAGGGTGAGCTCCAGCGTGTCGCCCTCCTGATAGGTGCGCTCCAGGCCGATGTATCCGTTGGATAGATGCGCGGCCACGTCCACCGGAGTGCCGTTGATCGTCAGCCTGGGTGCCGTGCACCAGCCCGGCTTGCGCAGCATCAGCGCGGCCTTTATCGGCTTTTCGGAGTGCACCGTGAGCCGCAGCGTTTCTTCCCACGGATAGCTGCCCTGCAGCGAAAGGGTCAGGTTGCCGCCGGGGAGAGCAAAGTCGGCCTCGGAGGCGATGTACTGGTGCACGTAGATTTCATCGCCCCGGACGCCGTACAGGTAGCGGCCCAGCCCGGTCATGGTGCGCAGCACGTTGGGCGGGCAGCAGGCGCAGCCGAACCAGCCCTGGCGCTGGGTATCCAGCCGTGAATCGTGGCGGCGGTGCGCACGTTCCGGCCACATTTCCAGCGGATTCATGTAAAAATACTTGGTGCCATCCAGCGAGATGCCGCTCAGTATGCCGTTGTACAGCGTGCGCTCGCAGACATCGGCATACCGGCCCTCGGGCGCGCTGTCAAGCAGCCTTTGCGAGGTCATCAGCAGCGAGATAGCGGCGCAGGTTTCGGTGTACATGCGGTCGTTGGGGATATCGTAATCGAAGGTGAACGCCTCGCCGTGGTTGGTGGAGCCGACGCCGCCGGTGAGGTACATTTGGCGGTTTACCACGTCGTCGAACAGGGTGCTCACGGCGGCCTGCAGCCGCGCATCGCCGGTAAGGGCGGCCACATCGGCCATTCCGGCCAACATGTAGCACGCCCGCACAGCATGCCCGGTCACCTCGGTCTGCTCCGTTACGGGCAGATGGGCTTGGTGGTAGCTGTAGGGCTGATCGTATGCGAAGGGGGAACGGGGCGGCTCCTCGCCGCGCGCCTTCGATTCCAGATCGTAGTAGTAGGGCTGTTTGCCTCGCTCCAGCAGGAAGTAAGCGGCCAAATCCAGGTAGCGCTTCGTGCCGGTGGCCTCGTAGAGCTTTACCAAGCCCAGTTCGATTTCCTGGTGGCCGGGGTAACCGTGCTTTTGATGTTCGCCGGGGCCGAATATGTCGCCGATGTGGTCGGCAAAGCGGCAGGCGATTTGCAGCAGCGCATCCTTGCCGGTGGCTTGCCGATACGCTACGGCGGCTTCCATCATGTGTCCAGCCACGTATAGCTCGTGGTGGTCGCGCAGGTTGCTCCAGCGCTTGTCCAGCCCGTTGATGATGTAGTAGGTGTCCAGGTAACCGTCGGGCTGCTGCGCCTTGCCCGCCAGCGCGATAATCGCGTCGGCCTCGGCCTCCAGCGCCGGGTCGGGGTGGGTTTCCAGCGCGTAGGCCACGCCTTCCAGCCATTTGTACAGATCGCTATCCTGAAACACGAAGCCCTCAAACTTCCCCTGCTCCACTCCGGCTGCGATGCGAAGGTTGCGGATGCAATGGCTCTTGGGCACGTCCGGGATGCGGTCGTGCAGCGCGTCCAGCATGTAGGGGATAGAGACGGTGCGCGTGGTGTGGATTCTTTTGGCCCAAAAAGGATCGGTGATGCGAATATTGCGCAAGGGCAGTGGATGAAGACGTGTAGCCATCGCGTGAATCTCCTCCTCGGTCTGCGTTTCTTTATCAAAGCATACAACACCGCTGCCAAAATGTCCATATAATCGCCATCCAACTGCCGAAGGCCGGCGACCTTTGTGAAAGCCGACTGCCAAAAATCGAAGGGGATATGCTATAATCAGAGCATCTGGGAGAGTGACTGGAACGCGGCCTCGATCCCTGGACGGCAGACTTGGCGGTAGCGGACGCGGGCCGCACGGTAGGGTGAGGGCCACACGAGGCAGAAGCACAAACGAGGAAGGCAGAAATGAAAAATCGTATCGTGAGAGTTGTCTATTCATTGCTAGTAGTGGGCATGGTTGTTTTTTGTGCGGTGGCGGCCCAATATTTGAATGCATGTGCTCGTAGGGAATTTACCATTTACCCCTATTACCCGATCGATTCGATTCTGAAAGGGCTTTTGGGGCTGTTGCTGGGAGCGGAGCAGATCGTTTGTTTAATCAGTCGCAGGGGTTCTGTTCGTGTTGTGTGGAGCCACTTGCTAGCGGCATGCGCGCTCATCACGGTCGCAATACTCGGGGTCTACAAGGGAGCTTCCGCTCTCCAATTTGTGGCAAAC
Organism: Eubacteriales bacterium; assembly: GCA_031553615.1. Classification (GTDB taxonomy): domain Bacteria; phylum Bacillota; class Clostridia; order Christensenellales; family Aristaeellaceae; genus WQXF01. The sequence continues at coordinate 20,749 of JAVBLJ010000032.1, forward strand.
AACGCAAACATTTTCTGGGTGGCCGCAGGATATTTGCTAGGGACTTCCTTTAGGCGAGATTGGTGATTGTGCTGAGCGAAGCGAAGGGAGTGCGAAAAGCGCTTATCGGCGCCCGCATTCCCTTTTCTATTTGCATTGCAAGCATTCTGTACGTGTACGGGGTGATGGACTTGGCGCCACTCGTGAATGCACCGGCGCTAAAGCGGCTCCGCATGAAGCCCGCAGCGCTCGGGGATTTGACACCGTTGTACACGTTGCCCGCGCTAAACTATCTGGAAATCAACAATCACTACTTCGCTATCACTGACTATGTGGAACAGATAGAAGCGCTACACGATGCGATGCCCGGGCTGGAGATCGTTTTATCTGGAAACTACTAGACAAAATGAGCTTGTAAATCAATCCCACAGCCCGTATTGCTCCTTGTCCTGCAGGGCGTGGAGCATGCGCTCTTTGAAGTGCGGGTAGGTCTTGGTGAGGCTGGCGAGCAGCTCCTTCATCTCCTGCCGCTTGGTGTTGCCGTTGGCCGGGCAGGGGTTGTGTACGATGGGGAGCCGGAGCTCCTTCGCCATGTGGATCACGTGCATCTCTGGCAAATAGACCATGGGTCGGATGGCGGTGATCCCGCTGCGCGAAAGATAGGTGACCGGATGGAAGGTGTGCAGCCTGCCTTCGAATATCAGGCTCATCATCAGCGTTTCCAGCGCATCCTCCCGGTGATGGCCCAGCGCCAGTTTGTTGCAGCCGTGCTCGCGTGCCAGGTCGTTGAGCGCGCCGCGTCGCATCTTCGCGCAGAGCGCGCAGGGGTTAGTCTCCTTGCGGTGCACAAACAGGATGTCGGCAATCTCGGTATCGACCACGGTGTAGGGCACCTCGAGCCGCTCGCAAAGCGCGGCGATGGGCGCGGTATCGAAGGGCTCGAAGCCCATCTTGAGCGTTAGGGCTTCGAGCGTGAAATTCTTGTGGCTGAACTTGCGGTAGAGCGAGAGCGCGGTGAGCAGCAGCAGGCTATCCTTTCCGCCCGAAACCCCCACCGCGATGCGGTCGCCGTCCGCGATCATGCCAAAATCTTGGTCGGCGCGGCGTATGCAGCCCAGTACCGTTTTCATGCTTCGCCCTCCCCGGCTTTGGATTCGGCGGTGGGTGTCCCTTTCGTCTGCGCCTGCGGAGCGTGCCGGTTGTTGAGCAGCAGGCTGAGCAGGATGAGCGCGCCGCCCGCCCACTGCAGCGGCGCGAGCCGCTCGCCCAGCAGCAGCATGCCGCCCAGTACGGCGGCGATGGGGTTGATGTTGATGAAAAGCGAGACGGTGAACGGATCGACGCTGCTCAATGCCTCGGCGTAGAGGAAGTAGCACAGCGCCGAGCAGATGAGCGCCAGCGCGATCACGCAGCCCCAAGCCAGCGGGTCCACCGGCTTCCACTCCGCCCGCTCGCTCAGCGCGAAGGGAATGAGCGTGATGAAGCCCACCAGTGCCTGCCAGCTGGTGATGCGCAGGCTGGAATACTTGCCGCGCAGCCGCGAATTCACCTGGATATACAGCACCCAACTCACGCAGCAACCCAATATCAGCAGGTTTCCCTTCACGCTACCATTAAAGCCCGCGCTGCCCCCCGCGCCAAAGCGGATCACCGCATACACGCCCAGCAATGATAGCGCTACGCTGATCCACTGCACGGCTCCGGCCCTTTCACGCAGAAAGAGCACGCCGTAGAGCAGCAAGAGCACCGGGACGGTGGCTAGGATCAGCGAGGCGGTGGAGGCCGAGGTGTACATCATGCCGGTGTATTCAAAATAGTAGTAGAGCGTGATGCCCACCAGCGCCGAAAGGAACGCGGCGGGGATATCGGCCCGCTTCAGCCCGAGCGAGCGCTCCTTGGCCAGCGAGAGCGGCACCAGCAATAGCACGGCGAACAGGTAGCGCGCCGCTGCCAGCGTCATGGGCGGAAAGCCCGCCGTCAGCGCATACTTCGATGCGATGAACGACAGGCCCCAGAACGTATTGACCAGCACCAGCGCGATGATTCCAAACGCGCGGGACCGGCGCGCGGGCGTGGCTTGCTGCATGGGGTTCATCCTTTCATGTGTGCGGTGGCGGGAATCACCGGTCGTCGTGCAGCACATTGCCTGCAGGGAAATCGCGCTCGACCTCGACGTGGTATTGCTTGGGATCGTATGAGTCCACCCAAACCTGCGCCTTGAACTGCGGTTGCTGGCCCAGCATCGCCAGATGCCAGAGCGTGTCGCTCTTGACCAAGTGGCTCTCGCCGCGCACATCGGTGTACATGCATTCGACGACGATGCCCGCGCGGCCATTGAATGTGGTGTTGGTATAGTAGGCGTTGATCACCTCGGCGGGGTAGCACGTGCCTTCGCGCATCAGCCGCTTATAGCGCGCGCGCCGCTTGCCTGCGGCAATGAGCAAGGCGATGCTCGCTACGCCGAAAGCGAGGCCGAGCACGGCGAATACGATGCCGACGACGGGCACGGAGGCAAACCCGTTCTGGGGCCCCATCGCAATCAGCGCGCCGATGCCGACCCCGCTCCATGACACAGCGAATATCAGAAAGAAAATGCCCAAAAACAGTTGGATGCTGGCGGGGCCCTTTTTGCGGCGCATGGCTGGAATCATGTCGATCACTCCTTTAGATTCTGCTTTGTGGGGCATAACTCGCGAAATCAGCGTTGGCGCAGGGCTGCGAATGCGGTATAATGCGCTTGATCAACGTCCGCCGGACGCTCAAAGAGGGGTAAGACATTGCACATCGTTTTGGTAGAACCCGAGATTCCGCAAAATACCGGCAACATCGCCCGCACCTGCGCCGCCACCGGCATCCAGCTGCACTTGGTGGAGCCGATGGGCTTCCGCATCGAGGATCGGTATCTGCGCCGCGCCGGGTTGGATTATTGGCCCATGGTCAACCTGCGCATACACGCCTCGCTGGAGGCTTTTTTCGCCGCATTCGCCGGGGCGGAGGAGCGCATGCACTTTGCTACCACCAAAGCGCCCCGCATGCACACCGAGGCGCGCTACGGCCCGGACGACATCCTGGTATTTGGCCGGGAGACGCGCGGCCTGCCCGAGGCCCTGCTGGAGCGGGTATGGGAGCGGTGTGTGCGCATACCGATGCGGCCCGACGCACGCTCCCTCAACCTTTCGAATTCGGTGGCGATTTTGGCCTACGAGGCGTTACGTCAGCAGGATTTTGCCGGGTTGCTCGGCCAGGGTGCGCTCACGGGCCGCAGCGAGGAGCCGCAACCGTGGCTGGACATGCTGTAGCCGGGCGCATGCAGGATTATACAGGATTTCGCGCGGTTGTGCCAGCGCTTTTGTGTGAGTTTCGGCTGATGCGGTCCGAAATGTCGAATCCGTGCGCTAAACCTGTGTTGCGGCGCGGAGCGTCGCCAGTTTTGCGTTGCGCTATAACCCATTACCGCATATTGCCGGGGCGCGGGTAGGTTGACAAAGCCTGCATCAAACCGTACAATTATTCCGCGCCACATCTTCGTGCAAGGCGTTTTGCAAGGGCATTCGCAAGAGCATTATAACGGGGATTCTACGATTTGGCTAGGGGAACGGAGGAAGGATCATGGGCAGAGCATACGACGATCAACCGCTACCCAATGCGGGGTTCCGCGTGGCCGCGAGCGTGATCGATTTTTTGGGCGTGATCGGCTGCACCCTGCTGATCTTGGCGCTCATGGCGCTGATGACCGCGCTGTTTAGCTGGCTGAAGGGCGATTTGAACGCCACGTTTTCGGGCATCAGCCAGAACATCAACGAGGCCGTGGTGATCGACGCGGAGGGCAACTAGGCTTAAGCCTTTGGGACACTGGTTCGATGAAACGGAGGAATGGTTTTGAAGAAAACTGCATCAATATTGATGGTGGCTTGCCTGCTGATGGGTACGATGCTTGCGGCGAGCCCCGCTCAGGCTGCGCCCAGCGCGGCCGAGGTTTTGCAGAATTGCGCGGCGGCGATGGACAAGGTGGAAAGCCTGGCTTTCGAGGGCCAGCTGACGATGGGCCTGAACACGGATCAGGAGGGCGGCAAGACGATTCTGCCGCTGGGCGAATACGGCTCGTTTTCGGGCGCGTTCTTCCGCGATCCGCTCAAGGCGCGCCTTACCGCCAGCGCAATTGGGCGTTCGGTGGAGGCCTACGCGGCGCAGGAGGGCAGCGAGCTGTGCGCCTACATGAGCATGGACGGCGCGCCCTGGACCAAGCACACCACGGGCATGCTCGCCAACGTGATGGGCGGCATGGCGAATGTCGCCGATGTTTCCGCCCTGACCGCACAGATGGAGAAAGCCGCTGGGCTGCGCGTGGAGGATGAACCGCGCGCCGTCGGTGACCGGCAGGCGTACTGCGTTTCCGCCACCGTGGACGTGAGCGCCTACGTGGACGAAAAGACGATTCAGGAAGCGCTGAAGCTGATCATGGGCAGCGGGGCTCTGCCCGAGGAGCTCGCCCTGCCCATCCAGGTGAGTGTTTTTGTGGATGTGGAAACCGCCGCTCTGCTGCGCATCGAGCTGGACATTTCCGCCGCCGCGACCACGCTGTTCACTGCGGCTTCCCCCAATCAGCCGGGCATACAAGCCCAAACCTATGAGGCGCAGTGCAGCATGACCATCGATTTCCAGAATGCCAATGCCGCGCCCGATTTTGAGATTCCCACCCTGAGCACGTTGGGCTGAGCACGCTTTTGCTGCTGCCGTTTGTCGTTTGATTTCTGCTTGATTTCTGCTTGATTTCCGCCAATGCATGCATCCCTCACTTTCCAACGAGAGTGGGGGATGTTATACTGTATAGGAAGCGATGCAGTCGAGCGATAGGCGGACGAATGCGGGAGGTGTTTGCGCATGCGCACATCGTGGCCGGAGCTGTTGGAAGAGATGCATGTCTGCCAGAAATGCGGCCTTTGCGCGGGGCGCACCAACGTGGTGCCCGGCGAGGGCAATTTGCACAGCCCCCTGCTGTTCGTGGGCGAAGGCCCGGGCGCGCAGGAGGATGCGACCGGTCGGCCCTTCGTGGGCGCGGCGGGGCAGCTGCTGGACCGCATGCTGGGCGCGATCGGGCTGGTGCGCGAGCAGGTCTACATCGCCAATGTGGTCAAGTGCAGGCCGGAGAACAACCGCGCGCCCACCCCGGATGAAGCGGCGGCCTGCCTGCCCTACCTGCGCGCGCAGGTGGCGCTCATCCGCCCGCAAATCATTGTTTGCCTGGGCGCGACACCGGCGCGCTACCTGCTGGGCGAGGAGTTTCGCGTCACGCGCGACCGGGGAAAGTGGGTGGAGCGCAAGGGCGTGCGCATGATGTGCACCTTCCATCCGGCGGCGCTGCTGCGCGATGAAACAAAAAAGCGCCCGGCATGGGTAGATTTTCAGGCCATTCGCGACACACTACAGACATTGACGCTGCCGCCCAGCGCGGCGGGTGAAAACATGGAGGACACATGAGCGCATCGGGAGCCGCAGCCATGGACAAGTATCGCGAGGCCTGTGCCAAGTTTTTTCAGCAGATTTATGTGGGGGAGAACCGCATCCTGGTATTTGGGGAGGGCGCGTTGAGCGCTCGGCTCATGCTGATCGGCGAAGCGCCGGGGGAGCAGGAGACCCTGGCCGGTCGGCCCTTCGTGGGCAAGGCGGGTAAGAACCTCGATCAATTCCTGGAATCGGTGCGATTGGAGCGTTCGCAGCTGTACATCAGCAATGCGGTGAAGGTTCGCCCCACCAAGGTGAGCGAGAAGGGCCGGGTCTCCAACCGCCCCCCAACTCGGGAGGAGATCGCGCTCTACCAGCCCTGGCTGGCCAAGGAGATTGCGCTGGTGAAGCCCCAGGCCATCGCTACCCTGGGCAATGTGGCGTTGCGCGCGGTATCGGGCCGGATACTGAGCATCGGCCAGGTGCATGGGCGTTGGCTGGCCGTGGAGGGCATGCCCCCGGTGTTCCCGCTCTATCATCCGGCCAGCATCATCTACAACCCCGCGCTGCTGGCGCGCTATTCCGAGGATCTGCAAGCGCTCAGTGCGGCGCTCTCCGCCGAGCCGCCGTTGGGCTCAGGTGACATTTGAGCGCACATTTTGCGCATTTGAGCGCATTGCTCTGGCGCAACGCATCCCGAAGCGCTATACTGCAGCCAACACAGAAAGGGATGTGACGCTTGTGTTGGAGTTTATTATGGAAAATCTTCCCATACTGCTGTGCATACTGGCGGGTATGGCGCTGGTCGTGCTGGAGGTGTTTCTGCCGGGGTTCGGCCTGCCGGGCATCTCGGGCATCGCGCTGCTGCTGGTGGCGACCGGCTTTATGCTGTTCAACCACGGCGCGGTGGCCGCTCTGGGCCTGACCATCATCATATTGGCCATCCTGGCCATCGTGGTGTCGGTCGCGCTCAAATCAGCATCGCGGGGGGCGCTCTCGAAGTCGCCGCTGGTGCTGCACGATACCGAGAGCAGCGAGCAGGGCTACGATTCTGCAACCGACATGCAGGTGTTCCTGGGCCGCGCGGGCGAGACGCGCACGGTGCTGCGCCCTGTAGGTATCGCCGAATTTGAAGGCGTGCGTCTCGACGTGGTGACCGAGGGCGACTACATCGAGAAGGATCAACCGGTGGTGATCTCGCGCGTGGAGGGAAGCCGCATCATCGTGCGCAAGAGCTGATTCGCGCAGAGCCCCATTCATCCCATTCAACCCAATCAACCCATTCAACCCAATCAATCAGTTCAACCTACTCCAGCAAAGGAATTATTTTAGGGAGGGTATTCTTATGCCAGCTGAACTCGCTTTCTTGGTCGTCGTGGTGCTCGTGATCATATTCGTCATCGTATTCCTTAGCTTCTTCCCGTTCGGTCTGTGGATTTCGGCCCGCGCTTCGGGCGTGCGCATCGGCATCTTCTCCCTGGTGGGCATGCGCATCCGCCGCGTCTCACCTTCGCGCATCGTCAATCCCATGATCCAGGCCACCAAGGCCGGGCTCGACCTCAACATGAGCAAGCTGGAAGCCCACCTGCTGGCGCGAGGCAACGTGGAGCGCGTCATCAACGCCCTGATCGCCGCGCAGCGCGCCAACATCGAGTTGGAGTTCGAAAAGGCTTGCGCTATCGACCTGGCGGGCCGCGATGTGCTCCAGGCCGTGCAGATGAGCGTTAACCCCAAGGTCATCGAGACCCCGGTCGTTGCCGCCATCGCCAAGGACGGCATCGAGCTGCGCGCCAAGGCCCGGGTGACCGTGCGCGCCAACATCGAGCGCTTGGTCGGTGGCGCCGGCGAGGAGACCGTCATCGCCCGTGTCGGCGAAGGCATCGTCACCACCGTTGGCTCGGCGGAGACCCACAAGCAGGTGCTGGAGAACCCGGATCTGATCAGCCGCACGGTGCTTAGCAAGGGCCTCGATGCCGGAACCGCGTTTGAAATTCTTTCCATCGATATCGCCGACGTAGACGTGGGCCGTAACATCGGCGCACAGCTGCAGATGGATCAGGCCGAGGCCGATCGCCGCATCGCCCAGGCCAAGGCCGAGGAGCGCCGCGCGATGGCCGTAGCCCAAGAGCAAGAGATGAAGGCCCAGGTTCAGGAGATGCGAGCCAAGGTTGTGGAGGCCGAGAGCGAAGTGCCGCGCGCCATGGCGGCTGCGCTGCGCGAGGGCAAGCTGGGCGTGATGGATTACTACCAGATGCAGAACGTAATCGCCGATACCGCTATGCGTGAGGGGATCGCGGGCGTAGGCGGCGGTGCCGGTCGCCATGAAAAGGGCGCCGAGGAAGCGCCGAAGAAGTAACCCCTGTTACCATGCAAAGGGGAGGAAACTATGGGAGAGCTAATAATAGGCCTCATCATTTGGGCCGTCATACGCGCGGTCTCCTCAAAAAAGAGGCAGACACAGGGTGCCGGGCCGGGTTCCGGCACCCCCTCCAAGCGCGGATCGGGCGGCTGGGCGGACATGCTGGGTGCACCCTCCGGTGAGGGGGGCGGTTCCCTGCGCGGTTTGCTCAGCAAGATCGAAAACGCCTTCACCGAGCAGGAACAGACCGCCGCGCCCGTACACAAGCCCGCACCCAAACCGGTCCACCAGCCCGCGCCAGCCCGGCAGTATAGCATGGAGTACCGCCCCCTCGAAAGTACCCTGCAGCCGCGCAGAATCGAGCTGTCCTCCAGCGGCACGTATGAGGGCGGCGCGTATGAAGGGGGCACGTTTGAGGGCACCGGCGCATTTGAGGGCGCGGATCCGTGCCACGAGTACATGCTGGGCGATATAGGGGCCATGGCGCCGCTTGAGAATGCGCCCGTCGCCGTGCCCGCAGCGCGCCCTGTGCTGAATTTCGATGCACCAGCGCTGGTGCAGGGCGTGATCTTCGCGGAGATACTCACGCGGCCCGCACAGCGCAGGAGGGCAGGCACATGGCAGAGGCGTTGATCACCGTCGTCATTGCGGACGATGAGCCCGGTATGCGGCTGGTGATGCGCCAGGTGCTACAGCGCGCCCAGGGCTTCGAGCTGCTGGGCGAGGCTGAGGATGGGCCGGGTCTGCTGGCGCTGGTGGAAAAGCATCGCCCGCAAATGGTGTTCCTGGATGTGGAGATGCCGGGCATGACCGGCATTGAGTGCGCGCGCGTCATTCAGGATACCGATCCGTTTACGGTGCTGGTGTTCGCCACCGCCCACGAGCAGTACATGGCCGATGCTTTCGAGGTGTATGCGTTCGACTATCTGCTCAAGCCGTTCAAGCTGGAGCGCGTGCAGCAAACGCTGGAGCGGGTGCGTGAGGTGATCCACATGCGCGGCACCGTCGCTCCGATACCAGCCTCGGCTTCTGCCCCCGCGGCAGCTCCGCCCTCCGCCTCCGCTGCGCCGCGCGCCAACGCGGGCAGGCTGATGTTGCGCCACCGCGAGGGTGTGCAGTTTCTGAACATGGAGGACATCCTGCTGGTGCAGCGCGAGGAGCGCACCACCGTGCTTTACACGGCGGGCGGCGGCCGGTACGTGACCAGCGACGCTCTGGGCGAGATCGAGGAGCGGCTGGACCCGGCGCAGTTCTACCGCTGCCACAAATCCTACATCATCAACCTGCAGCACATCGACAGCATCACGCCCTACGGCCGCTGGACCTACGTCGCCCGGCTAGCGGGCACCCAGCACGATGCGCTGATCACCCACGAGAAGTATGAGGAGCTGGAGAGGCGGTTTTCGTAATGCAGCTTCACGCAGCTCGGTGCATTGCTACCCAAAGCGGCGAATCGGAAAGATTCGCTGCTTTTTTGTGCCGATAACCGACCTTGGACTTTTTTGTGACCTCCTATGCCTGGGAAACCGCGCGATTTGCTTGCGCCTCCCTAAAAATGCTGATATACTGCTAAGGAGCGTCGGCCAAGTTCCATATTTATCCGGCGCAAAGGGGCGTACGCATGAGTAACGGCAAACGGCCGCCGGTCTCTGAGGCGGTGGTGCGGCGACTGCCAGGCTACTATCGCCACTTGCGAGAGCTGGAAATGCTGGGCGAACGCCGCACCTCCTCTCGCGAGCTCAGCGAACGAATGGGCCTGACCGCATCGCAAATCCGCCAGGATTTGAACTGCTTCGGCGGTTTTGGGCAGCAGGGATATGGGTACCATGTAGGCGAGCTGAAATTGCGCATCGGCGAGATTTTGGGCCTGATGCACAGTTATCATACCATCATCGTTGGCGCGGGAAACATCGGGCGGGCGGTGGCCAACTACCCCTCGTTCCGGCGGGAAGGGTTCGAGATTTGCGCGCTGTTCGATGCCTCGCCCTCGCTGGTGGGCGTGGAGGTGCAGGGTTTGCCCGTGCAATCCATCGACAAGCTGGAGGAATGGATCGCTGCGCACAAAGTCGACATCGCCGTGCTGGCTGTGCCGGCGGAGAGCTCGCGCACGATGTTCGAACGGTTGGTGCGCAATGGCGTGCGGGCCGTTTGGAATTTTGCGCCGATCGATCTTGAAGCGCCCCCGGCGGTGATCGTGCAAAACGTGCACTTGACCGATAGCCTGTATACGCTGACGTTCCGCATGCACGAGCAGGATTTAGAATAATCCCATCCGGTTGAGAATTCCCTATCGGGCGGGGATAAGGCGCATTGTGCGAACGAATAACGCGAACGATTCGCGCGAATGAAAAGCGCGAAAAAATAATTGGAGGAATACGCGGTGGCCAATTCGTCAAACAATCGGAATGGTGCGGACACCCGTACCGCCCGCCCAACGGGCGATCGGGAAGTGCGGCAGCTTGAGCGGGAGGATTCGGAGCTGGGCGAAATGCTGCCCTTCCGGACCAACCGGGCGAGCCGTTCGTCGACCCAACGTACGGTTACGACGGCGCAGCGTTCGACTTCGACGATTCAGCGCACTACCGCGCCCCAGGGCAATGCGCGCTCGGCCTATCAGGGCCAGGGCGGGCAGCGGCCTGCCTCCTACCAGGAGCAGCCCCGGCGCGTGGAGCTTCCGCGCAGTTCGTCGGAGCGCAGGCAGACCGCGCAGCAGCCTATGCGCAAGCAGCCTGCCCGCAAGCGCGGCGGAAACGGCACCCGTGGTGGTGGACAAGCCCCCCTGTGGGCCGTTCCGGTCATTTTGGTGTGCTTGGCGCTGCTGGCCGTTGCGGGCTGGTATGTGCAAAGCGAGTACGGGCGGTACCAGCAGTACCTCGCCCTGCGCGACCGCGTGAATCGCAATGTCTTTTACCAAAATACCTTCGTCGACAATGTGGATATTTCGGGCCAAACGCTGGATCAGGCGATTGCCCTGCTCAAGGAGCAATCCGAGCGCAACAATGCCGATTTTCAGATCGCCATCTCCTACGGCGCTTCCAGCTGGCGCATCGATTCCACGCAGGTGCCGGTGGGCGCGAAGTACGAAAGTGCGCTGCGCTTTGCCTACGCCTATGGGCGCAGCGGTAGCTTGCAGCAGCGCTTCAGCGATATGCGCGCCGTGGAGACCAATGGCATGTTCTTAAACAGCGAATGGGGCTACGATTACGTGAAGGTGCGCGAGCTCACCAACGCCATCGCCGATAGCATCACCCAGCCCGCCGCCGACGCGCGCCTGACCGCATTCGACCCCAACACGAAAGCTTTCCTCTCCGAGCCAGAGCGCGATGGGGTGGAGGCCGACGCGGATCGGCTGTATGCCGAGGTGATCACCGCGCTGGATGCCAAGCGGTACGATGCCACCATTCAGGTGCTGGCGGAAAAGGTGCAGCCCAAGCTGCGCCAGGCCGATATCAATTCGCAATTTGGCAGGATATCCAGCTATTCCACCGCCACCACCAACAGCGCCAACCGCAATACCAACATCGCGCTCTCCTCGCAGGCGGTGAACGGGCGCGTGGTTTTACCCGGCGATACGCTTTCCTTCAACGAATGCACCGGCCAGCGCACGCCGGAAAAGGGCTACCTGGAAGCGGGGGCCATCTCCGGCGGGCAGCTGGTAGATGAAACCGGCGGCGGGGTTTGCCAAACCTCCTCCACGCTATTCAACGCGGTGGTTCGCGCCGATTTGGAGATCGTCAGCCGCACGCAGCACTCCTGGCCCTCCACCTACGTGCCCCGCGGCGAGGATGCGGCGGTCGATTGGCCCAGGCTTGATTTTAAGTTTCGCAACAACGGCGAATACCCCGTGTTCATCGTGGCCGCATACAGCGATAAAAAGGTGACCGTGGAGGTGTACGGCAAGCTGCTGGGCCCGGGCCGCAGCATCGATCTGGCGAGCACCACCGTGCAGGAAAACCGACCCTCGGACGAGGTGATCTACACGCGTTCCCTCGATCTGGCCACCAACACCACCAAGGTGGCCAAGGAAAAGCGCACTGGCTACGTGGTGGATACCTACAAGGTATACTATGAGAACGGCGTGGAGGTCGAGCGAAAGAAGCTTTGGCGCACCGAGTACAAGCCAGTTCAAAAGGAAATCTACTTTAATTAAGCAAGCCTGTTATACAAAAGCTGCAAACGGGGGTGTCGGTTTTGCGCAAGGGCGATACGCGCAGGCAGATCATATTGGAAACCGCGGAGCGAATGCTCTACGAGCGCGGTTACGAGAACACCTCGGTGCAGGATATAATCGACGAGCTAGGTTTCTCGAAGGGCGGTTTCTATCACCACTTCGTGAGCAAGCTCACGTTGCTGGAGGCCATTTGCGATGATCGCGCCCAGCGCTCCTATGAGATGGGGAAACGCGCCGTGGCCGAATGCGAGGGCTCGGCCTGCGAAAAGCTCAACGCGCTTTTTCGCCGCGCGACGATTTTGCAAACCGATAGCGTGGATTTCATCACCCTGCTGCTGCGGGTGGCCTACCGCGAGGATGGCGCGCTGATGCGCGAAAAAATGAAGCAGCGTCAGTTGGAGCTGAACGTGCCTCTCATGGATCGAATTGTTGCCGAAGGCATCGCCTCCGGGGTGTTTTTCACGCCGTTCCCTGCGCAAATGGGCGAGCTGGTGCTGCGGCTTTGCATGCAATTGACCGATGAAATCGCCTTCCTGCTGGCCAAAAATCAGCAGAATGCGGAGATTTTGGTGCTCATTTTCGAAAAGCTTAAGCTCTATCGGCACGCCATCGAGAATCTGCTCAACGCGCCCTTTGGCTCGGTGGTGATCTACCAGCTATCCGAGATGGAGGAGATTTGCCGCGGCATGCTCAATCAGCCCGTGCAGTAGGCGGTAGCGGATCGGGCATTGCGGCGTGAAGGCGCTGCTGCATGAGATTATTGCGGCGTGAAATAACTGTGCCGTGAGATATTGCGGCACGAAAACTTTACGGCATCAGCAGCATGAGCCGCAGGTCGCCGATGTTGAGCATCGCGTTTTCCACGGCCGCGACCTCGCCATCCATCTGCATCCGCATGTTGGGGGAGGAGATACACACCGTGCGGCAACGCCGGTGCTCCACCAGATGCGTCAGCTTGATGAAGCTTCCATCGATGAACTTTGGCAGCAGGAACGGGATGCGCAGGCGCGATACTGGCTTGATCATGATCAAGTCGAGCAAATCGTCGTCCAGCCGCGCCATGGGCGCGATGTGCATGCCGCCGCCTATATATTGGCCGTTGGCCACCGAGACCAGCAGCAGCGGGCCTTCGTGCTTTTCGCCGTCGATTTCCACGGTGAAGTGGATGGGCTTGTAGGTGAATAGCGTATGCATCACGCCGTAGAGGTAGGGCAGCATGCCCCGCGCAAAGCGCTTGGCCTTGTTGCACGCGATGATGACTTCCACATCAAAGCCCGCGCCGCATACATTCAGGAAGATGCGGTCGTTGAGCCTGCATACGTTGATGGAGCGCGGGGGTGCGGCGAGCAGCGCATCCATGGCGGCCACCGGATCCTTGGGCAGGCCCAGTGAGCGCACGAAATCGTTGCCCGTGCCGCCGGGGATCACGCCCAGCGCCGTGCGGGAGCCCAGCAGGCCGTTGGCGACTTCGAACGCCGTGCCATCGCCGCCCACGCAAAACACGCGGGAATCGCCGCGATCGGCGCAGGCCCGGGCCAGCGAGGTCGCGTGGCCGGGATGCTCGGTATACACCATGGAGAAGGCTTGACCGCGCTGCTTGAGTGCCACTTCCAGTTGGGCGGCGACTTTTTTTGCCTTGCCGTGCCCGGCGACGGTGTTGACAATGATGGTGAACATGAAAGGAGACCTCCATAGCTGCAATCATACTGGAATGTGGATGGGAATATGGATGGGAATGTGGATAGGAATACGGAAAGGAATACGGAAAGGAATACGGATAGAATATCATCTGCCGTTCCGCCGCGCAAGCGAAATGCGGAAGCGATGACGATTTGGAAGCCCGGATCGCATGCATATATTCATCCGAATTCGACAGAAAATTGCGAAAAAGAATGCAAAATCAAGGTTGACAGATTTATGATTATACGATATAATCCGTCCATATCAAATATTCATGCATTTCGAGGAGGCACCCTTATGAAGAAGCTCGTTTCAAAAAAAGCTCTGGCGCTTGTGCTCGCTTTGGTCGTCCTGCTGCCCGCTGCCGCTTTTGCGGATCAGCTGATCCTGGGCTCCAACTGCTCCTTCCCGCCCTTTGAGTACATCGACGACAATGGCGCGCCCGCGGGCTTCGATATCGAAATCGGCAAGCTGGTCGCCGCCAAGCTGGGCAAGGAACTGGTGGTGGAGGACATGGCGTTTGACGGCCTGATCCTTGCGCTGGATTCGGGCAAGATCGATCTGGCCATCGCCGCCATCACCATCAACGAAACCCGCCTGGCGCAGGCTGATTTCTCCACTCCTTACTACGATGCGCAGCAGAAGGTGCTCGTGCGCGCGGATTACGACGGCATTGCGTCGCTGGAAGATATCCCCGATAAGATGGTCGCCGTGCAGGAAGCCACCACCGGACACGGCTTGGCCGAGAAGATGGGCGTGCCTGCCGAAAAAATTTCCGCCTTTAAGAACGCAGCCGACGCCATTGCCGAGCTCAAAGCGGGCCGTGCCGATTGCGTGATCATCGATACCGCTCCGGCCAACGTGTTTGCTGCGATGAACCCCGATCTCGTGATCCTGGAAGGGATTGAGACCGAGATCGAAAAGTACGGCATCGCTATCAAGAAGGGCAACGCCGAGGTGCTGGATGCCGCCAACGCTGTGCTCGCCGAGATCATGGCCAACGGTGAATACGACAAGCTGGTGGAGCAGTTCTTCGGCCAGACCGACGCGAAGTAAGAACCGCACGAAGGGAACGATCGCTGCCAGGGGAGTATTGCTCCTTTGGCAGCTCCTTTTGCGGTTCCGATAAGCTGAGGGGGTTCGCGCCCCCTCGGCTTGCTTTTTCGCAATGCACCGGCAAGCACAAGAGCTAGGGGGAGATTCCGTGGACGAGTTTTTGCGCCAATTGCATATCACATTCATTGAGGGCGACCGCTACAAGCTATACCTGAACGGCCTAAAGGTGACGATGCAGCTTTCGCTGGGCGGCGTGCTTATCGGCATCACGCTGGGCCTGATCCTGGCGCTGATGCGCCTCTCGAGCTTCAAGAGACTCAAGTTCAATCCGCTTTCCGCCCTCTCCGGCCTATATATCGATATTATGCGCGGCACGCCCATGGTGGTGCAGCTGCTAATCTTCTACTTCGTGGTGTTTGGCAATGTGCGTTCCACCAGCCCGAATTTTAAGGTGATGGTGGGCGCGATCGCCTTTGGCTGCAACAGCGGCGCGTACGTAGCGGAGATCATCCGCGCGGGCATACTCTCCATCGATCACGGGCAGACCGAGGCCGGGCGCTCGCTGGGCCTATCCACCTGGCAGAACATGCAGCACATCGTGCTGCCGCAGGCCATTAAGAACGTCATTCCCGCGCTGTGCAACGAGCTGATCGTGCTCGTCAAGGAGACCTCAATCTTCGGCTACATCGGTGGTGTGGACTTGGCCAAGGTCGGCGAACAGATTCGCGCCAAGACATTCATCCCCTTGGTGCCGCTGCTGGGCGTGGCGCTTATCTACTACGTGGTCGTCAAGGTTCTGACTGTGCTGATGCAGATGTTGGAGAGGAGGTTGCGCGCCAGTGATCACCGTTAAAGGCCTTTGCAAAAACTTCGGGCAGCTACAAGTGCTTGCCCACATCGATCAGCACATCGGCCAGGGGGAGAAGGTCGTGATCATCGGGCCTTCCGGCTCGGGCAAGAGCACCTTCCTGCGCTGCCTGAATCTGCTCGAACAACCGACTTCCGGTACGATCACGTTTGATGGGCAGGAGATTACCGGGAAAAACGTGAACATCAACGCGGTGCGCCGCAAGATGGGCATGGTGTTCCAGCAATTCAATCTGTTCCCGCACCTCAAGGTGATCGACAACATCATGCTCGCCCCCCTGCGGGTCAAGCACCTCGATAAGGCCGAAGCGCGGAAAAAAGCGCTGCTGCTGCTCGACCGCGTGGGGCTTTCGGACAAGGCGGATTCCTATCCGGGCCAGCTTTCCGGCGGGCAGAAGCAGCGCATCGCCATCGTGCGTGCGCTTGCGATGGAGCCCGAGGTGATGCTTTTCGATGAGCCGACCTCGGCCCTCGATCCGGAGATGGTCGGCGAGGTGCTGGACGTCATGAAGCAGCTGGCCCTGGACGGCATGACCATGGTGGTGGTCACGCACGAGATGGGTTTCGCCCGCGAGGTGGGCGATCGCGTGCTTTTCATGGATGAAGCGCAGGTCATTGAGGAGGGCACGCCCGAGCAGATATTCTCCGCACCCAAGCAGGCCCGGACGCAGGATTTTCTGCGCAAGGTGCTGTAGCCTACAAGCTGTCGCAATCGCGGCGGCTTTTTTGATGCGGCGCGGCCCCAAGCAACCGGCTCACAGCCCACAGTCCCAACGGTGCGGCGCAGAGGGCCGCACCCCATGCGGGGGAGAGGGCTGCTGCCTGGGGTGCGGCATAGGCGGGCAGCGCGGGCAGGCCGGGGGCCAGAAACCAGACCAGCGCCGCCGAAAGCGCGGCATGGGTGGTGCGCGCCAGCACCACGGGCAGCGCGCGCACTCCTGCGGGCGCAAGGAAGGCCAGGTTTTGTGCCAGGATCGATAGCCCTCCAAACGATATGGTGGCGGCCAACGCGGCCAGCAGCCCACGCTTGGGCAGGCCGAGCGCGGCCAGCTCCGCGCTGCCCCCGGCCATCTCCAGCACAGCGTGCAGCGCGGCAGCGGTTTCGGCAGGCAAAAAAGGGAGCAGACGGGCAAGCAGGGCAGAGGCGACGGTGCCTAGCACGATGCAGCCGCCGACGGTAAGCATGACCTGCGCGGATGCGGAGATTACCTCGCCCAGCTGTGGGCTGCGCCCGCTGGGCTGGGCAGGGGAGGCGGGAGGCGGGGCGGCCTCCTCGCGAATCAGCCGGGCGAAGCACAGCGCGACCAGCAGCGCGCCCGCCCAATGTGCGCCGAGCAACAGCCAGCCGCATTGCGGCAGCCCCGCCCATGCGGGCAGCGCGCTCAGCACGAACATGGGGCTAACGGTTCCGGTCAGGCAGGCCATGCGCTCGGCCTGTGCACGGCTATGCCGGCCCTGGGCGCACTGTAGGGCGATCAACCGGGCACCGCTGGGGGAGCCGCCCATCATGCCCAGCAGCGCGAGCGGTGCGGCCGCCCCGGGGCAGCGGAACAGGCGGCGCATCGCCGGGGTCAGTGGGCGGCCTAGCCGGGCCAGCGCGGGGGAAGCGGCCACCAGTTGACAGCAGACCATGTAGGGAAACAGCGCGGGCAGCACTGCCGTTGCCCACACGGAAAGCCCTCTTCCGGCTGCGGCCATCACGTCGGCGGGGTAGACCACCATGCAGGCCAGCAGCAGCCCGGCGGCAATAGCGAACAGAAAAATCCCTCCCGCATTGCTGATGATCTCTCAGCATACGCGGGAGGGTGGGGAAGAAGAAGCGCGGGTGCTCGCGCGCGGGGTATTGCGGCACGGTATTGCGGCACGGTATTACGGCACGGTATTACGGCACGATAATGGGGGAGGTAACAAAATCGCGGCCCGCTGCCCGCGCTAGGGGGGAAGCGCAACCCAGCGACCAAAGGTCGGTGGCGTGCAGATCGAGCGCAAAACAGCTGTTTTCCCCAAAGCCGCTGGTGGCGACCTTGGTGATCAGCGGCACCGAGGCGGCTCGCTTGAGGTGGGTGAGCAACGGCTGCGCATCGCGCCGGAAGCCCAGCACGCGTGCGTAGGGCGGGGTGGGGTAGCGTTCCGCCAGTTCACGGGTCAAATCCAGCAAGGCGGCGCACAGAATCCGCGAAAGCCGCGAGCGCGTGTAGCGCTTGCACTTGATGGCGGTAAGCAGCTGCTCCCGCGTGCCAGCCCTCCAGGCGGCGCGCTGGATACGGTGCTCCAGCCCCTCGCTCACGTCGCAGAGCGCGGCAATGTCGGTGCTCGGCATGTTGCGCAGCTTGGCCAGTAGCGCCACATCCAGGGCATCGCGCTTTTGCAAGCTGCCCATGCTGTTCGCGGTGTGCAGCGCTTCGTATACCTCGGGCGGAGTCGCCTCCTCCACGGCCGTCCATCGATCAGCCTCGATGGCCGCGCGCACCGCAGTGGCCGAGGCCATCGGGCCCGCGGTCAAATCGTGGTAACCGCTTCCGGCGCGGGGAACGAGCGCCGGGGTTATGTCGCTGCCCAGCTGGGCCAGCGCGCGCAGATAGCATACGGCCAAAGCGCCGTTGGGCTGTGCAAGCGCTTCATGTGCGGCGGCGGGCAGAACTTCGGCAAGCGCGTTGGATCGGGCCCGCGCGTGCGTTGCGCCCTGGGCGAGCTTTATGCGAAGCGATTCCTGGAAATCTTCGCTCTCCTCCTCCAGCAGGGCTGCGGTGGCCTGCAACGCTTCCAGATCGGTGCTTTCGCTGCCAAAGGCGAGCGAGTGCGCCCCCAGTGCATGCAGCAGCGATACCCCGCCGTAGGCAAACTGCTCGGCGGGGCGCACGGCAAACAGCGCAGGCAGCTCCACCACCAGATCCGCGCCGCACAGCAGCGCCATGTGCGCGCGGCTCCACTTGTCGGCCAAGGCGGGCTCGCCGCGCTGGGTGAAGCTGCCGCTCATCACGCAGATCAGGTAATCGGCCTCGGTGCGCGCGCGGGCCTGGGCGAGGTGGTAGGCATGTCCATTGTGGAAGGGATTGTATTCGCAGATGACTCCGCAGATGCGCATGCTGGGCCTCCTCCGATTGCGATAGACTGCGATGGGCTGTGACGGGCTGTGCGATCGCAACTTGTGGCATAACGGCGGTTTCTGATAGGAATCCTTTTTATGAGAAAATTTTTTTGCAAATCATTTTCTCAAAAAATCATTTTTTCCTTCATTGTAGCTTTATTATAGCTTTTCAAAACGCGCCGATTCCTGTATAATATCACCGGTTTGCATTTTTTCTATCAAACTACGGCTCTTGCATGGTTTCCCGTTTCTTTTATGCAGCCGTTTTCATTCCTCCACGCGGGGGCCGCGCGAAGGGATTGACGCGAAGGGCGCTTTGATGCGATAGCGCTCCGATACTGGGGTGTTCCGATACCGGGATGCTTCGAGACTATGTGTAGTGTAGCACGCGAAGGAGGATTTGCAAATGGGGGTTCTTCAACAAATTCAGGACAGGGCCAAGGCGAATCGCAAGCACATTGTGCTGGCGGAGGGCACGGAGGAGCGCACGGTGCGTGCCGCCGCTCAGGTGGTGGCACAGGGCATTGCGGCCATCACGCTGGTGGGCGCGGAGCAGGCCATTCGCGATAAGGCCAAGGAACTCGGCGTTGATTTGGCCGACGTGAACATTCAGGATCCGGCGACCAGCCCCCGTACCGCCGCGTACATCGAGCTGCTGGTGGAGCTGCGCAAGGATAAGGGAATGACCCAGGAGCAGGCGGCCAAGCTGGTGACCGGCAATCCCCTCTACTTTGGCACCATGATGCTCAAGACCGGCGACGCCGACGGCATGGTGGCTGGCGCCATCAACACGACGGGCGACGTGCTGCGCCCTGCGCTGCAGATTATCAAGACCGCCCCGGGCATCAAGGTGGTGTCCTCCTGCTTCCTGATGGATTGCCCGAACCGCAGCTATGGCGACAACGGCGTGATGGTGTTCGCCGATTGCGCCGTGATCCCCAACCCCACGGCCGACGAGCTCGCGGCCATCGCTATCTCTTCGGCCCAAACGGGCAAGGCGCTGGTGGGCATGGAGCCCAAGGTCGCCATGCTGAGCTTCTCCACCAAGGGTTCCGCGCAGCACGAGCTGGTCAGCAAGGTGCAGGAAGCCACGCGCATCGCGCAGGCCGCCGCGCCGCAGCTGCCCATCGATGGCGAGCTCCAGGCCGATGCCGCGCTCGTCGCCTCGGTCGGCAAGCTCAAGAGCCCCGATAGTCCGGTGGCCGGTCAGGCCAATGTGCTGGTTTTCCCGGATTTGCAGGCCGGCAACATCGGCTACAAGCTGGTGCAGCGTCTCGCGGGGGCGGAAGCCATCGGCCCCATCATCCAGGGCCTTGCAAAGCCGGTTAACGATCTTTCGCGCGGCTGCTCGGTGGAGGACATCGTTTCGGTGGTATCCATCGCGGCGGTCCAGGCTGCGGCGCAGTAATCAAATTGCGCCGCTCGGCGCTGGAGGAGTAGAGCTATGAATATACTGATCATCAACGCGGGGTCCTCTTCCCTGAAATATCAGCTGATCGATATGAGTGACGAATCGGTGCTGGCCAAGGGCCAAGTGGAGCGCATCGGCATTCCGGGCACGCTGCTGGTGCAAAAGACCAAGGATAAGACGCTCTCCATCGAGGATTACACCGCCAACCACGTCGGCGCGATCAAGGCGGTTATGGCCGCGTTGACCGATCCGGAGTACGGTGCGGTGAAGTCGATGGATGAAATCACCGCGGTGGGCCACCGCGTGGTGCACGGCGGCGAGAAGTTCAAATCCTCGGTGCTCATCGACGAGGCGGTGACGGCAGCCATTCGCGAAAATATCCCGCTGGCCCCGCTGCACAACCCGGCCAACATCATGGGCATCGAGGCCTGCCAAGCGGTGATGCCGGGTGTGCCGATGGTGGCGGTGTTCGATACCGCGTTCCATCAGACCATGCCGGAGCGCGCATACCTCTACGCGCTGCCCTTCGATTACTATTCGCGGCTCAAGGTGCGTCGTTACGGCTTCCACGGCACCAGCCACAGCTTCGTATCCGCGCTCGCGCCCGCGATGCTGGGGAAGACCGTGGAGGATACCAAGCTGGTGGTTTGCCACCTGGGCAACGGCGCCTCGCTTTCCGCCGTCAAGGGTGGTAAGTCCATCGATACCACCATGGGCATGACCCCGCTGGAGGGCTTGGTGATGGGCACCCGTTCAGGCGACCTCGATCCGGCCATCATCCAGTATGTGATGGAGCGTGAGCACCTCGATATCCAGGGCGTGATGGACGTGCTGAACAAGCAATCGGGCGTGCTGGGCCTTTCGGGCCTGACCAGCGATATGCGCGATATCACCAAGGCCGCCGAGGAAGGCAATGCCGTGGCACGTCGCGCGCTCGAGGTGTACGATTACCGCGCGCGCAAGTACATCGGCGCGTATGCGGCCGCCATGGGCGGGCTGGATGCCGTCATCTTTACGGCGGGCATCGGCGAAAACGATCACTTGGCCCGCGCCCGCATCGTGGAAGGCCTGCAGTTCCTGGGTGTGCAGATGGATCACAGCAAGAATTTCCGCGGCGCGGTGGGCGATATCTCCACCCCGGATAGCCGCGTGAAGATTCTGGTGGTGCCCACCAACGAGGAGCTGGCCATCGCACGCGATACCCGCGCCATCATCGAGCAGTAAGCCGCAAGGCGACGCTTGCCGCCAGATGCGTGCTTTTCCCCCCGCTTTTCCCGTTTAGGGTGTGGTTAAGGGCTTGACAGATTTTCGCCTCTGCCCTATAATACGAAATGGTCGCGTTTTGAGGTGAGTACATGCGGTTGGATGTCACGAAGGCGTTGCAGGCTCCCGGGGAAGAGATCCCCTTTGCGTGCAGCGAGGAATTGCCATCGACCACGTGGGACGGCGCGGAAGTGCAGTTCCTTTCGCCGCTGGAGGTGCAGGGCACCGTGATGGCTGTGAAGGAAACGGTATGGATTCGCGCCCAGGTGAGCGTCCGCATGCAGTTGCCCTGCGCAAACTGCCTGGGCAGCGCAACCTACGATGGCGAAGCCAAGCTGAAAGCCTGCTTTAGCCACCAGCCCGATCCCGACGACCCCGATCTCTTCGCATTTGAAGGCCACGCGCTGCAGTTGGACGACGCAGCCCTGGGCGCGCTGTGGCTGGAGATGCCGATGCGCATCCTGTGCGCGCCGGATTGCCAAGGCCTGTGCCCCACCTGCGGTGTAAACCGAAACACAACAACGTGTACATGCCAGAAGGAACTGCCGTCGAAGCATCCTTTTTCGGCATTGGCAGCCCTGCTGAATCAGGATGAGGAGGTGTAATCATGGCTCTTCCAAAAGGTAAAATTTCCAAATCGCGTGGACGCAAGCGCCGCACGCACTGGAAGCTGACCGCGCCCGGCATCGTCAAGTGCCCGCGCTGCCAGCAGATGAAGCTCAGCCATCGTGTCTGCAAGCACTGCGGCTACTACGATGGCAAGCAGGTCGTCGTTATGGACGATGGCTCCAACAAGAAGAAGGAAAAGGACGCGTAAGCGAACCTTTCCGCAACCACGCTTTCATAGCAACACAATAAAAGCACAGGCCGCTTGACCTGTGCTTTTTGCGTGCACGGCGTGTGCTCAGCCCAGCAGCCGCTCGGCTTCCGCCATGTTCTCAATCACCGGCACGCCGAAGGGGCAGCGCTCCTGGCAGCTTTCGCAGGCGATGCATTCCGCGCCCCGGTGGGGCAGGCTGGCGTAGTGCGAGCGAATCGAGGGCGGCACGTGGGCGCTGTCCAGCCGCGCGATGTCCAGGTACTTGTTGACCGTCGCGATGTCGATGCCCGCCGGGCAGGGCTGGCAATGGCTGCAATACACGCAATGCCCGCGGAAATCGTTGCGCAGCGTGCCCAGAATGGCGGAGTAATCGCGCTCCTCGTCGCTCGCGTCTAGATAGCGCAGCGCGTCGGCTACCTCCGCGCCCGTTTTGCAGCCCAGCATTACGCTGGAAACCGCCGGGCGGGTCAGCGCGTAGTGGATGCATTGCGTCGCGGTCATCGGCTGGGCGAAGGGGGTATGCTGCGCGGAGAGCAGCTTGCCCGCGCCCAGTGTTTTCATCACGGTGATGCCCACTCCCTGTTGCTCGCAACGGGTGTAGAGCGCGGCGCGCTGGGGGTCCAGGCCCCGGAAGGTGGAGGAATCCATGGCGCCGCCGTCCAGCTTATCCAGCACGTAGGTGTCGGCGGGGTAGAGGTCGAATGCCGGGTTGATGCTGAACAGCATCAGCTCAGGCAGGCCGGTATCCAGCACGCGCATCGCCATCGCGGGGTTGTGCGAACTGAACCCGATGTGGCCGATGTCGCCCTGCTGCTTGAGCCGCTGCACGTAATCGGCGAACGGGGTGCCAAACACGCCGTCGTAATCCTTCTGCGAATCGATGAAGAACATCATGCCGAAATCGATATGCCCGCCGAAGGTGCGCAGCAGATCCTCGAAGTAGCGCTGCACCGTGGGCAGGTCGCGGCTGATATCGTACTGCTGCGCGATGTCGGTGGAGCCGATGTGGCCCTGGATCAGCACCTCCTTGCGGCGGCTGCCCAGCGCATTGGCGATGTTTTCCCGCACCTCCTGGCCGGGCATGAACACATCGAGTATGTTCACGCCACCCTCCAGCGCGGCGGCGAGGGTCTCGCGCGCTTGTTCGTAGGGCTTGCCATCCAGGTGCTCGCAGCCCAAGCCGATCACGCTGGCCTGTCTGCCGGTCCTGCCTACTTCACGGTATAGCATGAAGAATCCTCCTTCTGTGGTCGCAGTGTTTTCGAGTTGTACATAAAACCCGCACGCTGGCGCATGCGGGCATGGTGACGGGATTAGGCCTTCTGCAGGCGGGCTTTCCATAGGTCATCCCACTTGAGCGCATCGGCGATGGCCTCGGCCATGGTCTTTTGCGCTTTCCAACCCAGGCGCTCGTGCGCGCGGCTTACGCCCGCACAGGCACCGGCTACGTCGCCGGGACGCGAGGGCAGCTTCTGCATGGGAATCTTGCGGCCCAGCACCGATTCGAAGGCTTCGAGCAGCTCGAACACCGTGACGCCGCTGCCGGTGCCCAGGTTGATGGCCGCGAAGCGCTTGCCCGGATCGAGCGCCGCTTCGAAATGCTCCACCGCGTCGACATGCGCCTGGGCCAAATCCCATACGTGGATGTAATCGCGCAGGCCGGAACCATCCCGCGTGGGCCAATCGGTGCCGGTGATGGAAAAGCAGGGCTCCACGCCCTTGGCGGCCTGCATCATCTTGGCCAGCACGTGGGAGGGTTGGGCCAAATATTGGCCGGAACGCATCTTGGGATCGGCGCCGATGGGGTTGAAGTAGCGCAGCGCGATGCCGCTGAGCGGTTCGGCGGCGCACAGGTCCTCCAGCACCATTTCCATCACGCGCTTGGTGCGCGCGTAGGGGCTCTGGGGAGCGATGGGCGCATCCTCGCCCGCCACGAAGTCGGGCACGTTGCCATAAATCGAAGCCGAAGAGCTGAACACCACGCGCGAAAGCCCCAGCGCGGCGAAGGTGTGGAACATATCCAACGATTTCGAAACATTCTCGCGGTAATATCGGTAGGGATCGGCGACCGAATCGGGCACGACGATCAACGCCGCGCAGTGGATGCAAGCGTAGATATCCGGGTGCTCGCTGGTGATGCGCTGCAGCATGGCCTTATCGCCGATGTCGCCGTGGTAGAAAACGCGCCCCTCGGTGAATTCGATGCGTCCGTTCACCAGCGAATCAAGTATGATAGGCTGATGGCCGCGATCCTCCAGCGCCGAGGCGATGGTGGAGCCGATGTAGCCTGCGCCCCCCGTAATGAGAACTTTCAAAGCAAACCCTCCCTTGTGACTTTGCGATGATCGAAACGTGCGCACCCGTTCGTGCGTCGAATCGCACGCTTTATTAGGATAGCATGAACCACGCTTGCCTGTAAATGGAGGAATCTTTACTTTTGCTGATTAAAACGCAACAAAACGCAATAAAACGCGACAGAAAGCAGCATTTTGCCCGCAGCGCACTTTTCTGCGCGCAGGTGCCTTGAATCTCGCTGAATCGCCCTCGCTCGGTTGATTACGAACCTCAAAAGTGTTATACTTTTAAATTGTGGAAAGAATGAACATCGATTGCGGAGCTACTCTGCGGAAAAAATGGAGGAAGAACACGTGAGCTGGTTACAAATGTTGTTCGGCGATGGAAACGCTTCGGAAGTGAAGCGTTTGAATAAGATCGTGGACAAAATCGATAGCTTTGAGGACGCGCATAAGCAGCTGACCGATGAGCAGATACCGGAGCTGACCCAATCCTTCCGCGATCGCCTGGCCAATGGCGAGACGCTGGACGATCTTTTGCCCGAGGCCTTTTCCCTGGTGCGCGAAGCCACCGATCGCGTCTACGGAAAGCGCCATTTCCGCGTACAGATGCTGGGCGGAATCGTGCTGCACCAGGGCCGCATATCGGAAATGAAGACCGGTGAAGGCAAGACGCTGACCTCCGCGCTGGCCGCCTACCTCAACGCGCTGCAAGGCAAGGGTGTGCACATCGTGACGGTCAACGATTACCTGGCCCGCTTCCAGGGCGAGGAGATGGGTCGCATTCACCGCTTCTTGGGCCTGACCGTGGGCGTGATACTGCACGGGCTCACCAACGAGGAGCGCCGCGCCGCCTATGCTGCCGATATCACCTACGGCACCAACAACGAGCTGGGCTTCGATTACCTGCGCGATAACATGGTCATCTACTACAAGGACATGGTGCAGCGCGGGCATCACTTCGCCATCGTCGACGAGGTGGACTCCATCCTGATCGACGAAGCGCGCACCCCGCTCATTATTTCGGGCCGGGGCGAAAAATCCACCGAGATGTATGGCCGCGCCGATCAGTTCGTGCTGCGCCTTCGCGAGGGCGAGGATCAAGATTACGTTAGGGATGAAAAGCAAAAGACCTGCAACCTCACTGAGCAGGGCACGAAGAAGGCCGAGCAGCACTTCAGCTTGGAAAACTTGGCCGACATGGAGAACAACGAGATCGTCCACCACATCAACGCCGCGTTGCGTGCCCATAGCCTGATGAAGCGCGACGTGGATTACGTGGTGCAGAACGATCAGGTCATTATCGTGGATGAATTCACGGGCCGACTGATGGTGGGCCGGCGCTACAGCGACGGATTGCATCAGGCCATCGAGGCCAAGGAGCACGTAAAGGTCGAGCATGAGAGCAAGACCTTGGCCACCATCACGTTCCAGAATTATTTCCGTATGTATAAGAAGCTCTCGGGCATGACCGGTACGGCCAAGACCGAGGAGGATGAGTTCAAGGGCATCTACAAGCTGGACGTGGTGCAGGTGCCCACCAACCGCCCCATGATCCGCTCCGACATGAACGATCTGGTTTACCAGAACGTGAAGGGCAAGTTCGAAGCGGTGATCGAGCAGATCGTGGAGCGTCACGCTACCGGCCAGCCGGTGCTGGTGGGTACGGTTTCGGTGGAGGTTTCCGAGCTGGTCAGCCGCATGCTGACGATGCGCGGCATTGCGCACGAGGTGCTGAACGCCAAGTTCCACGATAAGGAAGCCGATATCGTGGCCCAGGCCGGTCACTACGGCGCGGTCACCATCGCCACCAACATGGCGGGCCGCGGCACCGACATCCTGCTGGGCGGTAACCCCGAATTCCTGGCGCGGCGTGCGCTGCGCCAGCAGGGCCTCGAGGAGAACATCATCGAAGAGGCCATGGGCTTCAACGAGCATGTTTCCGAGGAAGTGCTGGGAATTCGCGCCCTCTACCGCGAGCAATATCAGAAATTCAAGAAGCAGACCGACGAGCAGCACGAACGGGTGGTCGAGGTCGGCGGCCTGCACATCATCGGCACCGAGCGGCACGAATCGCGCCGCATCGACAACCAGCTGCGCGGTCGTTCAGGCCGCCAGGGTGATCCGGGCTCGTCGCAGTTCATCATCTCGTTGCAGGATGATCTGCTGCGCCTGTTCGGGGGCGAGCGCGTTACCGGCATGATCGGTCGGTTGGGTTTGGCGGAGGATCAGCCCATCGAGGCCAAGATGCTCACCAAGCAGATCGAGAACGCCCAGAAACGCATCGAGGGTCGCAACTTCGATCTCCGCACAAATGTGCTGCAGTACGACGACGTAATGAACCAGCAGCGCGAGGTGATGTACTCGCAGCGCCGCAAGGTGCTGGAGGGCGAGGACATGCGCGGCCAGATCATGGGCATGGTGCAGCAGGTGATCGAGGATTCGGTCACCATGTACACCGGGCGCGGCGAGGATTACGGCGATTGGGATTACGCTGGGTTGACCGAGTATTTGCAGCGCCTTTGCGTGGTGCCGGGCACGCTGGAGAGCCAGCGCGAGGAGGCCAAGGGCTGGACGCGCGACCAGCTGCAGGAGTTCCTGGGCCGCGCGGCCAATGAATTCTATGCCCAGCGCGAAGCGTTGCTTACCGAGCACGGCATGGACATGCGCGAGGCCGAGCGCGTGGTGCTGCTCAATGCCGTCGATTCCCACTGGATGGAGCACATCGACGCCATGGATCACCTGCGCGATGGCATCGGCCTGCGCGCGTACGGCAACAAGAACCCGGTGGTCGAATTCAAGTTCGAGAGCTACGAGATGTTCGACGAGATGGTGCGTCTGATCCGCGAGGAGACGCTGGTGCGGCTATACTTCGCGCGAGTGGAGCGTCCGCCGGAGCGCAAGCGCGTGGCGACCGAGGTGCAGGCCCAGACCAAGGGGCCGAGCAACGAGCCCGCTAAGCCCAAGAAGACTGCGACGAAGGTGGGGCGCAACGAGCCCTGCCCGTGCGGCAGCGGCAAAAAGTACAAGAATTGTTGCGGCAAGGACGAATAGTCCAAGCCCGGCGTGGATTTCGGAGAGAGCAAAATAGCAGGCGAAAGCCGTGGGGAGTGAGCGGGATGATCGAATTGGACCAATACAAGCAGGATCTCAACAAGATTCGGGAAAGCATCGCACAGGCAGGTGAATCCCTTTGACCTCGCCCACATGAAGGATGAGTTGGCCGAGCTGCAAGAGGAAATGAACGCCCCCGATTTCTGGAACGACATGGAGAAATCCACCAAGGTAAACCAGAGGGTGAAGCAGCTGGGCGACAAGCTGGCGTATTTCGCGAAGCTGCAGGGCCGCGCGGACGATGCGGAGACGCTCATCGAGTTAGCGCTGGAGGGCGACGATCAGGAATCCGCCGACGAGGTGGGCCGCGAGATCGGCCAAATGCAGCAGGAGCTGCAAGCGCTTCATTTGGAAACGCTGCTGCGCGGCCAGTACGATCGTTCGAACGCCATCATCTCGCTGCATGCGGGCGCGGGCGGCACCGAGGCCCAGGATTGGGCGCAGATGCTCTACCGCATGTATACCCGCTATTGCGAGCGCCGGGGCTATACCGTGAAGTTGCTCGACTTTCAGGAGGGCGACGAGGCCGGCGTCAAGTCGGTCACTATGGAGATAGCCGGTGAAAACGCGTACGGCTTTCTGCGGCCCGAGAAGGGCGTGCACCGCCTGGTGCGCATCTCGCCCTTCGATTCCAACGCGCGCCGCCATACCTCCTTTGCTTCGCTGGACGTCGCGCCCGTGCTGGAGGACGAGGCCATGGAGCTTAATATGGAGGAAGTGCGCATCGACACCTACCGCGCATCGGGCGCGGGCGGGCAGCACGTCAACCGCACCGACTCCGCCGTGCGCATGACGCACATCCCCTCCGGCATCGTGGTGCAGTGCCAAAACGAGCGCTCCCAGGTGCAAAACCGGGAGGTCTGTATCCGTATGCTGAAATCAAAGCTTCTCGAGCTGCGCGAGCGCGAGAAGGAAGAGAAGATGAGCGACATCAAGGGCGAAATGAAAAAAATCGAGTGGGGCAGCCAGATTCGCTCGTACGTGTTCCATCCTTACAGCATGGTGAAGGATCACCGCACCGGCTACGAGGTGGGCTCCACGGCGGGCGTGATGGATGGCGATCTCGATGGATTCATCACCGCCTACCTGCAGATGCAGTAAGGCGAGGAGCGCCATGCAAAGCGTTAGAATAAAAGCAAAGCTTTGGAGCCGCGTAGCAACGTGGCTCGCTCTATTGTTCCTTTTGCTGAGCGTCCTACAGCTCGTGGCTACGGACCGCGCGTATTTCGAGCGCAGGCTGCGCTTCGAGGCGGCGTTCCCGCCCCTGGAGCTTTCGCAGGAGGATCGGCAAGCCATTGTCCAATCCTTAGCCCTTGCGATGAACGGAAACACTGGGTCGCTGGAATTGCTGGAGATTTCACCGGGCGGCCAGCAGCAGAAGGCGTTCAATGAGCTCGAGATTGCGCACATGCAGGATGTGGCGGGACTCATGAGGCTGGCGAAGCATGTGATCTGGGCTATCGGCATACTGCTGATCGCGCTGATCTTCGCGGGCAATAGAAAGAATTCGGACGAGAGTAAGGCGAGGGCCAGGGCGAGCGCGGCCAAGGGAAGCTTGCTGGGGGTTGCAGATATCGTGGCGCTGCTTGCCATCGCGGGCATTTGGGCTGCGGTCGACTTCCGGTCGATCTTCTGGCTCTTTCACCAGGTGGCGTTTACCAACGACCTTTGGCTGCTCAACCCGGAAACAGACCTGCTGATCCGTCTGCTGCCCCAGACCTTTTTTGAGCAAATTGCGCTGCGCATTCTCCTTTTCTGGGCGGTGGCGGTCGCATTTGTATTCATCGTCTCCTTGTGGGGATACATCCGAAATGCTCGCAAGCTGCGCAAAGGGGAGGCGTGAACGATGGCATATTTCGAGCGGGCGAAGGCCACGGCGGATCGGCTTCGCGCCTCGGGCAGCGCCACCATCCTGGCTATCGAATCCTCCTGCGATGAGACGGCTGTCGCCGTGGTGCGCGACGGGCGGCAGGTGCTCTCCAGCGTACTCTATTCGCAGATTGCGCTGCACGCCGAGTACGGCGGAGTGGTGCCGGAGATCGCCTCGCGCAAGCATGTGGAGAGCATCAATCCCTTGGTGGAGGAAGCTTTGCGCGAGGCGGGCTTGGGCCTGAGCGAGGTGAACGCGGTGGCGGTGACGCACGGGCCGGGACTGGTGGGTGCGCTGCTGATCGGCGTATCCGCTGCCAAGGCGCTGGCTTTTGCCGCCGAGAAGCCGCTGATTCCGGTCAACCACATCGAGGGCCACGTGAGCGCCAACTACATTGCGCACGCGAGGCTGGTTCCGCCCTTCGTTTGCCTGGTGGCCTCGGGCGGGCATTCGCACATCCTGCAGGTGGAGGATTACGGGCGCTACCGCCTGCTAGGCCAAACGCAGGACGATGCAGCGGGCGAGGCGTTCGATAAAGCGGCCCGCGTGCTGCAGTTGCCGTATCCGGGCGGGCCGTTGCTCGACGTGCTGGCCGAGGAGGGGAATCCCCACGCGCTCTCCCTGCCCAAGCCTGCGCCCGCCGGGCGATACGATTATAGCTTTAGCGGGCTCAAGACCGCGCTGGTGAACGCGGTGCACAAGCGGCGGCAGTCCGGGCAAGAGATACCGGCGGCGGATATCGCGGCCTCGTTTCGCAATGCGGTGGTGGAATCGCTGGTCGAGCGTGCGATGCGGGCGGCCCTGGATACGCGGGCGACCGCTTTGGCGCTGGCGGGCGGGGTGGCGGCAAATCGGCTGCTGCGCGCGCGTTTGCAACGCGAGGCGGAGACGCACGGGCTTTCGCTCTACATGCCGCCCATGAACCTATGCACCGACAATGCCGCCATGATCGGCAGCGCGGCGTATTACCGCCTGATGCGCGGGGAGATTGCCGACCTTGCGCTGAATGCCGATCCTGCATTGACGCTGGTGTGATCCTTTCGGCTGAAAGTGCATAGAGAGGCGGGTGCGCCTAAGCGTCTCGTTCGAGGCGCTTTTTTGTATACCCATACCTTGCCGGTTCACTTCTGCGGTACGTGCGCATATTCTCTTTTACCGGGGTGCATTGCGACGGGAAAATTGAAAACCGACCGCAATCGGTTTGTGGGAATATGACGAAAAGGAGCCGGCAACGTGTCGGATGTGGCAAAAGTGGCCGAGAGGAATGCGGTCTGTGGAAAACTTGCGGGAGGAGGTAAAAAGGGGCACAAATCTGTGGAAAAACACCGAGCGCATGGTGTGAAAAGGGTTTTTTCTGTGGATAACCCTGTGGACAGTGTGGAAATACTTCTCGTTTTTGATTACTCTAGGGGTAGAACGAATATCGCGATGCTCTCAAAACCATGCAAAGTGCAGGCTATGCATCACATGCGCGGACGTATGCGCGGGAACCATGCAATCGCAAGGTCGTGCAGCTTCCGGATATGCATGCGGTGTGAATATGCAGTCGCTCAGGTCGCTGCATAGCGATGAAAAAAAGGTAAAGAAGTGCTTCATAAAGGGAAAGACTTCGGTCTGTTTTGGCGGAAAGGGGAGCGTATGTTAAGAAAGTATATCGTTCAGCTGCCTCCTGCCCTTGCGTTGGTAGCCGCCGCATGCTGCGCTGCACTGCTGCTTTTCTTCGGGGCCAGCCACCTTCCACGGACGGTTTCCGCCGCAGGTAGCACAGAGGATGCCGTACAGGCCTCGAGCGTGCTGGCATCGCTCCGCATCGCCATCGACGCGGGCCATGGCGGGTACGATGGCGGGGCGGTGGGGCGCAAAACCCGCGTGATGGAGAAAGAAATCAACCTCGATGTAGCGCAGCGGCTTCGGGAGTTGCTGCGCGCACAGGGCGCGCAGGTGATCATGACGCGCGAGGGCGATTACGCGCTCTGCGACGAGAATCCGAAGATACGCAAAAAGCTGCAGGATATGCAGCGGCGCGCGCTGCTCATCACCGAAGGCAAGGCCG
This sequence comes from Eubacteriales bacterium, assembly GCA_031553615.1. Classification (GTDB taxonomy): domain Bacteria; phylum Bacillota; class Clostridia; order Christensenellales; family Aristaeellaceae; genus WQXF01. The sequence continues at coordinate 52,216 of JAVBLJ010000032.1, forward strand.
ATTTGGTGCTGAGCATTCATATGAATGAGTATACGGACAGGCGGCAGTCCGGCCCGCAGATTTTTTTTCGCGCGGGTTGTCCGGCGGGGAAGGCGCTGGCCGGGGCGTTGCAGGGGGCGATGAATACCGCGCTTTCCCCGGCGCGCGATCGGCATATACAATCGGGCGACTACTATATCCTCACGCTGGGTGTGCCTTCCGCGCTGGTGGAATGCGGCTTTTTATCCAACGCGAAGGAGGAAGCCTTGCTCAACGATCCGGATTACCGCGAGCGCGTCGCACGCAGCATACGCGACGGTGTGCTGGCCTGGGCGGCGCTGGCGGAGCATCCGGAACCTTCCCCGGCGCAGCGGCGGTAGCACCGATTCGTCAGCATTGCGCGGCTGCACGGGAGATGCCGCGAGAAATGCAAGAGAAACTGCCGAAAAACCTCGACATGCGAGGCAATGCTTGCTATAATAACTCCGATCGCGCATAGCGCCGTCGGGTTTTTGTTGTGCGCCTGAAATGCACGCTCGCGCGATTCGGATTGGCGTATCAAATGGATGTGTCACATAAAGGAGAAATTGTACATGCCGCAACAAAGACTGCGCGTGGAGCTGATTCGCCATACCGCTGACCCGGATGCTGCGGTGGCGTTGGCGGCGCGGCTTTGCTATGCCGCCGCCGATTTGGATGCGCTGCAGGAGCGCATCGCCGCCCGAGATCAGACGGATTTCTTGCGCGGCGTGATGGAGAGCGGCCACCTATCCACCGTGGAGCACGCGAGCTTCACGTTTGCGATCGAAGGGGTTTCACGGTCGCTGCTGGCGCAGATCACCCGGCATCGAATCGCAAGCTTCAGCGTGCAGTCGCAGCGCTATGTGTCCATGGAAAAGGGCTTCGATTATGTGATACCGCCCGCCATCGAGGCTTTGGGCGAGGAGGCCATCGCCCGTTTTCAGGCGCAGATGGGGCAGCTGCACGTCTGGTATGCGCAGTGGCAGCAGGAGCTGGGCGGCGCGGGCGAAAAGGCCAACGAGGATGCGCGGTTCGTGCTGCCTAACGCATCGGCCACCCGCATGCTGGTTACCATGAACGCGCGCGAGCTGCTGCATTTCTTTTCGCTGCGCTGCTGCATGCGCGCCCAGTGGGAGATACGCGCGCTGGCCTGGGAGATGCTGCGCGAGGCCTATCGCGTCGCCCCCACGCTGTTCGCTCAAGCGGGCCCGGGCTGTCTGAATTCCGGCTGCCCGGAGGGAAGCCGCAGCTGCGGCCAAGCTGCCCAGATTCGCGAGCGTTTTCAGCAAATCAAGGCAGCGGAGTAGGCCGAAAGAGCGCGCGGGGCTTACAAGCCGCAAGCCGCAAGTCGTAAGTCGTAAGTCACAAGTCACAAGTCACAAGCAATGAAGGATGCGCGCTGATACCGATGCCGAAGGGTTTTGGGGAAGTGCGGGAAAATAACGGGAACAGCATCCAAATCCAAATCGGTAGAAGCATCGGTAGATATGAGGAGGAAACACCATGGCGTATGATCGCAAGGGCAAGGATAGCGGATCGAAGTGGTACGAGCAAAAGGGCAAGAAGCCCGGTGCGCAGCACGGATCCGATCAAGAATGGATCAGGTCGGAGCGGCCTTCGGGCGCGGGCAGAGCGCAACGCCCGGGCGGAGGTTCGCAATCCAGCCGTCCCGCAAGGCCGGGATATGGCGAGGGAGCGCAGGATCAGCGCGCGTACAGCGGCGACCGTCCCCGCAGGCCGGAGGGATCGTTCCACGCCGAGGGTGGGCCGAAGCGCGAGGGCAGTTTTAGCCGCGAAGGCGGCGCTAACCGCGAGGGCGGTTTTAAGCGCGAAGGCGGATTTAACCGCGAGGGCGGTTTTAAGCGTGAAGGCGGATTCAATCAGGGTGGAAAGCCGCGCTCCGATTCGCGCTACACCCCAGCGGGCAAAGGCCCGCGTGATGCCCAGGGGAATGGCCGCGCGCCCTATGCGGACAGGCCTGCCCGCCCTGAGCACGGCAAAGGACCGGCGCGTTTCGAGCGCACTGATCGTTCGGAGCGTTCGGATCGCCCCGTGTATTCCGATCGTCCGGCTCGCCCGAGCAGGCCGGGATATGCGCCGAACGATCGCGGCGAACGCAGGCCGCGCCCCGCGCCGGTGTTTCAGGAGCCGGGCTTTCAGGGCCCTGGCTTCGCGGAGGAGCCGGACATGCCCCGCGAGAACATGCTGGTGGGCCGCAATCCCATCCGCGAAGCGCTCAAGTCGGGGCGCGATATGGAGAAGCTGCTGGTCGCGCGGGGTGATTTGAGCGGATCGGCCCGCGAGCTGATTTCGATGGCGCGCGAGCGTCATATCGTGGTGCAGGAGGTAGACCGGCTGCGCCTGGATGCGCTTTCGCCGGGGCATCAGGGCATGGTGGCCTTCGCCTCGGCCTTCCGGTATTCGACGGTGGAGGACATGCTGGCGCTGGCCAAGGAGCGCAATCAGCCGCCCTTCCTGGTGGTGCTGGATGGGATCACCGATCCGCACAACCTGGGCGCGATCATCCGCAGCGCGGAGTGTGCCGGTGCCCACGGCGTGATTGTGGCCGAGCGGCGCGCGGTCGGGTTGACCCCGGCGGCGGTGAAGGCTTCGGCGGGTGCGGTGGAGTACCTGCCGGTGGCGCGGGTGGGCAACGTCGCGCGCCTGATCGAGCAATTAAAAGAGCAGAGCATTTGGACCTACGCCGCCGTGATGGACGGCGAGCGCTACGATCACTGCGACCTTTCGGGCCCAGTCGCGCTGGTCATTGGCGCGGAGGGCGAAGGCATATCCCGCCTGGTGCTGGAAAAGTGCGATCATCGCGTGGCGCTGCCGATATGCGGCCGCATCGATTCGCTGAATGCCTCGGTGGCCGCAGGCGTGCTGTTGTATGAGGTGGTGCGCCGCCGTCAGCCGTGAGGCCGCTGCTGCTGGTGGATGGATACAACATCATCGGCGCATGGCCGCAGGCCGTCCGCGAAGCTTGGACGATCGAGGAATCGCGGGAGCGGCTCCAGCGCGCGCTCGAGGATTACGCAGGCTTTTCCGGAATCGAGATCATCTTGGTGTTCGATGGGCACCACAGCGACCGCAAAAAGCGCAGCCGCGAGCAGACTGGCGCGCTGACCTGCGTGTTTACCAAGCAGGGCGAAACCGCCGATCACTACATCGAGTCGGTGGCACACAACAACCCCAAGCATCGGCCCCTGCAGGTCGCGACCTCGGACAGCGTGGAGCAGACCGTGGTGCTGGGCCGGGGCGCGGTGCGGCTTTCAGCGCGGGAGCTGCTCAGCGAGCTGAGCGAGGTGCGCACGCGCGGGAAACACGCCCACGCAGCCGATCCGGTGACGAAGCGCAACCCCATCGAGGAGCGGTTGCCGCCCGAGCAGCGCGAAAAGCTGGAGCAGATGCGCAGGCAAAAGGAGTAACGCATTTTACGGAAGAGGAGGTGAGCAGCCGTGGAACGGTTTGAGAATATCCCGGACGAGGAGATCGCCCTGCTGGCGCAGGAGGGCGACGACCAAGCTTCCGAGCAATTGCTCAACAAATACAAAAATTTCGTGCGCTCCAAGGCGCGCTCCTACTTCCTGATCGGCGCGGACCACGAGGATATCGTGCAGGAGGGGATGATCGGGCTTTTCAAAGCGATCCGCGATTACCGGCCCGAGCGCCTCTCTTCGTTCCGCGCGTTCGCGGAGTTGTGCATCACCCGCCAGATCATCACCGCCATCAAGACCGCCACGCGGCAGAAGCACATCCCGCTCAATTCCTACGTTTCGCTCAACAAGCCAATCTACGATGAAGAATCGGATCGGACGCTGCTGGACGTAATCACCGAGGGGCGCGTCTCCAACCCCGAGGATTTGCTGATCGGTCAGGAGGATTTGCATCATATTGAAGGGCGGATCGGCGAAATCCTTTCCGACTTGGAATGGGAGGTGCTCACCTCCTACCTCGACGGGCGCAGTTATCAGGAGATTGCCGAGGATTTGGGGCGGCATGTGAAATCCATCGACAACGCGCTGCAGCGCGTGAAGCGCAAATTGGAGAAGCTGATGGAGGAGTAGCGGCGGGGTCGCCTAGAAACCCGGCTATCTTCATGGGAAATCTTGTTGACAAAGCCGCCGGGTTTGGCTACAATAGCACTCGTATGGCAGGCGGGCGTGCGGGTGTAACTCAATGGTAGAGTGCTAGCTTCCCAAGCTAGTTACGTGGGTTCGATTCCCATCACCCGCTCCATATACGGAATACTTGCGCCCGGTCAAGGCCGGGCTGCGCTGTCAGCCAACGAAAAATTGTACAAGAATGCGAGGAGGATTCCCCATGGCGAAGGCAAAATTTGAGCGCAACAAGCCGCACGTAAACATCGGAACGATTGGACACGTAGACCACGGCAAGACGACGCTGACGGCGGCGATCACGATGGTGCTGTCGAAGTACAACGGAGCGCACGCGATGCGCT